>JAZKGZ010000006.1:0-365981 GCA_040385645.1 Pseudomonadota bacterium
GAATGGCAGGGGAAGAAGGATTCGAACCTTCGAATGCTGGAATCAAAATCCAGTGCCTTAACCGGCTTGGCGATTCCCCTACGCAACTGCTTGTTCATCATCCATCGACGAACGAATTCTTTGTTTACGGCTGCTGCAAGTGAAACAACGGGTGGCGGGCAAGTGCCTGCGCCTTCCATATTCTCCAGGTACTGCGCGATTCGTCGGCGGCATCGCCTGAGCGGGTAAGGGTTGCGTCAATCGCCGCATCTGCCTGCTGCTCGGACTCAAACGCGCAAAATACACAGGCTCCGGACCCGGTCATGCGTGCCTTGCCGAATTGCGCAAGCCATGCAACGGCAGCCGCGATCGGCGCATGCAAAGCAACAGCGACATCCTGCAAGTCATTTTTTCCGAAGCCGATTTGCACCCCGGAAAAGTCCGCTATTCTGACGGGTTTGGTATTCCTTGTCAAACCCGGCGCATTGAAAATGGTTGCAGTCGGCACGACCACACCGGGCTCGATCACCACATACCAGCAGGCCGGCGTTTCCACCGCAGTCAAGGTTTCACCGATCCCTTCGGCAAAAGCGTTCTGACCGAAAATGAAGAACGGCACGTCGGCACCGAGCTGCAAGCCGAGCGCCATCAACTCCGATCTCGACAACTGCGTATTCCATAAGTGGTTGAGCGCCATGAGCGTTGTAGCCGCATCGGATGAGCCGCCACCCAGACCGCCACCCAGCGGTAGAAGCTTATCGAGATCGATATCGACGCCGGGTGTTGTTCGCCCGGTACGTTGTAAATGCGTGTCCTGCAACAGACGACCGGCGCGCACCGTCAGATCGGCGTCTTGTGTAACGCCCTCGAGCGCACTGATGCGCCGCACCGTGCCATCCTGGCGTAGCTTGAAGTGCAACATATCGCCGTGGTCGAGCAATTGGAAAACGGTTTGCAGCAGGTGGTAGCCGTCCGGCCGGCGACCGGTTACGTGTAGGAAAAGATTAATTTTTGCAGGTGCAGGGCAATTGACCAAGCTGCCTCCACGATGCGCGTCATGGTCTTTTGCCAAAGAAATCAACCCGGCTTCCGGTTTGGTACCGGCCTCTCTTGCCATTGATCGAGCACGATACGCAAATTGACCTGCCCGGCCTCGCTGGTCAGGCGTTGCAAATCGATACGTCTGGGATGCCCCTCTTCCCAGGTCGGGTAACGAATCAGCCAGCCGTCCATGGTGTTGACGAATGCGGCGTCGCCGTTACGATCGGCACTGGCGACGTAGCGCATGCCGCGCTGATCCAATGCAAAACCTTGCAGCCAATCCCGCAGACCGGAAATCGGCAAGGGCCAACCTAGGGTGCTGGCGGTCAAGGCATCGACGTCGCGCGCGCTGCGTGGAGCCTGGCCGTTTTGGGTCAGTGTCGCCATCGATGGTGTCAGATCGATCGTTGCCAGCGTCTGGCCGAAAGGTGTCGATAATGCGATGCGTGTCAGGCTCGCACTCTGGTTCCAGGTGAATTTTCCATCGAGCACGCGCTCCAGGCCATCCTGCTCGTAGCGCAGGGAGAGGCGCCCGCCGATGTCGATGTTTTCTTGATACTGTCGAGCCGAGTCTGCGGCAGCATCGAGTGGCGAATACAGCACACCGGATTTCTGTGGAGCGACGAAGGTGGCACAGCCACTTACCGATAGACTCAATACGCCGGCCAGCAGCAGGCCGGCACTACGGGTGGATAGAATTTTGCCGGAATGCCGCACGTCAGAGACTAGCGCGCAAGCGCAGGAGCGTACTTCTTAACGTGTCGTTTTTCGGGTCTTTGGTACGGGCGTCGCGCCAGAATTTCTGGGCATCGTCGCGCTGGCCCCTTACCCACAGCACTTCGCCCAGGTGCACTGCGATTTCCGGATCGGCACGTATGGCGTAGGCACGGCGTAATAATTCTTCGGCCTCTTTCAATTTTCCCATTCGATATTGCACCCACCCCATGCTATCCATAATGAAGGGGTCTTCCGGCGCGATTGCCCGCGCTTTTTCTATCAGCACATACGCTTCCTGGAGGCGAATGTTGCGTTCCGCGAACGAGTACCCCAATGCGTTATAAGCATTTTGATTGTCCGGTGCCAGCTCGATCACGCGCCTCAGCGATTTCTCCATCAATAAAAAATTGTTATTCTTCTCGGCGATCATTGCATAGTCGTAAAGCAGATCGGTATTGTCCGGGAACTGCTTCAAGGCGTCATCAAGTACCGAAAATGCAATATTTTCCTGGTTTGCTTCGCGCAGCATTTGCGCTTCGGAAAGGACCACACGTATTTTGTCGGCTTCGCTACGGGCTGCCGTTTCCTGCAAAAGACGCCGGCCTTCCGCTAGATTGCCCTGTTTGGCAACGATCTGCGCGCGTTTGATCTGAGCACCTACCAGCGCGTCACCGGACTCGATCTGAGCCAGCCACTTAAGCGCGCCCGCGCTGTCGCCACGCTCTTCAACGATTTGCGCCAGAAGCAACAGGGCCTGGCTCGGATCGCGCTCGTCATCTCCCTTTGCAGCCAGTGCTTTGACGTAGCTGGTCAGATATTTTTCAGCCTCCGGTAACTGGTTTGTCTGAACCCCGAGCATGCCTAGCGCGTAAAGGCTGGTCAGGTTGGCCGGCTGCGTCGCTAGAAGTTGCTTGAACTGCGTTTGTGCGCCTTCGTAATTCTTTTGCTCGATCAGCGTGCGTGCGTAGGCGGTTCGCACCTCGACCGACTGTGGATTCGCTGCAAGAAACTGCGACAGTACCCTGGCTACTTCGGTTTTATCGGGCGTAACCTGAGCCAGTGTCAAAATAGCGATTTCAGCATCCGGCTTGAGCGCCAATGCCGCGCGCGCTTCCAAGTCTGCACGTTTCATATCACCTCTGTTGAAGGCACTGAGTGCCAAGGCAATATGACTTTCGGGCAGATCTGCGTAAGGTGCGACGAGGGTATCGAGCAGATTGAACGCCGATTCTTTGTTTTTAGCGTTGGCAAGCAAGCGCTGAGTTTGTAAAATCAATGCCGGGCGTGCCTGCGGACGTGCTTCGGCTAGGCGTTGAGCAAGAATGACACGTGCTTCTTCAAGGTTGTCGCTCAAAAGCATGAAGCCAACATAGTATTGGCTCGCTTCTGCGGAATCCGGGGCCAGTTCACGCCAGAGCCGCACGGCATTCAACGCTTCGCCAGCCTGCTTCGCGCTTAAGGCGATCTCGGCAGCGCGTCGCGCCAGGCGCGGGTCGCGGGTTTGTTGGGCCGCACGCAATTGCGCGGTGTAGGCGTTTTGCCAATCGCCGCGCTGAAAAGCGATTTCCGCGGTCAGCAGTTTAAATAACAATTCGTCGGTGAGCATTGCCGTAGGCAACGAATCATTGCTCGGTGACGCGCCGGGTCGCGTACCGGTACGTGCGGGCCTTGTGGTCAGGATGGGTGTCATACCGCCATCGGCCGTGGCCTGTGGCGGCTGCGCAGTTGTCGGGCCGGCTTTCGGTTCATTCGGTGTCGCGGGTACCAGTGCCGCGCAACCGCTAAGAAGTGACGATATCGTTATGATAAGGAATGCAGTTTTCAAGTGGATATCCCGGCGAGAACGCAGGTTTTGATTCTACGCCCAACTTGCATTCGACGCCCATTGCCGCATCTGTATGAATGTGGTGTGCACATCGAGACCACACATGTGCCGGGCCAATCAGGAGACAAATCGAATATGCCGGAATTGCCCGAGGTCGAAGTCACCCGTCGTGGCGTCGCGCCCCATCTCGAAGGACAGACGGTGACGGCGGTCGTGATGCGCCACGCCGGATTGCGCTGGCCATTCCCCCCCGACCTGGCAATGCAGTTGGCAGGCCAGGTGGTGCGGCGGGCAGGGCGACGTGGCAAATATCTGTTGCTGGAATTCGACCATGGCACATTGCTGATACATCTCGGCATGTCCGGGCATTTGCGGATCCTGCCACATCCAACTCCGCCAGCCAAGCACGACCACTTCGACCTGGTGGTCGGCGCACACTTGATGCGCCTGACCGACCCGCGCCGCTTCGGTGCGGTACTTTGGCATGCTGCCCACGAGGGCGCAGTTGATACTCACCTGTTATTGCGCAGCCTCGGCGTGGAGCCGCTGGAGTCGCATTTTTCGGCAGAATTGTTGTATCGGCAAACGCGCAACCGTGCCGCGCCGATCAAACAAGTGTTGTTGATGGGTGACATCGTCGTCGGCGTCGGTAATATTTATGCATCTGAGAGCCTGTTTCGAGCCGGTATCAATCCAAAAACGCCGGCGCGCCGTATCAGCCTAGCTCGGTACGACAAACTTGCTGCGGCAATTCGTGACATTCTCGCTCGCGCCATCGTGCAGGGTGGCAGCACCTTGCGCGACTTTGTCGGGGCAGCTGGCCAAGCCGGTTACTTCCAGCAAAGCTACTTCGTTTACGACCGCAACGGCGAACCTTGCCGCGTTTGCACGGGCAGCGTGCGGCAAATTCGGCAAGGCCAACGCTCAACGTTTTATTGCGTCAATTGTCAAAAGTGAGCCCAGGTGCTAGATTCAACAGTTGATCAATAGCAACTTGCATCGGCAAGCTGGAGTCACTGTGAGCGATCTGGCTGGAGCATTCGAACGATTCTGCAATTGGCGCACTTGCGCTGCCGAAGGCTTGTTGGAATATAGCTGCGGCATGGACGCCGCCGGCGTTGGCGACCGTGCCAGCCATGACTGTCTGGCGCAGTTGCGAGCCCGTTTGGCCGACGACAAACTCACCATTGCATTCGTCGCAGAATTTTCTCGTGGCAAATCCGAACTGATCAATGCCATATTCTTTGCCGACTATGGGCAACGAATTGTGCCTTCTTCTGCCGGCCGTACGACCATGTGCCCGACCGAGTTGCGTTACGACGCTACATCGGCTCCCTGCATCCGGTTGCTGCCGATTGAAACCCGGGCCCAAGCGGGCAGTATCGGCGAATTTCAAAAGGCACCCGAATCCTGGACTACCTTGCCTCTGGAACTCGAGTCCGTTGAGGCGATGCAGGAGGCGTTTCGACAAGTCGGCTTGACCAAACGGGTACCAGTCGGGCAAGCGGTGCAGTACGGCTTGTTCGATGCCGACGATCCGGATGCCGCCGGTGTTGTAGCCACAGACGGTACGGTGGAAATTTCCGCCTGGCGGCACGCGATCGTCAATTTTCCGCATCCCTTGCTGAAGCAGGGATTGGTGATCATCGATACGCCCGGCCTGAATGCCATCGGCACCGAACCCGACTTGACGCTGCACCTGATCCCGAGCGCGCACGTGGTGCTGTTCGTACTGGGAGCCGATACCGGTGTGACGAAAAGCGATCTCGCACTATGGCGCGACAATCTTGGCGGCCGGCAAGCGGGTCGCGTGGTGGTGATGAACAAAATCGACAGCCTGTGGGACGAACTGCGTACGCCGCTAGAAATCGATGCCGAAATTCAGGGGCAGGCAAAAGATGTGGCGCAGGCGCTCGGGCTGGCATCCTCGCAGGTTTTTCCGGTGTCGGCGCAAAAAGGACTGTTGGCAAAAATTCGCAAAGACTCTTTATTGTTGCAACGCAGCCGACTGCCAACGCTCGAGCAGGCATTGTCGGCCGGATTGATTCCGGCACGCCAAATGATCGTACGCGACCAGCTCGTCCACGACTTGGGAATACTGACCGCGTCGCGTCGGGCTTTGGTCGATACTCGCTTACGTGGTGTGGTCGAGCAGTTATTCGAATTGCGTAGCTTGCGCGGCAAGAATCAAAAAATTGTGGCTTACATGAAAAAGCGCATCGATATCGAAAGCGAGGAATTCGATCTGAGCTTGAGCGCATTGCAGGCGACCCGCATGGTACTTGCCCGTCTTTCGGCCGAGATGTTTTCGGTGTTGGGAATGGTCGCTTTGCATCGGGATATTCGTCATGCTCGCGCAGAAATGGATCGCAGCTATTTTTCTAAAGGCTTGCGCCAGGCAGTACGACAGTTTTTCGAGCAGGCGCAGACCAACTTGGCGGTGTCCGACCAGACGATCGAGGAAATCAATGCGATGATGACGGCAATGTATCGAAAATTTTCTGGTGAACACGGCTTGATGCTGTCCGTGCCGATGGGATTTTCATTGGCTAAATATCGGCATGAAATCGCTGCGATCGATGCCGTGTACCAACAGCAGTTCGGTACCGCAGCGATCCTGACAACCTCCCAACTGACTTTGATGCAGAATTTTTTTAATTCGATTGTACTGCGCGTGAAACAAACATTTTTGCGGGCGAATCAAGACGTAGAAAGTTGGCTGCAGATGCTGATGTCGCCGCTCGATGCACAGATCAATGAACACCAGGCGCAGTTGCTGCAGCGGCGACAGTCGATCGAGCGTATCGGGCTTGCCACCGGCGGCCTGGAAGAAAAGTTGTCGATGTTGGAATCCTTGCATGCAGAATGCGCCCATCGCGACGAACTGCTGCGGCACGCAGAGGCCGGCCTGCAACTGGCTTTGTCGATACAGCCCGCAACACCCGATACGGAATCAATGGAAACGAACGGTGCTTAAAGAAATAAAGAAGAATCGGTCCAAAGAAAGCGCAACACTCGTTTTGCCAGAAAACCCGCGTTTCTCAGGCGATTTGATCGCCTGGCAAAAAACATACGGCAGGCATACGCTGCCTTGGCAAAACACCACCGATGCTTACCGGATCTGGTTATCCGAGATCATGCTGCAGCAAACCCAGGTAGCAGCTGTTATTCCGTATTACCTGAAATTTCTACACCGCTTTCCGGATGTATTCGCACTGGCCGAGGCACCTTCCGAAGAAGTCATGGCCCACTGGAGCGGCCTGGGATACTACTCTCGGGCACGCAACCTGCACCGTTGCGCACGCGAGGTCGTAGCTGCATACGATGGTGTATTTCCGAGCGACCCCGCTTTGCTGGCGCAGCTGCCGGGAATTGGACGCTCTACGGCAGCTGCGATTGCTGCGTTTGCGTATGGCACCCGTGCAGCCATCATGGATGGCAATGTCAAACGTGTTTTTGCCAGGGTATTCGGCATCGATACCTACCCCGGGGAACGAAAAACCGAACAGTATCTGTGGCAATTGGCGGTATCGCTATTACCGCACGTTGACCTGCAATCTTATACCCAGGGTCTGATGGATCTCGGCGCGACGCTGTGCACGCGAAGCAGGCCGGCATGCCAACGTTGTCCGCTGGCCGACCGTTGCATCGCGCTCGCCACTGGCCGGGTTGCCGAGTTACCGATCCGTAAACCGAAAAAAGCCGTGCCTGAAAAACATGCGGTTATGCTGGTCGTAGCCGACCGACACCAGGTTTTACTGACCCAACGTCCGGAGCAAGGCATATGGGGCGGCTTGCTGTCGCTACCGGAACTGGACGGCTTTACCGTCGTTGCACACGACACCGTCGACACACCTATGATGGATGCGCCTACCGTTATATCTATGCAAGCCTCGATCGAGCATTATTTGCGGCCGTTCGGCGATGTCGCCAGCTGCAGCAAGCTGCAATCCTTCACCCACGGTTTTACCCATTTTAAACTGCATGTAGTGCCGTATCGTGTGACGCTGGCACGACGTCTGGACGTCGTCGGTGAAACCGATCAAGTATGGGTCGATATCGAGCGGCTCGACAGGCTACCCCTGCCGGCACCGGTACGCAAACTGCTACAAGAATTATTTAGGGCCGACGATTTGTTTGCTGCTTAATTCTTAATACCTTTGTTCAATACTTTTTCTTGTTTCAGCAGATGTAGCACCAGGTCCATGCGGCTCTGCGCATCCTCGACTTCCAGTAATTTTTGGCGGGCTTTCAACGGCAACGGCAAGATTTCCGACCAGCGGTCGGCGACCCATCCGGTATCGTCCAGGCGTATCGGCAGTGTGAAAGGGCTGTCCGAAAGTTTTTCCATGCCACATGCCTGACGCCGATCGAGGTCGTCGATGATGATTTTCAAGGTGTCGGCGCAATCCACATGCGCACCCGCCGGCAATATTGGCGCATCAGGCCTGATCGGGTCGATCTGCGCTTCCAGTTGCTTGTTGGCCAGGCGTCGGGTTTGGCGAATGCGAAATCGCGTACCGCCACGGGTTCGAAGCTTCAATACCCCGAGTTGCGGCATATCCCAACTGGTAATGTGGGCAACGCAGCCGATGTTTTCCGGTTCGCCGAGCTCACTGCATTCGCTGCCAGACTTCAGCAATACGACACCGAACTGTGAATCGCGCCGCATGCAGTCTCGTATCATGTCGATGCAGCAGGTTTCGACCACCTTAATAGGTAGCACCCCGTCGGGAAACAGCACCGCTTTCAGGGGAAACAGAGGTATCCAGGTGGCGTCGTGGTTCATAAGTCGCGCAATGGTCGTTTTGTGCTCACTCAGTGATCGCTAACGCGCGCGTCGTGCGAAGGAAGTTCACGATGCCGCAGCAACACGCGCTCGTTCGGCTTGAAATAACTGGCAAGTTCTTCCGTGAAATACACCGAGCGGTGCTGGCCACCGGTGCAACCGATTGCCACCGTCAGATAGCTGCGGTTGTCACGTTTAAAGGACGGAAGCCATCGTTCGACAAAACCCTTTATGTCGGATAACAATTCGCCGGCTTCCGGCTGCGCAGCCAAAAACGCTGCGACAGGTGCGTCTCTACCGGTCATGCGCCGTAGCGTGACGTCGTAGTACGGATTGGGCAGCATGCGTACATCGAAGACCAGATCGGCATCCAGGGGCACACCAAATTTGAATGCAAAAGATTCGAAGAGCAGCGTCAGCGGCGCACGCTCGGTATCCACCAAATCCTTCAACCACAACCGTAGTTTGCTGGCCGATAAACCGGAGGTGTCGATCACATGGCCAAGCCCTTCGATGGCAACCAGCATCTCACGCTCGTGCAAAATGCATTCGATCAGGGTCGGGCGGTCACCCGGGTCTTGGTCGGGCCGAACGCGATGCGAAAGTGGATGGCTGCGCCGGGTTTCGGAAAACCGCGCGATCAGGGATTCCGTCTTGGCCGTGAAGAACAGTACTTTGACATCATGCCCGTCGTCTTTGAGCAATTGAATGTCGGCAGGCAGACTAGCCAGGGAATCGGCGCTACGTGCATCCATCGCCACCGCCAGCGCGGCTGCGCCTTCCCGCATCCGGGTGGCGACTAAATCGCGCAATAGCGTTGGCGGTAGATTGTCGACGCAAAAATAACCGGCATCTTCCAGCGCGTTCAAACCGACTGACTTGCCCGAGCCGGAAATACCGGTGATGAGAATAATACGCATAGGAAATTATAATACGGCGTGTCGCGTTTCAGCCGGTATCCATCGCTTTTTGTTGGCGCTCCATGAATTCTTTGAGTGTGTCGATGCCCCGAAGTTGCAAAATCGTATTGCGCACCGCCGCTTCCAACAATACTGCAAGGTTGCGACCGGCTTCCACCGGAATCACGACCTTGCGAATCGGCAGCCCCAATACATCTTGTGTTTGAGAATGTAACGGCAAACGTTCGTAATTTTCTTCCAAGGTGCTGCGTCTGACCAGATGCACGATCAGCTTCAAGCGCATCTTGCGGCGCACGGCCGTTTCACCAAAAATGGTTTTTATATCCAGTAATCCCAAGCCGCGTACTTCCAGCAGATTCTGCAGCAACGGTGGGCAGCGGCCCTCGATCATGTTCGGTGCGATACGTGCGAATTCCACGGCGTCGTCGGCGACCAGGCCATGATTGCGCGAAATCAGCTCCAGGCCCAGTTCGCTCTTGCCGAGACCGGATTCGCCGGTGATCAGCGCACCCACACCCAATACGTCCATGAACACGCCATGCATGGTCATGCGTTGTGCCAGTTTTTTGGAAAGATAGACGCGCAAGTAATCGATTACCTGCGCCGCAGGCAGAGGCGTGGAAAACAGCGGGATATTCTTTTCGTCGCACACGGCCAGAATGTAAGCCGGCGTCTCGAGGCCTTGCGCGATGATGAATGCAGGCGGTTCACCGGCAACCAATTCTTCGGTCTGGTGCATCCGTGCCGAAGCCGACAGGCGTTGGTAGTACTCAGTTTCCTGGTGCCCGAAGACCTGGATGCGACCTGGATGGATCAGGTTCAGGTGGCCAACTTGGTCTGCCGCCGACGTGGCATCGCCGGTGATACGCCGCTCTCCACCTGGAAATCCGGCAAACCAACCTAATTGCAGCGATTCACGGTTATCGTCGTAGAGTTGTTGAATCGTCAGCAGGGTGGTGGAATGCATGGGTCGTGGCGGATCGTTAATTCATACTCTGCATACTGGGTTGCCAGGTAACGATTCTGGCATGCGCGGCAGCGGCATCGGGGGCGTGGAGCAGTACCTCACGAAATGATGCATCAGAAAACATTTCAGCAATTTCCGACAAAATTTCAAGGTGCTGTTGCGTCACATGATCGGGGATCAGTAAAAACACCAGCAACCGTACCGGCAAGGCATCCGGCGACTCGAAGGGAATCGGTGCAGCCAAACGCACGAAGGCGGCGATCGGCGCTTTCAATCCCTTCACGCGGCCGTGGGGAACTGCGACGCCATGACCTAGCCCGGTCGAGCCGAGTCGTTCGCGTGCAAACAAATTATCGGAAACCGCCGAGCGGGCGATACCGGCATTATTTTCGAACATCAGGCCTGCTTGCTCGAACGCGCGTTTCTTACTCGATACATCTAAATCGAGGATCACATTGTCTACCGATAGGATCTGGCTAAAATAAGTCATATTGCAAATATAAAATAAATGCTTTAAAGAATTATAGGCGCGATGTTGCTGCCTACCCCTGCCTTTCACCCCAACAAGCTTAAAATTGTTGCTTTAAGGAAACATTCAGACCATTATTGGCTATTCTTAACTTCCGCCTGCTGATATTTACTTTCGCTGATGTTGATGCTTACATAGGCATTCAAGCATCCTCGTCCGTTTTCCGATTTACTGCCTTGCGGTGCGTCCATTCGGCGGCTTTTGCCCAGTCGAAAAATTGCTCCGCCACGGATTGATGTCGATACCGCCACGTCGGGTGTAACGTGCATACACTGCCAATTTCCTCGGCTGGCACTGCCGCAAAATATCGGTAAAAATCCGTTCCACGCATTGTTCATGAAACTCATGATGTTCCCGAAAGCCGATCAGGTATTTCAGCAATCCCTCCTGATCGATCGGCGCACCCACATAGCGTATTTGCACGCTGGCCCAATCCGGTTGGCCGGTCACCAGACAATTCGATTTAAGCAAATGCGATACCAGGGTTTGTTCGACGGCCGCCTCCTGTTGGCTGGCTTTGAGCAAACGCGGGTCGGGCAGGTAGGCCTCGACTTCGATATCGAGCCGGTCGAGCAGCAAGCCGTCGAGCTCTGTCATGCGTAATTGATCGAACCCCTCCGGCAAGGTCAGTGTTACTTGCACCGGTGCGCCAAAGCCGGATGACAGATCGTCGCGTACCAGCGCCAGAAACGCATCGGTACCAGCCAGCCTGGTTTGATTGAAAGCATTTAAATACAGCTTCAACGATTTCGATTCGATGATGTTGGGTGAATCCGCTGGAACAGTCACGGTTACGAGCGCAATCTGCGGTTTGCCGCGCAAATTCAGCCACGAGACTTCGTAAGCATTCCAAATATCGATGCCGAAAAACGGCAACGCGCCGGTCAAGCCCAACTCGTCGCGCTTCGTCTTGCGCGCAATCGGATACAACAGACTGGCATCGTACTGTGTCGCATAAGTGGCTGCCTTGCCCAACACCAGACCGTGGTCGGCATTGTGCGGCGGCGGCATGGGTTGTGGCGTGGAAGAAATTGTCATGGTGAAATCACTGCTGGCGCAGTCAGACCTGCGCAATCCGGCATTCTGACAGAAGCATGCGGCGGTAGTTGAGAGCCGGCCAATCGTTGAATTGCAGAAATCAAATCGACGTTTATAAAAACAGCTTACAGAAACATCTTATAAAAACAATTTATAAACCGGGTTCTCCGTTTCATCCCGGAAGCGATAGCCGAGGCTTGCTAAGAAGTCGTGGAAAGTCGCCATTTCTTCGGCTGGCACCTGGATACCGACCAATATGCGCCCGACGTCGCCACCCTGATTACGGTAATGAAAGAGGCTGATGTTCCAGTTCGGCGCCATGCTGTCGAGAAAGCGCATTAGCGCGCCAGGACGCTCGGGAAATTCGAACCGGTACAACAGTTCGTTTTCAGCTAGCACGCTCTTGCCACCGACCAGGTGTCGAATATGCAGCTTCCCCAACTCGTCGTGGGTCAGGTCGAGCGTGGCGAAGCCGTGCTCACCGAAATATCGGCTGATCTGGCCCGGCTCGTCGCGCCCGGCAATTTGCAAGCCCACAAAAACATGCGCCGTACGGCCATCGCTGATACGGTAGTTGAACTCGGTGACGTTACGCGGGCCGACTAACTTTGAAAAGCGCCGGAAACTGCCACGCTCCTCAGGGATGGTGACGGCGAAAAGCGCCTCACGTTCTTCCCCGACTTCCGCGCGTTCCGCAACGTAACGCAGCCGGTCGAAATTCATGTTCGCACCGCAGGCGATGGTCACCAGGGTTTCGCCAGCCATGGCCTTGCCCGCCGCGCGCGTGCGCGAAATATATTCTTTGGCCCCGGCAACGGCCAGCGCACCGGCCGGCTCCAGAATGCTGCGGGTATCCTGAAATACATCCTTGATGGCGGCGCATACGGCATCGGTATCGACCAGAATAATTTCATCGACTACCTGCTGAGCCACCCGAAAAGTTTCCTCGCCCACCAATTTGACCGCCGTGCCGTCGGAAAACAGACCCACGTCCGCCAGCGTCACGCGGTGCCCGGCCGCCAAGCTTTGCGCCATGGCATCCGAATCGACGGTTTGCACGCCGATAATCTTAATATCGGGCCGTAGAGCTTTTACGAATGCACCGACGCCGGCAATCAATCCGCCACCGCCTACCGCCACAAAAATTGCATGAATCGGCCCCGGATGCTGGCGCAGAATTTCCATGCCCACCGTGCCTTGGCCGGCGATCACGTCCGGGTCGTCGAAAGGGTGCACGAAGGTCATCTGGTGTTGCTGCTCCAACGCCAGGGCATGGTGGTAGGCATCGGTGAACGAGTCACCGAACAGGGCCACCTCGCCACCCCTGGCCCGCACCGCGTCGATCTTGACCGGCGGTGTCGTGGTCGGCATGACGATCAGTGCCCGGCAACCCAGCCGTGTCGCTGCCAGAGCAACGCCCTGCGCATGATTGCCGGCCGAGGCACAGATCACGCCGCGCGCCAGTTGCGTTGGTGTGAGCTGCGCCATCTTGTTGTATGCCCCGCGCAGCTTGAAGCTGAACACGCTTTGCATATCTTCGCGCTTGAAATAAATACGGTTACCCATGCGCTCGGAAAGCGTCGGCGCGATCTCGAGCGGTGTTTCGACCGCCACGTCGTACACACGGGCCGTCAGGATTTTTTGTAGATAGTCGATAGTCATGGAAGGCAATCAAGGCGGCTGCTTGGAGCTGGCAACGAGCCACCATGCCGCAGCGAAATAATCCTGCATTATACTGGCGGGCCTTTCTTACTCCACGGCCCCAATGATCGAATCCGCCTTGCAATGGTTGCTGACCGTACTTGCCATACCGGAAGTCGGTCTGAGTTCGGTTTTCGTCATTAGCTTCATTTCCGCGACCTTCGTTCCGCTCGGCTCCGAACCGGCGGTGTTCGCTGCCGTCAAAGCGGCACCAGCCATGTTCTGGCCACTGATCGGTGTGGCGACGCTGGGCAACACGCTCGGCGGCATCGTCGATTACTGGCTGGGGTATGGCGCGCGTCGTGCAATCGCCACGCAAAAACCGGTGCCTGCCTTGCTCTCGCCGGAACCGGTCGTCAGAAAAGCCTACGCAGCCGAGCGCAGCAAGCGCTGGTTCGGCTGGCTGGAGCGCTATGGTGCCAAGACCATGTTGTTGGCGTGGCTGCCGGGCATCGGCGACCCGATTTGCACTTTAGCAGGGTGGCTCAAACTACCGTTCTGGCCTAGCGTCGGCTATATGGCGATCGGTAAGTTCCTGCGTTATCTGACGATGACATGGCTGTTGATGGAAGTGCCGGACGGATTTTGGAAGTGGGTTGGGCAGTTATTTTGATGTAGTTTTTAGGACCGGGAGGGCGGGGCAACGATTTCGACGTCCGGCAATGTCGTCCTTAAAATTTCCCAATCCATAGCGCTAAAATTTTTGCTTGAAAAATACAGCCGCTTTAGGTGTTTCAGCTCGCTCAACTTGGGAATACAGGCGGCAGTCAATTCGTTGTCCTGAAGATCGAGTTCGGAAAGCCTGGGCAAAGCTTCCAGCTTTTCGATATCGGTCAGCTGAAAATCGGTTCTTCGCAAATTGAGGCTGACCAGTTTTTGCAGGTTCGCAAAGCCGTTCTCGGCGAACCCTTCTTTAAAATGGTTTTCCTGAAGATCCAGTGCGACCAAGTTTGGCAGCTTGCGTGCAACCGCTCCGACCGCTGCAGGTGTTAGCCAACTACGTGAAATTTGCAACTCGGTCAGACACGGCAAACGGTCGAGCTCGCCAATTAGATCGGTAATATCCTGATATTGCACCAATGCGCTTGAAATGCTCAAGCTGCACACCGCACTGTCTTTCAAGGATTCCGCCAGTGCGCTACACATGCCTGTATCGCTGAAGCCCCTACCGTCCAGAAAAAGTGATTTCAAATTTGGAAAACGTGCGATTGTCATGAGGCTGCTGGGATCGAAAGCGGCACCGCTATGGACCGTCATGCCCAGAGACTCGAGATTGATTAGTTCGCCCAGCAAGGCAAGGTTGATCGGCTCTGCCAGTTTGTCGAAGTCTGTACCAGTTGTTTTATTAAAGCGAAGGTCCAGGCTGGTCAGGCGAGTAAAATCTCCCAACGACGCCACCTCGGCATCGGTCAAATCGTTGTATGAAACATCCAGATGGAAATGTTCGAGGCCTGCATTACAGTGATGTATTTTCTTTAAAAATTCGAGCAGCCCTAAACCTCCGTTCGGTGCTTTCCTAAAATCGTTGAAGCAATTGGATAGATTGATATCCATGGTCCGAAAATCGGTTTTTTCGGCCAGTGCTTCCATCGCCAGCCGCCCTCTTGGGTTGATTGCTTCCGCCATTGCATCGTGATAATCATCTTCCCTTTCCTCGGTAGGGTCTGGCCCGAGCAGCGTTGGCCCATACAACGCATCGTAGCTTTTCGCCGCCGCAAAATACATGGCTTGAAGATCGATATTGACATGCAGCTTGTCTTTCAGCGCACGGCAAATCGCCTTTTCAAGCGCAAGGTCGTCTGGCAAGGTTTTAAAATCGGCAATTAGGCCTGCAAGCGTATTTCCTGCCGCCATCCGTGCTGCCTTGGCATGCCGGTCTTCCTCAATCAACTGATCCGTTGCGGTTTTTAAAGAATGGCTGACGGTTCGCAATTGTGCCAACTGGCGCGTTGTGTTCAACTGCGAACCGCGCGGCGTTGCCTGCCGGTTGAATGTCCGCAAAATCCTGTGTTGCAGCTCGCCCGGCAAGTCTACGAACGAGGAGGGCTCAAGTGGTGATTCCGGCGTCGGTTGCTGCTGCATCGCATGCCCGCGCATCGCTTCCTGCAACGACAATTTCCCCGACAATTGCCGTCTCAACGGGACGTTTGCCGATACCTCGGGCCGGGTCGCTTCGGCGATGATTGGCGATGGTGCCTTTCCGGCAGTTGCTGCTGTTGTCGAGGACTTAGAAAGTTTCGACGCTGGATTTGAAGTGCGTGTCATGAAGGCTTGCTTTCACTTGATATATATTTTTAACTGTCACGAATCGGGGAAAACGCACTCGTATTAAGGAAATGGATGATCGCCATGGCAAACCACATTGGCCGGTTAGATAACCCAAGACGAAGTCGACTCGCGATATTTAGTAATCATCATCTCGACGCCAGGCAATGCTTCGCGCAAAGCCTCGTAATCTGCATCCATAAAATTTTTGCTGGAAAAAGCCAGCCGCTTCAAGTGTTTTAATCCCTTCAACATGGGAATGCAGGCAACGGTTAGCGCATTATCTTGAAGATCAAGTTCGGCAAGCTTCGGTAGCGTTTTCAGTTTTTCTATTTCGATTTCCTGAAAATTCGTGTCTTGCAGATTCAGGTTGCTCAGCTTTTTAAAATTTGCAAAGCCATTTTCGGTGAAACCGTTTTTAAGATTGTTTTCTCGGAGATTTAGCACCGTCAGATTCGGCAGTTTGATTCCAAGCGTCTCCACCATTCCAGGCGTTAAGTAGTTATCCGAAATATTCAGTTCCGTCAGGTGTGGCAACATGTCCAAACCTTCGATGAGATTGTCGAAACTGAGATGGGAGCACCGCGTGCCGGATATATCCAGTCTGGCCAATGCACTATTTTTCAGGGTTTTTGACAGTTGATTGCACATGCCATTACGGGCGAAGCCCGTGCCGTGTATCTGCAGCGATTTCAAATTAGGAAACTGTGCGAACGTGGTCATACCCTGCGGACCGATATCGGCCTCGCCAGAAATCGTTATCCCTAAAAACTCAAGGTCGGTCAGTTTGCCCAAATGCCTCAGACTTGCATCGGTTATTTCGTTAAAACGCAGATCGAGACCGGTTAGTCCGGTGAGGTTTGCCAGCGATGCGACTTCGGCACCGGTCAAATCGTTGAATGAGGCGTTCAGGTGAAAGTGTTCGATTCCTGCGTTGCGGTCATGTATTGCGCTTAATAATTCCAGCGGCCCCATTCCTTTTTGTACCAATTTTCTGTAGTTATCGAGGCATTCCGCTAAATTGACTTCTACTGTACGCAAGTCGGTTTTCTCGGCCAGCACCTCCATGGCGATGCGGCACCTCGCTACGATCAGGGTCTCCGCCGCGTTGAAATATTCCTCTGAGCCATCTTCCGAGACGTCCGACCCAAGCAAATCTTCCTCTCGATGTATCGCTTCGTAGCGTTCCATCAATTTTTCAGTCATGGCAAGTACATCCATGCTGACATGTGTCTGCCCATTCAATGCATGACGAACGGCGTTTTCGAGCGCTGTAGCATCCAGCAAGGTTTCAAGGTCTGCAACCAGGCTGGTTAATCTATTCGAAATTGCCACGCGCGCTGCCTCGGCATGCTGGTCTTGCTGCAGCAAATCATCTACGTTAGTCCTGAAAGCCTGATTGACAGTACGTAACTGTGCCAGCTGTCGAGTCGTAGGCATTTGCGAACCAGGCACGCTTGCCTGTCGATCCAATACCCGCAAAACTTGTCGCTGCAGCTCGCTCGGAAGGTCAGTGAATAATGGCGGGTCCTGAGATTGCGATTGCGTTTGTAATGGCGCTTGCCCCGCATGTCGTTGCATCGCTTCCTGCAAAGACAATTGGTGTGCCAGTCTTTGTGGCAGCACGGCACCTGCCGCTGCATCCTGTCGGGGTACTTCAAGCGATGTGGATGACGGCATAGCCTCGGTAGGCGTAGAAGCTGGGGAAAACGTGGAGCCTGGTTTGGTAGGACGCGTCATATGTGTTCTCGTAAATCGGAATTGATCAGTCGTAACTCTTGAAATCGATAATTTCGACACCTGGCAATGCCATTTTTAACTGCTGCCAATCTTCCTTCGAAAAATATTCGCTTGAAAAGTGCAAGCGTTTCAACTGTTTCAGTTGGGATAGGTAGGGAATGCAAAAACGATTTGGATTATTCTCCAGAATGTTCAACTCGCTAAGTTTTGGCAGATTTTTTAGATTGAGTAATTCTTCCGCAACCAGATCCGTATCCTGCAGGCTGAGATTTGTCAGCTTTGTTAAAGTGGCGAGGCAGTTCTGATCTTCATAAAGAACCCCAAAATTTCCTCGAAGATTCAACGATTTTAAGTCCGGCAGCGCGCTGAGCGAAGTCGTGTCGGATCGAGGTGCTGGTACCGTGGTCTCGGATGATGCGCTCTGGTCTTCAATCGAAGATGGGCGGGATACGGAGGCGGGTTTTGTGGGACGCGTCATGGCAGTATTTTGGGAAGCCATGAAAGCAAATCGGCAGCAATTGCCACATAAAGTCGCGGGCATAGAAGATGCTGCATGAAGGTGTCAGTCGCCGTCTAAAAATTTAAAAATTCTGGCGTGGCACAATAATTTCAACATCCGGCAGTCCGGCTTTTAACAAATCCCAGAACCGATCGTCCTGACCCACATTGGAGAGGTGAAGACGTTCTAGTTGACGCAGTTGAGCCAGCATAGGAATGCAAGCAGCAGAAAAGTGGTTCTGCCGTATATTCAGCTCGGCAAGTTGCGGCAAGGCCGCCAGTTCCAGAAGGTCTTTTTCATCAACACCGGTATATTGCAAATCCAAATACGTCAATGTCTTGAGGTTACTCAGCGCTTTCCCTACCTCTACATTTTCCAGGTTGGCCGACGCCAGGCTCAACCTGGTTAACTTTGGCATCCCGGTAGCAAGCTGGGCCAGTGCTGCAGTATCCAACTCGTTACCGCGCAGATCCAGTGAGGTCAGCCTCGAAAATCTCTCCGTCAATACATCAGCCATTTCCCCGGTCATCCTGCCGTTGTCGCCAATGCTTAAGGCAGTCAAAGCAGGCAACTGTTTTTCAAGGATGGCAACGCCAGCACTCGTCAAAAGGCAGCCTGAGATATGCAGTGTGGTCAGTCGAGGCAAGTCGAGGTCGCTCACATCACTATCATTGAACCAGTTGCCTGAGATGTCCAGCTCCGTCAGGGTGCTGTCTTTGAATGTTTGCGATAACACCGCGAGGGCACCTGGAAACTTACAAACGCCGCCCTTTAAACTTAAAGTTTTCAGTTTGGTCGAGCTGCCAAGTGCTCTAACGCTTTCCTCGTCGAGTTTTTTATGGGGAAAAATGGCAAGCGTTTCAAGGTTCGTTAATTTAGCCAACTCCTTCAGCCCAGTGTTCGCGATAGGGCTGGCGCATATTTCAAGATGCGTCAAACTGGTCAATTTTGCCAAAGCTGCCAACTCGCTGTCGTCTAAAGGAGAGGCTTTAAGATTCAAAGAGAAATGCGCTAAGCCAGGGTTGCGCTGTTGTATTTCTCTCAAGAATTTAAACACCGCGAATTTATACTTCATGACTTGATAGGAATTCGCTTCTGCCTTGAACAGTGACGGCGCGCTTCCAGCGGCGGGCATGTCAATTTCCAGTGTGCGAAAATCTGTCTTCTCTGCGAGCGCTTTGAGCAAAAGACCGTGTCTGCGGACGATACTTTTACTGGCCCACGGTAGCGGTTTGCTCAGATCAATAGCAACATCGGTTTTATTTTCGAGCACTTGTTGAAGTGCTTTTTCAAATGCGGCATCGTCTGGCAGAGTTGTGAAATCCCGCAGTAGACGGCGCACGGTATTTTTCATCATCGAGCGTGCGACATCGGCGTGTGGTGTCTCCTGCAGAATTTCATCGGTCAACGTTCTGAAAGAGGCGTTGACGTTACGTATTTGCGCCAGATTCCGTGCGCTTCGTTCCCGATTTCGCGTGGCTCCTGCCAGCCCAACAGCGGCTTTTAATACATTGCGTTGCAGTTCGACAGGAAGGTCGACAAAGGCTGACCCGGTCTCCGGCGTTGTGGCGGCCGGCGGCTGTCGGACTGCTTGCAACCCCCGCTCCTCCAACGATCGCGGTGGGGGCGACGACCGCGCGCAGTGCGCCGACGATGCAGTTGCCTCGCTCTTTGCGAGTGCCGATGCAGACTCGAGCTGAGAAACAGCGGCGGCTGCAGAAGCTGCCTTAGGGGTCGGCTTCATGACTGTTTTCTAATTTTAGTAATCAAGAACTTCCGGGCGAATGATTTCAACATCCGGCAATGCCGCCGCCAGAGTTTTCAGATCTTGTTCGGAAAAATGGTAGGTAGAAAGTTGCAATCGCTTCAATTGTTTCAGGCGCGCCAGTGATTGAACGCAGGCAAGCGTCAAGCGATTTCCGCCAATGTTTAATTCAGTAAGCATGGGCATGGTTGCCAGCTTTGCTACATGCGTATCGTTTAACGACGTATTATATAAATCAAGGCTGACTAGCTTTTTAAAGCCAGCAAAGCTGATTTCATTCCACTCTAGACGGTCGTTCGAACCCAGATTCAGGGAGCGCAATTCGGGAAATTTCCTTGCCAGCGCCTCTATACCGTTAGCAGTTAACGCCTCATTATTGGAAATATCGAGTGTTGTTAGCTGCGGCAGTTCGAAGTCTGTAATTTGCTCATCTAAGATTTCGCAGTCTGAAACACGCAATGTGATCAAAGCAGAATTTTTGAACGTTGTAGACAATTCGCCCAGGCCGCCGAGAGCGCGAAAATTGACCCCTTCAATATCGAAAGATTTTAATTTGACCAGCGTGGAAAGCGCCCTGATGTCATCTTTGCCAATGCTTGCGCTGCGGGTGGAAAAAAATAACGATTCGAGGTTGGTCAATGCACCTAATCGTGCCAAACCCGTGCCACTAATCTTGCTTCTTCGTACATCAAGGCTGGTCAAGTGAGTCAGTTTTGCTAGGGATGTTGCATCATCGTCATTGAGTCGATTGTTCGACATATTCAGATGGAAATGTTGAAGCCCTGGATTTTTTTGTTGCACGCTCTCCAGTGATTCCCATATATTTAAATGCTCAAAAAGGTTTAGTTCACCCTGGTTTTTGCATTCCGGCACCTTCACATCTAACGACCGGATGTCAGTTTTTTCTGTTACGGCGTCCCATACCATCTTGCATCTGGCGGTATTTTTGCGAAACCGTTCCTTAACAAAATTGTCTAATCCTTCTTCAAGATCATAGTTTTCCTCTTCATGGAGATTTCCGCGGGCCGCAGTGGCAGTGATCGCCATGATCATGGGGATCAAATGAATACCTACATCGAATTTGTTTTCTAAGACCTTGCGAACAGCATTCTTGAATACGCCGTCATCCGGCTGGTCTTGATGACTTTCGACAAGATGAGTGAGTGCATTTTCGACAGCCATGCGTGCTTTTTCTGGGTGCTGATCTTCGCGCATTACCTGCTTGATCGAGGCATTACTTTCAATGCCACCTTCGTGGGGCACGTTTTGAACGGGTGCGTGCACCACACCGTGATGCAGTTCCGCAGGTAAATTGTCGAAGGGAAGCTTTTGTCGCTCTGCAGCTGGCGCATCGATTTGCGGCGGCTGGCGCAAATTATGTTGTTGCATCGCTTCGCGCAGGGCTCGTTTTTCCACGGTTCGGGGTGTCTCATTCAAGATGGGTGCGGCAGCAGCTAATGCGCTGTCGTCTGGAGCAGGCGAAGAAAATGTCGGCGCCGCTTGAAACAGTGCCGAGGGCGCTGAAACCGGTTTTTTAAAATTAGTCACCATAATTTACTCTCTAGGTTCGAATCGAAGTGCCGCATTAATTTGGAAAAAGCGATGTAACCGGCACTATACAATGCCATTTTGATAACAAACTTTCAAATCTCTCCTACCAGCTTCTTCGCTCAAGTTTGGGCCGTATTTACCAGGTTGGGAGCGGTAAAATCGCATTTCCTTTTTCTTCCAGTGTCGAGCCCCCCATGACCGAACCTTATTTAACGACCGGCGAGCAAGTCCGCGCGCCGCATGCGCCGCTCACCAGTTATTACGAGTCCGAAGCGAAGCGCTCCAGCTGGGTGCAGTCGATGTTCGATCAGACCGCATCGGATTACGACCGCATCGAATTGCTGCTTGGCTTCGGTTCCGGATCCTGGTACCGCCGTCAGGCACTTTTGCGTGCGGGGCTGGCACCGGGAATGCGGGTGGCCGATGTGGGTGTGGGAACCGGGCTGGTGGCCAAGCAGATTGCCACAGTGGTGAACGATCCCACCTTGGTGACCGGCATCGACCCCAGCCCGGGTATGCTGCGTAATGCCCGGGTGCCGGCCGGCGTGCGGCTGGTGGAAGGAACGGCTGAATCGATACCTTTGCCCGATGCGCAAGTTGATTTTCTCAGCATGGGTTACGCACTGCGCCATATCGGCGACCTTTCAGCAGCAACCATGGAGTTTCATCGGGTACTCAAACCGGGCGGGCGATTGTGCATTCTTGAAATTACTTGTCCGGAAAATCGTGTATTCAAAGGGTTATTGAAAACGTATTTGCGCGGCGTGGTGCCGTTACTGGCAAAGATGGCAGCGCGCAACAGCGGTACGTCCGAACTGTGGCGCTACTATTGGGACACCATCGAGGGATGCGTGTCGCCGGTGCAAGTGATGCGCACCATCGAGCAGGCCGGGTTCATCGATGTCAGGCGGCACTGCGAACTTGGGATGTTTTCGGAATACACCGCCACCAAACTGGCCAATTAAGTGAAAGCAATTGCAAAAAACACGTTTCCAGAGCAAGCCTCCCGCACGCAGCGAAATCGATCGGCAAAATGACGCCGATCAGGCTGCAACGGATGCTGCCATGCAAAGGCATTCATTAGGGCCGGAAGCCAATGCAAATCAGCAGAGGCTTCAACCACTGCGTGCATATCTTCCTCGGCCGGGTTGGGTGCCTGCCGCACCTGTCTACCCCGGTTCGGGTCTGCCGAATCCAGCCTTCGCACATGTCGGAAACTATCTGCTGGTGCCTGGTTATGTAGTGGTTGCGCCGCTACCGTTGCTCGCGCCACCGTTGATTTCAACGTCAGGATTGACGGCGTATGGCTACTTGCCCGTTCCTCAGCCTTCACCTAGCGCGCCTTATCTGCAGCCCCGCGTTGCACGGCGATCGTTCACCCAGGTTAGGGCGCGGCAGTTAAACGTTCCGCACACCTGGGAGAACCTCGATTGCAGGCTCAATGAGTTCCCGATCGGCATCACGCTCAAAGCGTTGTCGCAATTTGTCAATCGCCCTCCTGGGTCGACAGCAACGCTCGACATTCTTGATCGTCTGAGCCGCCGCCTGCCGGAACTGGTGCAGGAAACTGAAAAAGTTGCCGTTCATGAAATCGATTCGGATATCTTCATGGCGTTTTCAGAGGGATTTCGTCACTACAATCATCATCGCGGCGTGACGGACGACACTATCGGCAACCTTACGAAGGGTGTCACGCATTGGCTGCAACACCGATCACTAAAGCTTTCATCGCAGGCAATCAGCACGCTGCTTTTTAATCTGCAACATCTTCGTGATGTGCCTGCAACTCCGGCAATGCTTAAAGCGCTAACGCGGCATATCGAGTGCGCCCAGCAATTCAATGCACCGCAAATCAGCCGTGCTCTGTTCGGGTTGAGACGCATTGGCGAGAGTCCGCAGGCCCTTGGTGTACTGGCTGCATTGGCGACTCATGTGGAGCGGCTGAAGCAATGCGCCTACCCGCTAACGCCAATGGCCATTGGCAATGCCCTTCAAGGACTGTCAAGCATGACTAGCAAGCCTGAGGTGCAACGCATCCTGGCGGCTTTCACACCGCACATTCGAGAGGTCCGGAAATTCGAGGTACAGTATTTAAACAAAACCTTCCAAGGTTTACAGGGCCTGGTCAATAGCGTGGAGGCCGAAGAGTTGTTAAGCGCTTTGGCACCGCATATTGAGCGCCTTCCCACTATCGATGCACGGATTTTTCATTCGGCGTTGTGCGGTTTGCAGTGCATGGACGACAGTCCGGCCTGCAAAAAAATAGTGAAAGCGCTGCAGCAAAGGCTTATCAATGTGGACAAGAAAGTGTTTACGGACAGTTTTACCGATCTCCGCATGCTGCAATTATGCTTGCCAGAGGCGATCCACAATCTGCGCCGTCGTTTGAACACTGACGAAGCCGTCCAACTGGTGCATACCTTGGCCGAGTTGCTGGATTACCCGCACAAGCCCAGCCGGGACATCCTTGCCGACCCATGGAGTCGGCAGGAGTGGCTGTTGCAAATGACGTTGAATAAGCCACATTCGCCAAACGATAAAAATTTTTCCGTCGATGAAATTGATTTGCATGGTTACAGCCATTCGCTGGCCGAAGGAATATGTCGCCATGGTTTCAGGATATTTAAACATCAACCGTCGCCGGACACATTGATAATAATTTTCGGTAATTCGAGACACAAAGCGGGTAACGCGCAAAAAATGCAGGCGATTGTGGCGCAGGTGGTGGCTTCCTTCCATGGCGAGGTGCAATGGCAAGCGGGGCGCGTTGTTTTATCTCGGACGCTAACGTATCCGTTGCCCCAAGGTCAAAAGCCTGGATGAAAAATTTTTTGCCGCTTAATGAACATCAAAAATTAACAATTCAACTTGCCATTTTTCACAGATTTATTGCTTGGATCGCCAATTCGCCCGGTTAAGAGCCAGGTGCCATCGCATATTGTCTCGTTAAGATAGAATGTTCCTTTAGCGTCATTCCCTTCCCAACCTGATGAACGCACCTGTACAGATTCAAGCTTTGCTCGCCGAAACACCGAGTGGCGATGCTGCCAGCCGGCTGCGTGAAATTCCCTATAACTACACCTCGTTTTCCGACCGGGAAATCGTCATTCGGTTGCTCGGCGAAGATGCTTGGCAACTGCTGGACACATTGCGCGGTGCCCGCCAGACCGGGCGCTCGGCGCGCATGCTCTACGAAGTGCTGGGCGATATCTGGGTGGTGCAGCGTAATCCCTACCTGCAGGACGACATGCTCGACAACCCCAAACGTCGGGGGGAGTTGGTCGAGGCGTTGAATCACCGGCTGGCCGAAGTCGACAAGCGGCGTGTCTCGACCGAACTGGCCGAAATCGGCGATGCGGATGCCGTGCGTCGCAGCGCCAGCGTCGGTGCGCTGCTGGCAGCCGCCCGCAAGGCCGTGACGGCGTTTGCCGAGGAATTTCGCAGCACCTACGACTTGCGCAAGCGCACGCTGCGCGTGCTGGGTCGCCATACCGAAAAAGACAATATCAAGTTCGATGGCTTGTCACGCGTATCGCATGTGACGGATGCCACCGACTGGCGCGTCGAATATCCCTTCGTGGTTTTGACGCCGGACACCGAGGACGAGATGGCCGGGCTGGTCAAGGGTTGCATCCAACTCGGCCTTACAATCATTCCGCGTGGCGGCGGCACTGGCTACACCGGCGGCGCCATTCCTCTGACGCCGATGTCGGCCGTCATTAATACCGAAAAGCTCGAAGGCCTGGGCCCGGTTGAAATGACGCGCCTGCCCGGCGTGGACCGTGATTACGCCACCATTTATTCCGGTGCGGGCGTGGTGACCAAGCGCGTCTCGGATGCGGCGGAAAAAGCCGGCTTCGTCTTTGCCGTCGATCCCACTTCCGCTGAAGCTTCCTGCATCGGCGGAAATGTCGCCATGAATGCTGGCGGCAAGAAAGCAGTGTTGTGGGGCACGGCGCTGGATAACTTGGCTAGTTGGAGAATGGTGGATCCGAACGGCGACTGGCTCGAAGTCACCCGCCTGGAGCACAACCTCGGCAAGATTCACGATGCGCCGGTAGCGAAATTCCTGCTCGAATGGCGCCATCCGGTGGAAAAAGGCAAGGATGGCAGCCGGCTTGGCGAAGTGTTCAAAACCGAACAGCTCGATATCGTCGGCCGAACCTTCCGCAAGGAAGGTTTGGGCAAAGATGTAACAGACAAATTCCTGTCCGGCTTGCCGGGTATTCAGAAGGAAGGGTGTGACGGCCTGATCACGTCGGCACGCTGGATTCTGCACAAGATGCCGAAGCACACCCGGACAGTCTGCCTGGAGTTTTTCGGGCAGGCACGCGATGCGATTCCTTCGATTGTCGAAATCAAGGATTATCTGGATGCCGAAACCAAAAAAGGCGGCGCGATCCTGGCCGGGCTGGAGCACCTCGACGAGCGCTATCTGCGTGCCGTCGGCTATGCGACGAAATCCAAGCGGGGCGTCATTCCCAAGATGGCGCTCTTCGGCGATATCGTCGGCGACGACGAAACCGCTGTCGCGCAGGCTGCCTCCGAAGTGGTGCGTATCGCCAATACCCGCGTCGGCGAAGGTTTCATCGCCGTCAGCCCCGAGGCACGCAAGAAATTCTGGCTCGACCGCGCTCGCACGGCAGCCATCGCCAGGCACACCAACGCCTTCAAAATCAACGAAGACGTCGTCATTCCCTTGAATCGCATGGGGGAATATACCGACGGTATCGAGCGCATCAATATCGATCTGTCGATTCGCAACAAGCTGCAACTGATCGAGGAACTGCAGGCGTTTTTTGCCAAAGGTAGTCTGCCGCTTGGCAAAAACGAGGATGCCGAAGCCGATGATATTCCAGCCGCCGAAATGCTGGAGGACCGGGTGCAGCAGGCCGACGCACTATTGCGCGATATCGCTGCCCGCTGGACGTACTTGCTCACGCATATGGACACCCCTCTGCACGAGGCCAAAGCCGATTTGCTGGTGCTCGGCCTAGACAAATTCGCTGCCGAATTCGACGCCCGGCTGGAACGCCAGCCGAATGCCACGGTTTTCGATCTGACCCAGGACCGCACCTTGCGCATTTCTTGGAAAGCCGATGTGCGGGCCGGCTTGCGGCAAATATTTGCCGGCGGTGCTTTCAAGCTGATCCTGGAAGAGTGCGCTGCGATTCATAAGCGGGTGCTGCGCGGACGGGTATTCGTCGCCCTGCACATGCATGCTGGCGACGGCAACGTCCATACCAACATACCGGTCAATTCCGATCATTACCAGATGCTGCAGGATGCGCATGCAGCGGTGGTGCGCATCATGCATCTGGCGCGTTCGCTCGACGGCGTGATTTCCGGCGAGCATGGCATCGGTATCACCAAGCTGGAATTTCTGACCGAAGCGGAGATCGGCGACTTTCGCGCCTACAAGCAACGCATCGATCCGGAAGGGCGCTTCAACAAGGGCAAGCTGCAGAATTTGCCTGGCTTGAATGCCGATTTGCGCAACGCCTACACGCCATCGTTCGGCTTGATGGGGCATGAGTCGTTGATTATGCAGCAGAGCGACATCGGGGCAATCGCCAACAGCGTCAAGGATTGCCTACGCTGCGGCAAGTGCAAGCCAGTCTGCGCCACCCACGTGCCGCGCGCCAATCTGCTGTATTCGCCGCGTAACAAAATCCTCGCGACCTCGTTGCTGGTCGAAGCGTTTCTATATGAAGAGCAGACCCGCCGTGGTGTATCGATCAAGCATTGGGAAGAGTTCGAGGATGTGGCCGACCATTGCACGGTCTGTCATAAGTGCCTGACGCCTTGCCCAGTCGATATCGACTTCGGCGAAGTGTCGATGAACATGCGCAACCTCTTGCGCAAGATGAAAAAGAAGTCGTTCAACCCAGGCACCAGCGCGGCGATGTTCTTTCTTAATGCAAAAGACCCGGCGACCATCAATGCCACGCGGCAGGTGATGATGGGCTGGGGTTTCAAGGCCCAGCGGTTAGGCCACGATCTCCTGAAAAAATTCGCCAAGAAACAGACCAAGGCACCGCCGTCGACACATGGCAAACCGCCGGTGAGAGAGCAGGTGATTCACTTCATCAACAAGAAAATGCCGGGCAACCTGCCCAAGAAGACGGCGCGTGCCTTGCTCGATATCGAAGACGACAAGATCATTCCGATCATTCGCGATCCGGCTACCACGACTGCCGATACCGAAGCCGTGTTTTATTTTCCGGGTTGCGGCTCGGAACGGCTATTTTCTCAAGTCGGTTTGGCGACGCAAGCGATGCTGTGGAATGTCGGCGTACAGACCGTACTGCCGCCGGGCTATCTGTGCTGCGGCTATCCGCAACGTAGCGCTGGCGATTTCGACAAAGGCGACAAGATCATCACCGACAACCGGGTGTTGTTCCATCGGGTCGCCAATACCCTGAACTATCTGGATATCAAGACCGTGGTCGTATCGTGCGGTACGTGCTACGACCAGCTCGCCGGCTACCAGTTCGACAAGATTTTTCCGGGTTGCCGTATCGTCGACATTCACGAGTATCTGATGGAGAAAGGCGTCCGGCTCGAAGGCGTGACCGGCACCCGCTACATGTATCACGATCCGTGCCATACGCCGATGAAACTGCAGGACCCGTTGAAAACCGTCAACACGCTCATCACCACGGTCGACAATGTCAAGGTCGAGAAGAACGACCGCTGCTGCGGCGAAGCCGGCACACTGGCTGTCGGTCGGGCAGATATCTCGACGCAGATCCGTTTCCGTAAGGAAGAGGAAATGCACAAGGGCACCGACAAGATGCGTGCCGACGGCTTTACCGGCGAGGTGAAGGTCTTGACTTCATGCCCGGCCTGCCTGCAAGGCTTGTCACGCTACAACGACGATTCCGGCACCAAGGCCGATTACATCGTCGTCGAAATGGCAAAACATCTGCTTGGGGAGAACTGGCTGCCTGATTACGTTGCACGGGCAAATGCCGGCGGCATCGAACGGATACTGGTTTGATGCAGGAGCCCGTCATGTCCGAAACTTCGTCTGATATGGCATCGGAACCTATGCCCGACTCCGACATGTGTGAGTTGTGCCATAGCACCGGCGGTGAAATATTGTTTCAACACTCAAAGCTACGGGTGGTACTCGTCGACGATGCGTTGCATCCTGGTTTCTGCCGGGTGGTGTGGCAGACACACGAGCGTGAGATGACCGACCTTGTGCCCGCCGACCGCGCCTTGTTCATGAATGTGGTGTGGCAGGTCGAACAAGCAATGCGCACCGTACTGCAACCGCAAAAAATTAATATTGCCAGCCTGGGCAATCTGACACCGCACCTGCACTGGCATGTGATCGCCCGCAATGCCGACGATGCGCATTTCCCGCAACCGGTATGGGGAGTGCAGCAGCGCGTGCCGGAGCCTGCCGCATTGGCGGCGATCAAGGCGCTACTACCTCAGCTACGCAAAGCCATTGCCGAAGAGTGCATGCCAGCATGACGATCGAAAATAAACAAAACACGCCGATGGTAGTACCTTCCGCCCTGACGGTGCGTACCCAGTCGCGTGTGTTGGAAGTGACATTCGGCGAAGTGGAATTCAGCCTGCCGTTCGAATTATTGCGCGTCTATTCGCCGTCGGCCGCCGTACGCGGGCACGGTGCGGGCCAGGAAACGCTCCAGACCGGCATGCGCGATATCCGCATCGATTCGCTGGAGCAGGTCGGCAATTATGCAGTGCAGCCGCAGTTTTCGGACGGTCATCGTACCGGCATTTTTTCCTGGGACTATTTATATTGGCTTGGCGAAAACCAGGCACAGCTTTGGGAGGATTATCTGCAGCGGCTAGAGGCGGCCGGCTTCACCCGCGAAACCGGCCGCGAGCCGTGATGGGGCTGCAACATTCAAAGCTGGCACACTGATAGACGCCAAATTTACAGCTGCTGCACAATCATAAAATCATAACGACGATTTCCTGCCCATGCCAAACACTACACATTTCGGCTTCGAAACCATTCCCGAAGACCAGAAGGTACGTAAAGTTGCCGGCGTATTCGATTCGGTCGCAGCCAAATATGATGTCATGAACGATCTGATGTCCGGCGGCCTGCACCGGCTCTGGAAAGCTGTAACCGTGGCACACGCCGGAGTACGTCCGGGTTTCAAGGTGCTTGATATTGCCGGCGGCACAGGCGACCTGGCGCTGGCGTTCGCCCGCCAGGCTGGCCCCAGCGGGCAAGTGTGGTTGAGCGATATTAACGAATCGATGTTGCGCGTCGGCCGCGACCGGCTCTTGAATAAAGGTTTTACGGTCCCCATTTCCTTGTGTAATGCCGAGCAATTGCCTTTTCCGAATAATTATTTCGACCGTGTCAGCGTTGCCTTCGGTTTGCGTAATATGACGCGCAAAGAGGTTGCATTAATCGAAATGCAGCGCGTGCTGAAACCTGGTGGCAAACTGCTGGTGCTGGAGTTTTCCAAAGTGTGGGAGCCTTTGAAAAAACCTTATGATATCTACTCGTTTTCCGTATTGCCGTGGCTGGGAAAACGCATTGCCGGCGACGCGGACAGTTATCGTTATCTTGCAGAATCGATCCGCATGCATCCCGATCAGGAAACGCTAAAATCAATGATGGAACATGCAGGTCTGAATAGGGTAGAGTACGTGAACTTGACAGCCGGGGTAGCGGCTCTTCATACCGGAATTAAATTTTAGGAGAAATCATGAAAAAGGTAATACTTTCAGCGTTGATCGCTCTTGGCTCGGTGACGATGGTCATACCGGAAGTCGATGCAAAACGTTTGGGTGGCGGTAGTTCGGTGGGGCGGCAATCTTCCAATGTCGGCCAGTCCGCTCCGGCGCAGCGTAGTGCAACGCCGCCTGCGGCTGCCGCACCTGCGGCGGCGGGCGGTGCCGCCGCGGCTGCAAAGCCAGCCAGTCCATGGCGCGGCATTCTTGGCGGCGCAGCGTTGGGCTTGGGTCTCGGTGCGCTCATGTCTAGCCTCGGCCTCGGCGGAGCCATGGGCGGTATGCTCGGTTCGCTCTTGATGATCGCGTTGCTAGGTGTCGTTGGCATGTTTCTCTATCGCATGTATAAGCGTAAAAACGCCGGGCCGATGCCAGCCGTTGCGGCATATGGCAACGCCAATACGGATGCCAACGCAAATCGCTTCGATACGCAAACGCCGTTTGCCAAAACCAGCACACCGGAAATCGGTTCTGGTTTGCAGCAACCGTCGTACGGTTCGAGCAGTGTGCTTGGTTCGGCCGCGCCGGTTATGGCAACGAACGCCGGCACCTGGACCCTGCCTGCCGATTTCGACGTACTGGCGTTTACCCGCAGTGCCAAGACTTATTTCATCCGCTTGCAGGCAGCTTGGGACAAAGCCGATCTGGACGACATTCGTGAATTCACCACAACCGAAATGTTTGCTGAATTCCGGCTCGAGTTGCAGGAGCGCGGTGCCTCGGCCAACGTGACGGATGTCGTGAAGCTTGACGCGGAAGTGCTGGGCGTGGAAACGGTCGGCAACGATTATCTGGCCAGCGTCAGGTTCACCGGCCTGATCAAGGAAGATCCGGCGGCTGATGCCACTACTTTCGCTGAAGTATGGAATTTGTCGAAACCAGTTAATGGCCAAGGCGGTTGGGTACTCGCCGGTATCCAGCAAACTTCCTGACGCAAAGATGCTTTTGGCATAAAGACGCCCGGCAACAACTTGCCGCAAGCTGATAAACTTCAAGCCGCCCGTGCATTGTACGGGCGGTTTTCTTTTGCATGGTGCACATGACGCTATCCTTCGAATCGCTACTGCCGGCTGCCGTGAATCATTTATTGAAACAAGAAGCCTGGGCCCGTGCCAAGCTCATGCCACATGCTGGCAAGAGTGCACGATTCGAGATCGGCCCGACGACCACGAAATTCCTGGTCGGGGCCGATGGTCTGATCGGCCCGGTAACGGCCAATCAGTTGCCGGCCGTGACGATTCGTATTCGCGCAGCAGACCTGCCGCTGGTTCTGCAACATCGTGAACGGGCATTTTCTTATGTGACGATCGATGGCGATGCGGATTTTGCCAATACTATCTCCCAGCTTAGTCAATCCCTGCGTTGGGATATCGGCGGCGATCTTGGCAAAGTCGTCGGCGATGTCGCTGCCAACCGGATCGTCGAGGGCGGCACGGCTGTGCTGGTTGCGGCCCGTACGAGCGGGCAGGCACTCGCAGAAAACACAGCAGAATATTTTTTGGAAGAACAGCCGATGCTGGTGCGCCCGCAAGCAGTCAGTGACTTCACCAGCGATGTAGTGCGCCTGCGTGACGATGTCGAGCGGTTGACAAAGCGGATCGGACGGCTTTCATGATCCGTAAATTTCTGCGGGTGGTAAAAATTTTGCGCGTCGCGATGCGCTACGGGCTCGATGAGATTGCAATATCGGGTTTTGCCCTACCGCGGCTGGCTAAGGCAATCGCCCTGCTCATGTTCTGGCGCGATTTATCGGCACCACGTGGCGAGCGGCTGCGTCAGGCGTTGGAAGACCTGGGGCCGATCTTCGTGAAATTCGGTCAGGTGCTCTCGACCCGGCGCGATTTGCTGCCGATGGATATCGCCTCGGAATTAGCGCACCTGCAAGACCGCGTGCCGCCTTTCGACTCCGATCTCGCCATTGCCCAAATTACCCGTTCGTTGCGCGCGCACCCGGATGCGCTGTTCGCAAAATTCGATCGGGTGCCGGTAGCATCGGCGTCGATCGCTCAGGTGCATTTCGCCACGCTGAAAAATGGCCGAGAAGTAGCTGTGAAAGTACTACGCCCGGGCATGAAGAAATCGATCGATGAGGATATGGCGCTCATGCGCCTGGCTGCAGAATGGGTCGAGCGGCTGTGGGCGGATGGCAAACGCTTGAAGCCGCGCGAAGTCGTCGCCGAGTTCGACAAGTACCTGCACGACGAGCTCGACCTGATGCGTGAGGCGGCAAACGGCAGTCAATTGCGACGCAATTTCATCGGCTCGGATCTGCTGGCGGTGCCGGAGATGTTTTGGGATTATTGCTCGACAGCGGTGATCGTCATGGAACGCATGCACGGGGTGCCGATTTCCCAGGTCGATCGTTTGGTCGCTGCCGGCGTCGATATGAAAAAGCTCTCGCGCAACGGCGTGGAAATTTTTTTCACTCAGGTGTTTCGAGATGGTTTTTTTCACGCGGATATGCACCCCGGGAATATTCTGGTGTCGATCGCACCGGAAACGCTCGGTAAATACATCGCTCTCGATTTCGGTATCGTCGGCACGCTCAACGATTTCGATAAAGATTACCTGTCACAGAATTTTCTGGCTTTTTTCCGGCGCGATTACAAGCGGGTCGCCGAGGCACATATAGAATCCGGCTGGGCACCCAAGGACACCCGGGTAGACGAACTCGAATCGGCAGTGCGCGCCTGCTGCGAACCGATCTTCGATCGCCCGTTATCCGACATCTCGTTTGGCCAGGTGCTGTTGCGACTATTCCAGACCTCACGCCGTTTCAATGTCGAAGTACAACCGCAACTGGTGTTGCTGCAGAAGACCTTGCTCAATATCGAGGGACTGGGTCGCCAACTCGACCCCAACCTCGATCTCTGGAAAACCGCCAGGCCATATTTGGAACGCTGGATGAACGAACAGATCGGCTGGCGCAGTCTGGTAGAACGATTCAAGTCGGAAGCGCCGCAGTACAGCAAGCTGATTCCGCAATTGCCGCGCCTGGCCCACCAGGCGTTGTCCCGGGCAGGTTCTGGGCACCAGCAGGAGCAGGCAGTGCTGATGAAGCAGTTGCTGGCCGAACAAAAACGCACCAATCTGCTGCTCGGTCTGGCCCTGTATTTCGGCACCGGTATCGCTGCCGGCGTGGTGCTGTTGCAGGTGTACATGCGCTGGCATCACGTAATGTTTTAAATCTTTTACTCTGGCGATAACTTCGATGAATGGTTTGATCTGGTTCGTGATCGTATATTGGCTCATCTCGGTTGGCATCGGCATATATGCGGCTCGATATGTCAAGAATTCCCGGGATTTCGCCGTTGCTGGCAGGGCTCTGCCGATGTATGTGGTAACCGCCACCGTGTTCGCAACCTGGTTCGGTGCGGAAGCGGTGCTCGGGATTCCCGCCACTTTTTTAAAAGAAGGGTTGAGCGGTGTAGTGGCCGACCCTTTCGGCTCTTCGCTATGCCTGATCTTTGTCGGGCTGTTTTTCGCTCGCAAACTCTACCGCATGAATCTGCTGACCATCGGCGACTATTACCGCCAGAAGTTCGGTCGGACCGTCGAAGTCTTGGTAACGCTATGCATCGTCATTTCCTATCTCGGCTGGGTGGCGGCGCAGATCAAAGCGCTCGGCCTTGTTTTTAATGTGGTGTCGGGCGGTTTGCTAAGCATGGAAGCCGGCATGATCATCGGCTCGGCCAGCGTGCTGATTTATACGCTCAAAGGCGGAATGTGGTCGGTGGCGATCACCGATTTTCTGCAGATGATCATTATCGTGGTCGGCATGCTCTACATCGGCTGGGAAGTCTCCGGCTTGGTCGGCGGACCCATTGCAGTGGTAACCCACGCTGCCGACGCCGGCAAGTTCGCTTTCTGGCCTACCGGCGGCATGCGCGATTTTCTATGGTTTTTCGCGGCGTTGATCACCCTGATGCTAGGCTCGATACCGCAGCAAGACGTATTTCAACGCGTCGCTTCGTCGAAAAATGAAAAGATAGCCGGGCGTGCTTCGGTGCTGGGCGGTGTGCTGTATTTCTGTTTCGCCTTCATACCGATGTTTCTGGCCTATTCTGCAACCATGATCGACCCGAAGATGGTTGCAGACTTGCTCGAAACCGATCCCCAACTGATTTTACCGACCCTCATCATGACGAAGGTGCCGCTGTTTGCTCAAATCATGTTTTTCGGCGCATTACTCTCGGCGATCAAGAGCTGCGCCAGTGCCACGCTGCTGGCACCCTCGGTGTCTTTCACCGAAAACATATTGAAAGGCGTATTGCCGCCGCAGACGGATAAACAGTTTTTATTCGGTATGCGTTGCGTGGTACTGATTTTTACGGTGCTGGTAACTTTATTCGCTCTGCAAACGGAGTCGAGTATCTACGAAATGGTGGAGAACGCTTATAAGGTTACCCTCGTGGCGGCGTTCGTACCGCTGGCCTTCGGGCTTTATTGGAAGCCTGCGACCCGGCAAGGTGCCCTGATGGCGATCTTGATGGGGTTAACGACCTGGATCGGTTTGGAAATATTCGAGCCGGAAGGCTATTGGCCACCGCAATTGGCGGGCTTGCTGGCCAGCCTAGCAGGCATGATCATCGGCTCGTTGTTGCCGCAGTGGATAGCCCCGTCACCACCGACGTCGGTGCAACCGACCACACGAGCAGCGTCGTAGGTAAATTGCGAGGCGGCAAATAGTCATCGTAAATACGGTAGGCAAAACCATCGATTAAAAATATCTTGCCCATACTTTGTTGCATCGCGTAAATCCATCCGAGAAATATCTTTGAAAGCCTTTATAATTCAGGGTTTTAGACGATTTTTGCAGGAGTTTTTCAATGCCGATTTATGCGTACCGTTGCGAAGCGTGTGGTTTTGCCAAAGATGTACTGCAAAAAGTGTCGGACCCACAATTAACCGTCTGCCTGTCGTGCGACGCGCCCAGTTTTAAGAAGCAGTTAACGGCCGCCGGCTTTCAATTGAAGGGAACAGGTTGGTACGCAACGGATTTTCGTAATGGCAATAACAAACCTGTTACCGCAAAAGAAGACGGCGATGCCGACAAGGCTGCCGGGAGCAAAACAGATGACGGTAAAGCAGGTAGCGAAAAAGCGGGGAGTGATAAGACTAACAACAGTGCCGGCGGCAACAATGGCACCGACAAGGCAGGTACCGATAAGCCCGCCGATAGCAAACCAACGTCTGCAGGAAGCAGCACTGGCACGAGCGCCGCGGGTACTATATCTGGCACCACATCGGGCAACACCGCGGGGACATCATCTGCCACTCCTTCTTCCAAGGTCTGAAACGCATCAAAGGTAGTCAACCTCCTTCCTCCGAATCCGACCCAATGCAAAAATACTTCGTCACCGGATTACTGATTCTGGTGCCCTTGGCAATCACCTTGTGGGTAGTCAACCTGATCATTGGCACCATGGATCAGTCTCTGCTCCTGTTGCCGGTGCGCTGGCGTCCTGAAACGCTGATCGGCTTCTATATTCCCGGGCTTGGCACGATTCTGACCCTGCTGATTATTTTCCTCACAGGTTTAGCCACGCGTAATTTCGTCGGCAATCGTGTGGTTCAGGCCTGGGAAGCGGTAGTGATACGTATCCCGGTGGTAAAAACGATTTATTCGAGTGTCAAACAAGTGTCGGACACCCTGTTTTCCTCTTCGGGTAACGCGTTTCGCAAAGCTCTGCTCGTCGAATATCCGCGCAAGGGTTGCTGGACCATCGCATTCCTCACCGGTGTGCCTGGTGGCGATGTGAAGAATCATCTGCAGGGCGATTATGTCAGCCTATATGTGCCGACAACGCCGAACCCTACCTCCGGCTTTTTTCTGATGGTGCCACGCGCCGACACCGTCGAACTCAACATGACGGTGGACGCTGCCTTGAAATACATCGTCTCGATGGGCGTGGTGTCACCCGACATCATCGACCGCAACAAGATCATCGTCGCACCTGCGAAAATACTCGTAGAACCTAAGCTGTAACCTTCGAGCTTGAAATCCTGCGCCTTAAATTTCGAGCACTGAACCCGAACTGGAATCCGAACATGTCAATGCGAACTCATTATTGCGGTCTTACTTCCGAAGCCTTACTGGGCCAAACCGTCAGTCTGTGCGGCTGGGTACATCGCCGGCGTGACCATGGCGGTGTGATTTTTATCGACCTGCGCGACCGCGAAGGGCTGGTTCAGGTTGTCTGCGACCCGGACCGCGCAGAAGTTTTCAGTGCCGCTGAAGCAGTACGTAATGAATTCTGTCTACGTATTACCGGTCTGGTGCGTAACCGGCCCGAAGGCACTACCAACGCTAACCTAACCTCCGGCAATATCGAAATCCTGGCGCATGAATTGGAAGTATTGAATCCGTCGGTAACGCCGCCGTTCCAGCTCGACGACGACAACCTTTCGGAAACCACGCGCCTGACGCACCGGGTGCTCGATCTGCGTCGCCCGCAAATGCAGAACAATCTGCGCCTGCGCTACAAGGTCACGATGGAAGTACGCAAGTTCCTAGACGAGCACGGCTTCATCGACATCGAAACGCCGATGCTCACGAAATCCACGCCGGAAGGCGCACGCGATTACCTGGTGCCGTCGCGGGTCAATGCCGGCCATTTCTTTGCGCTGCCGCAGTCGCCCCAGCTGTTCAAGCAGTTGTTGATGGTGGCCAATTTCGACCGTTATTATCAGATCACTAAATGCTTCCGCGACGAGGATCTGCGCGCCGACCGCCAGCCCGAATTCACCCAGATCGACTGCGAAACCTCGTTCATGTCGGAACAGGAAATTCGCGACATGTTCGAAAACATGTTGCGCCTGGTGTTCAAGAAAACTTTGAATATCGATCTGCCCGATCCGTTCCCGGTCATGGATTACGCCAACGCCATGCACCTGTACGGCTCGGACAAACCCGACATGCGCGTGCAGCTGGCCTTCACTGACCTGACCGAGGTGATGAAAGATGTCGATTTCAAGGTGTTTTCCGCTGCGGCCAACATGCAGGGCGGGCGCGTGGTCGGCTTGCGGGTGCCGGGCGGTGCTAAGGAAACCACCGGCATGCCGCGTTCGGAAATCGATGCTTATACCCAGTTCGTCGCCATCTACGGTGCCAAGGGCCTGGCCTACATCAAGGTCAACGACAAGGCAAAGGGGCGCGACGGCTTGCAATCGCCGATCGTCAAGAATCTGCACGATCAGGCGCTCACGCAGATCCTGGCGCAAACCGGTGCCGAAGACGGCGATCTGATCTTTTTCGGTGCCGACAAGATCAAGATCGTCAACGACGCCATCGGGGCGCTACGCGTGAAAATCGGCCATAGCGACTTCGGCCGGCGCAACGATTTGTTCGTCGATGCCTGGAAGCCGCTGTGGGTGATCGATTTTCCGATGTTCGACTACGACGAGGAAGGGCAGCGCTGGTCGGCGACGCACCATCCGTTTACCGCGCCGAAAGACGGCCATGAAGATTTCATGGAAACCGATCCCGGCCGCTGCATCGCCAAGGCGTACGATATGGTATTGAACGGCTGGGAGCTGGGTGGCGGCTCGGTGCGGATACATCGCGCCGAAGTGCAGAGCAAGGTGTTCAGGGCATTGAAGATCGGTGCCGAGGAAGCACAGCTGAAGTTCGGCTTTTTGCTCGATGCCTTGCAATACGGCGCGCCGCCGCACGGCGGCCTGGCATTCGGCCTGGACCGGATCGTTACCATGATGACCGGTGCCGAATCGATCCGCGACGTGATCGCTTTCCCCAAGACGCAGCGTGCACAATGTTTGCTGACGCAAGCACCATCCGTGGTCGATGAGAAACAGCTGAAGGAATTGCATATTCGCCTGCGTACCATCGAGCCTACCGTCAAGGTTTGAGGATCGGCCAAGATGGCGCTGCAGACAGAGCCGTCGCGGCCGGTCAAGATACCGGAATCGGTGCTGGTCGTGATTCACACAGCCGATCTCCGGGTGCTGTTGTTGGAGCGCGCTGATCGCCCTGGCTTTTGGCAGTCGGTCACCGGCTCGAAAGATACGCCGACTGAAACCCTTGCTGTCACCGCCGCTCGCGAGGTTGCCGAGGAAACCGGCATACTGGTCGGCACGACCGTGCCTTTCGAAGCGCTGCAGGATTGGCAGCTCGTCAATGTCTACGAGATCTACCCGATTTGGCGGGCACGCTACGCGCCGGGCGTGACCCGTAATACCGAACATGTTTTCAGCCTACAGGTGCCGGCCGGCATTAGTGTTACGCTTGCTGCGCGCGAGCATCTGCAGTATTGCTGGCTTCCATACGAAGAAGCTGCCGATCGCTGCTTCTCGGCTTCGAATGCCGAAGCGATCCTGCAGTTACCCCACCGACTCTGAGCCACGAAGCCAACGCGCCGGTCGCAGGCGCAAACCCGCCGCATCAGTATTGGAACCCTCATGAAATTGCGTATTGCAACCTACAATATTCACAAAGGCGTGTCATCTATTGGCAGCCGGCCTCGAGTGCATGCCCTAAAGCAGGCGCTGACCTCGATGGAAGCGGACGTATTCTTCCTCCAAGAGGTACAGGGCCGGCACGATATGCTGGCCACGCGCCATGCCACCAATTGGCCAGTCGAGCCGCAGCATGACTTTCTTGCTGGCGACTCACACAAAGCCGCCTACGGCATGAACGCGGTGTACGACCATGGGCACCACGGCAATGCGCTTTTGAGTAAATTCCCGATCGGTGCCACCGGCAATCAGGACATCTCCGACCATGCTTATGAAAAGCGCGGCATCCTGCACAGTGTCGTGCACACGCCGCACGGCGATGTGCATTGCTATGTCGTGCATCTGGGCCTGTTTGCCGGCAGCCGGCGAAGGCAAACGGCTGCACTGATCGAAGCTGTCGGCCGCACCTCGCCACCCGAGGCACCCGTCATCATCGCCGGCGATTTCAACGACTGGGGCAACCATCTCAGTCCGGCGTTGCGCACTGCGTTGAATGTATGCGAGGTGTTCGACGAACGCGTGCAAAAGGTCACGGTCGCTTCGGTGTTGCGTAAATTAAGCGGTCGCAACACGGTGATCCAACCGGCCCGCACCTTTCCGGCGGCCATGCCGCTGCTGCGCCTGGACCGAATTTATGTACGCGGCTTCACCGTGGAATCTGCCGAAGTGTTGCACGGGGCGTTATGGGCGAAATTATCCGACCATGCACCCATCGTGGCGACGCTGCAATTGAAGGCGTAGACGTCACGATGCAATGCGCAAGGTAAAACTTACCGGCCATAACCGGCTGACGCTTCTGGAATGTGGCGGTAGTTTTTTTCCAGCGCTGATCGCCGCCATCGATGCAGCCAGAGTGGCGGTGCATCTCGAAACCTACATCTTTGCACTCGACGGTACCGGCGTGCTGGTCAAAAATGCCCTGGAGCGCGCAGCCAGACGCGGCGTAGCAGTCTGGGTCGTTGCCGACTGGCTGGGCAGCGGGCGCGCCGTGTGCAAACAGCTGGCTGGCGAATTCAAAGACGCTGGTGTGGCGTTTCGCCGCTTCAACCCCTGGTTCAGGCGTGGTGTGGCCCGTACCCATCGCAAGCTGTGCGTGGTCGATCATGAAGTCGCTTTCGTCGGCGGCATCAATCTCATCGACGACATGGTGTCCGACGACTATGCCAGCCTGCCGTTGCCAGCCCCGCGCTGGGATTTCGCCGTCCAAATCGAGGGGCCGTTGGTGGTGGTCATCCAGCGGGAAGTCGAATTGCAGTGGGACAGGCTGGGTCATCTGAAACTGCGCACACGCTGGCGGCGCTTTCGCAGTGCGCGTACGCTCCTGACACCGCACAGCGAAGCGCCGGTCGTGGCAGGCCTGGTGGTGCGCGACAACTTGCGCAACCGCCGTACCATTCAGCGCGCCTATCTGGCGGCATTGGCAAGCGCCACGGAAAGCGCCGTGCTGGCCAACCCGTATTTTGCGCCGGGCCGTAAGTTGCGCGATGCCCTGGCGCGCGCGGCGCGGCGCGGCGTCGATGTCACGCTTTTGCTGGGCGTGGGCCAGTTCCGCATACAGGATGCCGTGGCTCATTCGTTTTATCCGAAGCTGCTCAAGGCCGGCGTGAAGGTGGTCGAATACCGCAAGACCCAACTGCATGCCAAGGTCGCCGTCGTCGACGATACCTGGGCCACCGTGGGCTCTAGCAACTGCGACGGCTTGAGCCTGTTCGTCAACCAGGAAGCCAATATCGTAGTGCGGGATGTCGCTTTTTCACAAGAACTACGCCAAGCCATCGAGCGTGCCACTGCCGACGGTGTGGTGATCGATCCAGAAGAGTTCGGACATATCCGGTGGTATGAACGCGCATGGCATGGAGCGGCGTATTTTTTGTATCAGGGGGTATTGCGGATTATCACGCTGGGAAAGTACACCGAATAATATTCTGGGAGCTTAAATTGCGTCCGCATCAAAGTTTGGAAAAAATCAGTATCTTGCAATGGGTCGGTAGCAAAAGCATTGCGGTCAAATTTCCGGTTGCTCAATTGTTATCAAAAAGTAATAAAGGACAAGACTTATAGTTGGCAAAGGCTTAACATTTCCTTTTTGAAATAATTCTAAAAGGAATTTTTATGAAAGCCATCTCCCAAAAAGATATTCATGCGGTGTTCGAATTCACCAAGCCACTCGATAAAGTGGCCGTCAGCTTTCCAAACCTGATCGATCCCGAAAGCCGTCCTTATACAGTTGCTTTCAAGCCGATGCAGAACGACCTCGGTATGGTCGATACCCTGCAACCATTGCGCAAAGCGATTCGGAAACAGGAAGTTCGTCAAGGTGGCTTACTGAAGCAATGCTTTGGTATGTCCAACATGCCGACTCCACAACAAATTGCGGACAAGGCGCACGAGGTGGGTAAATCGCTGCAACGTCCGGTGATTTCCGATAAAGCCGCAGCGCTGAACGTCGCGCTATGCAACTTTTTGCAGGAAGAAAAACATAAATAAAAACCGGTACAAAGGTCAATTCGCGTGCAAGCCAAGATAGGATGTCGCTAAGAATTTTTCGAGGCTATCAACCTTCTGTTTTGTTTTTGGAGATAAAAATGTTCCTCCACGCCCCTTTACGCGCTTGCATGATGGCACTTGGTCTGACGGCTGCGGTTTTCGCTACCTCGGCACTAGCCGATGATTTTCAAACCACGCCTTACCAAAACAAAAAAATCGACGATTTCAATGTCGGCAAGGAAGCGATTGATAAAGAAGAGTGGGCCAAGGCGATCGCCTCATTCAAGAAAGTGATTGCCACAAGTCCGCGCAACGCCGATGCGTTCAACTACCTGGGTTACGCCAGCCGTGGGCTCGGCAAGCTCGACGACGCCTTTATGTATTACGACCGCGCGTTAAAACTGCAGCCGGACCACCGCGGTGCGATCGAATATTTGGGCGTCGCACATCTTAAGAACAACGATTTGCCGAATGCGAAAGCACAGCTGGCGAGGCTGGAAGCCGTATGCGGAACATCCTGTGCAGAGTATGCAGACCTGGCCAAGGAAATCGCCGAGTTCAAACCTCGTTAGGTTTGCGATAGGCAACATACGATTCACAACCCACTTTGCCTGATGTAACGGTAAACAGCTTCGGCTAGACGATGGTTTCGCTTCTTTCGCTACGCATCGATAAATGGCTATGGGCTGCCCGATTCTTCAAAACCCGCACCCTGGCAACCGATGCCGTTGACGCCGGCAAGGTAACGCTTGACGGTGGACGTATCAAGCCGGCTAGAACCTTGAAGCCCGGCGATATCCTCCAAATTAATAACGGTGCCACCGAATGGGAAGTCGTGGTTGTCGATCTTGCCGACGTGCGCGGCAGTGCCGAACAAGCGCAATGCCTGTATCGAGAGACCGAGAAGAGTGTTGCCCGCCGCGTGAAAACAGCAGATGAACGGCGTTTTTTTCGCGAACCCGGCACTACCCTGAAAGGCCGACCCACCAAGCGCGACCGGCGGCTGATCGACAAATCGCTGGGCGAAGTCGACTGATATTCACGATTGCCTTGTCATCATTGCAACATCGGTAAAGATCCGATTTGACATTTTGTTTCCGATGCATAATAGTACGAGCGTTCGCTTTATCTAATTGATCGAACTCACCGAGGTTTATGCAAGTGGCTACATCGCTGGCACCGACACAGAAGTCGCTACCGAAGCCGACCCAGAAGTCGCTGCGCAAGGGTGAACTGACCCGGGCGGCGATCCTGGATGCGGCGCTCGATCTGGCCAGCCGCAACGGACTCGAAGGCTTGACCATCGGCCTGTTGGCGGATCGCATGCAGATGAGCAAATCCGGCGTGTTCGCGCATTTCGGTTCGCGTGAAGATTTGCAGATCGAAGTATTGAAGCTATATCACCAGCAATTCGAGCGTGAGGTGTTCGCGCCCAGCATGCGTGCAGCCCGCGGCTTGCCTCGTTTACAGGCGCTGTTCGCACGCTGGATCAAACGCGTGACGGAGGAAATCGCCTCCGGTTGCATCTACATCAGTGGTGCCGCCGAATACGACGATCGGCCGGGCCCGATCCGGGATGCGCTGGTCGGCATGGTACTGACTTGGCAGGAGGTGCTGCTACGTTGCGTACGCCAAGCCACCGACAAAGGCGATCTGCGTGCCGACACCGATCCGCAACAACTAGTATTCGACATGTACGGCCTGGTGCTGGCGCTGCACCACGACGCCCGCTTCATCAAACGTGCAGGCAGTGTCGAACGCGCTGCCGCCGGCTTCGAGCGGCTGCTCGAGAGTTATCGAACGTTATAACGAATTTTATAATTTCCATTCGGGAGAGCATCATGGGCCACTACACCGCACCGCTGCGCGACATGCAATTCGTATTGCACGAACTGCTGGGCGTCGAGCAGGAACTCAAGCAGTTGCCCCGACATGCCGAGATGGATGCGGATTTCATCAACCAGATCCTGGAAGAAGGTGGAAAATTCGCTGCGCAAGTGCTGTTTCCGCTGAATCATTCCGGGGATCGGGAAGGCTGCCACCTGGATCGAAGTACGCACGAAGTCACGCCACCCAAGGGCTTCAAGGAAGCGTACAAACAATATATCGAAGCCGGTTGGCCTGCTTTGTCGTGCGATCCTGAATACGGCGGCCAGGGTTTGCCACTGGTAGTGAATAATTCGTTTTATGAAATGCTCAATGCCGCCAACCAATCCTGGACCATGTATCCGGGGCTATCGCACGGTGCCTACGAATGCCTGCATGCACATGGCAGCGAGGCGATGAAGGCGCTGTATCTGCCGAAGCTGATCTCCGGGGAGTGGACCGGCACCATGTGCCTGACCGAGCCGCATTGCGGCACCGATCTGGGCATGCTGCGCTCCAAGGCCGAGCCTCAGGCAGACGGGTCGTACAAGATCAGCGGCGGCAAGATTTTCATCTCCGCCGGCGAGCACGACATGGCAGCCAATATCCTGCATCTGGTGCTGGCGCGCTTGCCCGATGCCCCTGCAGGCACCAAAGGCATTTCGCTGTTTCTGGTGCCGAAATTCTTGCCCAACGACGATGGCTCGCTCGGTGCGCGCAACCCGATCTTTTGCGGTGCCCTGGAAGAAAAGATGGGCATCCATGGCAATTCGACCTGCCAGATGAACCTCGATGCCGCCACCGGCTGGCTGATCGGCGAGCCCAATCGCGGCCTGAATGCGATGTTCGTGATGATGAACGCAGCGCGTTTGGGCGTGGGCATGCAGTCGCTCGGGCTGACAGAAGTGGCATTTCAGAATGCGCTGGTGTATGCCAAAGACCGGCTACAGATGCGCAGCCTGTCGGGGGCGAAAGCGCCGGACAAGCCGGCCGATCCGATCATTCATCATCCCGATGTGCGACGCATGCTGCTGACGGCCAAAGCCTATGCCGAAGGAGGGCGGGCTTTCACGTCGTACGTGGCGCTGCAGATCGACCGCGAACTGCACCATCCCGACGAAGCGGTGCGCAAAGATGCCGCCGACGAGGTGGCATTGCTGACGCCGATCGTGAAATCGTTCCTCACCGATAATGCCTGGATCGCCACCTCGGAAGCCTTGCAGGTTTTCGGCGGCCACGGCTATATCAGCGAATGGGGTATGGAGCAGTATGTGCGCGATTCCCGCATCAACATGATCTACGAAGGCACCAACACCATCCAGTCGCTCGATCTGCTTGGGCGAAAAATCTTGTCGGACAACGGTGCCAAGCTCAAGAAGTTCGGCGCGCAGGTGCAAGCCTTTGTCGAAGACAATGGGCTGGACGAAGCCATGTCGGAATTCATCACGCCGCTTGCCGACATCGGCGACAAGGTGACCAAGCTGACTATGGAAATCGGCATGAAGGCGTTGCAAAGCCCGGAGGAAGTGGGTGCCGCCTGCGTGCCGTATCTGCGCGTGGTGGGGCACATGGTGTATGCCTATTTCTTTGCCCGGATGGCGAAAATCGCCCTGGAAAAAGAAGCAGAAAGCGTGCGCGACAATACGACCTGCGATCCGTTCTATCAATCCAAGCTCGGCACGACGCGCTTTTATTTTGCGCGGCTGCTGCCGGAAACGGCGATGCTGATCCGGCAGGCGCGCTCCGGTGCATCCAGCCTGATGGCGCTGGACGCCGCCCTAATCTGATCGTTGCCAAATCAAGGAATCCAAGGAACCTTTCATGTCCAATTTCACTGTCAAGAAAATTGCCGTACTCGGTGCCGGCGTCATGGGTGCGCAGATTGCCGCGCATTGCATCAATGCGCGGGTGCCGGTGGTGTTGTTCGACCTGCCAGCCAAAGATACATCCAACGGCGCTTCGAAGAACGGCATCGTCCTGCGAGCGATCGAAAACCTGAAAAAACTCAGCCCGGCACCGCTCGGCAATCGTGACCATGTGGCACTGATCGAAGTCGCCAACTACGAAGACGATCTCGACATTCTGAAAGGCTGCGACCTGATCATCGAAGCGATCGCCGAACGCATGGATTGGAAACATGATCTGTACAAGAAGGTCGCGCCGTATATCGCGCCGCATGCGATCTTCGCTTCCAACACTTCCGGGTTATCGATCACGGCGCTTGCAGAAGGGTTCGACGTCGACCTGAAGGGTCGATTCTGCGGTGTGCATTTTTTCAACCCGCCGCGTTACATGCATCTGGCCGAACTGATTCCCACCGCCGCGACCCACCCGGAAATTCTCGACCAGCTGGAAACCTTCCTGACCTCGACGCTGGGCAAAGGCGTCGTGCGCGCCAAGGATACGCCGAACTTCATCGCCAACCGGGTCGGCGTGTTCGGCATGCTGGCAACCATTCATGAAGCGGAAAAATATGGCTTGTCGTGCGATGTGGTCGACGACCTGACCGGTGCCCGGCTCGGGCGGGCAAAGTCGGGCACGTTCCGCACCGCCGACGTGGTGGGCCTGGATACGATGGGCCATGTCATCAAGACCATGCAGGATACCTTGCCGGACGATCCGTTCTTTCCGGTTTATAAGACACCGGCGGTGTTGGCAGGCTTAATCGCCGCCGGCGCGCTGGGCCAAAAGACCGGTGCCGGTTTTTATAAAAAGGTCGGCAAGGATATCCTGCGGCTGGACCCGGCCAAAGGCGATTACGTGCCGGGCGGCGGCAAGGCCGACGATCTGATCGGCCGCATTCTGAAAGAAAAAGACCCTGTAAAACGGATGAAGGCCTTGCACGACTCATCCAATCCGCAGGCAAAGTTCTTGTGGGCGATCTATCGGGATACCTTTCATTACATCGCCGTGCACCTGGATGCCATTGCCGACAACGCTCGCGATATCGACTTCGCCTTGCGCTGGGGTTTCGGCTGGAACCAGGGGCCGTTCGAAACCTGGCAGGCGGCAGGCTGGCGGCAGGTGGCCGAATGGGTTCGGGAAGATATCGAATCCGGCCAGGCATTGTCGACGGCACCGCTACCGGCCTGGGTGTTCGACGGCCGCACCGGCGTGCATACGCCGGCCGGATCGTTCTCGGCAGCCAGCGGTACCCATGTGCCGCTCTCGACATTGCCGGCCTATGCACGGCAGGCATTCCGTGCGCCGTTGCTGGGCGCGGGCATGGCCGATAGTGCCACGGAAGGCACAACCGTTTTCGAAGATGCATCGGTGCGGCTGTGGCATCAGGACGACGATGTGTTGATTCTGTCGTTCAAGACCAAGATGCACGTGATCAGCACCGAAGTGGTCGATGGCATGGTCAGGGCCATCGATGAAGCGGAGCGGGGTTACAAAGGACTGGTGCTGTGGCAGACCGATGCCGCGCAGGGCGGGGCATTCTCCGCAGGTGCCGATCTGCAGGCGATGTTGCCGCTGTTTATGTCGGGCGGCGTCGAGCTGATCGAGCCGGAAGTCTCCAAACTGCAGAACGCGCATCAGGCAGTCAAGTATGCCAATGTGCCGGTGGTGGTGGCAGTGGCCGGTCTGGCGCTGGGCGGTGGCTGCGAGCTGATGCTGCATGCCGCGCGGCGCGTGGCGGCGCTGGAATCCTATATCGGCCTGGTCGAAGTCGGCGTCGGTTTGATACCCGGCGGCGGCGGCCTGAAGGAAGCGGCGGTAAGGGCCGCTGCGGATGCGAAAGGCAACGACATTTTCCAATTTTTGAAAGGCTCGTTTACCAGTGCCGCGACGGCAGCCGTATCGAAATCGGCAATGGAAGCGCAGGCGATGGGCTACCTGAAACCGAACGACGTGATCGTTTTCAATCCTCATGAATTGCTGCACGTGGCTAAGAGCGAGGCCCGTGCCCTGTTCGATGCCGGCTATCGGCCGCCGATGAAGGTACCGGTACCGGTGGTAGGGCGTCATGGCGTGGCCAACATCATGGCGCAGCTGGTCAACATGCGCGACGGCGGCTATATCTCGGCGCACGACTACAAGCTGGGGCAGATGATTGCCCAGGTCGTATGCGGCGGCGATGTCGAGGAAGGCACATTGGTCGATGAGCAATGGCTGCTCGATGCGGAGCGGCGTGCCTTCATGGAGCTGCTCAGTCATCCCAAGACGCAGGAACGGATCATGGGGATGATGCAGACCGGAAAACCGGTTCGAAATTGATTTATTGCGGGAAAGAGTTAAGCGCAGCGGTACTCTGTCCCCAACTGACCAGAAAGAGATCATGAGCCAACTTCAAGAAGCCTACATCGTCGCCGCCACCCGTTCGCCCATCGGCAAAGCACCCCGCGGCATGTTTCGCCACACCCGCCCCGACGACCTGTTAGTGTCGGTCCTGCAGTCGGCGCTGGCGCAGGTGCCGGGTCTCGATCCGGCATTGATCGAAGATGCCATCGTCGGCTGTTCGTTTCCCGAAGGTGCACAAGGCTTGAATATGGCGCGCAACGCCGTGCTGCTGGCTGGCCTGCCCGACACCGTCGGCGGCGTGACCGTGAACCGCTATTGCGCATCCGGCATCACTGCCATCGCCATGGCAGCCGACCGTATTCGCACCGGCCAGGCCGACGTGATGATCGCGGCAGGCGCGGAATCGATGTCGATGGTGCCGATGATGGGCTTTCATCCCGCAGTCAATCCACGCGTGTTCGAGGACGAACATGTCGGCATGGCCTACGGCATGGGCTTGACTGCCGAGAACGTTGCCAGCCAATGGAAAGTGTCGCGCGAAGCGCAGGATCAGTTCGCCCTGGCATCGCATCAAAAGGCATTGGCGGCGCAACAAGCAGGTGAATTCGATGCCGAGATGACGACAATCCAGATTGCCCAGCGCACGCCCAATACGGCAACCGGCGAGGTCGACATCACCCACCGCTCGGTACGCCAGGACGAAGGTGCCCGCGCCGATACCACCTTGGCGGCGCTGTCGGGATTGCGCCCGGTGTTTTCGGCAAAAGGTTCGGTCACGGCAGGCAACAGCTCGCAAATGTCGGACGGTGCCGGTGCCGTGATCCTGGTCAGCGAGCGTGTGCTCAAGCAATGCAATCTGGTGCCGCTGGCGCGGTTCGTATCGTTTTCCGTGCGCGGCGTGCCGCCGGAAATTATGGGAATCGGTCCGAAGGAAGCAATTCCCGCAGCGTTGAAAGCCGGCGGCTTGACGCTGGATCAGATCGACTGGATCGAATTGAACGAAGCCTTCGCTGCACAGGCGATTGCGGTGATTCAGGATCTCGGGCTCGATCCGGCAAAGGTCAATCCTATGGGTGGAGCGATTGCGCTCGGGCATCCACTCGGCGCGACGGGTGCCATTCGTGCAGCGACGGTCATTCATGCGATGCGACGCAAGCAGCTCAAGTACGGCATGGTGACGATGTGCGTCGGCACCGGTATGGGTGCTGCCGGCATCTTCGAGCGTATGTAAGTCAAGCCCCCTCAGCCAAGCCACCTTAGCCAAGCCAACAGGATCGGGCGTCATGGATATTAAACTCGGGAAGCAAGACGGTATCATGATCCTGCACTTCAATCGTGCAGACAAGAAGAATGCCATCACCGCTGCCATGTATCAGACGATGGCAGATGCCTTGGCCGCTGCTGAAAACGATGAATCGGTGCAGGTGGTGTTGATTACCGGGCATGCGCAGGTTTTTACCGCTGGCAACGATCTGGAGGATTTTCTGATAAATCCCCCGTTGCGCGCCGACAGCCCGGTATTTCGGTTCATGCATCAAATGGTGCACGCCACCAAGCCGGTGGTCGCTGCCGTGTCCGGTGCGGCAGTGGGCATCGGTACCACGTTGCTGTTGCATTGCGATCTCGTCTACGCAGCCGACACTGCCCGTTTCAGCCTGCCGTTCGTGCAGCTTGGGTTATGCCCGGAATTTGCATCGAGCCTGCTGCTGCAGCACACCGCAGGTTTTCAGCGTGCTGCGGAAAAACTCATGCTGGGTGAATCATTTTCAGCTATAGAAGCGTGTGAAATGGGATTGGTCAATCAGGTCGTCAGCGTCGAGGCTTTGCCGGAGTTCGCGCGTGCGCAGGCGTCCAGGCTTGCTGCATTGCCAGTCGATTCCGTACGTATTACCAAGCGCCTCATGACAGCCGACCGGCGGCCAACGATCGAAGCCAGGATCGCTGAAGAAAATGCCGCATTCAGCCGTCTGTTGCAGGCTCCGGAGGCTAAAAAAGCGATTGTCGGATTTCTCGAAAAGCGTAAGCCGACGTTGCAGGGCAACGGTACAAGGTAAGGGTACAAGGCAAGGGTGTAAGCTAGCGTTCCATGCAGGGTTCTCTTGAAAACGGTCTGTAGACTCTACGGATATTTGCGCCACTTGAAATCATATGACTACGACGCTTTGCAAAATACTGCGGCAATATCGCGCTGCCTGTCGCCCCAAGCTACTATTTGCTATTGCGGCCTCGGTGGTCTCGACCGGCTGCATGACGCCCCAAAAAGAAGCTTATGACAATGAAGAATTCATTTCAGGCAATGCCTATTCCCACAGCCTCGCAGGAACCGCCCCGGCTACTTGTGAAGCCGCGCGGCGGGCGTTGTTAAGCCAGGGATATATCGTTACCGAAGCCACGCCTGCGCTGGTAACCGGCAACAAGAAATTTCAGCGCGATAGGAATTCTCATGCGCAGATCGATTTTCATGTGGTGTGCGCACCCGATAGCGAAGGTAGCAATGCTACTACCGCGTTTGCCAACGCCGTGCGGCAAACCTACTCCCTGAAAAAAAGCAGTACTTCGGCTAGCGTCGGCGTCGGCGTACTGGGATCGGTATCGATGCCAGTCGGTTCCTCCGACGAATCGATGGTGAAAATCGGCGCTGAAACGATTGCCTCGAAAAAATTCTACGACCAATTTTTCGAGCGAGTGGAAAGCTATCTGGATGTTCTGGCACCTGTTAAAACAGAGCCCCAAACACCGGAAGCGCCGAATGAATAAAGCGTTTGCAGAGTGATATTATCTTGCTCATGCGAACCGATATCCACTTTCTCATCGTCAACGATGCTGCGCCGATGCGCAATGTCGTCATCCACCTTCTCAAAGAACTCGGCTATCTGAAAATTTCGGAAGCGGTCGACGGTGCCATGGCGCTGCGTGCATTTAAAAATGCACAAGTGGTCGGTGCGCCAATCAGCTTCGTCATTACCGACTGCGCTATGCCGATCATGAATGGCCTGGATCTGATTCGCACGATCCGCGCCACCCCCGAGCTAGCGGATTTGCCAGTGCTGATGGTTACGCCCGAAGCCAAGCGAGAAAACATTCTGGCTGCCATGGAAGCGGGGACCGACGACTACATCGTCCGTCCCTTTAGCGCTGCGGCTCTTGGTCGCAAGCTCGACCGTATCCTTGTGCAGAAAGCCTCGGCCTAAATGCTTTTTGCACTCCGCTTTCACCTGCTAAATCTTGCGCCAGAATTTACGTTAACTTCGTGTAAATTTTACGCCGAATTATTCCGCAAAAATTAAGCAAAAGCTTTTAGTCCTCGGTCAATTATTTCCACTTGCAAGTCGGCTTGGAAAATTTTGATCTGCAATTGAGAAGCGAGCTCAGCCAGGTCATCATGAATGACGGCAAATTCCTCCTGAATCATTGTTGTCGATGCCGACGGTGCAGTCGCCACTGACGCCGAGCCTGTGTCGATCAATGGCGCAATGGTGTCAAGAACGGATTGTGCTCTCGATTTCACCGCAGCCAGGTGCGCCTTCGTTCGAGAAACGACATCCGCGTCTACGCGCAACCGCTTCATCGATGCAGGAAGTGCTGGCAGTACGTCGATCGGTGTTTCGTTACATTTAAATTCTAAGAGAGAATCGGGCAGCTTTGGAAAACTTTTGATTTGCGTGTTGTGAGCGCTAAATAATTTTAGCCGCTCTGGAAACGCCGGCAATTCCGAAATATCGTTGCCTGAAATGCTTAGGTCAGATAATGATTTTGGTAGCTCTGGTAAAGCAGAAAAATGATTGCAGTCTAAAAATAAAATCTCCAAAAAGCGCGGCAACTCCGGAAGACCGGATAAGCCACAGTTTCCAACTTGCAGCTCCTTCAGCAATGCGGGCAACTCGCTGGGTACGGTTCCGATTGGATTGTCATTAAGTAATAATGCGTCTAAGTTTTGTGGCAGGTTTTCTGGAGTTGCTTTAAGCCGATTGCCTTCCAAGTCCAAACGGGTAAAGCCCGGTGGTAAGTTTTGCGGCAGCTCCTGCAAATTCATGTGAAAAAAGTCCAGTTCAAACTTTTTCGATTTCGGGTCTGCCAGAAATTGCTTCATCACAATAACGGCTTCATCGCGTTTTTCGTCTGCCGCTGCCGTCGGTGACGTCGCCCAGGCTTGCCATTCCGCATGATATGTTTCGGCAGTTCGCTCCACGCCAGCTATCCGGCCTGAAAGATCGACATGTTCGAGCCTTGCCATCGCCTGCGTTAAAACGTCGGATCCGGCTGTAGGATGGGATTGCTGTCGCCGTACATTTGCGCGTGCCAAAGGTTGTAGCCGGGAATGGGTAGAACGGCTCACGCGAGTCGGTTCTGCCGAGTTTGCTGATGCCTGGTCGCCGGTCGGCGCTGCCGAAGCAGATTCTGCGTTCGGTAAAGTTCCTGGAGGTTGTGAGGGGCGATAAGGTTTCATAGAAATGCCTATGTAAAAATATGTATGAAAAATAAAAAACTTGAAAGTGCTTATGATTTTCGCAAGATAATCGAATTATTTAAAATTAAATAAAGATTTAGCAAAAGTTGTAAAAAGTCATTCGCTTGCTCGCGCCAAAGTGCCGCGCCAGTATTGATCACGGTTCTCATGATCCCCCTAAGTTACAATGCCTTCGAAGCAAGCCAAGGCAGCCGCTGGCGAGCGTGTTCGGCAAGCAGTTGATTTCGGTCATCGGCAGGCCCGCAGCGCTCGCGGGAGGAAGGTCCGGACTCCATAGAGCAGGGTGACGGTTAACGGCCGTCCGCCGTGAGGCGAGGAATAGGGCCACAGAGACGAGTCTTTGGGACCGGGGAGGGCGAAAGCCGCTCCCTGCGTCACAAAGGGTGAAACGCGGTAACCTCCACTCGGAGCAATTCCAAATAGGCACGCGTTGATGCTGCTCGCGGAGCGTGCGGGTAGGAAGCTTGAGCCGTGGAGTAATTCACGGCCTAGAGGAATGGTTGCTATAACGCCCGGTTCACGCCGGGCGTCGTAACAGAATCCGGCCTATCGGCTTGCTTCACTGATTTTGACAAAAATACGTTTTGTATATACACTTTCTACATGGAGTTTACTTGGTCAGAAACGAAACGCGCCACGAACATCAAAATTCACAGGCTTGATTTCGTTGATGCGCAGAGGGTATTTGAAGGCTTGACTTACACCTTTGAAGACGACCGTTTCTCCTACGGTGAGCAACGCTTTGTCACGCTGGGACTGCTTGCCGGAATTACTGTCTCAGTCGTGCATACGGAGAATGAATATGAAATCCGCATCATCTCGTTCCGCAAAGCTACCAAACGCGAATCGCAAATCTACTTTGACAGAATCCAAAACTGATTGGGCTAGTCTCAAAGCCGACGATCCCACAACAAATGCTGAACATCTGGAAGCCTCTTTGGATCACATCGTTCAGGGTATTGTTCGACGTGGGCTTCGGCCTTTACCGCCAAAGACATCTATTTCACTACGCGTGGATCAAGATGTTTTGGAGTGGTTCAAAGCACAAGGTGCCGGGTATCAAACTCGCATTAATACTGTGCTGCGAGCATTTCGTGACGCATCTGTATGATTGTGAAATGCGCACAAATCCGCACATCAAATAGCTGACCCAATAGGCACGCGTTGATGCTGCTCGCGGAGCGTGCGGGTAGGAAGCTTGAGCCGTGGAGTAATTCACGGCCTAGAGGAATGGCTGCCATAACGTCCGGTTCACGCCGGGCGTCGTAACAGAATCCGGCCTATCGGCTTGCTTCACTTTTTTTGCCGCGTTCAGCCTTTATAGTTTTGATAATAAGGGGGTGAAAAAGGCGTGAGGATGCGGAATTGGTTTCTTGCAAAGGCGATACGCTGCTCAAGCGCAGAGGCCGCTGCTCGGTTTTCAGGCGTATCTGGGGCGTGCGGTCGATAGGGCGGTCTAATCATCTGCTCGTATCTACTTAAAAATTCTTCTGGGGTGGAATGGACGGGAAATTCTTTTATTTGGGGTACATGCCCGGGCTCGTTGCGTGGGTACATCTGGTCGAGTTCCCACTTCGCACTGCTGATTTCGAGCTCCCAATGCCGGCAAGTGTTGAAGATTGTCCTGTTACCAGCTTTATTGTCAGCCAGCAAGTTTTGCAAGCTGTTTGGCAATGCAGGCAGCAGATTTAGATAAGGATTATTCTCAACGTTCAAACTCACCAGCGTATCCGGCAATAGCGGCAATTCTGTCAGGTTGTTATTTGATGCGTCCAAATCTCTCAAGGAGGGTGGCAGTGGCGGTAATTCCTTTAAGCTATTATTGGAAACGGTCAGTCTGAATAATGTTAAGGGAATTGGTGGCAGCGTCTCTAGTTTGTTATTGGCGGCATCCAGGTGGCCAATTTCTCCGGCAACGCTGGCAAAGCGGTCAATAAATTCGATGTAACACCTAAAAATTTTAAGGAAGCCGGCAATGCTGGCAAAGTAGTCAAACAATTACGTGGCGCGTTGAAATATTGCAGCATCGGCGGCAACACTGCCACGCAGCTGAGCTGGTTTCCGGAAAGCTGTAAATCGGTCAGCAAATTAGGTAAGGCTGTTGGAAGTTGTTGCAAATTGTTATGCGAAACATCGAGACTCGTGAGCGATGCAGGCAAATCTACGGGTAATTGATTGATCGCGTTAGACGAAAGGGAAAGACGTTTTACTAGTGGCGGTAACAACGGAGGAACCGTGCTGATTTTTTCTCTTACAAGGGACAGATAACCGCTTTCAGGCGGGTTGGCGAGAAATCTTTTGAGTTTTCTTACTGTTTGAGCACGCAATTCTCCTTCCGGCATGTTGGATAAATTTGCCCAGGCATCCCATGCTTTATGGTGGTCTTCGACGGTGTTTATTGGCGCATCTGGCATCGGCGCGCTTACAAAAGTAGAACGCGGTGGCTGCAGTGGCATACCGACGCGCCGCAGCGTAGAAAACCGTTGTGTAGGCTGGAAATTTTGAAGTGCCGCAGTCTCTGACGAACTGGCAGCATCTAGTTGAAGCGGCGATTGCTCTGACAAGGACAAGTTACGCAGGCTCGGCGGCGGGGATGTGGTTCTCATTTAAATTTCTTCACAAAGTCATTTAAAACGGTTTTGGCGCGCGGTTAAAAAATCCACGGACCTGAAATGTGCGATTCGTTCTCGACGCGAAGTTTATACGCGTTGTTGTATTTTTTGTATCATATTTAATCGATGCGATGAACCCTGAACTTCGTGAAATTTGGGTGAAATTCGATCCTGACCCTGTTCACCGCCCGGGGAGGGGAACACTACTTTCATCTTTATTAAACTTTGCATGAGGCCTGTGGGTAGAAAGCTTGAGCCTTGGAGTGATTCACGGCTTAGAGGAATGGCTGGCATAGTGCCCGGTTCACGCTTGGCGTCGTAACAGAATCCGGCCTATCGGCTTGCTTCACTTTGTTTACAGAGCAATTTTTCTGAAAAGCTCGCTTGGTCTACACAAGTTGCGGGTCATAACTGTAGCGAAGAATGCGTTTGTAATACTGTCAGCCCTAATGTGATGCTTAGTTAACATTTAATAACTAGCGGTAATTGTCGGGGCGCAGTGTGAAATTTAAAATAGCTGATTCGGCGATATCGCCGCGCGTAGGGACGTCTGCAATCGATAGGAATGCGTCGGTCGTTGTGCCCGAAGTGGTACCTGCGCAGTCGCGGCAGCAGTCCGGCGCAATCCACTCCAGACTCGAGACGGTGCCAACACGCCCGAGTGTGCCCGGTGCATCGGTGGGGTCGCCACGGTCTTTTACAAATATCACGCTGCCAAGCGCTTCCGGCACATCATCGGCAACGTCGGATTCGCTCTCGACACCGACATCACGGTTCACATCCGTCTCATCGACCTCGCATGTCACCATCGAGATTTCCGATCTGGCTCAAGATCAGCGCAGCACCACCAGCACCGTTAGCCGATCCGGAGCGCTGTCGGAAGCTAGCGATTCGTCAGCGCCACTTTCCTTGGCGTCGCAGTTCAAGAGCAGAACGAAAAATTTGTTGGTCACCTGCGTAAAAATATATGCAAGTTTTCTGGCGGTGAGTAGCACGATCAAGGTCGCGAGAAATCCCGGCGATCTGGTCGATGCACCGGCTGGTTTTTTTAAAACGTTATTTGTCGGCACGGCTAGGGCAGATGGCTTGCAAGTGCAGCATTCTCACCGGATGGTGTTGAAAGAGTACGCCGCATTTATCGATGTTAAAACGCGGTGCGTGAATCCGACGATCAAGTTCGTTCACACGTTGAAAAATGCTGGAAAGCCGGTCGGAGGATCGTATCAACGCGCGAAATTCAACAGTACCGAGCCAGGCGCCGACATCATTAGCTTCAACACGTATGAACTCTACATGCCGACTCTTGCAGCGCACGAGTACCTGCATTGTTATACCCACCAAAATTTCATCAATGCGGTATATGGAAACGCTTCCAGCCTGTCACCGGCCAGCCAACGCAAAGTGATCGAAGGCAGTACTACATATCTCACTAGAAAAACGCCGGTGAGCCGTGCCGGCGATCCATTTTTCGTGATCAACCGTAGCTATGGCAATTACGTAAAATTTATAAAAAAAGTCGTTCACGATATCGGTGAAGACACGTTGAAAAAAGCTTATCTTTCCGGCGATCCCAAATCGATTGAAAGATTTTTTCGGGCGGTACATCGCTACGACATTTAGTTTGTGCAAAATTATTGCGACTTCGCAGCGCCCAATTTTTGCGTGAACGCTTTGACCGCCGCTCGGCCCACTGCCGAATCGTCCGTAAAAAAACCCATCGATTCCCGCTTCCAAATAAGCCGGGATTTCGGCCACGCTGTCACCCCGCAATCCAGCGGGCGTGATCAAATCGGCATAGGTACGTTCGTCGCCGGCGAGCGTGAAGTCATAATACCGAACAGACTGTGGCTACGAGCCGTGTGCTGCTTGAGAAGCTGGGTGCGGTAACGCTGGGCGTACGCTTAGAAGTTCTGGTACAAAGTTCATTGCAGATGATGCAAGAGATGTCGCTGCCAAATAGTGACGCTTAAAGCAGTGCATTTTAATTTGACCTGAACTCGGTTGGTTTTTCCACCAACCGTACCCCAATAAACAGTCCCGATCAAAAGCGAAAATTTCGAAGTGGTCTCGCCGCAATTGTTGTTGCCTGGCACCGCCGAATTTATTTTTCGCGCGACTTTCTTTACTTACGATGAGAGAAATATGAAGAAATCGAACGTTGCTTTACTTTCCATGATGTTCTGCGCAGGGAGCGCAATTGCAGATGCTACTGTGCAACTCTCCAAAGTCGATGCCAAAGGCGTTGGTGCCAGCGTTGGGCAGGTGATCATCTCAGCATCAGAATACGGTCTCGTTTTTACGCCTAAATTAACAGGGTTAGCACCAGGAATATATGGATTTCACATCCATGAGTACCCAAGTTGCGACCCAAAAAATACAGATGGGAAAATGGAGCCCGCGCTCGGCGCTGGGGGACACTATGACCCGAAGGGCGCCAAGCGCCACGGCACCCCTTGGGGCGATGGCCATCTCGGTGATCTACCGGCACTCTTCGTCGATGTGGCTGGCAATGCCAGTCAGCCGGTACTTGCTCCACGTCTCAAAATGGCGGATATCGCAGGCCGATCGCTAATGGTCCACATGGGCGCCGACAATCATTCCGATCAGCCGGCCCCACTCGGCGGTGGTGGCGCGCGCATGGCCTGCGGGATCATAAAGTAGAGGATTCGTCGATTCTGTATGCATGCGTGTGTTTGAACTTTCAAATCTGGCTGTTTGCACAGCCAGCGCATGCTTATTGATCTACTTCAAGAATTTACGCCGTGTCATGGCAAATCCGATCAGACCTGCGAATAAGACTGCAATAGACGACGGCTCCGGTACTTCTGTAAAAACGGCCAGATCCTGGTAACCGGAACTCTCCAATATCGATATGCTGTAAGCCGATACGCCGCTCACAGTGGGCAGTCCATTTAGCCATTGTGTTGCCAGGGCGATCGACTCGTCGGACGCGTCAAATGCACGGAAAGCACCGGTTGTAAAACCATAGACTGAGTTGGTTTCGTTGGCGATTTCCCAGATTGCAAGTTGGAAAGCAGCAGAAGTCAGGCTGTTATTTACTTTGCCAAGCGACTGCGTTGCCAAGCTGGTCAATGCATCGGTTTTCGATGCCAATAATGCGGTGCTGGCGGTTTGGCGGTCGAAATCAGTGATCGACTTACCAAAAAATGTCGACTGAAAAATATCGACACACCATGCAAGGAACGATCCGGATGTATCGCTTGCTTTGGTGTTGAATGCGCCAGCAAAAACATAGTCGTTAACATCTTGACGGTATTTGATACGCACGGTGGTCGGCGAGTCGAATGCCATGCTTGTGGCGGTGACGCTTTGTACTGGTACGGCAGAAGCTATTCCCGAAGCAAGGCTCAATATCAATGCGGTAATAGGGATAATAGCGAGAGTGAGCTTATTCAATTTTTCCTCAATAAAAGTTATGGTGGCTTATCGACGCAGACCGACTGTCGGTTGTGCTGATATAACACCTTTACCTAATAGCAAAATATGTGCCGGAGGAAATAATTGTTTAATATCATGCGCTTACGGCATTCAATATTTTTTGTGAAATTTGCCGTGTAAGATTAATCGACTAGAAGTATTAAATTCAATAAAAGTTAATTAACAATTTTAAATTTTTATTTTTTTATTTGATAAAAATTGAGCTTAAAATTTGTGCTAATGAAATTTTAAATTTATTCTCAAACTTGCATTGATATTGCGCCGTTACCGTTTTTTTAAAAACGCCGCCACTGCTGCTCGCCCCACAGCCGAGTCATCGGTAAAAAACCCATCGATTTCCGCTTCGAGATAGGCCTCGATTTCCGCCTGGCTGTCGCCACGCCCGCTTGGTGCAGCTACATCGTTTTTTCGGTGGGAGGTAGGAAGAAAAGGGTTTTCAGGCCGCATGGTGTACACGTGCACCTGCAGCCCGGCGGCATGGGCGTCTTCCACGAACGCAGTCGGTGTTCCTAGTTCATTGTAGGCATCGCGCGGAATCACCGCTTCTTTATGGGGTGCGATGATGTCGGCATACGAGGTAATTTCTTTTAGGCCGGCTGGCGAGATCAGGTCGGCATAAGTGCGCGGATCGTTGGCGATCGTGAAATCGTAGGGGCGGTTGCCAGGAGCGTCGATCAACTGCACCAGGCGTATAGCGGTCATGCCATGCAAGGCTTTCAGGTTCGTTACCTCGAAGGATTGAATCAATACCGGGGCATTGGCATCGTTATAGCCATTCGCGTGCAATTGCGTCACCAGCCGCTGTTCTAGAGCCAGGCCGATAGACTGGAAATAGCTGGGATGCTTGGTTTCCGGATAGATGCCGATCACTCGGCCTAAGGCGCGGCTCTGCTGCTGTGCCAGGTCGATAATCTCCTGCAGTGTAGGGATCTCGAAGAGGTTGTCGTAGGCGACATTTGCCGGCCGATTCAGCGGTATGCGTTCCGTGGCTTTGAGCGTCTTCAGTTCAGCTAGGGTGAAATCTTCGGTGAACCATCCGGTCACGCTCACCCCATCGATCGATTTCGTCGTCCGGCGATCGGCAAAGGCGGGTTTGTCGGCAACGTTGGTGGTGCCGGAAATTTCGTTTTCATGGCGTGCTACCAACACCCCGTCACGCGTGACGACCAGATCCGGTTCGATCAGGTCGGCACCGTCGTCGATGGCGCGCTGGTAAGAAGCCAGCGTGTGCTCGGGCCGAAACGCCGGTGCGCCACGGTGGCCTGCGACGGTCGGTTTTGGCGGCCAAGCGATGGTTTGTGCAGCGTATTGTTTCATGTGCGATATTTCCTTGACCTTGGCCGAAGTAGCGCCTGCTATAGCGCCAGCGAAAGCAATAGCCATCGCACCGCTTGCCATCCCGAACATGCTGCGTAGAGCGCGGCACCTCTTTGTTGTACAGTCGATCATAGTGCAACCTTAACAAGAAGACGTAATCATGGCAAAGAAAGAAAAGCTCGACCCGGAAACGCTGGCATTGATCGAATGGTGCATCGAAGTGGAAGGGTTTCTAGTGCAAGGTGGTGCGACGGTCGCTGAAGCGCAGGATCATATCGAGGAACAGATCGACTGGTTTACCGATCAATTTTTTGACGGCAAGACACCGGAGCAGGCCGCCACGGAGGCGCTGGCCTGACCGGTTTGCATGAGGTTGACGATGTGCCGACGCCGCCGATGCCACTCTGTTTGGAACCGCACGCAGCAGTAGCGATGCGGGACGTATCATCGATGCATCACCACCGAGGAACGCTTATGAACATTCATTCCGGCCTTGCGCCGATCATCTCACTGATCGCCGGCATCCTGATTTTAATCATGCCTCGACTGCTGAATTACATCGTCGCACTGTATCTGATCGCAATCGGCGTGCTCGGATTGATGGGTACGAATTCCTGGCGCTTGTAATATGAGTTCGAATGACACTCCGCAATCCTCTGGATGTGCGCAAAACGTATCCCGTACCGCGTTGGTGTTGCAGGGCGGAGGTGCACTCGGCGCGTATCAAGCCGGTGTGTACGAAGCGCTACACGAGCATGGGTTGACGCCTGACTGGGTGGTAGGTACCTCGATCGGCGCAATCAATGCCGCTTTAATCGCTGGCAATAAAACAGAGGATCGGGTCGAGCGGTTACGGCAATTCTGGAGTCGCGTCGCACGGCCGGACGCGGTGGACATGAACTGGGTGACCGATCCGGTTCGCCAAGCGAATACCTGGCTTGGAACGGTGAGCGCCGTATTGCAGGGTGTCCAAGGATTTTTTTCACCGAGGCCATTCAACATGTTCGCCGCGGGCCTGCCGGTGAAACCGGATAACGCGAGCTATTACGACACGCAACCGCTTGTTGCAACCCTGAATGATCTGGTTGATTTCGATTACCTTCGCTCGCCAGAAGCTATCCGGCTGACGGTCAATGCCGTCAAGGTGGTCACTGGTCAATTGACGTGCTTCGACAGCCGTAAGCAATCCATCGGCATCGAGCACATCATGGGTAGCGGTGCCTTGCCACCAGGGTTTGCGCCGGTGCGTATCGACGGGGAGTTGTACTGGGATGGCGGCCTCTATTCGAATACGCCGCTCGAAACCGTGCTGGACGACGAGCCGATCTGTAATACGCTCTGCTTCATGGTAGATCTATGGAACCCGGTCGGGCCGGAACCGACCACGATGGATGAGGTGGCGACCCGGCAAAAAGACATCATGTATGCCTCTCGGTCGACCGGGCACATCGATAATTATCTACGGCAGCACCGTCTTCAACGTATGGTGCGCCGCTATTACGATCAGCTTCCTGCCGCCCTAAAAACCAGTGAAGACTCCAGGATGCTAGAAGCGCTCGGTTGTAATACGACGATCCACATCGTTCGTATTCCGTACGGCGGTCAGGACTGGGGTATGGCTGCGAAGGACATCAATTTTTCCAAGGGCTCGCTGGAATGGCGCTGGCAACAGGGCTACCAGGACGGCAGCCGCGCAGTCGAGCAGGCAGCCTGGTTGCAGAAGGTCGACGACGACGTCGGTGTCGTGGTGCACGAACTGCAACCTGCCTAAAACACGGTTCTGTTTATTGCATGCACCAGCCGTGACTGACAATGACCGATTGACCGGTCAGTGCATTGGTCGGGAAGGCCGCCAGGAAAAGAGCGACCTGGGCTACATCCTGGGTGGTAGTGAATTCGCCATCCACCGTTTCCTTCAGCATCACCTTGCTGATCACGTCGGCTTCGCTGATGTTCAAGGTTTTTGCCTGTTCGGGAATCTGTTTATCCACCAGCGGCGTACGCACGAAGCCAGGGCAGATGACGTTGGAGCGGATGCCATGCTGGGCACCTTCCTTCGCCACCACCTTGGCCAAACCTAGCAAACCGTGCTTGGCCGCCACATACGGGCCCTTCAAAGGCGATGCCTCATGGGAATGCACCGAGCCCATATAGAGGACGGCACCCCCACGCCCGCCTTGAATCATTGCGCGCATACAGGCGCGGGTAGTCAGAAATGCGCCATCCAGATGAATAGCTAGCATACGACGCCAATCTGCCAGGGCGAGATCGACGATCGGGCTGATGATCTGGATGCCAGCATTCGAAATCAAAATGTCAATACCGCCGTACGCAGCCACGGCTGCAGCGATACCGGTATCCACCTGCGCTTCATCCGTCACGTCCATGGCTACGCCCATCGCCGTGCCGCCGTTCTTTATGATTTGCATCGCCGCCGCCTGAGCTGCGTCCAGCTTTAGATCGGCAATCACGACTTTTGCGCCCGCGCGCGCATATTCGATCGCGATCTCTAGGCCAATGCCACTAGCGGCACCGGTGATAACGGCAACTTTGTTGTTTAAAAGCATGATCAATGCTCCTTCATGGCAGTTTGAATAAAAAAGAATTCCGATTGTAGCGATTTGGGACGTCCGCCATCTCACGCTGCATCAGCCCTCGATCGAGCGGCTAACTGGTCGGCTCGCACCGGTCTCGCGTGTAAACACATGTGTATGCATAAAGCTCTGCTTTCATACTCATTCGTAAGCTCTTAATTAATCAACGAATTGCGAAAAAAACAGGGTTTTTCTAAAATTCGCTAAGTCCTTGACTCCATTGAAAAAACACCTGATTAGGACGCAGAATATTACTTGACCGCAAATAATTCATCCTCTAAAGTGGGCATCAGTGTGAAATTGTGTGAATAAGTGGGGCAAAATGACGGTGCCGCGCAATTTGCAAAATAAATATCGAAAATTTGCGATGGCGGCATAAGCAGCTGTTTCGTTTAGATAGACAAGGTCGGGAGTCAAAGTGTTTCAAGGCGCGTCAGCATTAAATCTCGATGCAAAAGGGCGGATGTCGATTCCGGCCCGGCATCGCGACGTGCTGGCTGTGCAATGCGAAGGACGCGTGACGCTCACCCGGCATCCACATGGTTGCCTGCTGTTTTTTCCACGTCCGGTGTGGGAAAGTCATCGCCAGCAGATCGCAGCCTGGCCGATGTCGGCCAGGGCTTGGCAACGCATTTTTCTCGGTAATGCTTCCGACGTCGAAATGGATGGTGCCGGCCGCATCCTGGTCGCGCCGGAATTACGTACGGCCGTCGGCCTCTCGCGTGAAGTGATGCTGCTGGGCATGGGTAGCCATTTTGAAATCTGGGATGCGGCCAAGCTGGCCGAAAGCGAGTCTGCCGCAGTCGCCGGCGGTCTACCCGATGTTCTTGCCGATTTTTCATTTTGACGGCCGCGATGAATTTTCAGGCGACATCGGGCTTCGTGCATCGCACAGTCTTGCTGGAAGAGGCGGTGGAGGCGCTCGACTGCACCGGTGCACGCATCGACGGCATCTTCGTCGATGGAACGTTCGGGCGCGGTGGGCACAGCCGTGCATTGCTGGCACGACTGGGTAGCAAGGCGCGGTTGATCGCATTCGACAAAGACCCGGAAGCGATCGCCTGTGCACTGACCATCAAAGATGCACGTTTGGACAGTGTTCACGAAAGCTTCGCTGTTTTCGCTGCAGCGTTAGCCGAGCGCGGCATCCGCCACGTCGATGGCGTGTTGCTGGATTTGGGTATCTCCTCGCCGCAGGTCGACGATGCCACGCGTGGTTTTTCATTCCGGGTAGACGGGCCGTTGGATATGCGCATGAATACCAGCCGCGGCATGTCGGCCGCGCAATGGCTGGCAGACGAAACCGAACAGAATATAGAGAAAGTGATCAGACATTATGGGGAAGAACGGTTTGCTTTTCAGATTGCAAAGGCGATTGCAGCTCGCAGGACAGTCGAGCCAATTTCAACCACACGACAGCTTGCCGAGCTCGTGGCACGCACTGTCAAGACACGCGAAAAAGGTAAGGACCCGGCCACTCGTACCTTTCAGGCTATCCGGATTCATATCAATCAGGAACTTGAAGAGCTCGAAGTAGGACTAGATGCGATTTACCGACATCTGGCACCTGGCGCACGGCTGGTCGTGATCAGTTTTCATTCGCTCGAAGACCGTATCGTCAAACAATTCATGGCATCTAAAGCGACTTTGCCACAGCCAGACCGGCGCTTGCCGATTCGCGCTGTGGATTTGCCACAGCCGGAAATGAAGCTTATTGGCAGGGTCAAGCCATCGCCTGCCGAGATCGCCGAAAATCCCCGCGCCCGTTCGGCAGTCATGCGGGTGGCCCAGCGACTGCCCTCCGTCGAGAGGCACGCATGAGCGGCCGCCTGAACCTCGTCGTAACGATCTTGCTGGTGCTGTGCGCCCTGTCGCTGGTGAAAGCACAGTACTACGCCCGCAGCAAATTTATCCAGCTCGAACGAGCGCAGGCGATGGCGCGTCAGCTCGATATCGAATGGTCGCAATTGGAGTTGGATCAATCAACCCTGGGCAAGCATGCGCGGATCGAGGCGACCGCCCGGGAGGAATTAAAAATGATGCCGGTGTCGGCACCGCGCACCCAGTACTTGACGGCTGCTGCCGTGGCGGATAGCCGATGAGCCGCTACGCTCAGAACGGTCGCAGCAGCGGTGGCAGCCGTACCGGGCGCACCACGGCTACGCGCGGCGCACCGTTTTCCGCTAATCCGATGCTGGCAGTGAAATTGCCGGTATGGCGCAGCCGGGCAGTACTGTTTGTGATGTTCGTCGCCTTCGCCGCACTGGCCGGTCGGGCTATCTGGCTGCAGGGTATTTCCAACGAGTTTCTGCAAAAGCAGGGCGCCTCGCGCTATGCCCGCACGCTCGAGTTGCCCGCCACCCGTGGCAAGATTACCGATCGCCACGGTGAGGTACTGGCTTCGTCGGTACCGGTCAAGGCAATCTGGGCGATTCCCGACGACGTACTGGCGGCACCCGAGGGCAAACTGCGCCAACTGGCAAAATTGCTGGACATGCCCGAGCGGGACTTGCACAAAAAGCTCGATTCGGATCGTAATTTCGTCTATTTGAAGCGTCAGGTCGAACAACCGGTCGTCGATAAAATACTGGCGCTCGGTATTTCCGGCATCGAGACGCGCAAAGAGTACAAGCGCTTTTATCCTGAATCCGAAGCCATGGCGCATGTTGTCGGCTTTACCAACGTCGAAGATGCCGGGCAAGAAGGCATGGAACTGTCGTCGCAAAAGGATCTGGCAGGCGTGACCGGTAGTCGTCGGGTGATTAAAGACCGGCTCGGCCGTGTGATCGAGGACATCGGTGCAGTACGGGAGCCGCACGATGGTACCGATCTGGCATTGTCCATCGACAGCAAGATCCAATACATCGCGTATTCCCATTTGAAGGCCGCTGTGGATAAATCCAAAGCCAAGGCCGGCGGTGTGGTGGTGCTCGACATAAAAACCGGCGAAGTACTGGCGCTGGCCAATTTGCCGACTTACAACCCAAACAACCGCAGCATCCTCACCGGTGCCCAGTTGCGCAACCGGGTCATGACCGACACTTTCGAGCCTGGCTCCACACTCAAGCCGTTCACCATCGCTTTGGCGTTGGAGACCAAGCGCACCACGCCGACGACGGTGTATCAGACCGCACCGGGAAAAATGACGATCGGCACCGCCACCATCGGAGACTCTCATCCGCACGGCCCATTGACTGTTTCGCAAATCATTCAGAAATCCTCCAATGTCGGTACTGCGAAAATCGCACTGCAGATGCCGGCGCAGGAAATGTGGGAAATGTTTACCACCATCGGTTTCGGCCAGCAGCCCAAGCTCGGCTTCCCAGGCGCGGTTGCCGGGCGGGTGCGCCCGCATAAATCTTGGCGGCCGATCGAACAGGCCACCATGAGCTACGGTCACGGCATTTCGGTATCGCTGATCCAGCTGGCGCGCTCATATACGATTTTCGCTCGCGACGGCGACGTGATTCCGCTATCGTTTTTGAAGGTTACCGATTTGCCGCAGGGACAGCCTGTGATCAGTGCTCAAACCGCAGCTGCCGTGAGAGCGATGCTGGAAACCGTGGTCGGCTCGGAAGGTACCGCGCCGAAAGCGCATGTTCCGGGTTACCGGGTGGGCGGCAAAACCGGTACGGCGTACAAGGTCGTCGGTGGGCGCTATGTGAATAAATACGTCGCTTCCTTCGTCGGCCTGGCACCGATGTCGAATCCGCGCATCATCGTGGCTGTCATGCTCGACGAGCCGACGGTGGGCGGGCATTACGGTGGCGACATCGCCGGGCCGGTTTTTTCAGCGGTGACGGCAAATGCACTGCGCTCGTTGAACGTGCCGCCGGATTCGAGCGTGACCCAACTCATCATCCCACCCGATGTCCAGGGAGGAGGATTATGACTGTGCTTACCGCCGTTATGCCTTCCGATAAATTGCCCACCACTGCGGCTGTGGATATCGATGCATTGTGCATCTGGCTCGCCAAGGTTGCGCCGGGTGCATCGTTGACCTCCGACTCGCGATGCGTGAAACCCGGCGATGTGTTTCTTGCTTATGCAGCGGCACCGACGGAAGGCACGATGGCCGATGGCCGACGCTTTACCGACGATGCAATCGAGCGCGGCGCGCGGGCCATTCTGTTTGACGATAGTGTGTTTACATGGAGCCAGCCGTTGTCGGTGCCTCATCAGGGTATTGCCAGGCTTCGGCAAATTGCCGGTCAATTGGCCAACCGGTATTACGGCCGGCCCGACCAGAACATGTTCGTTGTTGCTGTCACCGGCACCAATGGCAAGACCAGTTGCACGCAATGGTTGGGCACGGCGCTTTCGCGCAACAACACTCCGACCGCCGTTATCGGCACCTTCGGCGTGGGTCTGTTCGAAGCCGGCAAAACGCCCGCATTCGATGCGACCGGCTACACCACGCCCGATGCCGTGCAACTCCAGCACGCCTTGGCAGCCGTTCGTAACCGAGGTGCCGGCGCACTGGCGATCGAGGCATCGTCGATCGGGTTGCATCAGCACCGCATGCAGGGTCTACATGTCGATGTAGCGCTATTTACTAACCTAAGCCGCGATCATCTCGATTATCACGGTGATATGGCCGCCTACGAATCCGCGAAAACCGCGCTATTCGACTGGCCCGGTTTGCGCCACGCGGTGATCAATCTCGACGACCCGATGGGGCCGCGTCTGATCGCCCGGCTGCGTGAGCAGGCGAGCACCGCCTGCGTGACTACCTACAGCCTGAATGCTCCTTCGGGCCGCGCCGCGCAGGGTGAGGTTCGCCTGCACGCCTCTGAATTGCGCACTAGCCACGCCGGCACGCAGTTCCAGCTAAGGGTGGATTCGGATTCGCCAGCCATAGCCCCATGCCCAATGATGCACGTAAGAACCCAGCTGGTCGGTGACTTCAACGTCAGTAATGTATTGGGTGTGTTGGGTGTGCTGTTGGCCAGAGGTGTGTCCCTGGATGCTGCAGTCGTCGTAGTGGAGGCATTGCAGCCTGTCGCCGGCCGCATGCAACAACTCGGGGCACCCGATCAGCCTTTGGTCGTAATCGATTATGCACATACTCCCGATGCCCTGGAAAAAACGCTGGCATCGCTGCGCCTGCTGGCGCAAACCCGGCATGGTGCCCTGTGGTGCGTGTTCGGCTGCGGCGGCGACCGTGATTCCGGCAAGCGGCCGCAGATGGGTGCCGTCGCACAAGCTGCCGACCATGTGATCGTTACCAGCGATAATCCGCGCAGCGAAGTGCCGGCAGCGATCATTGCCGAAATCGTTGCCGGTGCCGATGGCAGTGTCGCCCGAGGCCGGCCTGCACCGCAAGTAATCGAGGATCGTGCTACGGCGATCTTGTGGGCGCTGCGGCATGCTGCGAAAGCCGATGTCGTTTTGCTTGCTGGCAAGGGACACGAAAATTTTCAGGAAATCAAAGGTAGGAAATTGCATTTTCTGGATGCGGACCATGCCGCGCTGGCATTGGCTGCGCGTGCAACCATGAAAGGCTCGGTCTGATGCAATCGACACTGGCGCAGTGCCAATCCTGGGTGGTTGACAGCAGCATGACCACCGACGGCAATGCCAACATCGACGGTGTTTCTACCGACAGTCGTACGGCTGCAGCGGGTAGCCTGTTCGTGGCACTACGCGGAGAACGTTTCGATTCGCATGATTTTCTGCGCCAGGTAGCAGATCGTGGCGTGGCTGCGATCATGGTGGAAAAGTCGACGCCAGGGCACAAACTCGACGGCCTGCAGGTGCCGTTGCTGATGGTGCCGGATTCCCGCATCGCTCTCGGCCAGGTTGCGCATGGCTGGCGCGATCAGTTCAGCCTGCCGATCATCGGTGTCACAGGCAGCAACGGCAAGACCACCGTCAAGGAAATGATCGCCGCGATCCTGGCTGCCGGTGTCGGTACCGGGCATAGCATGGCAACACGAGGAAACTTCAATAACGATATTGGCGTACCTCTAACGCTGCTGCGCATTAACGCGGATACCCGTGCCGCCGTCGTCGAACTGGGCATGAACCATCCGGGGGAAATCGGCTATCTGTCGGCATTGGCGCGTCCTGTCGTCGGGTTGGTCAACAACGCCCAGCGTGAGCATCAGGAATTCATGGCGACGGTCGAAGCCGTGGCATTGGAAAACGGTGCGGTGATCGATAGCCTACCCGACGATGGCGTGGCGGTGTTTCCCGCCGACGATGTCTACACTCCTCTATGGCGTAGCCAGGCAGCTGCACGCGGCAAGCGTCGTGTGATCACTTTCGGCTTGAACGACCAGGCCGATGTGCATTGCACCTATGTTCCCAATGTATTTGGTAGCGATCTGCGTGTAGTCGCCGGAGAAAATGCTTTCAGCATCTGCTTGGGCGCGGCCGGCGAGCACAACGTGCGTAATGCATTGGCGGCCATCGCCTGCACACTCGCCATCAACATGCCGGCGCAGGCGATCGTGCGCGGTTTGGAATCTTTCGTGCCTGTGGCAGGCCGCTTACAACGAAAACTTGCCGCCAACGGTGCACTGGTGATCGACGATACCTACAACGCCAACCCAGATTCGGTACGTGCCGCCATCGATGTGCTGGCACAAGCAGCGGCACCGCGCGTGCTGGTGCTGGGCGACATGGGAGAAGTCGGTGACAACGGTCAGGTATTTCATGAAGAGATCGGCGACTATGCCCGCACCTGCGGTATCGACAAAGTTCTCACGCTCGGGCAACTCGCAGCGCATACCGCGCAGGCATTCGATACCGATGGCGTATCAAGTCGGCAGAGGGGCCAGCAGCAAGGCATGCATTTCAGCGATATCGATGCCTTGCAACACACGCTCGACAAATTGGCCACGCCGGATGCGGCAATTTTGATCAAGGGTTCGCGTTTCATGAAGATGGAGCGCGTGGTGCAGCATCTTCTCGGTCAACCAGTACAGGAATCGCACTGACATGCTGCTATGGCTCGCCCAGTTTTTTCAGGATGAGATCGGCCCGCTCCGGGTCTTCAATTTCATTACGTTTCGTGCGATGTTCGCCACCATGACCGCTCTGGCCATCGGTTTGATCGCCGGCCCTGCGGTGATCCGCATGTTGGCGAGATTGAAGGTCGGCCAGGCCGTACGGCAGGATGGCCCGCAAACCCATCTCATCAAAAACGGTACGCCTACGATGGGCGGGGTATTGGTACTGATCGCTATCGGTGTCTCGACATTATTGTGGGCCGATCTATCCAACCGCTTCGTCTGGGTCGTGCTGGTAGTGACGCTGGGCTTTGGTGCCATCGGCTGGGTCGACGATTATCGTAAGGTCGTGTTCAAGAATCCGAAAGGCATGGCGTCCGGCGAAAAATATTTTTGGCAATCGCTGATCGGTATTTTTGCCGCGGTGTATCTGGCGTTTTCTGTTTCGGCACCGACCAATTCGGCATTCTGGGAGTTGTTCGTCGCCTGGGTCGGCTCCGGCCTCAATCTCGACCTGCCACCGAAGGCCGACCTGATCGTGCCATTCTTCAAAACCATCAGCTATCCGTTAGGTGTCTGGGGTTTCATCGCGTTGACATATTTCGTCATCGTCGGCACCAGCAACGCCGTCAATCTGACCGATGGTCTGGATGGCTTGGCCATCATGCCCACCGTCATGGTGGGTACCGCGCTGGGGTTGTTCGCGTACCTCACCGGCAGCGCTACCTATTCCAAATATCTCTTCATCCCGCATATACCCGGCGCTGGGGAATTAATCATTTTCTGTGGCGCGATGGCCGGTGCCGGCCTGGCTTTCCTCTGGTTCAATGCGTATCCGGCGCAGGTGTTCATGGGCGATGTCGGCGCACTGGCCTTGGGTGGCGCACTTGGCACCATCGCCGTGATCGTACGTCAGGAAATCGTGTTGTTCATCATGGGCGGCATCTTCGTAGTGGAAACCTTGTCGGTCATGATGCAGGTGGTGTACTTCAAATTCACGCGGCGGCGCTACGGTACCGGCAGACGAATGTTTTTGATGGCACCGCTACATCATCATTTTGAACAAAAGGGTTGGAAAGAAACCCAGGTCGTCGTACGGTTCTGGATCATCACCATGATGCTGGTGCTGTTCGGGCTATCTACACTGAAGTTGCGTTAAAACCGCATTGAAGAAAGTATTGTCCTGGACATGAATTATTGCGATCGACACGTGCTGGTATTGGGCTTGGGGGAATCCGGCCTGGCGATGGCGCTTTGGCTGGTGCGCTGTGGTGCCCGTGTACGTGTAGCCGATACCCGCGCCGCGCCGCCGGCTCTTGCATCGCTGCAAGCGCAGGCACCAATGGTCGAATTCACACATGGCCCGTTCGATGCATCGTTGCTCGATGGCGTCGAGCTGGTAGCGGTCAGCCCTGGCTTGTCTCCGCTGCGGGAGCTGGTAGCGATCACCGCAGCGACGGAGCAAAACGGTACCGCCATGATCGGCGAGATCGAATTGTTTGCGCAGGCCCTGCGCGCGCTGCATGTCGAGCGGGCCTACGCACCGAAAGTTCTCGCCATCACTGGCACCAACGGCAAAACCACCGTCACACGCATGGCTGGTTTGCTGTGCGAGAGAAGCGGCCTACGCACGCAAGTCGCTGGCAATATCAGCCCGGCCGCTTTGGATGTGTTGCGCCGAGCACTCGACGATGCGGCCGACGACCTGGATACGCAGACGCTGCCGCAGGTTTGGGTACTGGAACTTTCGAGCTTTCAGTTGCAACATACCTATACACTAAACGCGGACGCCGCAGCACTGCTCAATATTACCCAGGACCATCTCGACTGGCACGGCGATATGGCTGCTTATACGGAAGCCAAGATGCGGGTTTTCGGTGGCAGTACGATACGCGTGTTGAACCGTGACGATGTGGCCGTGATAACTGCAGCGTTGCCTGCTCAAAAAACGGTCGATGTCGTGACCTTCGGTAGTGACGAGGCGCAAGCCGTCGATTGTTTCGGTCTCTCCAGCGAAAATGGTATGGCTTGGTTATCGGTTGCGGTCGCTGCCGAGGACGAATCGGAAAACAAACGCACGGAAAAAAAGCGTAGAAAAAATAGCGTTGCAATGCCGGTAGCCGTGCGCACCAGCCGATTGATGCCGGCCGATGCCCTGCAGGTTCGCGGCCGGCATAATGCCGTCAATGCTCTGGCAGCGTTGGCATTGTGCCGTGCCATCGATTTGCCGCTGGCACCCCTGCTACATGCGCTGCGCAATTACCGCGGCGAGCCGCACCGGGTGGAATTGGTGACGACGATCGCAGGCGTGCGCTATTTCGACGATAGCAAGGGCACGAATGTCGGTGCCACGGTCGCAGCATTGATCGGTTTGGGTATTCAGACCGGCCATGTGCAAGAAACTAGCAAAAAACTTTGGCTGATCCTTGGTGGCGAGGGCAAAAACCAGGATTTTTCTCCGCTGAACGATGCAATACGGCGTTACGTCCGAGCGGTATTGCTGATCGGACGCGATGCGCCGCAGATCCGCGTTGCACTGGCTGCTGCCGGCACTGAATTGATCGACTTTGCAACCCTCGAGGCCGCAGTGCAATATGCAGCAGAACATGCAGACGATGGCGACAGCGTGCTGTTGTCGCCGGCTTGCGCCAGTTTCGATATGTTTAGGGATTACCAACACCGGGCACAGGTGTTCGTTGCATCGGTGCGCGAAGCGGCACTCGCGCGCGGGGAGCTCATGGCATGAGATTTTCTTTATCAGGAATTTCTTCAACGCCGCGTCCGATGGATTCATTGGCGCGTCGCTCGACCGTGATGGAATATGACCAGCCGTTGGTATGGGTGGTACTACTGCTGATGCTGTTCGGCATGGTGATGGTGTATTCGGCATCGATCGCGTTGCCGGATTCACCGAAATACGCCAATTACAAGAACGGTCATTTTTTGATGCGTCAGGCGACGTTTATTGCTATTGCGATTGTCGCGAGCACGTTCGCTTTTCGCTTGCGCATCGCCGACTGGCAGCGTATCGCACCGTATTTGTTCGTCATCACATTGCTGCTGCTGATGCTGGTGCTGGTACCGGGTATCGGCAAGGGCGTCAACGGTGCCAAGCGCTGGCTGTCGTTTAAAATGTTCAATCTTCAGCCGTCTGAACTGATGAAGCTGTTCGTGGTTCTGTATGCGGCTGACTATACGGTTCGAAAACAGCAATTCATGCATCAATTGACCAAGGGTTTTCTGCCGATGGCGGCAGCCGTGGCGTTGGTCGGATTGTTGCTGTTGCTGGAGCCGGATCTCGGCGCCTTCGGGGTGATCGTCTGCATCGCCATGGGTATCCTGTTTCTGGGTGGAATAAACGGTATCTGGTTCGGTGGCATCGGCGTGACGCTAGTCGGTATCTTCACGATGGTGATCATGTTGTCACCATGGCGACGTGAAAGAATTTTCGCTTACTTAAATCCATGGGCCGAAGAGAACGCATTGGGCAAGGCTTACCAGTTATCGCATTCGCTGATCGCTTTTGGCCGTGGCGAGCTATTCGGCGTTGGTTTGGGTGGCAGTGTTGAAAAATTGCATTATCTGCCGGAGGCGCACACTGATTTTCTGCTGGCCGTCATTGGTGAAGAGTTAGGTTTTGCCGGTGTGATGCTGGTGGTGGGATTGTTCTATTGGCTGGTCAAGCGTGCTTTCGACATCGGTCGCCAGGCCATCGCCATCGACCAGACATTCGCCGGTTTGACTGCCAAAGGCATCGGCATCTGGATCGGTGTGCAGGCATTCATCAATATGGGCGTCAATCTCGGCCTGCTGCCGACCAAAGGACTGACGCTGCCGCTGATGAGTTACGGCGGATCGGGCGTCGTCATCAACTGCATCGCGTTGGCGATCTTGCTGCGTATCGATTATGAAAATCGCCTGCTGATGCGTGGAGGCCGCGCATGAATGCCAACATCGGCAAGCAGCTGTTGATTATGGCCGCCGGCACTGGCGGACATATCTTTCCAGGGTTGGCGATTGCCGACACCATGATTGCCCGCGGCTGGCGCGTGTCTTGGCTCGGTACGGAGCACGGTATGGAGCAACAGCTGGTACCCGCGCACGGGATTGAAATGGATAGCATCGATTTCTCCGGCATGCGCGGCAAAGGTCTGCGTCATACCGTCACCGGTGCCTTCAGGCTTGCTACGTGTTTTGCCGCATGTCTGCGAGTACTGGCGCGCCGGCGGCCGGATGTTGTGCTCGGTATGGGAGGCTACGTCACGGTACCGGGTGGCATGATGGCGCGGCTGCGACGTATTCCGCTGGCGTTGGTCAATGCCGATGCAGCCCTACTGCTGTCCAACAAAGCACTCACGCCACTGGCGCAACGCGTGCTGTTCGGCTTTCCAGCCGATTTCGGCCGGGCAAAAGGAAAAGCCACGGTAACCGGTAATCCGGTACGGGCCGAAATCCTGAACCTGCCGATACCTGCGCAACGGTACGCGGGGCGCAGCGGGCCGCTGCAATTATTGGTGGTCGGCGGCAGCCTCGGCGCAAAAATATTGAATGAGCGTGTGCCAGCTGCTCTAGCGCTGATCCCGCCCGCAGATCGCCCACGTATAACGCATCAATCCGGCAAGCAGCATCTCGAAAGCTTGCGCGCTACCTACGTCGCTGCGGGAGTCGACGCGGAAGTAGTGCCGTTCATCGACGACATGCCACGCCGCTACGCCACGGCCGATCTAGTGATTTGCCGTGCCGGCGCGATCACCGTCTCGGAATTGACGGCGGCCGGCATCGCCAGCATTTTGGTGCCGTTGGTCGCGTCTACCACCACACACCAGCGCGAAAATGCCAAATGGATGGCCACGCACAAAGCCGCCGTCCATTTGCCGCAGAGCGATCTCGCGCCAAGCGAGCTAGCAGCTTTGCTACAGCGTTTGACCCGCGCCGATTGCCAGGCGATGGCCTGCGCGGCATACGATCACGGCCGGCGTGATGCGAACGACGCAATCGCAGCGGTGCTGGAAACACTGGCGGGCGCTACCGAGCAAACGAATCAAGCACATGAAGTCGGCATATGAAACATAAGGTTAAAAATATCCATTTCGTCGGTATCGGCGGTAGCGGCATGAGCGGCATCGCCGAGGTGCTGCTCAACCTCGGCTACGTTGTCTCCGGCTCCGATATTGGCAGCAACGCCGCGACCCTCCGCCTGGTCAAGCTGGGTGCGGCGGTCACACTTGGCCATTCCGCAGAAAATGTCGTCGGCGCGGATGCGATCGTCACCTCGACCGCCGTTACCGCCGACAATCCTGAAGTCGTCGCCGCCCGTGAGCGCAAGATCCCGGTGGTGCCGCGCGCCATGATGCTGGCCGAACTGATGCGTTTGAAGCAGGGCATCGCCATCGCCGGTACCCATGGTAAGACCACCACCACCAGCCTGGTAGCCAGTATCCTGGCACAGGGCGGGCTGGATCCGACCTTTGTCATCGGCGGCCGGCTTACCAGCGCCGGTGCCAACGCCAAGCTCGGTGCGGGAGATTTTATCGTCGCCGAAGCCGATGAATCGGACGCGTCGTTCTTGAACTTATCGCCGGTAATCCAAGTGATCACCAATATCGATGCCGATCACATGGAAACCTACGACCATGACTTCGGCAAGCTCAAACAGGCATTCGTCGAATTTACCCAGCGCCTGCCGTTCTACGGCATCGCTGTGCTTTGTCTAGATGATCCTCACGTACGTGAAATCATGCCGGCAATTTCCAAGCCGATCATTACCTACGGCTTTCACGAAGAGGCACAGGTACGTGCCATCGATCCGGTGGCAATCGACGGCTTCATGCAATTTACCGTCGTTCAAGACGGTTATGCGCCACTCGCGATCCGTTTGAACCAGCCCGGTATGCACAATATTCAAAACGCCTGCGCCGCCATCACGATCGCGCGGGAAGTCGGCGTTGCCGATAGCGATACCCAAAAGGCACTGGCGGAATTCACCGGTGTCGGCCGGCGCTTCACGCGTTACGGCGAAATCGGCTTGCAGCTGGAAAGTATCGGCAGTAGCAACGGTAGTAGCAGTAACAGCAGTGGTGTTTCCGGCCATGGCACCTTCGCACTGGTCGACGACTACGGCCATCATCCGGTAGAAACCGCGGCCACGCTGGCAGCCGCCCGCGGTGCATATCCTGGTAGGCGGCTGGTTCTGGCATTCCAGCCGCACCGTTACACGCGTACCCGCGATTTGTTCGAGGATTTCGTTAGGGTGCTATCGGGTGCCGATCTGCTGGTGCTCGCCGAAGTTTATGCTGCTGGCGAAGCACCGATCGTCGCCGCCGACGGTCGGGCATTGGCACATGCCTTGCGCGTGGTTGGCAAGGTGGACCCTGTGTTCGTCGAAAATATTTTGGAGATGCCCGACACTATTCGTAGCCTGGTCAGAGATGGCGATGTCGTCATCACCATGGGCGCAGGCTCCATTGCCGGTGTGCCAGCCAAGCTGGCGTATGCGCCGGTGTCGGTTGTAAATTTGAACGATGCCATGACACCGTCGTCTACGACTGCAGCGAACCTGGTGAGCCACAGATGACGAATGAATCGATGATGAATGAAATGATGACGAAGGTGCCAATGACGAATGCGCCAACGAATGTACCGATGAATGCAGAACGATACGGTAAAGTCGCTGTCATGTTCGGCGGCCGCTCGGCCGAACGTGAAGTCTCCATCATGTCCGGTTCCGGCGTTTTGTCGGCATTGCAAGGCCTCGGCATCGACGCCCATGCTTTCGACCCGGCCGAGCAGACGCTCGCTGAACTGGCTGCGGCCAAGTACGACCGGGTGTTTATCGCGCTGCACGGACGTTTCGGCGAAGACGGCACGATGCAGGGTGCGCTGGAACAATTAGGTATCCCCTACACCGGTAGCGGCGTCATGGCATCGGCCATCGGCATGGACAAGATTTATACCAAGATGATCTGGCTGATGCAGGGACTGCCGACCCCGAAATATGCGTTGTTGACAGCGGCTACTGACTTACGCCGCGTGCCCGATACTCTGGGGCTACCGCTGATCGTCAAGCCACCGCACGAAGGTTCCACCATCGGCATCAGCAAAGTCTCGACCTACGCCGACATGCGCCAGGCCTATGCATTGGCCGCTGAATTCGACGAAGTCGTGCTAGCCGAAGAATTCATCATCGGTCGGGAATTCACTATCGCCGTTCTCGGTCGTGGTGCTTCGGCACGCGCGTTGCCGATCGTAGAGATCGTCGCTCCCCAGGGAAATTATGATTATCAGGCCAAGTATTTTGGCGATGAAACAAAGTATCTGTGCCCAGCGCCGCTGGAAGCGGAGTTGGCTGCCGAAATGAATCGTATTGCCGTTGAAGCCTATCGTGCGATCGGTTGCGAAGGATGGGGACGGGTCGATGTTCTGCTGCGTGCGTCCGACAACAAACCGTTCCTGCTAGAAGTTAATATCTCGCCCGGCATGACCAGTCATTCCTTGGTACCGATGGCCGCACGTGCCGCCGGTATGAGCTACGAAATGCTATGTGCCGAAATTCTACGCTCGGCCAGCCTGAAGATGCCCAGAGGACTCGACGATGGTCACGCCACCGCTTCATTTACTGAACCAGGCGAGCGCTGACCGATGTGGCAAGACATAAAAATGATGAACGCATTTTCCAGCGCGCTGTTTAGCCTGGTACTGCTGGCGCTGTTCGCCTCCGGCTTATGGTGGTTGGCGCAGCGCCCGGCGTTCACATTGAAAGTCATCCGGATCGAAGGCGGCAACACGGAGTTACGCCGTGTGAATGCACTGACGGTGCGCGCAACGGCACTGCCACGCATTCGCGGCAATTTTTTTACAGCTAATCTCGGTTCGGTACGTGCCGCTTTCGAAACGGTACCTTGGGTGCGACGGGCGATGGTGCGGCGTGAATGGCCGAATCAACTGATCGTCACGCTTGAAGAGCATGTGCCCCTTGCCACTTGGGGCGACGACGGCAGGCTGCTTTCGGTCAAAGGCGATGTGTTCACGGTCAATCTGGATGAGGCCGAAGAAGACGGCAGGCTTCCCGGATTCAACGGGCCCGATGGCAGCGAAAAAGACGTGTTGGCGCGGTTTCAAGAAATGCACGACTGGTTCGCGCCGATCAAGCGCAAGCCGGCATCGGTGCAACTCTCGGATCGCTATGCGTGGGTCGTCACACTGGATAACGGCACGACGGTCGAGTTGGGTCGGGAACAGACAAAATCAACGCTTAAAGAGCGGGTCGCACGCTTGGTAAGCGTTTATCCGCAGCTGGTGGCACGGTTGCAGGACCGGATCGAAAACGTCGATATGCGCTATCCGAACGGCATGGCGTTACGTGCCACCGGTATGACGTTCGGCTTGGAAGCGAAGAAAAAGAAGTAAGCCGGAAAGCGGACAAGAAAATAGCCCGTAGGTAGACAGAGTGCAGCCCGAAAGCAGCCAGAAAGCAAAAGACCGGACATGACAAAAGATGCGAAAAATCTGATCGTCGGCCTCGACATCGGCACCTCCAAGGTGGTGGCCGTGGTTGCCGAGGTACTGCCGAATGGCCGTCACGAAGTGATCGGTCTGGGTCAGTACGAATCCCGGGGCTTGAAAAAAGGCGTGGTGGTCAATATCGAGGCGACGGTCGAATCGATTCAACGCGCGCTGGAAGAAGCGGAACTGATGGCGGACTGCAAGATCCGCAACGTCTACACCGGTATTGCCGGCAGCCACATCCGTAGCTTCAATTCCAGCGGCATGGTCGCCATCAAAGATAAGGAAGTGACCGCTGCCGACGTCGCCCGCGTGATCGAAACCGCCCGCGCCGTCAATATCCCGACCGATCAGCAGCTGTTGCATACGGTGCCACAGGAATTCATCGTCGACAATCAGGAAGATGTTCGGGAACCGATCGGCATGAGCGGCATCCGACTCGAAGTCAAGGTACATATAGTCACCGGTGCAGTTTCAGCGGTACAAAATATCGTCAAATGTGTGCGCCGTTGCGGCCTGGAAGTCTCCGACCTGATCTTGCAACCGATGGCGTCCGCCGATGCGGTATTGACGCTCGATGAAAAAGAGCTGGGCGTGGTGCTCATCGATATCGGCGGTGGTACGACCGACGTGGCAATTTTTACCGAAGGTGCGATTCGGCATACGGCAGTCATTCCGATCGCTGGCGATCAGGTCACCAACGATATCGCTATGGCATTGCGCACGCCGACCGGAGAGGCCGAAGAAATCAAGCTGCGTTACGGCGTAGCCAAGCAAGTGCTGGCCGACCCTGGCGAAAACCTGGAGGTGCCTGGCCTGGGTGACCGCGGCCCGAGAGCGCTATCGCGTCAGGCGTTGGCCGCTGTGATCGAACCGCGCATCGAGGAACTATTCGCACTGGTGCATCAAGTGGTGCGGGAATCCGGTTACGAAGAAGTACTGTCGTCTGGCATCGTGCTCACCGGCGGCTCGGCGATGATGCCGGGCATGGTCGAGCTGGCGGAAGACATCTTTCTGAAGCCGGCGCGTCTGGGTACGCCGGCTTATACCGGCCAACTCGCCGATGTCGTGCGTAGTCCGCGTTATGCGACTGTATTAGGTCTGGTATTGGAAGCAAAAAAACAGTACCTTCGTGGCACGGTCGTGACGCGTCAAGATGGGTCGGTCAAAGCCATCTGGACGCGCATGAAAGAATGGTTTTTAGGGAATTTTTGAAGGCAGTGGAACAGCATTAAGGCAGGTGGCAGTTGCAGTTGATAGTTGCGAGTCGTCACACCGCGTGATGCCTAGCGACTGACAGCTGCGGGAAGGTAGGGCATTACCAGCACTTCCGGCAAGTGAATACGAACAGATCTAAAACAGATAAGAAACAGCTTAGCAGTACGGTAAAAATTTTGTCGGTGGCGTCGTCCCAGGTTTGGGCTGCTACCGGTTCCCTTTTGCAGTTCTATAAAATTTAGGAGTCATCATGGAAATTGATATTCTCGACAATGCCACACTGGGCACAGTCATCAAGGTCGTTGGCGTCGGCGGTGCCGGTGGCAATGCAGTGCAGCACATGATCAATAAAGGCGTATGCGGCGTCGAATTCATCGCCGCCAACACCGATGCCCAGGCTTTGAAAATCTCCAAGGCACACAACATCATCCAGATCGGCGAGACTGGCCTGGGCGCAGGCATGAAGCCGGCGGTCGGCCGCCAGCTCGCGGAAGAATCGCGCGGCCGCATCGAAGATGCGCTGCGCGGCGCGCACATGGTTTTCATTGCCGCCGGCATGGGTGGCGGCACCGGCACCGGTGCGGCACCGATCGTGGCCCAAATCGCCAAGGAGCAAGGTGCGCTGACTGTGGCCGTTGTATCCAAACCGTTTTCCTACGAAGGCCAGAAGTGCATGGACATCGCCGACGAGGGCTTGGAAGCCCTATCCCAGCATGTCGATTCGCTGATCATCATCCTCAACGAGAAACTCGAAGAGATCTATGAAGACGACAGCATGATCGAGTGGCTGCAGCATGCCGACGACGTGCTCAACAATGCCGTGGCCGGTATTGCCGAGATCATCAACGTGCCAGGCCATATCAACGTCGACTTCAACGATGTCAAGACCATCATGGGCGAGCAGGGTAAAGCGATGATGGGAACGGCCACCGCTTCCGGTGTCGATCGCGCACGTATCGCCGCCGAACAGGCGGTCGCTTCGCCGCTGCTGGATGGCATCGACCTTTCCGGCGCGCGCGGCGTACTGGTCAACGTCACTGCCAGCCGCAATCTCAAAGGTAAGGAAATCAAGGAAGTGATGGCGACGGTGCGTGCCTTCGCTGCGCCCGATTCATCGATTGCCCAGGGTATCGCTTACGACGACACCATGGGCGACGACATCCGTGTGACGGTCGTGGCGACCGGCTTGGGTCGCGCACGTAAGAACGTGCAACTGGTGCAGGCACCGATGCCGGTGCTGCGTACCGGGACCAACAACGAAGCGATCATGGCCGGTGCCGGCATGGGCCATGTTCCCGGGCGCGCCGCAGGCCACGGTCCACAATCGTTCGACGGCATGAAAGCGCCGGCGGTATGGCGTCGCGAATCGGCTTCCGAGACCGTCCGCGCGCTGGAAAAGAATGGCATGGAAACCTACGATATTCCGGCTTTCCTGCGCAAACAGGCAGATTGAGCCGCTAAGCAGTAATTATCGATTAATAAGCGCCGTCGATCTGCGGCGCTTTTCGGCACCGCCCGCCACGCAGTTGGCTGGCGGTGCTTTCTGTTTTTTTAAAAGGAGTTCATCGCGTGACCATAAAAATCGGAGATCGGTTGCCATCAGGCACGTTGGCGGAATTTATCGAAGTCGAGTCGGAAGGGTGTTCCATCGGGCCCAACATGGTCGATGTCGAAGAACAGGCGCAAGGCAAGACGATCGCCATATTCGGTGTGCCGGGCGCATTTACCCCGACTTGCTCGGCGCAACATGTACCTGGATACATCAAACACGCTGCAGAATTGAAGACCGCCGGTATAGATGAGATCTGGTGTATTGCCGTCAACGATGCATTCGTCATGGGAGCCTGGGGGCGAGATCAAAAAGCCACAGGCATCGTACGCATGATGGGCGACGGTAGTGCGACTTATACGAAAGCGCTCGGTTTGGACGTGGATTTTAGCCAGAAGAACATGGGCATTCGCTCGCGCCGGTTTTCGGCATTGGTCGTCGACGGCGTGGTGAAGCAGCTTAATTTGGAAGAGGTCGGCAAATTCGAAGTATCCGACGCCGGTACATTACTGAAGCAGGTTGCTATAATTTCTGCATGTTAAAACAGCGCACCATCATGCAACAGGTAAAGACGGTTGGCGTCGGCTTGCATTCCGGCACCAAAGTCGAATTGACGCTGCGGCCTGCACCGGTCGATACCGGCATTGTCTTCAGTCGCATCGACCTCGATCCGGTAGTCAGAATGCCGGCCTCGGCGATTGCCGTGGGCGACACCCGCATGGCTTCTACTCTGGCCTATGAAGGTGCGAAGGTATCGACCGTGGAGCACCTGATGTCGGCCTGCGCCGGTATGGGAATCGACAATCTGTATGTCGATGTCACCGCTGAAGAAATTCCGATCATGGATGGCTCGGCATCGTCGTTCGTATATTTATTGCAGCAGGCAGGCTTGCAGGCTCAGCCTGCGGCAAAAAAATTCATTCGCATTACGCAGCCGGTAGAAGTCCGCGAAGGTATCGGCGAGGCCATGAAATGGGCGCGGCTCGAACCCTACGACGGATTCAAACTCAAGTTTTTTATCGAATTTAATCATCCCGCCGTGGATGGCACCGGCCAAACGGCCGAGGTCGACTTCAGTATCGAATCCTATGTAAAAGAAATATCGCGCGCGCGTACCTTCGGTTTCATGCAGGATGTGGAAACATTGCGCGGCATCGGCTTGGCCCGCGGCGGTTCGCTGGAAAACGCCATTGTGATGGATGAATATCGCATCCTCAATGCCGACGGCCTGCGCTACGACAACGAATTCGTGCGCCATAAGATACTCGACGCCATCGGTGACCTATACTTGGTAGGCCATCCTCTACTGGCAAGCTATACGGCGCACAAATCGGGACACGCACTAAATAATCAATTGCTTCGGGCGCTGTTGAAACGTCCGGATGCCTACGACATCGTCAGCTTCGATACCATCGAACAAGCACCGCGCGATTATCTAGAACAACTGCGCCAGGAGTGGGCACTGAACTAGTTCAACGCTGTTTGCGCACCATCGCTTCTATTGCCGCACGCAATGCTTGATTGCGTGGCGAATCATCTAGTGCTGCGCCGAGTGCGGCAAATGCCGAAGTTGCAATCGCGGGTAATACCGGTGGTGCCCGCAAGCCGACGCGTGGCTCGAACCTGGTAACTTGCACTTTCAAGCGTATTGCATTAACCTGCCAGCCTTGTGCCTGCAAAAATTCTTGTAATTTTGGCAATTGTTGTTTAAGTTTTGCAGCCATCGCGGCGTTTGGTGTCGATAGCACCAACTGACCGGCATCGAGCTGCAACACGGTACATGCATCGAACATGAGCGGCAATCCCGCCGCACAGGCTTTTTGCAAGGCAACCATCCGGGTGACACCGGGTAGGATCGCTGCCATCCTGTCGTGTGCCCGTAAAAAATCCGCCGCACCCCGTGCCTGATATACAGACGAGGTGCTCTGCTGGTGAGGAAGAAATGAGGATGTTCGCATCATCATTTCACCTTATCACATCCCGCCGGTGCCACCGTTGCAACGGCGCTGTTGCAACACATCAGCCAGAGGGATTTCCATGCAAATAATTTTGCTTCATTCGCGATTCAGACAAGTGCGTTCCTTGACGTTGGCGGGACGGCACCTGCTGTGTTTGTTGCTACTATTCGTAATGTCTGTAACGGGCGGCGCAATCGGCTTGAATCACGTCATGGCACGCAACGACATGGTGTGGCGCTTGCCTTCGTTTCTGAAATCCCCCAGTGCGCCGGTTGAAAGCGAAGAAGCAAAGAAAGAGCGCTATGTCCGGCAAAACCTCGATGCCATGGCGGTTAAACTAGGCGTGATGCAAGCACAGCTGATGCGTCTGGATGCGCTTGGCGAGCGCGTACAAGGGTTGGCCGGCGTTAAGCCCGAAGCATTTAATTTCCGCGAATTGCCAGGCCGCGGTGGTCCGGAGCATTCCAGCGTCGTACCGCGCTCTGGGCCGGTGCTGGACATGGCCGGTTTTCAGCGAGCTCTGGATGCCATGACACGTGACCTCGAACATCGGGCCGATTATCTCAATGTCGTCGAGACCGCGCTGATGAACGATAAGATGAAATCGAAATTGTTGCCGACCAGCCAACCGGTCGACGTCAGCTATAACGCTTCGGGGTTCGGCTGGCGGCCCGATCCATTTAATGGTCGCAGCACCTTCCACGATGGCATCGATTTTGCCGCGCCTACCGGGACGCAGATCACCGCTGCCGCCGGCGGCGTAGTGATCACGGCGGCATATCATCACGAATACGGCAATCTGCTGGAAATCGACCACGGCAACAATATCGTTACACGCTATGCCCACGCGTCGCGGCTGCTTGCCAGGGTAGGCGATATCGTGCAGCGCGGGCAACAGGTGGCAACGGTTGGCTCCACTGGCCGCTCTACCGGAGCACATCTGCATTTCGAAGTGTTGGTCGGCGGCACGACGCAAAATCCGGAGAAGTTCCTGTCGGCTGGCTCGGAGCAATCCAAGCAAGCCCGTTTGGCTGCGCTGACAGGTCGGTAGGCTGCTTACATGGCCCTTTGCCAGGGCCTCGCCCGATAGGGTGGGCATGCTAAAATCCAGCCCTTTCGCCATAGACAGAATCCAAGCATGTCACTACTGACCCAGATTTTCGGCAGTCGCAACCAGCGGCTATTGAAGCAGTATCAAAAAGTGGTGCGCGAGATCAATGCGCTCGAGCCCGATGTCGAAAAGCTCTCGGATGCGCAATTGCAGGCGAAGACGCCGGAGTTTCAAAGCCGCCTTGCTGCCGGCGAAAGTTTAGACAATCTGTTACCCGAAGCATTTGCCGTTTGTCGCGAAGCCAGCAAGCGCGTTTTGCGTATGCGCCATTTCGATGTGCAGCTCGTTGGTGGCATGGTTCTGCATTACGGCAAGATCGCAGAAATGGGAACCGGCGAGGGTAAAACCTTGATGGCGACGTTGCCGGCTTACCTGAACGCGCTGGCCGGTAAGGGCGTGCACGTCGTGACGGTCAACGATTATCTGGCGCAGCGGGATGCCGAATGGATGGGAAAGCTGTATGGCTGGCTGGGTCTGACGACTGGCGTGAATCTGTCGCAGATGGATCACGCCACCAAGCAACAAGCTTACGCCTCGTCCATTACATATGGCACCAACAATGAATTCGGCTTTGATTACCTGCGCGACAACATGGTCTACGACGCTGCCGATCGGGTCCAGCGCAGCCTGCATTTTGCGATTGTCGACGAGGTCGATTCGATTCTGATCGACGAAGCCCGTACACCGCTGATCATTTCCGGCCAGGCAGAAAATCATACCGACCTGTATCACAAGATCAATGCCGTGCCGCCGTTGCTGACCCAACAGATCGGCGAAGAAACACCGGATGGCAAGGGCAAGATCGAAGTGCCTGGCGACTACACCAAGGATGAAAAAGCCCACCAGGTATTGCTGACCGAAGCCGGTCATGAAAAAGCCGAACAGATATTGACCAGCATGGGCCTACTGGCCGAAGGTGCTTCGCTTTACGATGCCGCAAACATTACACTGATTCACCATTTGTATGCAGCCTTGCGCGCGCACACGCTGTATCACAAAGATCAGCATTACGTGGTGCAAAACAACGAAGTCATCATCGTCGACGAATTCACCGGACGTCTAATGACCGGGCGTCGCTGGTCGGATGGCTTGCATCAAGCCGTCGAGGCTAAGGAAAACGCAGCGATCCAGAACGAGAATCAGACCCTGGCGTCGATTACATTTCAAAATTATTTTCGGATGTACGGCAAGCTCGCCGGCATGACCGGCACTGCCGATACCGAAGCTTACGAATTTCAGGAAATCTATAGCCTGGAAACAGTCGTCATCCCGCAAAATCGGCCGAATCAGCGCAAGGATTTGCTCGATCAGGTCTACAAGACGCCAGCCGAAAAATACAATGCCATGTTGGCAGGTATTCAGGAATGCTACGAGCGTGGGCAGCCGGTGCTGGTCGGCACCACCTCGATCGAGAACTCCGAACTGTTGTCCGGCATTTTGGAAAAAGCCGGGCTGCCGCACAATGTGCTCAACGCTAAACAGCATGCACGCGAAGCGGAAATCATTGCCCAGGCCGGCCGTCCGAAAGGCATTACGATCGCAACTAACATGGCCGGTCGCGGCACCGATATCGTGTTGGGCGGGAACGTCGAAAAGCAGATTCAACTCATCGAAGCCGACAACGCGCTTACCGATACCGACAAGCGCCAACGTGCACATACCCTGCGTGAAGAGTGGCAATCCTTGCACGATCACGTGGTCAATGCTGGTGGCTTGCATATCGTCGGTACCGAGCGCCATGAATCGCGACGGGTAGATAACCAATTGCGTGGCCGAGCAGCGCGTCAGGGCGACCCTGGTTCTTCGCGTTTTTATCTTTCGCTGGACGACGCGTTGCTGCGAATTTTCGCCGGTGACCGGGTGCGCAAGATTATGGATGCGTTGAAGATGCCGGAAGGTGAACCGATCGAGGCCGGTATGGTATCGCGCTCGATCGAATCGGCACAGCGCAAGGTCGAGGCTCGTAACTTCGATATTCGCAAACAATTGCTGGAGTACGACGACGTCGCCAACGATCAGCGCAAGGTGATCTATCAGCAGCGTAACGAACTGCTGGAATCGCAAGATGTGTCGGAACTGATCACGTCACTACGCCGCGGGGTGTTCGAAGAACTGTTTCGCACCCACGTGCCGCCTGAATCTCTGGAAGAACAGTGGGATATTCCCGGCCTGGAAAACACGCTTCGCGCCGAATGGCAACTCGATGTGCCGCTCGAGCAGATGCTCAAGGATTCGCCGAATCTGAGCGAAGAAGAATTGATGGAGAAGGTTGTAGCGGCAGCCGACGAGAGCTACGCCGCCAAGACTGCCGTCGTTGGTCGGGAGTCCTTCGCCGGTTTCGAGCGTAGCGTAATGCTGCAAGGCGTCGATAGCCACTGGCGAGAACACCTGGCGGCGCTAGATCACTTGCGACAGGGTATCCACTTGCGTGGCTATGCCCAGAAAAATCCGAAGCAGGAGTACAAGCGCGAAGCGTTCGAGCTGTTCGGCCAGATGTTGGACATGATCAAGCATGAAGTGATTCGCATGGTCATGACTGTGCGTATCCAGTCGCAAGCTGAAATTGAGGTGGCGGAACGGCAGCTCAATCATTTGCATGTCGAGAACGTCCACTATCAGCACGCTGATTTCGATGCCAATGCGGCGCCGGAAGATCTGTTGGCACCGGCCCCGCCCACTACGTCTGCCGAAGACGCCAACGCAGTGGGTGCGGCGAAGGTCGGACGTAACGATCCGTGCCCGTGCGGTAGCGGCCGGAAATACAAGCAGTGCCACGGACGGCTGGCGTAGATCATGGCTGTCGATTTGCCTTTGCCACTGGCAGCTGAATTGAAACCTGTTGCCGGTATCAGGCTGGGGTTTGCCAAAGCTGGTGTGCGCAAGCCCGACCGCAAAGATGTGCTGGTAATGACGCTGGCAGAAGGCACGACTGTGGCCGGAGTGTTCACCACCAATCGCTTTTGTGCCGCACCGGTGCAGGTATGTCAGGCGCATCTCGCCGGGGTTGGAAAAAGTGTTGGTACAAACTTTGGTGCGGGTTCTAGCATCCGCGCCTTGTTGGTCAACACCGGCAACGCCAACGCCGGCACCGGCGAGCAAGGTCTGGCCGATGCCAATGCCACTTGCGAAGCGCTGGCGTCTCTGCTCGGTTGTGACGCCGACCAGGTTCTGCCCTTTTCGACCGGCGTGATTCTCGAACCTTTGCCGGTGGCGCGCATCGTTGCCGGTTTGCCGGAAGCGCTGGCAAACCTGACGGAAAACAACTGGCTGGCGGCCGCCGAAACGATCATGACCACCGACACCCAACCCAAAGCCGCATCACGATGCGTCGTTATCGATGGCAAGCCGATCACCCTGACCGGTATCAGCAAGGGTGCCGGCATGATCCGGCCCAACATGGCAACGATGCTCGGCTTTCTGGCAACCGATGCGGCGGTGAGCCAGCCATTATTGGAAAAGCTGGTAAAGCAAGCGGCCGATGCGTCGTTCAATTGCATCACCATCGACGGTGATACCTCGACCAACGACGCGTTTATGTTGATCGCCACGGGGGCGGCCGGCGTTGGCATTACCGATGTCGCTTCCGCCCAATTTAAGATCCTTGCAGATGCCGTCGTTTCACTCTCGCAAGAATTGGCGCAGATGATCGTACGCGACGGTGAGGGCGCTACCAAATTCATCACCATCACCGTGGAAGAAGGTGCCAGTGTCGAAGAGTGTCGCAAGATCGCCTATGCGATCGGCCACTCGCCTTTGGTGAAGACGGCATTTTTCGCCTCCGACCCGAATCTCGGCCGTATCCTGGCAGCGATCGGTTATGCCGGTATCGACGATCTGGATGTCGGCAAGCTCGATCTGTACCTGGATGATGTCTGGGTCGCCAAAAATGGTGGGCGTCATCCCGATTACCAGGAAGCCGACGGCCAACGGGTGATGCGCCAGAACGCCATCACCGTTCGGGTACGGCTGAGCCGTGGTAGCTATGCAGCCACCATCTGGACCTGCGACTTTTCGCACGAATACGTCACCATCAACGCCGACTATCGCTCCTGAATTTTAGAGTCCCTGATGACCGCTACGCTCGAACAATTTCTAATGCGCGCCGAGGCGTTGATGTCGCGTGTGGAGTCGCTGATGCCGGCCGCGCGCGCGGCCCTCGATTGGGACGCGGCAACCGCTTTTCGTTGGCGCCGCCATAGTGGCAACAGCCAGGTTGGCTTTCTACAGCCGGTGCGTCACACGGCACCGATCGCTTTGTCCGACTTGCATAATATCGGCACGCAGAAACAGGTCATCGAGCAAAACACACGCCAGTTCGTCGCTGGCGCACCGGCCAACAATGTCTTGCTGACAGGCGCGCGAGGCACCGGCAAGTCTTCGCTCATCAAAGCCTGCTTGCACAATTACGCGGCACAGGGTTTGCGGCTGATCGAGGTCGATAAAGACGATCTGGCCGATTTGCCGGATATCGTCGATCTGGTGGCGAGCCGGCCCGAACGCTTCATCATTTTTTGCGACGATTTATCGTTCGAAGAAGGTGAGCGTGGCTACAAGGCATTGAAGGTGGCGCTTGATGGCAGCATCGCTGCACAATCCGACAATATCCTGATCTACGCAACCTCCAACCGTCGTCATCTGCTGCCGGAAAAAATGTCCGACAACAGTAGCTACCAGCATGGGGATGACGGCGATCTGCATCCCGGCGAAACGGTGGAAGAGAAAATTTCCCTATCGGAGCGTTTCGGCCTGTGGGTATCGTTCTACCCATTCAAGCAAGACGATTACCTGGCCATTGCCGGCCACTGGCTGGCGCATTTTGGCTGTGACGCCGAGCAGATTGCCGCAGCACGCGGCGACGCGTTGCGTTGGGCATTGCAACGCGGGTCGCGCTCGGGTCGCGTCGCCTGGCAATTTGCAAAAGACCACGCCGGCAGGTTGGCAAGCGCACGCATGCAATCCGATGCCTGAAGTGGAAGCCGGTAAAACCTTGCCCGGCACGATACCGGTCGATGTCGCCGTCTGTATCCTGATCAAGCCCAACGGCGACGTATTACTGGCGCAGAGGCCGCCTGGCAAACCCTACGCCGGTTATTGGGAATTTCCCGGCGGGAAGGTCGAGCCGGGTGAGTCGGTGCTTGATGCTTTGCGTCGCGAAATGATGGAAGAGCTGGGCGTTGAGGTTGTCGACTGTCAGCCATGGTGTGGCGTCGAACACGTATATCCACACGCACATGTTCGACTGCATTTTTATCTTAGCCGCAGGTGGCGTGGCCAACCGATTGCCATGGAGCGCCAGGCTTTTGCCTGGCAGGGCGTGGTAGCCGTGACACCGCTGCTGCCTGCAACAGTGCCGTTATTGGCATTTCTGGAAACCGTAAGGTACGACACCGTGGGCGACGACACCAGCAGCGCCTGATGTCGGACGTTTATGGCGCAGGTAGAGCGGGCCGTTCGATTAAATGTTGGTAATGGTCGATCACAGAATCCGGCAGAAACCGCCGACATTGGGAGAGCAGGTCCGGCATGGCCTGATAGCCACCTTCGAGCGCACCGTCGAGCAATTTAGTGGCCAGCCGCTGCGCACTGAGTGGCAACACGAATGTATGGCGCTCTGCCTGTTGTTGCCACGACTGCAAAGAATTGCAGATCGACATAATCCGTCGTGCGGGGTTAAGATCGGTCCTGTTTCGGCGCAGTATGTGAAAAAGTTCAAGCGCTTTTTTTGCAAAACGCTCCATGCTTTCTTTAGCAAACGATCGACGTTCGGCTTCCGGCAACCTGGCAATGTGGTTAAAAACACGCGTCATGACCGAATCGACCAGAGACTGTCTGTCCCAGAGATAGACGCTGTCGAGCACACGCCGGAAAGCCGGCAGTTGTTCGGACACCGGCAGCTTTCCAAGCGACCATGTGAGCTTTCTATAAAGCAGCAAGACTTCGGCAACATTGTGCGAAAGCTGCACGTTGCAGACGAGTTTCGGCAGATTCTCCGCTGCAAATGTCGGCGACTCTTTCTCGATGTGGCCATGCAGTTCACGATGGATCACGCCCTGGGTCGTCGCCGGCATCGACGAAGCCGTTTGCATCGCCAGATCGTAAGCCTGTGCGCGTTGTGATTCCGGCAATGTCGGAATGATTTGCAGGCAAGCCGACATGCAAGTCACGAGGTGAGTGCTGGCCGGCAGCTTGTGGATGGTCTTGAGTAAAGTCGTCAAACCCGATAGCCGCGATTCGGGTAGCTTGGCCTCGAACTCCTCTGTCAGCGCATAAAACAGATCGAACTGCATCAATGCTGGAAATTCAAGCAGGGCTTCGGTACGCACAGTAAGTAGAGCATCGAAGCAACTGGCAGAAACCATTAGTTTTGCGGCATTGCCGATCGTTTTGTACACGTAGTACCGGTTTATCGGTGCTATCTTTGTAAGTTCTGAAGCCATGCTGCAATAAATCACGCTTTTTTGCGCTTCCGGCAGTGCTCGCGCCACCATATCGATGCGGTCGAACAAAGCGCGTTGCGCATGCGGCAGCGTGGTGTGGCAGCATATTTCGTGAAGGGCGTGCAGAATCGACATCTGTACTTGCGGTGCCGCAGCAGGCGCTTCGGCAAGCAGCGCGGCTATTGCGCTCTGCTGCAAAAGAGAGGGCTGGAGCTCGGGCAAGGCGAAGGCGAGCGATTGCAATAGTTGCGGCCGCTGTGGCAGTAGTGCCGGTGTTTGCAGCCCGAACAATTCATGCCAACGGCTGGTTCTACTAACCGGGCAATCGATCATGTATAAACCAGCAGCAGTCTTAGCCAGCAACCGGGCGGCGACGGTGTCCGGCAAGTCCTGGATGGCTCCGGTAAAACGCTGGTAGAACTGATCGGCCGCCGTATCGGCGCCTGGTTCCGGTGGCAACAACATCCGGTTGCGGAAGTCTTCGCGCGAAAACATGCTCGCTATGGTGTCGAGCGCTGCATAGCGGTCGTCGTCTCTGGCCAGTCCCTCGGTTGACTTAGCCACTTTGAACAGGACGACGCTGGCAGCGATGCGATTTAAACAGCCTGCAGGAATTGCCTCGGCGACTTGTTGAATCACTTTGATAAATAAATTGGCGGGCAACCTACCCGCACGCAAATGCTCGGCTGCTCGGTCGATTGTGGCGAGCAAGACGCCAGCGCTTCGTTCGACAGAATTCACTTGTGCAACGCGCAAGCCTTCTGAGCGCAGCCAGTCAATCAGTTTATCGGCTAGCACACGGGCTTTTAAGCCATCGCGCAGGCCGGTGGAGGCGATCAGCATCGCCGCCGGTTCTTTAGCACCAAACGGAAAGTGGTCGGCGATCTGGTTCATCAATTCAGATGGCAATGTCGATAGCGAACGCCGGCCTGGGCGCGAAAGCCCGGTAGGACGCTGCCGCGCGCCATTGGGCCCGGAGTTCGAGGATGAGCCGCCTGCCGCCCCTGAGCTTGCTTGATCGGTTGGCTCCGCCGGTTGCTCCGAACGAGGCTGTAGGCCTTGAGGTCCTGGATTGACTTTCATGCATGACGTCCATTTAGAGAAGTCGGAACGATGGTCCGCCTATCTTCGCTAGATTGCGATGAAAGGGAAGGCAGACGGCTTGCAAATCCGCACGTGCGGCCAGTGAGGCGAAATAATCAGGATACCGGTAGACCGACCGGGTGGCCGCACCAGGCACAACTCATGGCGGAAGATTTTGGCCCAAATCTTCCGCTTCGTCGGCATCTCCCTCTGGGCTGGCCGCCGCGATGACATATTTTTCTTCAGCCCATGCACCGAGATCGATCTGCTTACAGCGCAAGCTGCAGAACGGCCGGTATTTGCTGGCTTCGACCCATTCGACTTTTTCGGCACAGGTCGGACAACTGACGATGGCAACCATGGATCACCTCAAAAATTGCAGAGGGTGAGCTCGAACGGCACGTCGCCCTCGACGGGTTTGGATTTCATGTCGATGCCCTGGGTTGTAAAACGCACCCACAGCATGTATTTATTGGCGGAGATTTCCGGTATCACACCGAGCGAGACGTCCAGCGTCAGCCTTAACATCTGATAAACCTTACCTTGAAGCATTTGTTGATAGCCTGCGGCAGGTGCCAGCAACTCGGTGGCCCGCCCGGACTCCCGCAAAAGCCGAAGCACGATAGAAATCGCATCGCAGAGCGGTACCAGCGGCTGAAACCAGAAAGAAATATCGGCATAACGCTTTTCCATCGGCTGATGTTGCCATGCATGATAAGACGGTAGATCGAACTCGCAGGCACCGCCGGGAATGATGGTGCGGCCGCGGATACTCATGAGCCATTCGTTGTCGCGGACGTTTTGTCCGGTTTTACCTTGCGCTGCCATGAGTGCCGTGCTGACACGGTCGACCTCGGTCAGCACCGCGTCGAGGCGTTTGGCTTCCACGTTTGGGTTGGACCGAAAACTCAGCAACGTCTGTTTTTGACGTTCGAGTTCTTGCAGCAGATCCGACTTCAGATCGGCACGGCCAGCCACTTCCAGCATTTCGAAGATCGTCGAGAGCGCTACGTGATGTTGCTGGGGGTGCCCTTGCTGCAGGAAGAACAGGAATTTCTCGTACAGGTCTTCAAGTCGCAACAACGTGCGAATACGCTCGTTGAAAGGGTATTCGTAGACAATCAAAGTGAGTCCCTTTAAGTTGGCCCAGGGTGGGGCTGGAGGCTGTGCCGGGTCGTTCCGGGCAGCGGTTACGTGATTCTGAACGATGATTGATTAAATTACAAACGATGTCCAAACGAAGCGGTGGAAAAGACCGCTTTCGTGCTGCCATGAAAATGATATATTGAAATTGAATCCACCCCGTAAAATTGATTCCGCCCCGTGAAATTTAACCGACCTTAACCGCCCCTAACCGAACGACCGCAATGAATATCGTGATTTCCGACGACTACCAGGATTGCGTTCGCAACCTGAAATGCTTTGCCGGATTGGCTTCGCACAATGTCCGCATTTTTACCGACACCCTAACCGACACCCAGGCGCTTGTCGGACGTTTTGCCGATGCCGATGCGTTGATTTTAATTCGTGAACGTACTCGCATCGACGGTGCATTGCTGCAGTCTTTGCCGAGTTTGAAATTTATCAGCCAGACTGGTCGCGCTGCCAACCATGTCGATCTTGCCGCTTGTACCGAGGCCGGCATTCCGGTGGCTGCCGAAGGCGATGCCACTAATGCTGCGGCCGAACTTACGTGGGCACTCTTGCTGGGCATCTCACGGCAAGTGGTAACGGAAGCCAACGCCTTTAAAGCCGGCAAATGGCAAACGGCTCTGGGTACGACATTGCGGGGTAAGACACTCGGAATCGCTGGATACGGCCGGATCGGCGCATTGGTGGCGCGCTATGCCGTCGCGTTCGGCATGCATGTGGTGGTGTGGGGCAATCGGGAGAACACCACCGCCCGCGCCATTGCCGACGGCCATGAGGTCGTCGCCGATCGGCAGGCCTTTTTCGCCCGTTGCGACGTACTGTCGCTGCATGCGCGCCTGACACCGCAGTCGCGCGGCATGATTGCCGCCGCCGATTTGGCGGCGATGAAACCGACCGCAATTTTGCTCAATACCAGTCGCGCGGAACTGATCGAGCCGGGTGCGTTGCTGGCTGCATTACAATCGGGCCGGCCAGGTTTCGCAGGTATCGACGTGCACCAGAACGAGCCGATCTTCGACATTGCCTATCCATTGCTGCAGCTGCCCAACGTACTGACCACACCCCATATCGGTTATGTGGAGGAAGATACCTACGAGCTGTATTTCGGTTTCGCAATCGAGCAGATATTGGCGTGGGAAAGCGGTCGTGCGCTGAACCTGCTCAACCCGGAAGTGTGGCCCCATCGACGTCTCTGACGCGGTACACTAACGCGCCCGCAAGGCGACAAAGCACGCCAGGCCATCCTACCGGCTACCGGCTTACAACATATCAACGGAGAAATACATGAAAATGCTTCATTGCCGATTCAGCGACCGCGTCCAGAGCGGCTTCAAACTCGCATCGTTTGCCGCAGTCGTCGCCTCCGGCGCGCTCTTGGTCAATACCGCGGCGCATGCCCAAGCCCAGCCTTGGCCGACCAAACAGGCGATTCGTATCGTTTCGCCGTATGCTCCAGGCGGTGCCACCGACATACTGGCGCGCATGCTGGGCCAGCACATGCAGGAAAAATTCAAGCAGACGGTCGTGATCGAGAACCGTGGCGGTGCCGGCGGCAATATCGGTACCGATCTCGTGGCCAAGTCGGCTCCCGACGGCTACACGCTGCTGTTGGCATCGAGCGGCCCGCTGGTGATCGCGCCGTCGTTGTACCAAAAGCTGCCGTATCAGCCGACCAAGGATTTCACTTATATTTCACCGGTCGCCAGTGCGTCATTTGTCGTGGTCGCCAATGCCAAGGCCGGTCTGAATACCATCGCCGACGTAATCGCTCAGGGCAAGCAGCCCGGCAAGCTGTCGTTTGCCTCAGCCGGCTCCGGTACGCCCCAGCACATCATCGGCGAACTGTTCAACATCCAGGCCGGCACCAAGATCCAGCATATTCCCTACAAGGGTTCGGGTCCGGCGATGAACGATCTGATCGGTAACCAGCTGCCACTTGCATTTGAAAACCCGGTGGTGGCGATGCCGCATGTAGCTTCCGGTAAATTGAAAGTGCTGGCAGTGACTGGCGCACGTCGTTCGCCATCGTTGCCAAATGTGCCGACCGTGGCCGAAGCCGGTCTGGTCGGTTTCGAAGCCCGGCCATGGTATGCGCTGGTAGGGCCGGCGAACATGCCTGCCGACGTCACCGCCAAGCTTAACGCAACGGTCGAAGAATTCCTGGCAGCGGCAGTGACCAAGCAAAAGCTCGATACGCTCGGTGCCGAGCCGATGTACTTGCCGACTTCGCAATTCAAGACCTTCGTCGACAGCGAACTGGAAAAATGGACCCGGGTCGTCAAGACGTCGGGCGCTACGGTCGACTGATCAAGCTCGACCGGATCAAATTTTTTTCATCAGGGCCGATACTTAAAGTTTGGAGTCCGTTGCAGGCGCGCCCGGTAATGCGCGCGCCTGAATTTGATATTGCGCATGCAGGCGCGCTACCCGGCGCGTTAGCCTCGCCGCATCACCGTTATTGTCGATCACATCATCTGCAGCAGCCAGGCGTTCGCTACGTGTGGCCTGGGCCGCCATGATCGCGGCGGCTTGCGCCGTGCTCATGCCATTGCGGCGCATCACCCGCTCCAACTGCGTCGCTTCTTCGCAATCCACGACCAGTATGCGATCGACCCGATCACGCCATTGGTTCGATTCTACTAACAGCGGCACTACATAAATCAGATAGCCGGCATCGTTGGTTGCCGCTATTTGAGCCGCGTGCTGCGCTTCATGTGCGATCAACGGATGCAGGATCGCTTCCAATCGTTTTCTGGCCATTGGATCGCTGAAAACCACCGTTCGCATATGGCCGCGGTCCAGCGCACCGTCGGTCGTGACGAACGATGTGCCGAAGGCAGCGCTGATGGCCGGCATTGCCGCGCCGTCTGTGTTGGTCAATGCGTGAGCGATGACGTCGGTATCGATGATCGGCACACCGATTGCCGCGAAAAGATCGGCGACCGTGCTTTTGCCGGAGCCGATACCACCGGTCAAACCGATCGAATACGGATAGTGCGCAAGCCTGCCGTTGGCCGATGCGGTAGTGTCTATCCCAACCATACCTGTGCGATCCGCTCGCCGAACAATAGCGTCAACAAGCCTGCCGCTGCCAGATAAGGCCCGAACGGCATGGGAATATCGCGCCCGCGCTTGGCCAGTACGACCAGGGCGATGCCGACGATGGCACCGACCAAGGACGACATCAGTACGATAATCGGCAGCATCTTCCAGCCGAGCCAGGCACCCAGTGCGGCCAAGAGTTTGAAATCGCCGTAACCCATACCTTCCTTGCCAGTGGCGAATTTGAACAGCCAGAAAATCGTCCACAGGCTCAGATAACCGAATACCGCACCGAGCACCGCTTCCGGCAGCGGCACGAAGGTGCCGTTCAAATTCACCAGCAGGCCCAGCCACAGCAGCGGCAGGGTCAGATCGTCCGGCAGCAACTGGGTATCGGCGTCGATGAAAGTCATGGCGATCAGCATCCAGAGAAATACCAGCAGCGCCAGACCGGCAAAGCCGGCACCGAACTGCCATACCAGCAGGGCAGATAGTGACCCGGTCAATATTTCCACCGCCGGATATCGCGTTGAAATCGCGGTTTTGCATGCACGACATTTGCCACGTAGCGCCAGGTAGCTCAACACCGGTACGTTTTCCAAAGCGCCGATCTTGTGGCCGCATTGCGGACATGTGGAGCGTGGCAGCATCAGATTAAAACGATCCGTATGCGGCAGCGGCTGGCCGCTTTCATGGGCCACGTAGTTATCGGATTCGCGCTGCATCATCTTCGGCATGCGATAGATGACGACGTTCAAAAAACTGCCAATCAAGAGCCCGACGATGCCAGCACAAACGGTAGCAAGCACGTTGTTGGCGTCGGCCATGAATGCAAGTTGCTGGAAAAGATTATTTTGAAATATCGAAAACATCGGTGCAGTCTAGGTTGCGATAGGAATGTATTGGACGCCAGAATAAAAGTGGCAAAAATTGCGATCGCTTTTGGTTGTTTAAGTGCTTTACAGTAAGTTGAGCGATGATACGTGGTATTCGTTGCGTTACAAAAGTCAGTTTCCGATTACAGGTGTGCATGTTGTGCTTTTACCGCAGTGGAGCGCAATCTACCGGCTCGACTATTCGAGTCTGCGGTCTCGTGCTCGTTACCAACATTGTTTCCGATCTTCGTCATGGCAAAAAAATATTCCGTTGAAGGTTAAAAAACGTTATCGCCGGGGGTTGGCGCGCCGCACGCAGCCGCAAGGCATCGTTTGCTTCATTCATGTACCTGACTGGGTTCGGGGCTTGCAAACGATTTGGCGTTGCGCTTAAGATCGGTATTTTTCAACTCTGCCAAGTCCTATGCGCCTCCAACCTCTGTTCGCCCTTTTATGCTGTGTCACCGTTACGCAAACTGCTTTCGCCCAGCTAAATTTTCGCGAGGTAGAAGGCGGGAAAGATCACGCGCTTCTGTCCCGCTTCGACGGATCAAAAATGGTTGGGTATAAGGTGGTGCAATACGAGCAGGCGGAATTGCCGATGAGTCGGCCTTATTTTAAAGATTACAAGCTCCTGGTCGACAATCTTCTTAAACCGGAAGGCAAATACACCCGTATCGCCTATGCTTATGCAAAAGATCGATCGGGCCTCGAAGTATTCCGCAATTACCAAGCCGCGATTTCGAAGGCTGGAATGAAAGTTATTTACACGTGTGAGAAAGAATCGTGCGGCGCTTTAGATTCTTATTACAAATCCAACTATCTCATGCGCGATGGTTTCTTAACCGGCCCCGATTTTCGCAATGCGTTCAATTCAGGACTCAGTGAGCCTCGTTACCTGGTGGCCGAGGGTATGCAGTCCGACGGCAGCCCGGTGCATGTTGCCGTACTCGTTGCTCCACCGCTACGCGATGACCTTGGCGCCATTTCTCTGCAGATCATCGAGGGCAAGCCGATGCAAACCGATAAGGTACCGCCACGCTGGATGCAGGCGGCATGGCGCGCAAGATTGCAGCGGAAGGAAAGGTGGCGGTGTATGGCGTATATTTCGACACCGATAAGACGGCAGTGAAGCCCGAATCGAAAGGTACGCTTGCCGAGATGGCAAAATTACTGCAGCAGGACAAGGATCTGAAGGTCCATATCGTAGGTCATACCGACAACCAGGGCTCCCCCGCGCACAACATGGACCTGTCGCAGAAGCGCGCTGAATCGGTTGCCAGATTGCTCACTACGGATTACAAAATCGACGCCAAAAGGCTGAATGCAAAAGGCGTCGGTTCCTATGCCCCAATTACCTCGAACAACGCCGAATCGGGCCGTGAGAAAAACCGGCGGGTAGAGCTGGTGAAGCAATAAAGATTGCATAGCTGCTGAGATCTTGGAATTTGGTGCGCTCGGTTCGGCGTCGTTTTCCGTCAGCAGTACACAATTTAACTACTCGATGCCACTTTCTGGGCAACCGCACAGGAATATGGCCGCATATTAGTAACGCGCAACACCAGGGACTTTGGTCTACTGAACCTGGCGTTCGCATTCCTAATTTGCTTCTGCGACCAACCTGCTGCCAACGCGTTAAACCACTGCGCCAAGTTTGAAGATCGGCAGATACATCGCAATCACCAACCCACCGATCAGGACACCTAATACGACCATGATCAGCGGTTCCATCAGAGACGCCAGAGAAGCCACGGCTTCATCGACTTCCTGCTCGTAAAAGTCCGCGACCTTGCCCAGCATTTGATCGAGCGAACCCGACTCCTCTCCGATGGACACCATCTGCGTGACCATGTTGGGAAATACCTCGGCATTTTGCATCGCCACCGTCAGGCTGGTGCCGGTACTGACCTCCGACTGAATCTTTTTGGTTGCATCCAGATAGACGGCGTTGCCGGAAGCACCGCCGACCGAATCGAGCGACTCCACTAGCGGCACGCCGGCGGCGAACATAGTGGCTAGAGTACGGGTCCAACGGGCAATGGTCGCTTTGCGGATCACGGCACCGAAGATCGGCGCTTTGAGCAATAGGCGGTCCATGGCGCGCTGCATGTTCAATGAGCGACGCCAAGACTGGAAGAATAGATACAAACCACCGAAGATGCCGCCAAAAATTAGATACCACCATTGCACGAAGAAGTCAGAGATCGACATCACGATCAGGGTCGGTGCAGGTAGGTCCGCACCGAAGCTGGTGAACACCTCTTTAAAGGCTGGCACCACCCAGATCATGATTACGGCGGTGACCACGAACGCCACCACCATGATCGAAATCGGGTAGAACATCGCCGACTTGATCTTGCCCTTGATGGCGATCGTTTTTTCTTTATAGACCGCCAAGCGTGTTAGCAGATCTTCCAGAATACCGGCCTGTTCGCCGGCACCGACGAGGTTGCAGAACAGTGGATCGAAGTACAGCGGAAACTTGCGGAATGCCTGGTTAAGGCTGGTACCGGTTTCGACATCGCTGCGAATATCTTGAATCAGTTTCGATACCGATGGGTTGGCGTGGCCTTTGGCGACGATGTCGAAGGATTGCAGCAACGGCACACCGGCCTTCATCATGGTTGCCAGCTGGCGGGTAAAGAGCGTGATGTCTTTCTCGGTAATTTTTTTGCCGCTGCGGAACGTCTTCTTTTTGACCTTGGTCGTGGCAATACCTTGACGGCGCAAAGTGACGTTGACGATCGATTCGCTATTGGCACGCATTTCACCGCGCACCTGCTTGCCTGCCTTGTCGCGGCCTTCCCAGACAAAAATGACTTCGGTCGGTGAGCGAAGAGTAGAGGTGGTGCGGGCTGCGGTGGCCATACGGGTACTCCCTGGGTGTTCAATGTGTTATTCGTTGGTGCAACCGACGACTTCTTCCAGGCTCGTCAGACCTTGCTTTACTTTCATCAAACCGGATTGGCGCAAAGAGCGTACGCCGTCGAGCTGCGCCTGGGCTTCGATTTCCATGGCCGAGCCGTGCGCCAAAATAATGCGCTCGATTTCTTCGCTGATCGGCATGATCTGATAGATGCCGACCCGCCCCTTATAGCCGCTGCCGGTACAGCGGTCGCAGCCCACCGGTTTATAGGGTGTCCAGGTGCCGTCGAGTTCTTCTTCACGAAAGCCGGCCTGGATCATCGCTTCGTCTGCGATCTTAGCGACCGTTTTACAGGTGCAAAGGCGGCGTGCCAGGCGTTGCGCCGTAATCAAAATCACCGACGAGGCGATGTTGAAGGGTGCTACGCCCATATTCATAAGGCGCGTCAGTGTCGCTGGTGCATCGTTGGTATGCAACGTCGAAAACACCATATGCCCGGTCTGCGCGGCTTTGATAGCGATGTCAGCCGTTTCCAGATCGCGAATCTCGCCGACCATGATGATGTCGGGGTCTTGCCGCAGAAAGGCTTTCAATGCCACCGGAAAGGTCAGGCCGGCACGGTCGTTGATGTTGACCTGATTCACGCCCGGCAGGTTGATCTCGGCCGGATCTTCAGCGGTGGAGATATTGATGCCAGGTTTATTTAGAATGTTCAGGCAGGTATAGAGCGAGACCGTCTTGCCTGAGCCGGTCGGGCCGGTGACCAGCACCATGCCGTACGGCCGCTCGATGGCGTCGATCAGGGTCGCTTTCTGGTCCGGGTCGTAGCCCAGAGCCTCGATACCCATCTGCGCCTGGGTCGCATCCAAGATCCGCATGACGATCTTTTCGCCGAAAAGCGTCGGCAAGGTGCTGACTCGAAAATCGATGGCTTTGGTTTTAGAAACGACTAATTTCATGCGGCCGTCCTGCGGCACGCGCTTTTCGGAAATGTCGAGTTTGGAAATAACCTTGATGCGCGAAGCGAGCTTTTCCTTGATCGCCAGCGGCGGTTGCGCCATTTCCTTTAACACGCCGTCGACTCGGAACCGGATCCGGTAAAACTTTTCGAATGGCTCGAAGTGGAGATCGGAAGCACCCATGTTGATGGCGTCGGTCAGTATCTTCTGCAAAAATTTCACCACCGGTGCATCGTCGATCTCGACGGTGTCGATCAGCGGCGCGATTTCTTCGGTGCCGAAATTCATGTCCATGTCGTCGCCGCTGAGCTCGCGTAGCGACTGTTCGGCACTGCGGCCGAATTTCTCTAGTAGATGCAACAACACCGGGTGTTCGACGATCACCGGCTCGACCGTCATTTCGGTCTGGAACTTGATTTGATCCAGTGCCTGCAGGTTGGTCGGGTCGGAAATGGCAATCGTGATTCGATTGCCACGCTTACCCAACGCAATGACGCGTTGTGCCTGCATCAGCTTGCCATCCAGAATTTTCTCGGGCAGGGCGGCAACGTTGTAAGCGGAAAAATCCAACAAGGGATAACCGAAGGTTTCAGAACAAAAAGCAGCGAGCGAGCGGGCGTCCAATGCGCCGCTGGCGAGCAGAACATCGATGAATGGGTTGTTTTCCGAAGCGGCCTGTTTGCCCAGCGTATCGACTTGTTGCGACGATAACCGACCGGCCTGCAGTAATGCCCGCGCCAGGCCGGACATGGCGATGTTGGGTATCGTCGAGGGAAGTACTGCAGCCATAGATTCCGGAGCAAAAGGTTAAACAAGGTAACTGGCGTAGTTTTAGATGATGCCTACGGGCATCTCGTTTGTAAAGATATTGCGCCGTCCTACAAACCCGGTTGTACTTATTTTGTTCCGATTGCCACACAATTTTTCTGACGGCGAGTGCCGATAGACGAATTCGGTTCCATGCAGATCTATTTGACAATTCTCATCTAAGAGATCAATGATCGAAGCGGCATTAAATAATTGCTAATGGTGTAATCGGCAATTTTTACGAAAGCCTGCAGATGGGCGGTTTAGAGCGGCCGAATATAATGGCGTTCTGTATGTGCATCCGACATACGCACCTCGCTGCATGCTTGGCTTGAAACATGCATCAAACGCGCTTGCTCCGGTTCAACCAAAACGCAGGAACAGACTTTAGATGGAATTCCTTTCAAGTTTTGCTGGAGTTTTCCGCGCTTTCATCCTGCCGCCTGCCGGTTTGTTTTTGCTAATCGCCATCGGACTACTGGTAGAAAAACATTATTCGCTTTCGGGACGGGTGATCGTGCGAATCGGCCTGGCGGCTTTCCTGGTTCTTTGCACGCCGGCCGGTGCCGACCTGCTAGTGACGCCACTGGAAAAACTGACAACGGCGTTGAATCCGAAACGCTTGCCTGGTGGATTAGACGGGGCGCAGGCGATCGTGGTGTTGGCAGCCGGACGCCTGCAGGGTGCGCCTGAATACGGCAATTCGCATATTCCCGATTACGTGGCACTGGCGCGTTTGCGTTACGCAGCGCATCTGCAGCATGCGACCGGGTTACCGATCCTTGTAACCGGCGGAAACCGCACCAAGGATGCCTTGCGCGAATCCAAAGCTGCCAGCATGGCACGTGCTCTACGCACAGACTTCCGCACGCCTGTCGCCTGGATTGAGGGAGAGTCGGAAACTACTGCGGAAAATGCTGAATTTTCTCGACGGATCTTGCTGGCAAACGGCATTACCAAAGTGTTGCTGGTGACCGACGCCATGCACATGCCGCGTGCCGAACGCGTATTCGACGACGGCAACCTGCAGGTGGTCGCCGCGCCGACAATGTTTTTTACTTTGGACGAACTCGATCTGAACGCTTTTTTCCCCAGCGCCGAGGGATTGCGCCGTGCCTACTACGCCAGCTATGAATGGTTCGGCTTGCTTTGGTATCGGCTGCAGGCGGCGCCCGCAGGCCAAACAAAAAATGCTATACAAGACAACGCCACTGCCAACGCCAACGCCACGATGCCCACCGACGTAAAGGAGCCCTCGAAATGACGCCACCACAACATCGGTCGATGCCCTGCACTGCGAATGGATTTTTTGTGCAAACGATAATTTGCTTGCTGTTATCGGCCGGCTTTTCAGGCGCGGCCACAGCAACCGATACGATGCGGCCGCTCTCGGCGGCACCCACTGGCGTGCTCGAAAAAATCGTCCGTGTCGGGCCTACTCATGCCATTCGCACCATCGGCGAAGCGGCCCGACAAGCAAAAGACGGTGATGTGGTCGAGATCGATGCCGGCGACTATCCGGCAGACGTCGCCATCTGGACGCAAAACAATTTAACGATCCGGGTGTTCAATGGCCGTGCCCGACTGGTACCCGGCAGCGTAAGTGCAGAAGACAAAGGCACTTGGGTGGTGCGCGGCGGAAAAATCTCGATGCATGGCATCGATTTCGTCGGTGCCCGTTCATCCCGAAAAAACGGTGCCGGTATTCGCTTTGAAAAAGGTCACCTGGTCGTGCGCAATTGCACGTTTTCCGATAATGAAAACGGCATTTTGACGGCTGCCGGCCCTTTGATCTTGGAAGTGCACGATAGCGAATTCGACGGCAACGGCACCGTCGATGGCTTTGGCCACAGTATCTATGCCGGCAAAATCGAGCGGCTTCATGTCAGCGGTACGTACATTCACCGCGAAGTAGGCGGCCACCTGCTGAAAAGCCGCGCAGCAGAAAACCATATTGTGGCGAACCGCCTAACCGATGAAATCGGTGGCAAGGCTAGTTACGAGTTGGAGTTTCCTAATGGCGGCGTAAATTACGTAGTCGGCAATATCATCGAGCAAAATCCTGCCAGTGAAAATCCGGCGATCGTCGCCGTCGGTATGGAAGGTTATCAGTGGCCGCATAACGAGCTATATCTGGTTAATAACACGATTGCCAACGACCGCTCCGAGGGTGGAAATTTCTTGAGCGTTCGGCCGGGGATCCAGCGCGTCAAAGCAGTCAACAATCTCTTGATCGGCTCGGGTGCGTCAATCACGGGCACCACTGGCGAATTAATCGAGCGCATCCTGCCAGATGTGGATGCCGTGAGAAACGGCGTTCGCAATCTGGCGGTGCGGGCCACGAGCCTGAGCCGTGGTAGCGACGGGCCGCCGTTGTCCGAAGCGGGCGAATTTGCCAACAATCTGCAAGTAGATTGGGATCAGTTCATGCTGCCATCGCGTTACGACTATCGTCTGCGCTCCGATTCCACGTTGATCGGCAAGGTTGTGCCGGCAGGCTCGGCCAATAACGTCGATCTGACCCAGCGCTTACAGTACGTGCACCCGGGCCAGGCCAAACCGTTGCGCGAAGCACCCAAGATGCCGGGCGCTATGCAGCTACTCGGACTTTGACCGATGCTCGACCATCGCCCGAACAACGTGGGATCGCAATGAAATTACTTACTTTCAGTACGCTGTATCCGAATTCGGAAAAGCAACACCATGGCATCTTTACTCAAACCAGCCTGCGCCATCTACTGGTGCATCCTGAAGTGAAGGCGAAGGTCGTCGCACCGATTCCCTGGTTTCCTTTGAAAAACGCCCGTTTCGGCCAGTATGCGTATTTTGCGCGAGCCAGCCGCAGGCAAACCAGGCTGGGTATCGATATCGTTCATCCACGCTTTCTACTGATACCGAAGATTGGCATGGTGCTCACGCCTTTTCTGATGGCCATGGCAGTGAAGCCGGCAATCCAGCGCATCATCGACGACGGTTTCGATTTCGACGTGATCGATGCGCATTATTTCTACCCAGACGGCGTGGCCGCGATCATGCTGGGACGTCACTTCAAAAAGCCGGTGGTGATCAAGGCGCTCGGCACGGACCTCAACCTGATTTTGCAATCGGCACTGCCGCGCCGGATGATCCTCTGGGCCGCCAAACATGCCGCCGGCATGAGTTCGGTCTGTGAGGCGTTGAAGACCGAACTGGTCAAGCTCGGTGTCGCCAGTGACCGCGTGACCGTGCTGCGCAATGGCGTTGACCTGGAATTGTTCAAGCCGGTCGATCGGGTCGCAATGCGGCGTCAACTCGGCTTTACCGACTTCACGCTGCTGTCGGTAGGCCTGCTGACCCCGCGCAAGGCACACGATCTGATCATCAGAGCGCTGCCGCTGTTGCCCGATGTGCGACTGGTTATCGCCGGTGGCGGTGCCGATCTCAAGCTGCTCACCGAGCTTGCAATCGAACTCAATGTCGCGACGCGCGTGCAGTTCGTCGGTGGCCTGCCACAGCAGGAGTTACGCAACTACTACGGCGCAGCCGACGCTCTGGTGCTGGCCTCGAGCCGCGAAGGATGGGCCAACGTTTTGCTGGAATCCATGGCGTGCGGTACGCCGGTGGTAGCCAGCAACGTCTGGGGAACACCGGAGGTGGTCAGTACACCGGAAGCCGGGGTTTTGATGCGCGAGCGTACGCCGCGTGGCATTGCCGACGGTGTCGATGCCTTGCGTGCGAATTATCCGAGTAATGAAAGCACTCGCGCATATGCCGAACGATTCAGCTGGGAAGAGCCGACGCGGTTACAACTGGCGATGTTTGAAAGGATACTCGGCAAGACCGAAACAGCGTCCGATGCATAGCCGGCAGCGAGTCGATTAAAAGCTAACGGTGACCGCCACGTTATCGGTATAGACACCAGGTACGGCATTGGTCTGGCCCGCTCGCAGACGTCCGTACACGGTATGCTGGCGCGTCGTGGGCGACAGCGTCAGCACATAGGAAATCGACAACAGCAACGAGTTGAAAGCGGAGTCGCCCCAGACATTTAAATACAGTGGATCGATATACAGATTGTATTCCAGGCTATTGATACCGTTGGTCATGCGGCGCGCCGCATAGGTGCCATTACCGGCGCTGATGCTGACCGAGTAAGCGATCAGTTGCAGCAGCGGGCCGCTACAGGTGATGCGGATCTCGCCGGTACTGTCATTGTTGGTGACAGTAAATGGATTATAAGTACCGAATGACACACTGGTAGCGGCTACCGCACAACTCGCCGCGGCCTGCACTTTGGCCGGCGTTGCACCTCCGACCAAGGCTACTGCCAACGTTGCGAATAGGGCGTGGCGCGACATCACGGCACCTGTGCCTGACAGACCACCGGTCCGATGCGCGACAGCGGCAGCATGTTTACCGGCTTATCGATGCTGACCCTGCAGGATTGGTGATCGGGAAACGCCTGCAGCTGCAAGGGAAAGATCGCCCTCGGCAGGTAGACCAGCCCGCGCAGGCCGACCTCGGTGGTGAGCGTGTTCTCTTGACTGCCGTATCGCACGCTCGTGCCAGGCGGCAGCGCCAGGTTTTTTGCATCGACGAGCTCGATGACGGCACCCTCATCGACGACAGCGTCAAACTTCAGTAAAAGGCCCGCACGCGAGGGCGGTACGACTGATTTTTGTTCAAGATCCAGCGAGACTTCGACAGGCAAGGTCATGTCGTCGAGATAGACGCGATTGGCGACGTGCGGCACTAATTGCGAAATCATGCCCACGCCTTTCCGGGTTTGGCCAACCTTGCGGTTGTTGGCATAGATGTCCACCGGGGCCTCGATCGGTACTTCCAACATGGCGAAGCTGTTTTCGATCCAGCGGCTGGAAAGCACGTGGCCGCCTAACGTCGCCACGCCTGCACGTGCCTGAATCTGCACGGTCTGTTGTCCGCCCTGGCGACTCGCGCTGGCCGCGTACTGTCCGGTATCGGTGTTGTAGTTGACGCCGATATCGGTCGATTGATTGTCCAGCATGGTCTTGCGGAAGCGGTAGCCCCATCCTCGTTCGGGCGGTGCCACTTGTTGGAGGTCGAACGTAGCGCTCTGAGACTTGCCTTGTCTGAACATGTTTATTTGCGTAAAACGATCGGCACCGATCGAGAAGAACATGCCGGCATTGATTGACCAGGCATTGTCCAGGGAAAGAAGCTTACTAATTCCGATCGATACAAAGCCTTTGTGCGGCAACGTGCTGTTGAATGCGGCATTGAGCACGCGCAAGTCCGGTTGTTGGGGAACGCGCCGTTCCAGCAATCCGGCCGAAAGGCTGGCGCGCGTGCCGAGCGTTTTGCTGGCCTGTGCCTGCCATTGCAGCGTCGGCTCGAAACCGTCGTCGGCCACACCGAGTTGATTGAAGCGTCGGTTTGCTTTCTGCACCCGTGTGGAATAGCTGTAGGCGCTTGTCACACGCTCCAATTGCAGATAACCGAACTGGCCGCTACCCCTTGCTGAGCGGCTGATCGAGCCCCCGGTACTAAACAAATGCAGACGCAACGGTGCGGCATAGCTCATCCCGACAACCTGCTTGGCAGCAGCGGCTTCCCCGTGCCACTCAAGCGTACCCGTTTCCATGCCGGTGCGATGCGTACCCGCGACGAATGCCTGCCGGTATCGGCTCCATGGCGTGCCAAAACCGAGTCGTTCGAAACCGGCTTCATATGAAAAATCCGTGGTTCCAGTTTTGAGCAGCAACGGGCTCAAAACATAAGGCTGGGAAATCACTTGCTGCCGGCCTAGCACGTCGTTGACCACCAGGCGAATATTGCCTTGCCCGGACAGCAGCGGCAGGTTGTTCAGTGCAAAAGGGCCGGCATCGACCGGCTGTCGTGCGCGCAATATGTTGTCGACGTAGATATCCACCAGTGACGGTGCGCTCGCCACGCCGGAAAGCACCGGCAAGGGCAAAATCTGGTAATCCGGACGGATGGCGAAACGGCGTCGCCATTGGACGCCGCCGAAGTGAAGTTGTCGGCCGATGCTACTGCCGGCCGAGAGTGAATCGCCGACGACCAGTTCTGCCATGCTCTCCGGTATTTCGCGCACGAACTGGGTGTCGAGCCGGTAGCTCGCCGCGTTACCGAGCATATTCGTGTTACGGGCGACATATCGATTCGACAGTGCACCGAGCGGGCTGAAAAACACGGTTTCCGTCAACACCGAAAACTGGTTGCCGAGCGCATTGTGCGTGTAATTGAAATCGTAGTTCAAAAACGCACCGGTTTCGCTAGTCGAACGGGCGTGACCGGGATTCGGGCTGAGATCGACGGTTTGCGTAAGAAATCCGCTGGCCGGTACCGTGATCGTTAGAGTTTGGCTGGCCAGATCAAAGCTGGCCGTACCGCCGTCGATGCCGTCCACGGGAAAAAAATCTTCGTGACCCACGTGCACTGCTTTACCGGTGGGTAGCTTCAAACGGGCGGCAGCGAATACGTTCCGGGTTAGTAGCGGCCCACCGCCTTCAATCTGCAGCACACGCGCGAAAGGCTCGATCTCCGTGCCGTTGATTCGCACCGCCCAGACATTGATGTATCGGTTGTCGAAATTGCCATTGGAGATGGTGCCGGCCGGCGTCTCGGCAGGTATCGCCGGCTGTGCCATTCCCCATGACACGGCCACCGTCAATACCTCAAAAAGGGGAGAACGCCAACGTCTGCTCATGATTGCCTGCGGGCGTTTGCAACTGTAACTGGAGTTCAGGCAATAACGGTATGTCTTTGGCAAGCGACCATTCGCGGATTTGTCCGGGCAATACATAAGTCAATCCGGTGTTGAATAATACCGTCGACGTATTTTTAGGTAGCAGCTTCAGGGCCGTGATCTTCAAATGACAATTGCCGCGGTTGGCTGCCACCAGCACCGGCCCCGCTGCAGAGCGCCGCAACGACCATTCGATTTTTTCCTCGGACACTGCAGGCGGGATAAATATCGGTGAGCTGATACGCAGCAAGGTATGAATACCGCCACGCTGAGAACCGGTCTCCGGCACTTCGTCTAGCAAAATCCGGTAACTGCGTTCAACCGTCTCAAGGCCTACCTCTCGCGCGCCGAAGCGTATGTATTGCGTCTGTTTTGTTTCGAGGGTAAAAAGCGGCGGGTTGATCATGATCTGATCGGTTTCGGTCAGGATTTCATTTTTGCCATCCGTACCCCAAGCCATGACTTGCACCTGCAGCCTCACCGGCTCGATGCCATTGTTGGTGACTTGCATGACTGCCGAGCTACGTTCAGGCGTGAGCCGAAACGACATTGGGTTGATGCTGAACGTTGCGCCCCAGGCGCTGGTCGCGCACAACACCGCCAGCGGTGCCAGCAGCGCAATCCGACGACTGCACAGCATCAGAATGTGACGGTGGCGATGACGGTATCGGTGTAAGTGCCGACGGTAGCGTTGACTTGCGCCGATGGCAAGCGGGCGTATGCGGTTACCGGAGCCAGATTTCCAGTGCCGTTAACCAGCACGCCGGTGGCCAGTGTATTACCCCATGCAACGGTGCGACTTGCATCCTGCGACAATGAATAATTAAGGTAGGTCGGTGAGCCGCCGCCGCTGGACAACCGACGTAACGGTACGGCGTCGGTGGAACCGGGAGCGGCATTCAAGCCTTGACCGAGCGTGATGGTGGCTGTCGCACCGTTGGTACAAAGGGTCGATACCGAACCCGTTGCATCCTGGTTCGACGACGCATTTGCGCCGGTTGGGTCATAGGTGGTTGCAAAACCGGTCGCGCTGATGGCACAGACCCCGACGACGACGACGGTATTGACCATGATTGCTGTAGTAACCGCTGCAGTGGCTGTCGGCAGAGCCGGTGCCAGAAGCGATAGCAGTAAGAGTGCCCGCATTGATTTTTTCATGAATTGATCCATCTGATCCGTAGATTGTCGATGTCAGGCCCGCCAGCTGGAGAGGCCGTACGCATCTAAAAATTGTTGACCAAAACAATTCTTTTGGTCAATCTAAATTTTTGTAGATGGCTGATTTAATTGAAAATTTGTGTGGGCAAGCCAACGAATCAGTATCTAAATATTAATTTTTAGGAAGATTTTCTGGTTTGATCGAAGCAGCCCACTGCACAGTCCATGCAGCGACCTGATCGCGCCACTGCCGTCTTGAAAAAGTGTGGTCGGCTTCTGCCAGGTTATGGCGGGTAACGTGAGGAAGGCGGATCAGTTTGCGCCATTCGCGCGAGTTGGCGACGGCATCGAGAAACTGTTTGGCCGTCAAATCACGTCCGCTCGTGATGAGCAAAATTTTCCCTTGAAAATCGCGGAATCCCTGGCGCATGCGCTCCGGCAAAAGTTCTCCGCTGATTGCAGCATCTGCAGAAACGGTGGGAACGGAAATAGACGAAACGGGTATAGGAACCTGAGCGAGTGGGCCCGGCGTCGTTACATGCGCTTTGGTCCACGTCTGCGATAGTGTTTGTCCCAGCGAACGCACAGCGGCTATCAAATCGAACTGACCGCTAAACAACTTGTGCCAGAAGGCCCGATCCATCAGTCGCTCGAGATAATAGTGTCTCAGCCTGGTGCGGGCGGCACCGGCATCGGTATGCATCCACGGATTCAGCAGCACCAGGCCGCTAATTCTGACGTCGCCCGGTGCATAGAACAATGCTGCGCAAGCACCGTCGCATAAACCCCAAAGCACGACCGATTGCAGCGTCGGCACCGCGTTGAAAAATGCATCGACCGCCGCACTCAGGTCGTCTTCGACATCGTCGAAGCTGCGCACATCGCCTTCGCTGTCACCCATGCCGCGATAATCGAAGCGCATGGCTGCCGTTCCAGCGGCTGCCAGTTCACGCGCCAGCAGCGTAAATTGGCGATGACTGCCGGCCCGGTATTGCGGCCCGCCGACCACGATCAGCACGCCGCGCGTGGCCGCCGCCGCTGGCAGACTCAGGATGCCGATCATAGCGGCCTGGCCGCATTGAAACTGCAGTGCGGTATCGGTGCTGCTCATGCCGGATTTGTATGAAAAGCGGCGAGCGTGGCATCGATCAGGCTCGGGCAGGAAGTAATCTCGGGCAAGGCCCAGAACGCCTGACCGACAACCTGCTGATGACTTATACCGACCTGCTGGCGCTGCCACTCGGCGATGGCTTTGCTAACGGCAGGTGTCACCGGCTTGCCGGTGCCGGTGGCAATATCGAACCAGTCGACCCGGTAGCCGGCAGGTGCCAGAGCCAGGCCATCCACAGCATCGATTGCCGCAGCCAGGTCGGGTGCGAGTTCGTACCCAGCGATTTCCAGCGATCGTCCTTGCGCCAGCGTCGCCCGCAAGGTTTGCATACCGCCAGCCGGATCGCGGCCGCTATCGCCGTCGAGCATTTGACCAGCCAAGCGCAGACGCAACCACTGCGTCAGCCAGGCTTGACCGTTCATTACCGGATGCCAGCAGATGAAGCGATCGATTGGGCGACGCGCCTGCCGGGCGTAATCCAGCATCAGTAATACGCCCAGGCGCAAGCCCCATAGGCCGACCGGCCCAGTAACTTGCTCTGCGAGCCAGCCGTGTGCCAGTGCCAGATCATCTATCCAGCTTTGCCAGCGCGCGTCGGCGAAGTCGCCACTGCTGTCGCCGCAGCCGTGTAAATCGATTTGCAATACAGCCACACCGGCAGCGGCGAATGCACGAGCCTGCAGCGCTGCGATGCGGCGGGAGCGATTCATTTCTTCACCGAAGGGGTGGACATACACCAGGGCTGCATGAATGTCGCTCGAGGCCGACGGCGCATGGTAGAGACAGAAGCGTTGTCCAGTGGACACCGGTAGAAAAAACGGCCGGCTGGGCGGTGGTGAGGTGGACGCGGTCATGCGCCCAATTGCCGTCCTACGAATGCGCTCAATGTAGCAACCGAGTCGAAGACCGCGGCGCTGATTTCATCATCTTGCACGCTGATACCGAAATGCTCTTCCAAGGCGGTGATAACGTTGAGCACCGCCATCGAATCAAGCTCGGGAAGGCTGCCCAGAAGCGGCGACTCGGCATGCAGCCGGCTGCCGTCGAGGGCGAGCACGTCGCCGAGAAGCGCGATGACTTGCTGGGTGGTTTCCGAAGTGTTGGGCATGAATATCAGGATTGTGGTGGTGTTTCAGCGGCGTTGATATCAACATCAGCATCGGCCGGCTTGCGGCGTAATAGATCGCGTAGTGCACGCAGCAGTTGCCAGCGATAGACGTTGCAATGGAACATGGTACGAACCTCGTTGGTCCAGCGGGTATGCCATTCGAGAACGCGGCCATAAAATTCTATTTGACGAAGGCGTGGCTCGGAAAACATCAGCGCTACAGCTTCCTGGCGCATCAGTAAGGCCGGTGAACTGCTGCCGGCAGCGGTCTCGTCGTATGCCGTCTTCAAGACGATCAAGCTGTCGCTGCCTTCGATGCAAAGATCCATCGCCATAACCCGGTCATTGTACCAATAGCGGTAAATCCTGCCCTTGCCGATCCGGCAGAAATTTTCTAGCAGTTGCTGATAGAAACGGCCCTGCGCATTACCGGGATGCACGGCGGTACCACGCTCGCCTTTCCAGCCTGCACCTTCCAGATTGCCGTAGTCGACGATTGCCTGACGTACGGCATTCGCACCGGTATCGATCTGCAGTTGCGTGGCGATGCCCTCGCGCTCGAGACGGCTGCGTTGTTTCTTCAAATTGATTCTGAGGTTCTTGCCTCGTGCCTGCCAATAATCGTCGAAACTGCCATCAATGGTGATGCGCGCGGTGCGGATGTAATCGAGCGTGCGCATGTTGAGTGCGTCGGCGGGGCGCGGTTCGAGGTCGGGATCTTGTTGCGTCACGCCCAGTAGCGTGGCGAATCCAGGCAATTGCGGCAGCAGATCGGTCAGGCACGCGATCCAGTCTAGATCGCGCTGATGCACGCAGGCTCCCAGCGGTGCCTGAGAGGGTTGAAAGGTTTGCCACCGACCCTGGCCTTGCGGCGACAGTAGCACCATGGCACTCAGCCGGCCACTGCTGCCGCGGCAGGCCAATACTTCCCGGCCGCCGGCGAAGTGCGCCAACAGCGGCAGCATAAATGTCGTCGATAGCAATGGCGTGTTCGGACCTTCCCGGTTCAGGCGATCCCAATCGTGTCGCAGCGCCTGCAACGCCTGCGGTGCCGGCAGTGGATGCAGCCACCAGCTCATGACGCCACCGTATGCGTTAGTAATATCTTGCGTACGCTGGAAATCATCCAGTCGAATTCATCGTCGCGCAATGCCTGATGACAAGGCAGTTGCATCACGCTACGTGAAAGCTCGGTGCTGACCGCACAGACCGAAGCATCAACCTCGTCCCATAGGAATTCCGCGAAGCGCACTACCGGTATGCCGGCATGCTTGAGTTTCGGGAAAACGCCTGCGGGATCGGTCACTTTCAATGGAAACACCCATGGAAAAATACCCTCGGGCAGGGATGCATAAAGCGGGGCGCAATTCGGCAAGTCGTGTAATGCCGCTTGCAGCTGCAGATAACGAGCACGTCTGCGGTCGGCGGCGCGGGCTTTGGATGCGAATTTCAAGATCAGCGTCGATGCGAAAGAGGCACGCTTGTCCAGCCATTGCGCTTCGAAGCCGAATGCGCCATCGGAGGCACGTGGGCCGATCGCCGTCGGCTGCACGGCAGTACGGGATTTAAGCAAGCGCCAGAGTCGGTTTTTTAGTGCCATAGGTAGGGACAAAAGATAATCCAACACAAGCATGCGTTGGTAGGCAAATGCCTTTTCGAGTGTATTGAAAGCCGTCTTTATTTCGAAACGCAAACCGGCCGACACCTGAACGATCCCGTCGAGGCGATGCGTGCTCGAGACCAGACAGCCGCCATCGACCACCGGAAAAAATTTCATGGTGCTGGCGATGGCGTAATCGCCGAACGAGCCCAACGCTTTGCCGGCATGCTCGCCCATAAACGCGTGGGCACAATCTTCCAGTAGCAGCAGTTGATGCCGATCGCAAAATTGCCGAATCGCCGCCAGGTCTTGCGGGAAGCCGAAATAATTGACCGCCACGAGTACCTTGGTGCGCGGGTTGATTTTGCTAGCGATGTCATTGAGATCGACGCTGGTATCTGGCCGAATGCGATAAAACACGGGCAGCGCATCCATGGCGATGACCGGCTCGACCATCGAGCGGCTGTGATAGGCCGGCATCAGGATTTCATCGTTGGCGGCGATCCGCATCTGTTGCAGCGCCAGGCCGATTGCCATGCGCCCGCTCGTGGTGTGCAATACATGTCGTACGTCCAGCACCGACGGCACATGACGGCGATTACTCAAGCCGAACGACGACAGATCGACGACCGGTTCCGTGGGAATCTTCGCTTTCGGATAATCCATGGTCCTCGTCAGTTATTCGGTCGGCTATTAATCCAGGGTATTAATGTACCGTGATTTGCAGTTGGCACTGTGGCAATCTGGTGTTTTGGCCGCAAAGTGCGTAAATCGATACCGCAACGGCTGGTATGCTCGACAACAGTCGTGAAGGTTGTTGTAAATAAATTATGTTATCGTTATTGCAATATTGATCGATCGATTTGGATCATCGATTCGACCGATCGACGTTTTTTAGGAAACCCAGATTTGCGTCCATTCTTCCGTCCATTCTCTACTTCAGTGCATGACTGCCAACCCGTGCGGATGCACGAGCGATGAACGGCCTCGTCCATGAATGCATCATTGCAGCGGCACAGCGCCGGCCCGATGACGAAGCACTGGTTTATGAAAATTCAGGATCCCGACGCACCGAGCGCTTGAGCTATGCGCAGCTGGCATGCCGCGTTCGGCTCGCCGCCAATGTGTTTTTGCACCAGGGTTTGCAGCGTGGGCAACGAGTCGCGGTGTACCTGGAAAAACGGCCGGAAACGGTGCTGTCCATGTTCGGTGCCAGTTGTGCCGGCGGTGTGTTCGTGCCGGTCAATCCCTTGCTCAAAGCCGAGCAGGTACGCCACATATTGATCGATTGCAGCGTGACGATTCTTGTAACCTCGGCAGAACGCCTGGCGTTACTGCAGCCTGTCCTAAAGCAATGCATCGATTTGCGAGCGATCTATGTCGTAGGCGCGGCCTCAGAAAGCGATATTGGTCCTGCCTCCGGCCTGCCGGGCTTGCAAATTTTGTCCTGGGAGCAGGCTTGCGAGAGCACTTCTCCTATCGCTGCGCACCGCGTCATCGACGCCGACATGGCGGCAATCCTCTACACCTCGGGCAGCACCGGCAAACCCAAAGGGGTAGTGCTGTCGCATCGCAATCTGGTTGCTGGCGCGGTGAGCGTCGCGCGCTATTTGGAAAACGACCGCCATGACCGGATATTGGCAGTCCTGCCGCTGAGCTTCGATTATGGCTTGAACCAGCTGACTACGGCATTTCATGTGGGTGCCGCGGTGGTGCTGCTGAACCATCTGCTGCCGCGCGATATTTTAAATTTCGTGCAACGGGAGGGTATCACCGGGCTGGCGGGCGTGCCGCCGTTGTGGCGTCAGCTCGCCTCACTGCCGTGGGCAACCGACTGTACGCTGCGCTACCTCACGAATTCCGGCGGCAGCATGCCAGGCTCGACCCTGCAATTATTACGGAAGGCGTTGCCGAAGGCTCGGCCTTATCTGATGTACGGCCTCACCGAAGCTTTTCGCTCCACCTATTTGCCGCCGGAGGAATTGGCGTTGCGGCCAGGTTCCATCGGCAAAGCGGTGCCGAACGCAGAAATACTGGTCTTGCGGCCCGATGGCACTCCTTGTGCAGCCGAAGAGCCCGGCGAACTGGTGCACCGGGGTGCCTTGGTGGCGCTCGGTTATTGGAACGATCCGGCCAAGACCGCCGAGCGATTTCGTCCGCTACCGACTCTCCAAAACGCCTTGCCCTTCCCGGAAATAGCAGTCTGGTCGGGTGATACAGTGCGTACGGATGCGGAGGGATTTTTGTATTTCATCAGCCGCGACGATGAGATGATCAAGTCTTCGGGTTACCGCATCAGCCCGAGCGAAGTGGAAGAAGTATTGTACGGACATGCCGATGTGGCGGAAGCGGTGGCGGTCGGCGTGGCGCATCCGACACTCGGGCAAGCGATCGTTGTCGTGGCGAGCATGCATCCGAACAGCGGACTCGATGCCGCTGCGCTGCTGATGGCTTGCAAGACCAAACTGCCGGGCTATATGGTGCCGGCACGGATCGTCGTTGTTGAAGAAAGTTTGCCGCGTAACCCGAACGGCAAGATCGACCGCAACCTGTTGCGCCGGCAATGGCAAGATATTTTTTCGGAACCTACGGCATGAGCAAACTGAGACCGCTGCACGCACCTGCCGTGCTATCGCAATTCGATATCGTCGAGAACTGCCTGCAGATCGGCGGCATGCCATTGACACGCCTGGCACAGCGCGTCGGCAGTACGCCTTTTTATGCTTGCGACCGCAAACACTTGAGCCAGCGAGTGGCATTGCTACGCCAGCATCTGCCGCCATCGATTCATTTGCATTACGCCATGAAGGCCAACCCGATGCCGGCCGTCGTGCAATACATGGCGGGCTTGGTCGACGGTATCGACATCGCTTCCGGTGCCGAGGCGAAAATCGCGCTCGACGCCGGAATGAATCCGGCTCGTATCAGCTTCGCCGGTCCGGGTAAGAGCGACCACGATCTGACCTGCGCCGTAGCCGCCGGCATTGTCGTAAACCTGGAATCGGTACAGGAAATGATGCGTATCGCGCGTATCGGCGATGCCCTCGGCATACGACCAAAGGTGGCGGTGCGCGTCAATCCGGATTTCGAATTGAAAGCGTCGGGTATGAAAATGGGTGGCGGGCCGAAGCAGTTCGGCATCGATGCCGAGGCGGTGCCGGCGATGCTTAAAGACCTCGGCGTGCTGGCACTGGATTTTCAGGGGTTTCACATCTACAGCGGTTCGCAAAATCTGCATGCGGTCGCCATCGGCGAGGCCCAGGAAAAAACCTTCGCATTAGCTACCCGATTGGCTGCCGATGCGCCCGCGCCGGTACGCACATTGAATATCGGTGGCGGTTTCGGCGTGCCGTATTTTCCCGGGCAGGAAAGGCTCGATATCGCTGCCGTAGGCGAAAGGCTGCAGGATATGTTGCCGCAGGCCGGTAGTGCATTGTTCGAAACCCAGATCGTTATCGAGCTTGGGCGTTACCTGGTGGCCGAAGCCGGCGTGTACGTTTGCCGAATTATCGAACGCAAGCACTCGCGCGGCAAGGTATATCTGGTCACGGACGGCGGGTTGCATCATCACCTGGCCGCCTCTGGTAATTTCGGCCAGGTCATTCGCAAGAATTATCCGGTCGTGATCGGTAATCGAATGCATGAGGGTGCGCAGGAACCGGCCACTGTGATCGGGCCGCTGTGTACCCCGCTAGACGTACTGGCCGATGACATGGAAATGGCCGTCGGCCAGGTCGGCGATCTGGTGGTGGTGATGCAATCGGGTGCCTATGGCTTGAGCGCCAGCCCGGTCGGATTTCTGAGTCATCCGGCGGCGCTGGAGGTGCTGGTGTAGCGCTGTCCTTCACTGTCTGCGCAGTCCTGCACTGTTTTACCCGAGTTCTTCAAACACAATTTTCGACACAGGCGTCTTTCATGTTTTCTCTGGTGATTCCCACATTCAACCGCGCCGATCTCATCGGTGAAACCATCGAAAGCGCGCTGAGTCAATCGCTGCCGTTTTCTGAGATTCTTGTTATCGATGATGGCTCGACCGACCATACCTGGCAAGTGCTGGCAGGCTTCGGCGATCGTATCAAGACCATTCGTACCGCCAATCAAGGTGTGCAGGCGGCACGTAACACCGGTGTGGAAGCGGCGCAAGGCGAATACATAACGCTGTGCGATTCGGACGACCTGCTGGAAAATACGTTTCTCGAAGTAATGTCGTCGTGGCTGCGCTCGCATGCAGAGATCGATATTGCATGGGTCAATTTTCGGACGTTCAGCGACACATCGATCGGCGCCGATAAATTTTCGCAAGCGCCACCGGATTGGTTCGACGGTGCACTGCGCAGCGACGCTGCAAATGAAGGGGCAAGCAGAGCGGCATCTAGTAGCCAATTTTGCTGGGCGATACCGGAGCTGTATGTTCGAACGGTAGTTTTCCAACCGCTGTTTCCAACCGGCCAGACCTTTCGTAAATCGTTTTACCAATCGATCGACGGCTACAACAGTCGTTTCAATGGCGTGGGTGGCGAGGATTGGGAATTTACATTGCGGGCGATTGCCGCCGGCGAAGTCGCGTTATGCATGCAACCCCTCGCACGCGTGCGCAAGCATGCCGGCAACGACTCGGCAAACCTAGTCAGGCAACTGCTCGGCGAAGCGGAAATTCTCGAGCACGCGCTGCACCACCATGGCGTCGCCACTTCCCAGACGTCGGCAATGCGTGCCAGCATCGCGATGCGCCGGCTCGACGCTTTCGATCATGCCTATGCCACTGGCGATTTTGCCGCTGCAGGCAAAATTCTGACATTGTTGCAAACGGTAAGTCCGACGCCGAAATTTCTGTTGAAAAAGCTGATCACCAGGTTGCCCTCGGCTTTGCGCAAGCCACTTTGGGCGGCGACCCAGCGTTAGGGTGGCAAGCAGCCATGAATTGAAATGCGCGCTGTGCTCGTGCTGAAGCCGGTGCCAATGTCGTGTACCTGTTCATTATTGAAAGTTAAGAGTTGAAAATCGATAATAATGACGATCTGATTTCTCGTTACAGGCAGCTTGTGAATGACCAATGATTTGACTTATCCGGATGTGGCCCGTCGACCTGTCTTCATCACCTTAAGTATTCTGATCTTTGGCACGATCGTTTCATACGCTTTGCTATTGCCGCTGCAGTCCGCCGATATCAATGAATTTCTCCTGCCCTGGTTCAAGGTAATCGATGAGCGTGGTTTTGCCGCCATGTCTGGGGAATATGCAAACTACACGCCGCCATATCTTTACCTGTTGGGTATCGCTTCCTTGCTTTCGGGCATCATTGCACCGATCTACCTAATCAAGTCGGTGGGTATCGTCTTTACCTTGTTCGGTGCGCTGATTTTCTCTCGCATCGTTTTCGACATCACGCATAACAAACGGCGTGCGTTGATCGCTGGTTTCGCTTTTCCGCTCATTCCCAGCGTAGCGATCAATGCCGCTTGGTGGGGACAGTGCGATGCGATCTACACATCTTTCCTGCTATGCGCTTTTCTCGCCAGCCTGCGCAAAAAGCCTTTTCTGGTCATGGTGTTTTTTTCCGTGGCATTTTCGTTCAAGGCACAGGCAATATTTTTCTCGCCCTTCTTGCTTTTTCTGTTGTTGAACAAAGAAATGCCCTGGAAATACTTAGGGATAATTCCAGTGGTTTATGCGGTGCTGATGTTGCCCGCATGGTTGGCGGGTAGAGGTGTAGTCGAACTGGCCACTATCTACCTGAACCAGGGTAATTACTACCGGTCGCTGTCGATGAATTCACCGAACCTGTGGGCGGTGGTCACGCAATTCGATTTGCTTTCCTATAGGGCAGGGCTGGTGTTTGGTATTGCTGCCGCTGTCGTCGGCAACCTGTGGCTAATCGTAAAAGCTGGAGTGAAAAGCAAAACCGGGACCGGTACAGACTCCGAACCCTGGTCGCGCACATCGATCTATCTAGTGTTGGCCGGTGCGACGCTGCTCCTCAGCCCATATCTTTTGCCGAAGATGCATGACCGGTACTTTTTTCCAGCCGATGTGTTTCTGATTTTGCTTGCAGCGCTGCGCTCACGCTTTGTGATTGCCGCTGGCGCGATGCAGGCGGCTTCGGTGATTGTCGCGCTAGGGTTTCTAGGTTTAATTTCCCGCTCATACGCGATTCCGAGCATGGCCGGCGCGCTCTTGACGACAATTGCGGTGATTGTCGTTTGTCGGCCGCTGCTTTCGGGCGCGCGGCCACTCGACTAGCTCAACGTGCCACGGCAACGGCTTTTTTCGGTTCGGTCATGGCACAGTTTTCATACACTTTCCACAGCCCGCTGTTGATCACTGCCTCCGGCATGCAACCGGCGTCGCGGAAAACCACTGCCGGATCATGCGGGCCGCGCACGAAAAAGTAACGATAATTTCCACCGCGATGCAGTTGCCAGTCGAAGGTCTTAGGCTTCCATTCGAAACCGATGGTCACCGGTGGCGCGGCTTCGGGACGGTAACGCACGATCTGCGGTGTGTACCAGGCAAAGTTAAAGTCCGATAATCCCTTTTTCTCGGCCTGATACCAGGCGGAATAGTGGATATAGGCGAAGGCGCTATCGGCTACTGCACTGCCGTGGTCAAAGATCAAGCCTAGCGTGCGCTGGCCTTCATCGAGTTTTCGCACCTGGGCATCGAAATCTTGTGTCTCTTGCGCAAAGCGCCAGGCCTTCAATGAGACCGATCCGAGGATGAATACCGACGACGCCACCAGCAATACGCTCGCTATTCGGGATCGCGTGAGAGCCGCGCCGCTGATTGCATTGCCGTTTGCAACGCTGCCTGCAATCGTGGCATCGGTTCTGGCAGGGCGATAGAACAACCATACAAAGGTTGGCAGCAAAAATAGCGAGAAACGCGGATACAGCAAGGCGGTGTTGTCGGCCAGGTCGGGCAGCGTGAAAAACAGCAGGCAGACCGAAAAAAACGGTACCCATGAACCTGGGTTGCGCCAATTAATGCGCAGGCCAAACAAAAACGGTGCGATGCCGATCGACAGAATGACGGGTATCAACGGCCGGTGAGAATCGAGTATGTGGCGGAAAGCGAATGGAAAATACGCCGCTTCGACAATGCGCTGCAATGGCCCGCTGCCAAAATTCAAGGGCTCGGTGGCGCGAATCAGGCTCGCATCGAGCTGTTTGCCCACGGCATAGAATACATAACCGGCGATCAGCAAAAGTACGTATGGTAAGAGCAGTTTGGCTGCTTTGAGAGTACGCGGCATGCGCAATAAGATCAGCAGCAGGCCGATGCCCCATCCGAGGACGAAGGTCATACCGTGGCAAACAAGTAGAAGCAATCCGACCAGGATCAGGGAGACGCTGGCGCGTGTGGTTTGTTTGGTCGAATAGTTATCCGCCTGCAAAATGAACAGCAGCCCAACAGGTGCCGCCAGCATAAATGTGAGCAATCCCCAGGAGTAGCACAGGCCGAAAAACGTCGGGATGAAAATCCAGTCCAGGCGGTGGTCGCCGTGCACCCGCTGCCGAACTTTTATTGCCATCACGACGAAAGCGATATACGCCACCGACAACAGCAGTTTGAGCGCTGCCGTAACCGACATGACATACGACAGGAAAAATGCCAGTCCATAACCGATCAGGTATGGCGTGACGAGATTGACATGCAGCGAATCCGCCCATGGCGAGGTGCCGTTCGCCAGTTCTTTTAAGAGGGTGACTTGCGCCGCATGTTGCGGAAAATCGACCATCGGCGGGTGCGGCGCGATCCAGAAGATCATCGCTCCCCACACTACCAGTACGGCGAAGAGAAGCCGTACCCACAACGCGGTTGCCGGCGTTGCTAAGCCTATCGTTGTATTCGCTGCCGTCGTAGCATTCGTTGCACTTGTTTCTGTTGCCATTGTTTCCGTCGCCATTAAAAACTCACTTTGCAAAACAATTGGTGCTTTGTGTCAAATGCAGCGTCAGATCGGCACGTCGTGCGCTTTTTCCACGAATCCGGCACCGGCCAACTCATCGATGTGATAACGCGGGCGTTTTTTGGAAGAATCGTAGATTTTCGCGACGTATTCGCCGATGATGCCCAGACTTAGCAGCTGTACGCCACCCAGGAAATACATCGGTATGACGGTCGAGGCCCAGCCCGGCACAGCTTCGGCAGTAAAAAGCCGCAGCGTGACGGCCCACGCGGCCAAGACTAGGCTGATGACGGAGATGAGCATGCCGATGCCAGTAATCAAACGTAGCGGGTAGGCCGAGAACGAGGTCACGCCCTGCCAGGCTAGCGACAGCATTTTGGTCAGCGGGTATTTCGATTCACCGGCGAATCGTTCGGCGCGGTCGAAATAGACGACATCGCTTTTAAAGCCCAGCTGCGGTATCAGGCCGCGCAGGAATAGATGGGTTTCGTCATAACTGCGCAGGGTTTCGATGGCACGGCGGCTCATGGCGCGATAATCGGCGTGGTTGTAAATGATTTGTACACCCATGAACGCCAGGAACTTGTAATAGCTCTCGGCACTGATACGCTTAAAAAATGTATCTTTGCTACGCCGGCGACGCACACCGAATACGATTTCGTGCCCGGCTTTATAGCTTCGGATCATGGCTGGAATCGCATCCAGATCGTCTTGCAGATCGGCGTCGAGACTGATCAAAATATCGCCCGGGGCCGTTAGTAGCCCGCACAACAGCGCGTTCTGATGCCCACGGTTGCGACTGAGCTTAATGCCCCGCAGCAAGGAATGATTTTTGGCGAATTCACGGATCATTTCCCAGGTGCTGTCGCGGCTGCCATCGTCGACGTAATAAATGGCGCTACCCTGGGCGATTTCGCCATCTCGCTGTAAGCCTTCGATCAACGCGATCAGCCGCTGCGTGGTTTCCGGCAATACTTCTTGCTCGTTATAACAGGGCAGGATCAGGCTCAGTACCGGAATCGGCTTCAAGGTGCTTAATGTTTGAATGTCCATATCGCATTGATTGTGTAGTTCCATATGAGAACGCATATGGTCGCGATCACCTGGGCGAGTGCAACATGGATACCAACCGATGTCAGGCCAGCCAGGACCAGTGAATTAAGCAACAGGCCAATGCCTGCGGTTGCGACGAAACGAGGCATGGTGTTGCCATGTGCTTTTTTACTGCGAAACGTCAGGCGGGCATTCAAAAAATAATTGACGATGGCGCTGACGATGAAGCCGATTGCAGACGCGAGCACGATCGACATGCCTGCGAAGTAAATCAACAACGCCATGACCGCATATTGCATGCCAGTGGTAAAACCGCCGACGACGAGGAAGGTCAGGGCGCTGCGCAGAGAAAAGTTAGCGCGCGCAGCGATGGGAGTGTCATTGTGCATTGCAATATTGCCTTGAGTGGAACGAATGGCAACTGTAGCCAGAGTTAAAGGAACTTACAGCGAAGTTACAGCTGATTGCGCCGCACTTTGCCAGGAAACCGACCGCAGTGCAACATGCCATGCGCCCAATCAAATGTTGGCAGAATTGTAACCTATCGCACCAACTAAGCTATGAAAGTTGCTTTTTGTTGTACAAAATACATTACCGAATTCAGGTCAGGCGTGCCCGAAAACCGGCGCCGATCCGATGTAGCTCGGCCGTTAGCGGATGCTTTGTCAGGCGCAGCGAGGCATACCAAAGTACTGCGATGGGCAGTAACAGGATAGAAAGCACGAAGATTGGTGCCAGCGAGGATGGCAGCAGCGCCTTGAACGCGACTGCGCCGCCGGTACACGCCAGCGCTACCAGTGCACTCGGCACCAGCGCCTGCAGCATCGTGGAAAAACGGTGTTGCAGGCAAATGCGGTGTTGCAGGATCAGAAACGGTGTCGTCACTGCCGTCGCCGCGCAGATGGCCCAGGCAAAGCTCTCGATCGTGCCGTCGAATAGCCAATAGCCAAAGCCGATTCGCGTCAGCACCGTCACCAACGTCGGTATTGCCGACAGATACGGACGGCCGATGGCAGTCAATGCAATCGGTGTATAATTGAAGATGATGCCGATACCGGCGGAAATTACCAGGGCGTTGATGGCTGGTACCGCCGCCAACCATTTGTCGCCATACAGCGTGGCGATGATTTCATGGCTGAACAGATAGGTTAGCGCAAACGCCGGCCAGGCTACGCCTGTCACCAGCGTCGTGGCCCGGTTGAGCAATGGCCCGAGCGGCTCACCGCGATGATGCGCCTGAGAGATATAAGAGATCGAACCGTAATTCATGGTGCTGCCGGCGAGATACCAGAAAATGCCGACGGTGGCGCTCGCCCGGCTGAAAAGGCCGACCAGCGTGGCGTTGCCCAGCTTGCCCAATAAAATATCGGCGATCGCATTGTTGATCGATACCAGCGTATTCGAGAGCAGCGAGCCGACACCGAAATGGAACACGTCGCGCCAGTGTTTCAGAGAGGGGCGCCACGGAAAGTGTTTTGGGCGCATGGGATACAGCACCAGCGCCGACACCACGATATTGACTAAATTTGCCCAAGCCATGCTCATGGTGCCGAACCCGAGAGCGGCCAGGCTGAGGCAGGTGATGGCGAAGGTGCCAGTTCCGACGATACTGACGATCGCCTGCTTTTCGGCGGCGAATTCACGCGCGAGCAACGATGTCGTGACCGTACCGAAGGGAATGAATACGAAACCCAGTGCCAATACCTTCATCACCGGAATCATGGCCGGTTCTTTAAACCAGAGGCCGATCCAGGGGCTGCTCAGGTACAGTAGGGCGGCGATGATCCACGATGTCGTAAAAACCATTGCGATCGCCGCTCCCACTTTTTCTGCAGTGAGCTCCGGTTCACGTTGAAGATAGATGCCCACGCCAAAATCGCGGAAGATGTGCGCGATATTGACAAAAACGATGGTGATCGAATAAACGCCGATCTCGCCAGGGCTGAGCAGCCTGGCGAGAATGACGCTGACGATGAAATTGACGATGGTCGTGCCGGACGACGAGAAGAAATTGATGACGAGCGGGCGGTGCAGGCTTTTCATCGGTTTAGCGGGTACGCCGTCTGTTCTGCATTGTTTCCTGAATTTTGTTTAAACGGGTAATAACTTTCGACCATACCTGCTTAGCCGGACAGATGCGTACAACGGGAATGGTCAGCCTCGAATAATGCGATTTAAACACATCGAAATGCGCATCGTAGCCATAAATGCTGTATTTCAACGGAAACGACGCATCGTCGCTCACGACTCGGTGATTGCCCGGCCGCAGCAATGGCGCGATTGTCAGGGTATAGGGCATGGGGCCGGTCGTGCGCAAGACACCTTTTTTCGCCACACCGTGCAGGCTGGGTATATATAGATCGATATTGGTGAGCACTTGTTCGATCACGGCCCGCATGAACGGATGCCCTGGCGCAACGACAATGTGCCACTGCTGAAATTCACCACGCGGTATATCTCTGACTTCGTAATGCAGACCCCAGCCTGCGCATTCATCCTGCGGCTGGTTTTTCCATTGCGAAAGAAGAAACGTGTCGTCGGCTTGCAAAAAATCATCCAGCGGGCTGGTGATGGTGCTTTTCACATCCAAATACACGCCGCCACATTGATACATCAGCAGGTAACGAAAAAAATCCGCACGGGCGGCACCATAGGCCGGATCGATACGCTCAAAATATTGCAGAATTTTTTCGCCGTAGTTTGTACGAATGAACTGGGTAATGTCGTCGCGTCCGTACAGCCTGTGTTGCCATGTCGGGTTGACGGCTTTGATGCGTTCGATGTTCTCGCAAATTTCCAGCGGCAGAACCGCTGGCTCCGCCGTCTGACTGAAGTAAGTCTGATGCAGAATTTTTGGTATGCCGCGTCCTAGCTCGAACTCGGGCAGAGCAAAGCGTTTCGCCTTGCGGTTCAATTTCGGAAAAATAAGGTTTTTGACTGCGCCGAGTGGTGACAAAGGTGGTGACAAAGGTGGTGACAAAGGTGGTGACATAAGCATGATTCCTAAGATTTGCTTGCAGGACGAAGCCGCTCGCTCATGCCGTCATTGATTTTCTGCAGTCGTGCGACCAATCCCGACATTCGGCGTCGTATCGCACTTAAAAACACGATCGGTTCCTTCAACACCGTGTAGTGCGTTGCCTTGGAAATATGCATGTGGCTGAATTTCTTGTAAATGCTGTACTGCAGGCCGAGATCGGTTTCGCTGGCGACGATCCGGTGCGGGTGCAACGCCAGCAGCGGCAGGATCGCCAATGTGTAAGCCACCGGCCCGGTGACCCGCACCACGCCGTGCTGACCGACGCCGTGCAGGCTGGGGAGATAGCGGTCGATGTTGGCGAACACGGTTTCTATCACTGCCTTCAAGAATGGATGTCCGGGTGCGGCAATCACATGCCATTGCTGGAACTCGCCGGTCGCCGTGTCGAGCTCGGGATGCATGCCGAAGCCCTCGAACTTTTCGCCGGGCTTGTTTTTCCAGTAAGACAAAAGATAGCGATCATCTGCCGCGAGCACATCGTCGAGCGCAACCGTAGTCGAACTTTTGATATCGAGATAGGCACCACCGCACCGATAGACCACCAGATAGCGAAACAGATCTGCCTTGGCCGCGCCATAGGCAGGGTTGATGCGATTGAAATACGCGAGCACTCTGGCGTCGTAATTTTCTTCGATGAATCGCAAGATGTCGCTGTCGGTATAAAACCGATAATCCCATCCGGGATTGACGGTTTTCAAGCGTGCGATATTGGCCTGGATCTCTTCCGGAACGCTCTCGCTGAAGTAGGTCTGATGAATGATTTTCGGCACCGAGTCGCCTTGGGCGAGCGCCGGCAGCACGCAGGTTGCGGGAGGCTGATTCAACTTCGGCAGGAAACGTTTATAGAAGGACATGATGTACTAAAAAAATTTAAGAAACGACGCCGGAACAGTGATCGAGCAAGAGTGCGGTATCAGTTGCGGCAGATTGTAGATTGCCTGCGCGCGGGGCGCGGCTGGCCACATCGCGCCTTGGCTTGAATGCACTAGCCCCGGCGCTCCTTCGGCGGTGGAAAATCGAGGACGGTATAGGCGTCGCGCTGGTCGAATCGCTTGTAAGCCCGGATCAATAGCGCCTTGAGCTTGAAACGGAGGGTAGTGGGGGCGCGTTCGAGCAACGGAAAAACAGAGCCGGCGACACCGATCTGACCTCGACGAAAGCTTTCGTAGAACACTTCATGGCAGCGCTTGCGTATTCCTGCCAGCAAGATGTCGCGATACGATTGCGCCGCGCCGTGATACTTCAAAGCGAATTTCAAGACATCCACTTCGCCCAATGCCTGGCGCAGCAGGTTTCGGGAATCGTTACCAACGTGTCGTCGGATCAGCACCAGCGGCGTCATGCAAATTGCGGTTCTTCCAGCGGCAACGGCACGCAGGGTGTATTCCCAGTCTTCGGCAGGCACGCGGTCGAAGCCTGGATCGAAGCCGCCGATCGCCTGGTAGAAGAATTTTTTGACGGTTGCCCCGGTCGGCATCATCGGTTGAAACGATACGGTTCGGGCGTACAGATCCGGAATATCGAACACGAATTGGCCATCCGTACACCCCCCCTGCAAGAAGCCGGCAGGCGCTCCCGACATGATATCGCCAGCAGTTCCCGATTCGTCGAAGCTTTGGTAATTCACATAGACGCTATCGATCTCTTCATGCTCGGCAAGCCACGCAGAAAGCGTTTCCACGAACGTCGGTCTCAATAGATCGTCGGAATCGCACAGGGTGACGTACGGGCTGGCGGCGATCTCGACACCCAAATTACGCGCCGCCTGTACGCCGACCTTGGCCGACTCGATCACCCTGATGCGCTGGCCGAATCTACGCAGGCGTATCAGCGTGTCGTCGGTGGAGGCGTCGTCGATGACTAAAATTTCAGCGAACGGCATAGTTTGCGTCAGCGCCGCCTCGATGGTGTGCAAAATCAAGTGGGCACGGTTATGGGTGGGAATCACCAGCGAGATTTCGGGCCTTGCAATCACGTCGTCTCTCTCATGAAGTCAATCTGATCGTTCTCTCGCAAGCCAGCAGAAAGCGGGCGGCGACCGCTCTGGTACTGCTGGCATTGGCGATTGTCAACCCTTGCTCGCCCAAGGTTGCGGCAAGGAGTGTGTCGTCGAGTAACTTCAATACCGTCTGTTCGATTTCGTCGATATTTTCGCCGTTCACCAGAAAGCCGGATTCGCCATCCACCACGGCTTCGACCACGCCGCCGGCACGACCGCCGATCACCGGTTTTCCGCAGGCATTGGCTTCCCGAAACACGAGTCCGAATCCTTCGGTGTCGCCGTCGGCGAGGGTGCGATTGGGCATCAGAAACACATCGCACACGCGGAAATATTCCACCAGTTCGCTTTCCGACACCGTACCGACCAAAGTCACTTGCCCAGTTACGCCCTCCTGCTCGATGATGCGTTCGAGTTCGGGGCGCAATTCACCGTCGCCGACGATTAGATAATGCACATCGGTACGTGCCTTCAAGATGCGTGCCATGGCACGGATTGCCATGTCGGCACCCTTTCGTTGTACCAGGCGGCCGAGCGTGAGCACCACTTTTTTACCATCCAGTTGGTAGCGCTCAAGGAGGGTGCGACTTTTTACACCCGGCGTGAAGCGGTCGACGTCCACCCCGTTCTGAATGAGCATGATGCGATCCGGCGGGATGCCCATTTCCCGGGTCAGGGCATCGCAGGTGAACGAGCTGACGGCAACGATCTTGTCGGCTGCGTGCAGATACTGCCGGCGCTTGTTGCCGTGCAATCGCCCACCGGTAGCCGTCGTGATTTCCTCGCCATGAATATAGAGAATCAGCCGCGTCCCGAATACTTTTTTCAAGGCGATGCCGAGCCAGCTACCCGTGACCAGTTCACCAATGCACACGACATTGATTCGGTGGCGGTGCACGATGCGCGCCGCTGCCAGAAAAACCCGTACATAGAGTGCGACATCCTGCAAAGCGAAGCGGTACAGCGAAACCAAAATATTTGCCGGTGGCCGATGCTGCATGAGCGGACGCAGCAGATCGATCCGTTCCACCGGAAAATCGACGGCGTCGTCATGGGTACGCCATCCCGGAATTTCTTGATTGTTGCTGTAGTTCTTTTTGGCTGTGAGCACCCTGATGCTGTCTTGTGGCATGTGCAGGCAGAGATTTTCATACACCACCGCCGAGCCGCCGTGTACCGGGGCAAAGGTACTCGACACCAGCAGGCAACGCACCGGTGTCTGCCGTTTCAGATCCTGCGCCACGGCTACCGATACCGCACGCTCCTGCACCAGGACGTTACGTGCCAGTTGCAGCGCCATGCGCACCTGCGTCGTACCCCAGGGCGAAAAACGCGGCAATTGAAAAATGTCGGATTTACGGCTGGCGCTACCGGTACTGGTGGCTACGGCAGCTTGGTAGCCACAGGCTTTTACCATCGCTACGTGACGGGCGTCGTAATCCATCACCGGGCGGCCATTTGGGTAAGCAAACAGATTGACTTTGCCACCGATGATCGATTCCAATTCTTCCTTGCAGCCACCGATTTCCTGCAGAGCGTGTTCGTCGCTGCATTCGTTGAGGATCGGGTGGCTCACCGTATGGCCGCCGATTGTAAAACCGAGATTATGTAGCTCCCGCACGGCGTTATGATCGAACGGCTTGGGCAGCGTCAGCACGGTTTGTGCCTGTGCTTCCAGCAGTTCCACAGCACCGAGCCGCTCTGGTAGCGGAACATATTTCATCCGCTCGGTCAGGCCTGCAACCAGCCTGATTCGGCTTTCCAACGTACGCAAATCGGCAAAATTACCGAATCCGTAGGGCAGTTGCGCACCCATGTCGGGTAGGCCGCGCACCGCCGCCACAATACGTTCGTGCCAAAGTGCCGGCCCACCCAACTGCTCGGTGGTAACGAAAAAAGTAGCGGGCATGTTGCGTGCGCGCAGTGCAGGGCTGACTGTCTGCAGCCAGTCGTCGTAACCATCGTCAAAGGTGATGGCTACGGCTTTACGCGGCAGCTTTCCCGTCCCGAGCGCGCGTATCCCCTCGTCGAGCGGCAACACGTTGCTGTGTTCCTGAAGAAAATCCAGCGTTTGCTCGAAATGGGCCAGTAACGGCTCTGTCGGCGTGAGCGGGTCTGCAGAATGTGGCACTTTATGAAACAGCAGTACCGTTAGCCGTGCGCTACGGCCTTCGGAAGAAAGCAGGGAGAACAGGCCGTTGGCGAGTGCTACCGAAAATTTACCAGATGACGACTGCTGCACGGAGGCGCGCGCAACAGCACCACTCGAGTGCCCGATCAGGCGATCATCGGGCATGCATATTCTCCGGCTTGGCAATGACCGGTCGGTCTTTCGACGGTGTTGGCCGCGCTATCGGCGCTCTTCCGCGGCTAAACACTTTCTTATCGACTAAAATTTTCTCAGTGATTACGAGCGCGGCAATGATGTAGTACAGGTAATCGTAGTAAGCAAGCGAGAGAAAAGCGCCGCCGACGAGATAACCGACTAGGCTTACCTGGCACATCGCCGCCAAATCGCTCGCCCACTTCAATTCGGTGTGATTGCGGCATGCCTTGATCGTGCGCGATGCCATTCGCCAGGTCGCGACAATCAGTGCCAGATACAAGCCTAGTCCGACATAGCCATGTTCGCCCAGTACCTGGAAATAAATACTATGCGCAGCATGGAAATCCCACGGGATCGGCGCATAGGTGATGAACGTGTGGGGATGGAAGGCAAGAAATCCACCGCCGAAAATATGTTGTTTAGCCACCTCGATTGCAAAATACCAGGCATTAATGCGACCCAACGCGGATTCGTCGGTTTGATAATTGCTGATGCTGGTCATCCGCTCTGTCCATTGCTCTGGCATGATCAGCAACACAATCGGAATGGTCAACAGCAACACCAGGCCGGTGCCAAGCTTGTTTCTGCTTTTCAGCCACAGCAGCCCCATCATCGCGACGCCGCCGATTGCCGCACCGCGCGAGTAGGAACCTGCTGCCGATATCACGCTCAACACTGCAACCGCTTCCAGCGAGTGCTTGAGCCAGCGCTGCTCGGCCTGCAGGCGCAGGTACCAGATAATAGGTACCGCCATGATCAGTGCCAGAGCAAGGGAGTTATTTTCATAGATATAACTACCGTCCGGTCCCCATACCCGATAGCTGCCGCCAGACGCAATGGTGAACAGACCACCCTTGAAGCCGTAGAATCCAAGCGACAGACCAAGTATCCACATCAATTTCTTTAAATCTTTTTCGGTGTTGACCAGCATAATCGTCAGGCAGACCATGAATAGCGTTTTCATGACCCGGTTCCATTCGATCCAGACAATATCCGGCATTAACCCAAAAAATGACGTCAGCGTCGTCCATAAAGCGAGAACGATTAATAATGCTGTCACCGGGGTCAGTGGATACCTGCGTGGTTCTTTTGTAAACAGCGCGCCAACTAGTGTGACCATGGCAATCATCGCCGCGAATGGAAAATCATACGCCGGGCCGTAGGCCAGCCGATGGGGATTCATGATGCTCATCCACATGAATACCAGCGCCCCGATGGCGGGGCGTTTCAACATCAATGGCACGAGTCCGAAGATGATGCAAAACATGAGGATGTCGCGCATGCTTGTTGTCCTATAAATTTTTTCCGCAGCAAATCACTTAGCGCTCAAATTTGCTACGGGGAGCGCAAATGCGGCATCCAAATCGTTGTAAATTTGCCAAGCATGGCTAGGGCGCGAAATTCTAACATTATTCATTTATATCTTGAGTGCTCAAAGGTATCAAACCGTTACACGCATAATAGAATGGCAACGTCGATGATAAGGTTGATGCAATGCATTACTTAAGTGTAGCGCGGCTCGATAACAACCTACCGAACCAAGTGCCGGCTCTAGCGATTTTGTAGATTCAATGAAACATTTGGATTTTGCTATCCACCCAGTTTGCTCACCCGATTTCTCACCTGATTTGGTTTATATGACGAATGCTTTGATAAAACGCCTATGCTGGCTCGCTACTGTTGCTTTATTTCAATTTTCTCTGTCGGTGTCGGCGAATCCGCTTCTGCCGGAAATTCGTGTGCGTAACGCTAATAATGTCGGGCAAACGCGGGTACCGATCGTGTTCGGCCAAGTGTTTGCGGTTGGTGCTCTGAAAAACGGCGAAACCGTAGCCGCTCGGCTCGCCAACGATTCGACGGTGCCGTTCCAGCTCGACGTAAAAGCGACGCACGACGACGGTTCGATACGACATGCGGTTCTCTCGGCAGTATTGCCTACTCTGGCTGCGAAGCGAACAGAAATCATACGCTTGGTCAAAACAAAAACTGTCGAAACGGCGGTGACGGCACCTACGCGCGCGCAGGTAATCGCCTCGGGGTTTAGCGCCGAAGTCGTGATCGTCGTCGATGGGAAAACTTACCGAGCCTCGGCCGAGCAAGGTTTGAAGGCTGCGCAGCAAACGCCTTGGCTCGCAGGGCCGCTAGTCAACGAGTGGCTGATGATGGCACCGTTTAAATCCGAGACGGGTGCCGAGCATCCACATCTGCATGCACGGTTCGCCCTGCGTGCAGTAGGTGATCCGGTTCGGGTGCGCGTCGATGTTTCGGTCGAAAACGATTGGGCGTTCGAGCCGAACCCGCGTAACTTTACTTACGATGTTGATCTTCTCATCAATAAAAAGAGTGTCTATAGCAAAGCTGCGCTCACCCACTATCACCATGCCCGTTGGCGCAAAACCTTTTGGGCCGACGCTCTAGCCGAACCCGAGTTGATGCACGATACTGCTTATCTGATCGCCTCAAAGGCCGTGCCGAATTACGACCGGCGCGTGACGATCTCGCAATCGACTTTGGCCGGCTGGAAGGCCGACTGGAATGAGGCAAGGGCTGCGCCGATGAGTTCGGGAATGGCGACGCCGTACATGCCTACCACAGGCGGCAGACCGGATATCGGCCTAATGCCGGGTTGGACCGCGGCTTACCTCCTTAGCATGGACCCGCGTGCCAAGGAAGTCACCCTCGGCAATGCCAATTTAGCAGGCAGCTGGTCGATTCATTTTCGCGATCGAACAACTGGCAAGCCAGTCAGTCTGATGAATTACCCTTACATGACGATGCTCGGGCGTTCTACCGACACACTCAACCCAGCCACCAAAAAATTCGAGGCTTTTCCAGGATGTGCCGGCGACTGTAAAAATCCGCAGGAGGCCGACACTGCGCATCAGCCTGCATTCAGTTATGTGCCGTACTTGGTAACCGGCGATGTATATCACCTGGAGGAACTGCAGTTTTGGACTATGCACAGCGTGTTTCAATCCAACCCAGGATATCGGGATAATATTAAGGGCCTAGTAAAGTGGGATCAGGTAAGGGGACAGGCATGGAGCATGCGCAATCTTGGTGAAGCGGCCTACATCACGCCTGACAGCGATCCGCTGAAAAAGCACTTCAGACAATTTTTAGCGAATAACCTGGAGTGGTACAACGGTACCTACACGAATAATCCAAAAGCTAACAAGCTGGGCATCATCACCAACGGTTACGCACTCGAATACGACAACAACACTGCAATTGCTCTTTGGCAAGATGACTTTTTCACGCAGGCGATCGGGCATGTGGCTGAGCTCGGTTTCGAGCAGGCACGGCCGCTTTTGGCCTGGAAAACAAAATTTCCGATTTCCCGCATGACGGATCCGCAATACTGCTGGATCATGGGAGCGGCTTACACCGTCAAAGTGCGCAGCAAAGCGGATGCCGAATTTTTTACTTCGCTTGGAGAGGTTTTTCGAGCCAGTAATTCTTCAGAAATTGCGTCGATGGCTTGCGCCTCGCCAGAAATGGCCAGCGCCCTGAAGCTTAAGCCTGGTGAAATGACCGGTTACTCCGCGACCAGTGCCGGCTACCCTTCCAATATGCAACCGGCACTCGCATACGGTGCGGATGTGGGCGGTGCTGCTGGAAAGAAAGCCTGGACGATTTTCGATGCGCGTACCGTCAAACCAGATTATTCCACCAGCCCGGGTTTTGCCATCGTTCCGCGTTGATCAGGAAAATTTGAGGTGGTGTGGGGCAATTAGCACATACAATCGTGCGGCTAATTTCATTTGATCACCGCGCACTGCGCCTGCCTCACCCATGAAAATTCTTTATCATCATCGCACCCGTTCGAAGGACGGTCAATACGTTCACATCGAAGAAATGATCGGCGCGTTACGCGAGCTTGGGCATGAGGTAATTGTCGTCGCGCCCGGTGGCACCGACGAGGATGCATTCGGATCCGACGCTGGCATGGTCGCTTCCCTCAAACGCCACCTGCCGAAGTTCATCTATGAATTGGCCGAACTCGGCTACAGTCTAGTGGCTTACAGACGCCTGGCCGCTGCAGTGCGCCAACACCGGCCAGATTGCCTATACGAGCGTTACAACCTTTTTCTTCCGGCGGGCATCTGGATCAGCCGCCGCTATAAGTTGCCGATGCTTTTGGAAATCAATGCACCGATTCTCGAAGAACGCGCGAAGTACGATGGTTTGTCACTCAAACGTCTTGGGCGCTGGTCACAGAAATACGCCTGGTGCAATGCCGACCGGGTCTTGCCGGTCACTCGCGTGCTGGCCGATGTCGTCGCTTCCTATGGCGTGACACCCGAACGCATTAGCGTCATTCCAAACGGCATCAATAGCAACCGCTTCAAGCCCGTTTCTACCGAGGCCGCTAAGAAAGCACTCGGCTTGCAGGGCAACGTAGTACTGGGATTCACGGGCTTCGTGCGCGATTGGCATGGCCTGGACAAAGTGGTCGATATGATCGCCAAAGACCCGCCAAATTCAAGCCGTACGCTATTGATCGTCGGCGACGGGCCCGCACGCCCTGCGCTTGAGCAACAGGCAAAAACGCTCGGTATCTCGGAGCGCGTGCGGTTCACCGGCATCATCGACCGCGACGATGTCAGCCGTTACGTAGCTGCGTTCGACATCGCATTGCAGCCATCTGTCGTTGCCTACGCGTCGCCATTGAAGTTGTTCGAGTATTTAGCGCTAGGTAAAGCCATCATCGGTCCGGCCCAGCCGAATATCGAAGAAATCCTGACCGATGGTCACAACGCCGTGCTATTCGATCCTGTCGACCCGGCTTCGATGCCGGAGGTAATCGACCGGCTGTGTGCTGATCCACTGCTTCGGCAACGCATTGCCGAAAACGCCCGTCGAACGATCGCCGAACAAAAACTCACTTGGCTCGGCAACGCGCAAAAAGTGGTCGAACTGTTTGAGCAAATGAAGCACGCATAAAACTACCCACCAGTCAATTTACCAGTGACTTGAATAAAGAGCCGGTACCCGATATTGCCCAGATAACCGATGAATGACATGCGTTCGATGAAAAAAAACTTATTTTTATGGCCGGCGCTAGCGGCTTTTTCGGGCGCGTTGCTCACGTACGTTCTGCATTATCCGGGGTACCTGGCCTACGATTCACTGCGATATCTGGCCGAAGGAAGGGAATTGACGTTCGTTTCACAGCATCAGCCATTCATCGGTTTTGTCTGGCATTTTTTGGAAAAGATCGTAGTGGGTGCACCGCTGATGCTGCTGTTTCAAATTCTTCCTTTTTGGTTTGCCGCGTATTACTTACTCCGTTATCTTCAGTATGGTTTGGGTGTCTCTATAGCGGTCGCCGTTCTTCTGTGCATATGGCCGACGATTTTTCTCATGGGTGGTGTGATTTTTAAAGACACTATTGCTACCAATTTCATCATTTTAGGTTTCATGCTTTTACTACGTCGCCATGACGATCGCCACCATCTAATCCGGTGTTGTCTATGTGGTGTCGCCCTGGGAATCGCGTGCTTGTGCCGGTATCAATATGCAGTCGTCCTGGTGCCGGCGCTGATGGCGCTCTGGCTACAACCGAAAGATTCGCCCACGTCTGTGTCGGCGCATCGTCCGCTTTTATTAAGTTCGGCGCTCACCGCGGCTTTTCTGCTGACCATCGTCGGAGCTAATGCCACAATTGCAATTTTTTCGAAAGTCGGCACGGATAATTTGGGAGCAAACCTGCAAAGACTGATGATCTACGACCTGGCCGGTATTCTGAAACATGAACCAAACGCAAATTTCGATGTGTTGAAGCGTGCAAATATCGATACCGACAATCTTAAATCGATGCTGGAAAAACATTACAAACCAGATCGTGTCGATCCAATTATTTACGACGCATTGGGCGTCCGAGACAACGGTCAACGTTACGTCAATATATTGCCTGGAGCGGATTTGAAACTTTTAACCGACCAGTGGCTTGAAACTGTGCGGCAGTATCCAAGAGCCTGGTTGGCCCACCATATGGCAAGCTTCGAATATCTGCTGAATTTGCGCAAGCCCTACGCTTGTTGGGCCCATTACCCACCGGTATCGGTGCATCCGCCGGAGATCGTGACGCAATTACAGTTGGAGGCGCGGGTGGCACCGCTTTCATTGAGGTTCACAGATATCGGGAAATGGCCAACTCCACTGGCAGTCTTTTTGCGCCATTGGATTGCACTTGCAGCCTGCGTGGTTGCAGCTGGAATATTATTATTCGGACGCGCCAAATCACCGGCGATATTGGGACTTTCTACCGCTTGCCTATTGTTTTCGTTGACTTTTTTTGTCTTCAACATGGCTTGCGATGCACGTTATCTCTATTTGGTATCGGCCGCGCTTCCATTTATATTGATTGTTGTGCTCGATAACTTTCGCCGTCCTCACAAGGATGCTGGAATTTGAGCACAGAAAACCAGATTAAGATTAATATAACGACAACATTCAATATAGTGAGGGAAGAAGATGACATCCATCCGTTCCGAGGCGATACAGGTACCTAGAAAAGCCGATATGCCGGCTGGCGAAACGCGCTCGAACACTGAGTCGAATCCTTACTCCGCACCCAATACATTCATAGCACCCAACACACCTTCCCCTGCACTCAATACCGTCGAAATCGCTGTCTTGATCCCGTGTTACAACGAGGCATTATCGATTGCACAGGTCATCCGTGATTTTCGCAGGGCGTTGCCACAAGCGACGATCTATGTCTACGATAACCGCTCCACCGACGATACCAGTGCAGTGGCACGTGCTGCTGGCGCGATAGTTTGTCTCGAGCCGTGGCCGGGCAAGGGCAATGTCGTGCGTCGTATGTTTGCCGACATCGATGCCGATGTCTACATCATGGCCGATGGTGACGGTACCTACGACCCGTCGGTTGCAGGCGGCATGATCACACGGTTGATCGACGAGCATCTCGACATGGTCGTGGGTACGCGCCGTAACGTGTATGCCAATGCGCACCGCGCCGGCCATGGCTTCGGTAACCAGCTTTTCAACGGCATCTATCGCAGTTTGTTCGGTCCGCTGTTTACCGACATTTTTTCCGGGTATCGGGTTTTTTCACGGCGTTTCGTCAAAAGTTTTCCGGCAATTTCCAGTGGTTTCGAAATCGAAACCGAAATGTCGGTACACGCCAGCCAGGTGCGGATGCCGATTGCCGAAATTCAGACCGATTACGGCGCACGTCAGGAGGGTTCGGTCAGCAAACTACGGACTTTTCACGATGCTTTTCGTATTCTGCGCACGATTGTCATGCTTTTCAAGGAAATTCAGCCGGCCAGGTTTTACGGTGTAATCGCTTTGTTGCTGATGCTAATGGCGGGGCTGCTCGGGTTTCCGCTGGTTGAAACGTATATGCAAACGGGTCTGGTACCGCGTATTCCAACGGCGATTCTGGTCACCGGAATTATTTTGTTGGCCGGTGTGGCATTCGGTGCCGGGCTCGTTCTGGACAGTGTCGCCCGTGGCCGGCTCGAAATGAAACGGATGCAGTATCTCGGGTATTCGCTTGGTCGTTCGAAAGACAAGCATTGATTGCATCGTCGAGCGCACGTGCAGCACGGTTAACCCGAATCGTCCATTTCTTACTCGTGGGCGGGGCAGGGTTCGTAATCGATGCAGGCTTGGTATATTTGCTGTCGCGCGCTGGTTTGTCGCCGATCGTGGCAAGGATTCCCTCGATTTCGGCGGCGATTCTATTCACCTGGCTCCTCAATCGGCGTCTCACATTTCGCGTGGCAGAACGTCCGAGCGGCAACGAATTATTTCGTTACGCCAGCGTTGCGCTGACCTCCGGCGTTCTTAATTTCGGTCTTTATTCGCTGTTAGTACTCAATGGCATCATGCCGTTGCTGGCTGTGGCGTTGTCGACTATTGCGTTGATGGCTTTCAGTTTTTTCGGTTATAAAATCTTTGCTTTTCGACTCTAGCAATAAATAACGAAAGCAATGGAAACGTCAGGCGGTTCGCAGGCGCTGGCGACGGTGCCTCGCCAGCGCGTCGATACCGGTCGCAATCAGGCACACTGCCGCAAAGTAGGTGGGAAACGCGTAGCGTTGGGTGGCATGGGTCAAGATATATGGCCCGACGGGCAATAAGACGCAGGCGATCCAGGGCAGCACAGGCAGCCGCATCAGGAAAACGACCAGAAGCATGCCGAACATCAGCAAGCTGGTTGCCCACACCACCATTCGCTTGGCCCAGGAAAACAACGGATCGCCATCGACCGTTTGCGGGAAAAACAGCAAACGGGCCCGCGTCACACTCAGCTTGAAAAACGCTTCCGGGTTGGCGGTGATCCAGCCCATCGCACGCTGCTTCATCTCCGCCATATAAGCGACTTCGCCGATTGTTGCCAAGCGCTGTGCCGCATCTACGTAATTGTAGGGATGAATTGCCGGGGCACCTGCCAGCGTGTAAGTGCCGGTCGCACCGGTATGGTTACCCACGGCGAGTTCGAGACCGAAGTTCGAGCGTGTCAGGATGGCGCTACCCAACATCTGCTGGTTGCGCACCGCCCACGGCACGAGAGACAGAAAGATCAATACCGTGCCGACGACTGCGGGACGCCAGGCGCGGCTTCTCCATCCCAGATGCAACTCGGCAATGCAAGCGATGATCGGCAGGATCGGCGCGAACAGCCCGCCGATGCCACCGATTAACGCAATCGCGATTGCCCGCGTGTAAGGCCGTTCGTGCAGCGCGCGCGGCATGGTCCAGGCTAGTAAGAGCGCCATGATCAACAATGCCGAAACAGGTTGATCCCACTGGCGCCAGAAAACGATGGTGGCGTACAGATGCACCGGCAAAACGCAGGTAAGCATTAACGCACCGATCAGTCCGGGCAGGCGGAGTTGCTGTTGGCGGCAATAAGTTATTACCAGCCATACGCCGCCCATATAAAACGAAAGTGCCAAGACACTTTGAGCAATGCGTGCGGAGGATGTGTTGCCATCGAACATTGCATATGTGATCGCTAGCAAGCCAACGGTGCCGGGCGCAGTGTGGGCCGTAGGCCCGGTCGGAATCAGATATGGGTCTGCCATCACACCTTCGTTCAACAGACTCAAGGCAACCGATCCGGTTTCGCCGGGGGAACGGTTGACGACATGGTGCGAGAAACTGTAATAAGAACCGAGCAGTAACACTGGAAGGATGGCGAGCAGTGCATAGCGCCGTATGAAATTTGCCAGACGGGTACCTGGGGCGGCCGCATTGCCGTCAGATGTTTCAAGATTCATCGTCTTCCTCGGCTATGCGCTTTCGTTGCGCAGAAATGCCTCGAACATCAACAGACTCCAGATCGCAGCGGTATAGTCCAGCAACCCGGATTGATGCTGCTCGACCATTTCGGCTAGAAAAGCAGTATCGAATATGCCGGTGTCGGCGAGTGCCGGCCCGAGCAGGGCATCTCGCACGCGCTGGCGCAGCGGCCCGCGAAACCAACTGGTCAGCGGTACTGAAAACCCCTGTTTATTTCGATACAGTATGTCTTCAGGCAGATGCGCTTCCAGGCTTTTTTTAAAGATGTATTTACCTTCGCTGCCCTGTAGTTTCAAGGACGGGGCTAAGCCGGAAATCCATTCCACCAGTTTGTGATCCAGCAGCGGTACCCGTACTTCCAGGGCATGTGCCATGCTCGCGCGGTCGACCTTGGTCAGAATATCGCCGGGCAGATAGGTTTTCATATCCAGGTATTGGATGAGGGAAAGCGGCTCGTCGGTCGGTGCCTTCTGCGCGTGTTCGCGCATGACGTCGATGGCGCGGTATCCCTGCAGGTCCTGGCGAAAACGCGTGGAAAAAACCTTGGCCCGCAAGCCATCGGACATGATCGACACCCCATGAAAATAACCTTCCACGAGGTCGCGCGACAATGCTTCGAACGTCGTCTTGGCACGAAACATTTGCGGTGCCCAGTCGGCTTTGGGATACAGTTTGCCGAGCGTGCCGAAGAGCGGTTTTCGTAATGCAGAAGGCAGCAGCGAACGCACTCGGTTTTCTGCCATCGCATAGCGATAGCGCCGGTAACCGGCGAGGTTTTCATCGCCACCGTCCCCGGAGAGCGCGACCGTCACACGCTTTCTAGCGAGCTGGCAAACGCGGTAAGTTGGAATCGCCGAACTATCGGCATAGGGTTCGTCGTAGAGCGCAGCCAGGGTGTCGAGCAAGGCGTAATCGTCGGTATCGACCGTCTCGGTATGATGATTGGTGCCGTACTGCCGGGCGATCTGTTCGGCGTATTGTGATTCGTCGTATTTCGGGTCGTTGAAGGCGATGGAGCAGGTGTTGACCGGTTCTTTCATCAAACCGGCCATCATGGCTACGATTGCGCTGGAATCGACACCGCCGGAAAGAAATGCGCCCAGCGGCACTTCGGCAACCAGTCTAATCTTCACCGCCTCGCGTAGGCGCTCGATCAATTCTTCACCGGCTTGACGCTCGGACATCGGCGCATGCATGGCGAATGGAATATCCCAGTAGGCTGACGGGGGCGGCACCGTTTCACCGGTTTTGATGCAAAGCCTGAAGCCGGGCGAAAGCTTTAGTACGTCCTGGTAGATGGTTTTCGGTTCGGGCACGTAGCCGAAGGCGAAATAATCTTCGACTGCGCGCGGGTCGATCTTGCGCGGCAATTCCGGTATCGCCCGAAGCGCTTTGAGTTCAGAGGAGAATACCAGCCGGCCATCCGGCAGAATCGCGTAATACAGAGGCTTGACGCCGAGCCGGTCACGCGCCATGAAAAATGTTTGCTGGTTACGGTCCCACAGTCCGAAGGCGAACATGCCGCGAAAGCGTTCCACGCAAGCCTGACCCCATTGTTCCCAGGCGTGGACGATCACCTCGGTATCGCAGCGGGTGCGAAACGTGTGGCCCAGTGCCAGCAGTTCTTCCATCAGTTGCGCATAGTTGTAGATCTCGCCGTTGAACACGACCACCACGCTGTGGTCTTCATTGAACAACGGCTGCTGCCCGGAAGACAGATCGATGATCGACAGACGCCGGTGGCCGAAGCCGATGCCTGGCTCGGTATAGACATCGCCTTCGTCCGGCCCGCGATGGTGCTGCGTCTGGTTCATGCGCGATACCAGCGCCGGATCGATCTCACGAAAGCCGAGGGTATCGAAAATGCCGACTATTCCGCACATGAAGGCAACACCTTTCGAGAAGAAGACAGGCGCAATTTGCGCAAGCAGAGGGCGTCGTAAAGCGCCATGTAGTTCGTGATCATGGCATTGATGCTATAGTTTTTTTCAATGACTTCACGCCCGGCCATGCCATGCGAGCGCGCCAGTTGCCGATCGTTGAAATAACCGGCCAGTGCAGCGGCAATCGCTTCGTGATCGGTGGCTGACACCAGCATGCCTGATTCGTGGTCTTGTACGACATCGGGAATGCCACCGACCCGCGATGCGATAACCGGCAACCCGGACGCCATCGCTTCCAGCAATGTGATCGGTGTACCTTCGTTGAAGGAAGGCAGCACGAATACGTCGAAGGTGCTCATGAGGTCGGCGATGTCGGAGCGTGCGCCGAGTAGCCTGATGCGGTCGGTAGCGCCACTAGCTTCGACCTGGGTTCGCAACTCGGCCATCAACGGGCCGTCGCCGACGATCGTCAGCACCAACTGTTCGCGATAGGCAGGCAGTAACGCCAGCAGGCGCAGGAAAGCACTTACCAAACCTTTGTGATTCTTGATATTTTGAATGCGCCCGACGGTTCCGACGATGAATTCTTTTTGCGCCGCAGCTTCGACAGCATGAGTGCGAACGTGCGCATCGGTGGCGGTATCGGTCCGCGGTCGAAAATTACTGGTATCGACACCGTTGTTAATAACAAGATTTTTATCCGTGGGTATGCCAACCGTTTCCCGCAACCAGTGCTTCAAATCCTGCGATACCGGAATGAAGCAATCGATGTACGGCGTCATCCATCGTCGCAGCAGATTGTGCTTACGGTTCTTTCCATGCAGGTCGCTCAGATCCCGGCCATGTTCGGCATGTACGCAGATCGGCACACCGGCCATGGAAGCGGTGAAAGCGTATTCCACCGCAGAGATATTGTAGGTATGCAGTATCGTCGGGCGCAGCTCGCGCACCAGCTTCCACAATTTCCAGTGCGCACCCAAACCTAGGCCGGGTGGCTTGTGCAGCGCGATGATCGCCACGCCCGGCCGGGTGATTTTTTCAGAAAATGCCGTGTAATCGGCCAGGCACACGATCGCATGACGATAACGGTCGGCCGGCATGCGGTTGACGCATTCCGCCAGCACCGTTTCCAACCCACCGAAATCGAGGCGGTATAACAGATGCATCACGAGCGGCAATTCCGGTGTGCCCTGTGCATCAACGGGCGTTTTGCCAACCTGCTGCATTTTAACGGCTCCGGGCGGCGACCAGCGTCGCCTCGATTGCCGGCAGGTGCGCGCCCAAGAAGGCGCGCAACGGCGCGCGTGCCTGCTCGTCATTTGTCGTCAGCGGCGTCGATAGCAGTACTGCAGCACCGTCGTCGCCCCGCAACAGCAGCTTATCTTTTGCCTGCAACAATTTACCAACATAGTCGTTCGCCGTAAATTGATTGCCGACCCAGTACCACTGCCACACCAGTATCGCGCCATCCGGCCCTTGCAAGACCGATTCGCGTACGCCGAGCATGCGCGTGCCGACGGTTTCGAGACGTTTTCCGGAACGCAGCTGATGCATCACATCTTTTTCGCTTACCAAACGGTTGGATGAACTGATGAGCGATTTACCGTTGGTTTGGTTACGGTAATACAGCACCGTCATGCCGACCGGTAGCGCCGCTGCGCCGTTTTCGGCGACGGACTTCGACACCGTACCGATACGTGCCTCGGCTGGCGCGAAGACCGGCACCCATGGTGAGAATGCCGGTGTCGGCACCCAGTTGCTAGCGATCATGTTGAGCTGGACTCGCCCGGCGCTGGCAGTGACATGGTCGCTGTAACGCGCATACAGTGGCCAGATCGCCATGACGGCGACGATTGCCACGGTCATTGCCGCGATGCGCTTGGAAGCTGTCGCTGATCCAGCAATTCCTACCGCTTTCGATGCGCCTGCAGCCGCTTGCGCTGCAATGACAGAGGTTGCGGCCGGTGTATCGTCCTGATCTTCGCGCCAGAAATTGCCGACCCAAAACAGCAGGAACATCACCAGCCCGAAAAAGAACCAGCCGTACACCAGATGGTCGACGCCGACCGCTGCAGTCATGCCGCTCAGATGCCCGATCATTACGATCATGTAGGCGCGCAAGCCATTTGCGATGATCGGCACTACCACCGCCATGACCATGAATAATGCCCGGCGCGTGGTTGAACGATAAGTGAGGTAGGCGTACAAGCAGCCCAGAGTGACCGACGAAATCAGATAGCGGATGCCGCTGCAAGCTTCCACCACCGACCAACTACCGCTGGGAATATCGAACCGGGTACCGTTGCGTAGTACCGGTATGCCTGTAGCTTGCAATGCCCAGACTGTAAAATCGGCAGTAAAAGAGATCAGCGGATCGATGAAAATTTCACCGAACGGCACCGCCAGCAGCAGAAACAACAGCGGAAAGGCCAACGACCAGGCGAGCCGCCGCCCGAGGATCGCCAGTGCAATGACGGGAAACATCGCTGCGAACGCATATTGCATCACCACCTGCACTTCACCCATCCGTGCCAGCAGCCAGCCGAAGCCCACTGCCAGCAACAACAGCAGTGCCGGCCAGTACGGAGTAGGCGGTAGCAGGCTGAAATTTGCGCGACGACGCCAGACCAGCCATAAACTGATGGGCAAAATGATGTAGCCGTGGGCAAAGGTTTCTGAACTGTCCCAGATGGCAACCATGGATCTGGCAGTGCCGAAATAGAACAGCACCGGCACCAGAAATGCACAGGCGATCAGTAGAACGGTCGATACCGGCAGTCCAGGCAAACTGCGTTCGCCCGGCATTTCCTTACCACCGACAAGCGTTTCATTAAGCTGCATCGACAATCATCCTGGTTGGGTTGCAGAGGTTGACGGGCCTGCTGATGCACTCGCTGCCGGGCTTGCTAACGGGCTTACCGAAATATCCGCCGGCGATGTGCTGGTATCTGCCTCGAGCTGCTCGTCGATCCGTGCCAAATTACTCGCCCAACTGTAGTCCTGCTCCACGCGTGCACGTGCTGCAATACCCAAAGCCGGGTCAGGCGTTGTCAACAACGCTTGAATCGCGGTTGTAAATTGTCGGGCATCCAACGCCAGGATCAATTCGGTTTCGGGCGCGGCATCGATGCCTTCGAGTGCCTGCGCCGATACCACCACCGGTGTGGCCATCGCCATCGCCTCGAGCACTTTATTCTGAATGCCACGTGCCACCCGTAATGGCGCCACCGCCACTGCGGCATGGGCAAGGTAGGGGCGCACATCCGGCACGGTACCGGTGACGACGACACCAGCCGTTTGCGCCAGCGCCTGCACCTCTGAAGACGGTCGGGCACCGACGATGTAGAAAACGACTTGCGGGGACGCCTGGCGTAGTGCTGGTAATACCTCGCCGACGAACCATTTCACGGCATCGATGTTCGGCCAATAATCCATTGCACCGGTAAAAACCACTGCTTGTCCTGCGGCTGGATAAGGATTGTCGTATGTCTTCGCCGGTGAAAAATACTCGGTATCGACGCCGTTGTTGAAGTAGCCGATGCGCCGCGCACTTTCCGGAGCCAGAGACTTGAACAGCCGGCTTTCCGGCTCGGAAACGAACAACGACGTATCGCAAGTGGCGGCGACATGCCGCTCGTAGCGCAACAGTTGCCGAGCTTCGTATCGGTACAGCCAGCTCATCGGCCAGCGTTTCTGCTGCGCATACTGACGCCATTTGTCGGAATCGACATCGACGAAATCGACGACCCGGCGGGCGTTACTATATCGCTCCGCGTATTGCGTCATGGCTGATGAAAACACCAGGATGCGACCGATCTGCTGGCGCTGCATTACTTCATCTACCCAGGCCTGCATGTTGCGGTCGCGGTAGTACTCGAGAGACAGGGAACGATTCGACAGCAATGCACCGAGACTGCGCACTCGCGCCGAGCGAGGCTTCAGGGGCGCGAAATAACTCTCTGCACACAATGCCTCGACACGCGGTACGTGCTGCCAGTCGTCGGCGTCGTCGACGAAGGTTGCCAGATGTACGCGGTAGCGCTGTGCCAGATGCTTTAACAGATGGTAGGAACGGATTTTGTCGCCCTTGTTGGGCGGATAGGGTATGCGGTGGACAAGCAGCAGCAGGTTCTCCACGTGCCTAACCCAGATCCTTGACGATATGCGGGCCGATGATATTGGCCAGCGGCAGTGGCATTTTTTGCCAGAGCTTGATGAACAGTTGAAACTTTGGATTCAACGGATTGTTGTCCGGCACGGCCTTGGAAGCGTGCAACTGATATTCATATTCCAGCGGCTGGGCTTCGAAGCCCCAGTTTTTCTTGAAGTCGTAAGCACCGGTACCGAGCTTGCTGCGGCCGAAATCGAACATGCGGCAGCCGCGTGCAGCGGCGAACTGCATCAAATTCCAATACATGAAATCGTTGCCGGCATATTCGCGTGCTGCAGGCATGCCGCCGCCATAGTAGGGCACGACTTCATCGCGGAAGTAAAAGCTCATCACGGCGGCTACGATTTGCCGGTCTTTGAGAATGATCCGGAGTTCACAATCTTCGCCGAACACTTCCTTGAGCAGTCGAAAATATTTTTTCGAAAATACCGGGGTGCCGAGGCGATGCACGCTGGTCGAATAAGCCAAAAAGAAGCGATCGATATTCTGGTCGGTTTCAGCGGTCAGACCGGCTTTGATACCTTTCCTAACCATCGCCCGCTGTTTACGAGGAATCGCATTCAGGTTGGCTTCGTCGTCGTCGCTAATGGCTTTGCGGAATGTGACATACAACGCCTTCGCATGCCATGCCGGGTTGCCCGGATGCGCCGAGACGATGCTGCGGTATTCCAGGTGCCCGGCTTTAAGCTTTTTAGCCAGCGTCTGCGCAGTTTGATCCAACAGTGCGCGCGCCTCGTCGGAGACGGCGGCGATACCGCCATAGACGCAAAATGGCAACGAACTCAAGGAATGACCGAACACCGGACTCTTGATCTGACACAGCGGCAACACACCAAGGATCTCGCCATTTTTTTCTGCCAGATAGAACCAAGTCTTGTGGCCGAAGGCGCCTTCGATCACGCGCTTCCAGCCGGCGCGGTGGAAAAAGGTCGCTTCCGTACAGGTCTGCACGAAGGCATCCCATTTTTGCGTGTCACCGGTCTGCATCAACCGCACTGTCAGCGCATCGTCGCCGTCGGCGGAAGGCACTGCGCTCATTGCCCGGTACCTTGGTTACCAAGGAAGATACGGTCCATGCGGTCCCACTCGAAATCTCGTGTGAGCGCCTTGATGCGGTTTTCCATCCGGCTCAGATTGACATAGTGCCGGAATCGGGTCTTGAAGCCGATATCTGGCTGGCGCGGCTGGCCGGGATCGATTTCCCAAGGATGAAAATAAAAGATCGCCGCTTGTTTATCGTCGCGATTGACGCGCTGCATCAGCCAGCGCGATACCGAGTACGGCAGCAGACGGAAATAGCCGCCTCCGCCTGCAGGCAGGTTGCGCTGCATGATGCGCACGGTGGTAATCGGTATTTCCAGCAATGTATCTTTGCCGTTCGGATAGAAGGCGAAACGTGGTGCATCCGGCATGCCGTAATGGTCGTGCTGGATCGGATAAATGCTCGAGCTGTAGCGGTAACCCGCTTCGAGCAGGGCGTCGAGGGTCCAGAGGTTACGCGCGCCAATTGAAAAACTCGGTGCCCGATAACCCAGTACCGCTTGTCCGCCGATATCTTCCAACAGTGCCTTGCTACGCACGATATCGTTCGTAAATTCGGCATGATCCTGATCGGAGGCGCGCAGATGGCCGTAACCATGGCTGGCTAATTCATGGCCACAGGCGACGATGCGCTTGACCATTGCCGGATAACGCTCGGCGATCCAGCCGAGGGTAAAAAAAGTTGCTGTGACATTGCCGGTAGCCAGAATTGCCAAGATGCGGTCGATGTTGGCTTCGACGCGACACTCACGCGTGGGCCAGGAGTCGCGGGCGATGTAGGGTGCAAAAGCCGACACCTGAAAATAATCTTCGACATCGATCGTCATGGCATTGCGGATGCGCGTGGCCGACAATGCGGTTGCCTGAGGCTTAGTGCTGGCGATATTGGCGTTGCGATTGCTTGCAAGCGTCGTCATGACATGGGCTTTCCTGGTTGGTCCGGGTCGTGTTTACGGATTGGGTTCGTTGACCTGGTTTTTCATCCGCGGCGACGACAAGATCTTTCGCAGTGCATCCAGCACCGACACCACCGATCGCTCGATGCGCGACAGACGTTCGTCCATGATGTCGAGGTCGATGCGCGGCTGATCCGTCAGCGATGTCGCAGAAAAATCGCGCAACGGCATCAGGTCGCCGTGCTCGGCTTCGGCCGGAACGTCAAATTCACGCTCGATATCTTTGGTAACTTCCTGGACTTCCGCGACCGAAAACGCCTGCAATTCTTCCAGGTATCCCATCAGGAAAAGCCGGTCGCACAGAGTGTTGATCTTGCGCGGAATGCCACCGGTAAAAGCATGAATTTCGATAAATGCTTCATCGGAAATCGACGGATTGCCGCTCCAGCCGACTGTGTGCAACCGGTGCTCGATGTAGGTACGGGTTTCTTCGGCGTCCATCGGCCCGAGATGATAGGTGGCGATCACCCGTTGCCGCAATTGCAGCATTTCCGGGCTCAATAGTGTTTTGCGAAACTCCGGCTGACCGAGCAGGAAGGTCTGCAGCAGCGACTTGTCGTCGGTCTGGAAATTCGACAGCATGCGCAGTTCTTCGACCGTCTGCGGACTTAGATTCTGTGCCTCGTCGACCACCAGCAACGCGCGCTGCCCGCGCATATCGCATTGACGTAGAAATTGCTCCACGCGGGTCAGTAGGGACGCTTTGGTGGCACCTTCGAAAGGCAGGCCGAACGCACCGGCGACCATGCGCAGCGTATCGTCGGAATTGAGATGGGTATTGACGATTTGCGCAGCCAGAATCTTGTCCGAATCGAGCTCACGAAACAGATTGCGCACCAATGTCGTCTTGCCCGCACCGACTTCACCGGTGATGACGATGAAGCCTTCACCCTGCGACAGGCCGTATTCCAGGTAGGCCATGGCCCGCTTATGGCCTTTGCTACCGAAATAAAACGAAGGATCGGGCTTTAGTTGGAAGGGCTTGGCCGTCAAGCCGTAGAAAGATTCATACATCGCTGTAGTCGCCCATTAAAACTGCATGAGCAGGGAGGCGGTGACGGCATTCTCGCGAATGTCGCCCCCTAGAAAATCGGAATCCTGCTGCGATCGGCGATATTCCAGGTTGCCACGAAGCTTCGGCTGGAATGCGGTAGTGAGCGCCAGGCGCGCTGTCTTGGTGGTGCTGCCTTGGTCGGCGGCGACTGCTTTGGAGCGTGTGTAGCTAACGTCGGCATTGGCACTCGTGCGTGCCGACATCTGCAAATTCCAGAGTGCCGTGGCACCGAACTGTCGGCTATTGTCTTCCAAAGCAGCGAGTTGGGAGCCGATCAGCGAACCTTGCGATTGCTGCGAAGAGGTCGCTTCGCGCCGGGTATTGAAAAGCGTGGTAACTATCGTATTGCGTCTGCCGCTGAATGCCGCGGAAGCCTGCAAACTTTTTTGAAGGAAAAAGCGGTTGGTCACGGCATTGACCGGTACCGACAATCCTGCCGGCAGGCCGGTTTGCAGAATGATTGCATCGACCACCCGCTGACGTGCAGCCGGATCGGCGATGCGGTCGGAATATAGCTGATTGAGGAGGTCGGAGGTGCTGACCAGCGAAGTGCCGATGAACTGTGCCTGCGAAGTCGTTACGTCTTCGTTGTAATTCACGCTGAAAATGGTGCGGCGCGAGCGGTGCGATGCCGCGAGCGAAAAAGTTTCGCCGAAATAGCGGCGCCCGACCGTAGCCATAACGTTGGTGCGAGGGTTAGGCGTCCAGATGAAGCCGCCGTTGTAATACACACCCTGCGGCTGATCGCCCGGCGTTTCGTACGTTTCTTTTTCGTAGCCTAACGTGGTCGTCAGACGTAGAGCCGGATTCAATATATATGCGGCGTTACCGCTGATATTACTGCGCTGAACCGAATCGATACCGGAAAAATCGTTGCGTTCGGTCGATGCCTGCGCACCCCAGGCGAACACGCGAAATGCTGGCCCACTATTGACCACCAGCGCGACGCGATCGATATTGGTATTGGAAATCAAGTCCGAGGTCGTATTGTCGGTACTGCTGGTGCTGAACGATTCGTGGGTGTAGCGTAGCTGTGCCGTCGCCAGGTTTTCGAAGCGGTGAACCAAATAAGGGCTGACGCTATAAGTGCGGACTTCGGCCTGGTTCGGATTGACATTGACGTTGCTGCTCGACTGAGCACCGAAAGGCGAGATGTTTTGCTGGCCGATCGAGCCTCGGGCGTCGAAATAGAGCAGATCGCGCACCAACATGCCGCGCACCGTTGCATCGAATAAATTCGATAGCGAAGTCGATGTGTCGCTGTCCGCATACAAGAGCGCCTGGAGGGCGTAGTTGGCGCGTACCTGCAGACGGGGGCCGTCGTTGGTGAGCGTGAAACCGGGCGATATCTGCGTGACAAAATCGCTTTCTTCGTTGCCGCGCGTGGCCAGCCGAATATTATCGGAATAGGTCTCGGAAAGATTGACGGTAGGTGTGAAACGCCATTCGGCGGCTTGAGCCACTGAAGAGGCACCCGGCCCGCAGGCCAGCATCAGAGTGCCGACGGCTGAAACGATTGGTCGTACGCCGCGACGCCATGCACGGCGTCGGGCGAACTTAACTGTAATAGTGGCCATAATTCCCTTGCCCAGGAAAACTTCGGGCCTTGTTGTAGACGAGATTGACGTTGCTGCACGCTTCGAGCTGGCTCAATGCTGTTTTCACGGCATGCATCGTCGTAGCTTCTGCTTCGACGACGACGACGATTTGTCCCATCTGGCTCGCCAGTACGCGCGCCTCGGAGGTGAGCAACAGTGGTGGCGAATCGAAAATCACGATTCGGTCGGGATAGCGGGATGCGATTTCATCTAGCAAGGCACTCATTGTCTGGCTAGCCAGCAGTTCGGTGGCGTGCCGATGACTCTTGCCAGCAGGCAGTATGGTGAGCGTGTCGATATTCGTTTTCAGCAGCACATCCGATATGTCAAGCTTACTGTCCAGCAGTACATCCATCAGGCCGGCTTCCGACTTCAGGCCGAGCGTGCGCAGGATAGAAGGGCGCGCGACGTCTGCATCGACCAGTAAGACGGTATGGTCGAGTTCCATTGCAATACTGATCGCCAGATTGATGGCGGTGAAAGTCTTGCCTTCGCCCGGCAGTGCGCTCGTGACCATGATCAGGTTGTTGCGGCTGACCGGCCGGCCATTTTGCGAAAAGGCATTTTCGATCAGAGGCCGCTTGATTGCGCGAAATTCTTCAGCGACCGGGACCCGACCGCCGTCGGAGGTCACCATGTTATTGGCGGCCAGGCGCTCCAGGTTGATTTCTACTTTCTTGGCCGGCTGCTGGCGATCTTTGGCAATGAAAGATCGTTTAGGCAGGGCAGGCTCGGAAAATACTTCAACGGGAGAATCTGCGAGCATCGAAGTGGGCGGTATGGGTGCGTGGGCATGACTCATTCCCGGAGCTACAACGTCGGTGCGGCTTACCTCCGGCGAATTTTCTGCCTGTGGTACCGGTGGGTGTGCCGGGTTTACCGCAGCATCGGCTTTGGTTTTGCCAAGCCTGGTTACTGCTTTTTCGATAATGCTCACGCGTTCTCCCATTCATCTATCAAGTCGGCGCGAGAGTTATTGCCGCAGCCGGTGTCCTGCTTGGTGTTGCAACTCAAAATTTCATTAACATTCGGATCATCGATCCCGCATACAGCACCACCATCAGTCCCACTGCCAGACTGAGTGCCATGATGTTGCGTCGGCGACGTGCAATTTCCTGTCCACTGGAATTAAGCGAGATCGAACCTAGTACCGGCAAGCCTGTGTCTTCACGCAAGGCACCTTGCGTCATGAAGGTCGGGCGGATCTGGCTCATCGCCAAGGCACCGACAAGACCGGCGCCAAGCGCTGCGGCAAATGCGATCGAGAGCAACAACGGCCGATTCGGTCCGATTGGTGTCGAAGGGGTGATCGGTGGATCGACAATACGGAAATTCATCATCTCGGTGGTCGAGGAGATCGTTCCGGAAAGCTTCGCAGCCTCACGGCTGGCGACCAATTTCTCGTAATTCCCCTTGTTGATTTCGTAGTCGCGGTTGAGTTGGGACAATTGCGATTCGATCTCAGGGCCGATCTGACTGGCTTCTTTCAAGCGGGCAATGCGAGCCGAATAAATGTCGTAGCGGGCTCTCATTGAGGCAACCCGCGCTTCCGCATCCGACATCGCCACTTTCAACTGCTGCATGACCGGTGAATACGTTCGCCCACCGTCGCCGCCAGCCTTGCGAGTTTTCGCTTCTTCGACCTTGCGCGCTTCGAGTTGCGTGATCAGACGTCTGGTCGATACGATGTCTGGATGCTGATCTGTATACTGCAGCCGCAAGGCGTCGAGATTCTTGTTCAATGCATCGAGACGACCATCTATCTCAGGGTTGACGATCGATTTAGGGCCTGCACCAGGTTTGGGCTCTTCGCCAGCAATTTGCATGCGAATTGCATTACGTGCCTGTTCCGCTTCAGTCAGGTCAAGTTTCGCCTGGTTGAGATTCTCGTTGAGTTCTTCCAGTTTTCCACCGTAATTGCCGCCTTGGCGCGTTAACAACTCGCCATTTTTAAGACGGAATTCCTTCAGACGATTTTCTGCCTCGATCAACCGGTTTTCGTAATCTTTGATCTGCTCTTCGATAAATTTCACCGCTTTGGCAGAATCCTGCTTCTTGTCGCCGTAGCTACCCTCAACAAAGATCGTAAGTAGCGCCTGCACAACGTTTTTCACGACTTTCGGGTCTTCGTGGGTATAAGAAATGGAGTAAATGTCGTCGCTTGAGGTACCTGAAATCCGGATTTGCGACATCAATTGCTGCACCAGCTTTTCATGGTCCTTCACGGATTCGGTTTTTAAATCGAGATCGACCATGCGGATTACCCGCTCGACGTTCGGCCGACTGATCAGCGTGCGGCTCATGATGGCAACCTGTTGCTCGACGTTGGGCAGCGTCGTCATTCCAGAAAGCAACGGTTTTAGAATCGTCTGGGTATCTACGTAGACTCTAGCCGAAGACTGATACACGTTCGGCATGCTGTAGACTTTGATGAATCCGATCGTCAGGACGGCCCATGCGATGGCAACTGCATGCCAGCGGTATTTCCAGATGCCTTTCACAAAAGAAAGTAGCTGGGTTAGTAATTCCTCCATCGCTCGACGCTCTCCGTAGTTTTAAGTTTTCTGCACGTGCCTTGAAGAAACCATCGGCGACCATGGGCAACCATCTGGCGTTTATTCAAGGCGCGTTACCGGCCTTGAAGCGCCCGAATTATACTGCCTTGCACAATAATCACGACTCTAGCCCAGTGTAACAATGTGCAAAAATTACATTGTTCAATCGCACTATTAGCGCTTGCCGAAATAAAAAGCTTGTTAAATATACATTACTTTTCTGCAGCAACAAACGTCGTTTTAATGATTCCATACGGAAACTTACACTAAAATAGTCAATTTGCGACAGTTTTGTTTCAATGGGATTAGTATAAAATGCGACAACATTGTTGGGTGGACAATGACACCATTGTTCACCTTTTCGAGCGGAATGACTGATTAAAATACGCTTGCGACGCGGTTCGTGTATTGCTAAATAATCAACATCCCACCACGGCATAAAGGAAACCTTGTGATCTCAATATTCAATAATTTCTCCCCACGGCTTGCCATGCTTGCCCTGACTGTGTCGGTTTTGGCTCTCTCCGGTTGTGCCACCAAACCATTGCCTCCGATCGCCATGGACACACAGACGTTGGCACACGATTACCTGATCGGCCCTGGTGATAACGTCAACATTACCGTATGGCGCAACCCCGAAGTTTCGCAAACCGTTCCTGTGCGCCCAGATGGCAAAATCACGACGCCGTTAGTAGAAGATTTGCCTGCTAGTGGTAAAACCGCCACACAGCTGGCGCGCGACATCGAAAAAGTATTGAGCAAATATATTCAGCAACCTGTCGTTACTGTCATCGTTACGGGCTTCGTCGGACCATATGCCGAGCAGATTCGCGTTATCGGTCAAGCTGCAAAACCACAGGCATTGCCGTATCGGCAAGATATGTCGCTGATGGATGTCATGATTGCCGTTGGCGGCATTACCGACTTCGCATCAGGCAATAAGGCCAGTATCGTACGGGTTGTTAATGGCAAGCAACAGCGTTATGCCGTTCGTTTGGACGACCTGATCCGCCAGGGCGATATTTCAGCGAATACGCCGATGCGTCCGGGCGACGTGTTGATCATCCCGGAAAGCTTTTTTTAATAGTGTATGTAAATAGTAGATGTATAACCTGGGCGGCCATTAATTGTCCGCCCGGCGTCGGGAAAAGTCTGCGTGATTCCTCAACGATTACTCGGCCTAATACCTCATCATTGATCACGTGCGTTGCTACTGCAGTACACAATGTGTCCCATCACGCACAGCCCGATGAACCGTTGCGCGTATAGTTGCATGAGTGCAATGAAACGTAGCGAATAGTCTCGCGTGGCGGCCTGCCGTAACAAGCTTTGGAGTCAATGTGTTAAGGATTTTCAATCACTCGGTATCGAAAGTGGTGTCGGGATTATTGTTGGTCGAGCTGTTGATCTTGCTGGCATCCGCCTATATGGGCGCAGCTTTGCGGTTCCTCGATGGTAATTATCCGTTTTCGTCTCAGCACACCAATTTTTTCCTGACGGCGGTTGCCTATGCTGCAGCGATGCTGTTTAGCATGAGCGCACTCGGCATGTACAAGCTTAATTTTCGCGAGGGTTTTCGCGATACATTCTTGCGGCTGATGCCTGCCTGTGCGCTGTCGTTCGCAATCATGACGCTGGTGTTTTATATGCTGCCGGAGATTCACCTCGGGCGCGGTGCACTCGGTATGGTGGTGCTGGTCGCTGCGACCGGCATCTTATTAGGCAGAATCCTATTTTTTAAATCTTCCGAATCGAAACTGCTCGAGTCGCGCATCATCTTTCTCGGTGCCGGAGCGCTCGCTCGTGAGTGCAGCGATCTCGCATTGCACAATACGCAATATCACAAATATCGCATCATCGGATTCGTACCGATGTTCGGCGAAGTAGCGCACGTACCCGGCTCGGCAATTTTGCCGGCGACCCAGTCCTTGGTATCGCTGGCAAAAAAATTTAATGCGAGCGAAATTATCGTCTCGGTTCAAAACAGACGTGGCGGCTCATTTCCTATACAAGAGCTATTGGAGTGCAAACTTAATGGCATCAAGGTTGTGGATGCGGCATCGTTTTTTGAACGCGAGGCGAATCAGATCCGCATCGATTCTCTGCAACCCAGCTGGCTGGTGTTCGGCGGCGGGTTCGACCAAAGTTTTTTGCGCACGCTTGGCAAACGTATATTCGATCTGGTCACCAGTCTGATGATCTTTGCCGTGTCGCTTCCGGCAATGATCGTCGCCGGATTACTGATTTTCATCGAAGACGGCGCGCCGATCTTTTACCAGCAAGAGCGCGTGGGTAAAAATGGCAAGACGTTCATGGTGCTGAAATTTCGCAGCATGCGTAACAATGCCGAGAAAGCGGGGAAGCCGCAATGGGCATCGTCGGACGATCCACGTACCACCCGTGTTGGCCGCATCATTCGCAAGCTGCGCATCGATGAATTGCCACAGATTCTGAACGTCGTCAAAGGCGATATGAGTTTTGTCGGGCCCCGTCCTGAGCGCCCTTTTTTCGTTAAACAACTATGCCAGGATGTGCCGTTTTATAACGCACGACATAGCATCAAGCCCGGCATTACGGGGCTGGCACAGGTGCGGTACCAATACGGTGCCTCGGTAGAAGATTCAATCCAGAAGCTGCAATACGACCTGTACTACGTAAAAAACAATAGCCTGTTTCTCGACATTCTGATTTTGATCGATACGCTACAGGTAGTAATTTTCGGAAAAGGTCAGTAACGCATGCGTCGCTCTCTGCGCTCATGCAGCCTGCGACGATCACGCCCGTGCCTATGCTGACGGGTATCGCGTTTGCCAGCTACGCGGCTACAGTCGTAATGTTTGTTGTGTTGACGGTGCTGTTGCTCACGCGGTGGCGCGGCAACGTGCACAGCAACCTGATGACGGCAGCTAGCTTAGCCACCGTCGCCTGGGCTGGTGCGATTGCCTGGCACATGCTGACACGCTCGCCGGTCGGCCTGGTGGTGGATATGCTGGAGCTCGTACGTAACGGTGCGTGGATGCTCCTGTTGATTCGCTTTGTCGGGCCGTACAAAAGTCCTGAAAACAGCACGCTGGTCAACCTGAAGCCTGCAGTCGTTCTGGTTGCATTGATCTATCTGTTGTTGCTGGCCGCAACTGTCTACACCTATGTCGTTCAAAGCGCGCCATCGGGTGCGATCAGCCTGTTCAGCAGCATCGTCGGGCGAGTGACGTTGGCCGTCATCGGCATGCTGACCGTCGAGCAGCTTTATCGAAATACATCGAGTCGGGATCGTTGGAGTATCAAGTTCGCCTGCATGGGTATCGGCGGGTTATTCGCTTACGACTTCTATCTCTATAGCGACGCGATGATGTTTCGTGCGATTAATCCCGAAATTTGGACGGCCCGCGGTGCCGTCAATGCACTGACCATGCCGCTCATCGCATTGTCGGCAGCGCGCAATCCGAAGTGGTCGTTGGGGCTTTCGGTGTCGCGCCGCGTGGTGTTTCATTCGGTTGCATTATTCGGTTCGGCGATCTATCTGCTGGCGATGTCGGCGGCCGGTTACTATCTGCGTTATTTCGGCGGCAGCTGGGGTTCGGTGATGCAGGGTGCGTTCCTGTTCGGTGCAATTGCGCTGCTGGTAACGGTTCTGTTCTCCGGCGCTTTCCGCGCATGGTTGAAAGTTTTCGTCAGCAAACATTTTTATAGTTATGGTTACGATTACCGGGAAGAGTGGATGCGTTTTACCCGCACGCTTTCCGGTACTGGGCCGGGGCTCGGCGAGCGGACGATCCAGGCGATCGCCGAACTGGTTCAAAGCCCGGGTGCCGGGCTTTATGTCAGCCGGGAATCGGGTTTCTGTGAATTGATTTCCCAATGGAACATGCCGGGCGCGGCGCAGGCCGAGCCGTTCGCTTCGTCGTTTAGCCAATTTTTGAAAAACAAGCAATGGGTCATCGATATCGCCGAATACCGTGAGCTTCCCGAGCGCTACGACAACTTGACATTACCGACCTGGCTGGAGGCGATCGACGATGCGTCGCTGATCGTGCCGCTCATATTGCACGGTGACCTTGCCGGCTTCGTGGTGCTGGCACGGCCGCGTAGTCGTATCGTGTTGAATTGGGAAGTCACCGATCTGCTCAAGATCGCGGGTAGTCAGGCTGCGAGTTATTTGGCGCAGCAGGAATCGGCCACGGCGCTGATGGTGGCGCGCCAGTTCGAGTCGCTTAACAGGATGTCGACATTCATCGTGCACGATTTGAAGAACCTGGTATCCCAATTGTCGCTGTTGTTGTCGAATGCTGAAAAACACAAGGATAATCCCGAATTTCAGCAGGATATGCTGGAGACCATCGATCTGTCGGTGCAAAAAATGAAGCTGCTGTTACAAAAGCTCAGCCGTGCGACTTCTAGCGAAACACCGTCGCAACTTCGGCTGGACAAATTGCTGGAACGGGCTGTCGCTGAAAAATCCATGATGGGCCGCAAACCGCATCTGGATATTGTCGATGCTGGGCTGAGCGTCGTGGCCAACGCTGCGCGTCTGGAGCGGGTGATCGGCCACATTATTCAAAACGCGCTGGAGGCGACACCGCGCGACGGCACGGTTACGGTTCGGCTGGTCGCCCACGATTCCCAAGCGGTGATCGAATGTAGCGATACCGGTTCCGGCATGAGCCAAGCATTCATCCGCGACCGTCTATTCAAGCCGTTCGAATCGACAAAATCTGCCGGCATGGGTATCGGCGTGTTCGAGAGCAGGGAATACATACAGGAACTCGATGGGCACATCGAGGTGAGCAGCGAGCCGGGTAGGGGCACGACGTTTCGCATATTCTTGCCGCTGTTGATCGAGCATTATGAAAATAATCAAGGTACACAACCATCCGCTTCGGCGGCAAGCCCATCGGCTGGAGAATCGTCTTGAATGCTGAAAAACAGAAATTGCTGATCATCGAGGACGACCCCGGTTTGCAAAAGCAGTTGCGCTGGAATTTCGATGCTTACGAAGTACTCGTGGCCGGCGACCGCGAAACGGCGCTCGCGCATATACGGCGGCACGAGCCGGCAGTCGTCACTATGGATCTCGGCTTGCCGCCAGATCCGGATGGCGCCACCGAAGGCTTGGCGACCTTGCAGCAAGTACTGGCTCTGGCACCGGACACGAAACTGATCGTACTAACCGGTAATCAGGATCACGACAATGCTGTCAAAGCCATCGGTATGGGCGCCTATGATTTTCATCAAAAGCCGTTCGATCACGAAGTACTGGCGCTTGTGGTACAGCGCGCTTTTTACCTGCACGCGCTGCAGCTGAAGAATCGCCAACTGATGCAAAGCCAGGCCGACTCGCCAGTGGCCGGGCTGATCAGCCGAGACCCCGGAATGCTCAAGGTATGTCGCAATATCGAAAAGGTTGCACCGACATCGGCCACAGTAATGTTGCTGGGCGAGAGCGGTACCGGCAAGGAAGTGTTGGCTCGAGCGTTGCACGAATCGAGCCGGCGGCGGGACAAACGCTTTATCGCCATCAATTGCGCCGCCATTCCTGAAAATTTGCTGGAAAGCGAATTATTCGGCTACGAAAAAGGTGCATTCACGGGCGCTGCAAAACAGACGCTGGGCAAGATCGAGCTGGCAAACGGCGGCACGTTTTTTCTCGACGAGGTCGGCGATTTGCCGATGCCGCTGCAGGCAAAATTGCTGCGATTTTTGCAGGAACGCGTCATCGAGCGCGTCGGCGGACGTCAGGAAATTGCTGTGGATGTGCGAATCGTTTGCGCGACCCACCAGAACCTCAAGGAGTTGGCGGTTGCAGGGCGATTCCGGGAAGATCTATATTACCGACTCAGTGAGATCGTGGTGACGATTCCGCCGTTGCGCGAGCGCGTCGGCGATGCCGCGCTGCTGGCGCATCATTTTAAAAACAAGTTCAGTGCCAAAGAAGGCCGGGCGTCGTTGAATTTCAGCCCGGAAGCGCTGGCACAGATCGAGGCGCATCCGTGGTCTGGCAATGTGCGCGAAATGGAAAACTGTATCAAGCGCGCCGTTATCATGACGGATGGTCCGCAAATTACCGTCGAGGATCTGGGTCTGGGCATCATTCATGTCGTCGAAGAACCTTTGAACCTGCGCCAGGTGCGCGACGAGGCCGAGCGACTGGCGCTGGTGAAGGCACTGGCACGTTCGGATGGCAACATTGCCAGGGCGTCCGAACTTTTAGGCATCAGCCGCCCGACCCTCTACGACTTGATGGCACGGCACAATGTACGCTGAAACGATAGCGAGGCTGTTTCGCCAAGTCGGCGGCTGTATTTCGATTCTGGTGATTTTGGCAACCGGTACCAGCAGCCGTGCCGCGGATTTCGTGCAAACCATCGCAGCGGTCAAGCCGGCCGTGGTCGGCATCGCAACCATGCAAAAGCTGCGTAGCCCCTCGGTTCTTTTCTATGGCACCGGGTTTGCCATCAACGACGGCTTGACGATCGTTACCAATGCCCATGTCGTGTCGCCCTTGGTGGCAGACCTTGAGAAATCCGGCGAACTCGGTATTCTTGCCGGTAACGGACAGACCGCCGGTTTCAGACCTGCAGTAATCGTCGCGATCGATAAGGAGCACGATCTGGCGTTGTTGCGAATCAGTGGGGAACCCTTGAGAACGCTCGCACTAGGCGATTCGACAGATGTAAGGGAAGGGCAAGAGATGGCTTTCACCGGCTTTCCTCTAGGCATGGTACTGGGTTTTCATCACGCAACGCATCGGGCGATGATCTCCGCTATCACGCCGATACTGCAGCCTGCACCGAACTCCCGCAGGCTGGATGCGAAAGCGATTACGCAAATTCAGAAATCGGCTTACGGGGTCTTTCAACTCGACGGTACAGCGTATCCGGGCAACAGTGGCAGCCCGCTATACGATCCGGTCAGCGGCATCGTGTACGGGGTGATCAATATGGTATTTATCAAAGGCATGAAGGAATCCGCAATCTCGCAGCCTAGCGGCATCACCTATGCCATTCAAAGCAATCATATTCGTGCGCTGCTTAAGAATCAGAAGGATTAGCCTGGCCCGACGGCTGCTTTTGGCATTCGTGGATTTGTTCATTGTTCAAAAATCGCCATTGGTGGTCAACACACTCAAAAGTTGATTTTTAGAAACTATAAAATGTAATAATCTACCGTATTCATTGACAAAACGACATGTAAAAGGTGAGTATCGGCGCACGATCAATATCAGGATGCGTGCCCATGTGGTATTCCATGAAGCTTTTAGGTCGATGCACCATGTTTGCACTCGCTACGACGGGTGTCGCCAAAGCGGATGTGACAACCGATGCTGCCACGCAGGCGCTGCTGGCCTCAGCCGTACAATTCGAACATGCCGAAGGCGTACCGCGGGATTATCAAAAAGCTGCGGCGATGTATTGTGAAGCGGCAAAACGAGGTAGCGCGAATGCTCAGTTTTCGTTGGGTTGGATGTACGCCAATGGCCGCGGCGTTGTAAAGAGCGATGCCATCGCTAGTCATTTGTTCTCGATGGCGTCAAAACAAGGGCATGTGGCCGCCACAAGCATGATGCAATTCGCACCGGTTTCCAAAGCCGGCGATATACCGAAATGCCTGACGCCGGAGCCGGCGAAACTGATGGCAGTCGTCGTTCCGGATAGTAGTTTTCCCGCTCCGGCGGTCTACAACAACCGTGACAGCCGCGCAATTTTCCAAATGGTCGAAAAAATTGCCAAAAAGCACGATGTCGACCCGCAGCTGGTGATGGCCGTTATTGCGGTGGAATCGGGCTTTAACGTCAATGCTCGCTCGCCGAAAAATGCCCAGGGCTTGATGCAATTAATTCCTGAAACAGCACAGCGTTTCAACGTCAAAAACACATTGGATGCTGAAGAAAACATCAGGGGCGGTATTGCCTACTTAAAGTGGCTGCTGGCGTTTTTCAAGGGAAATGTCGAAATGGTGGCGGCAGCTTACAACTCGGGTGAAAGGACGGTAGAAAGATACCGCGGTATCCCGCCTTATCCCGAAACACAGAACTATGTTCGTAAGATTGCACGTCTATATCAAAAAACTGACCATCCTTACCAATCCGGCTTGGTTAAAGCATCGCCGTTTCTGGCAAACCGCAAGCCTGCGGTGCAATAGCTGCCTGTCTGCATTGAACCTGTAGTCAATCTGTTGGATTTTGTTGCTGCTATATAATTTGATACAGACGAAGCAAAACCGCTAAATGTAACAAAAAGTTATTATCTATTTAGCTACAAACTGACTGTCGGTATTTTTTACATCAGACAACAAAATACAATTTGAAACACTAAAATATCTATATAAAACAATAGGTTAAAAAATTTCTAAAGGGTGGCATAGTAAATGCTTAATTGGATGTATCCCAATCGGGTACTTTTTCTAATTTAATCAGGAGTTACTATGAAAATCAGCACCATCCGTTCGGCAGTTGCAGCAGTCGTTTTGACCCTCGGCGCAGCCGGCGCAGCTAATGCGTTCGTCATCACCGCAGGTAGCTACAAGTTCACGATCGACAACTACGATTCAGGCACAACTGGCTACGGCAACACCGAAGGTTTGAAGTGCACCACCGCAGCAGCTTGCGATAGCGCCGCTGCAGCACCAGCACCAGGCAGCTTCGGTTCGGTCAATACTTCGGCTGACACCATGGGCATCTTCTCCGTCGCCCGTATCACCAATTCAGACACCGGCGCTACCGTGTTTCAAGCTGGCGGCGTTGACGGCTTCCTGACTGGCATCTTCGGTAACCTCGTCGACACCAACGTTTCAGTTGTTCGTGACACATTGCGTCCAGGTTCACCACTGACCACGATCGCTAATGCAGTTGGCGGCACCTTCACCGTGTACCAAAATGCAACCGACTACAACCCAGCGCTGCGTCCTGACGTCGTTGCTGGCTTAAAAGATCTCAACGCCGACCTGTACCCAGGCATCAGCGGTAGCACACCGTACCTGACCGGCATGTTCGTCCCAGGCGTTATCCAAGGTGACGAAGTTACGACATACCAGTCAGTCTTCGCAAATACCGGCTTCGCTGGTGTGGGCAATGGCTTCATCGATCTGACCGGTGGTACAGCATTTGATCTGTTCAACACATCATCGCTGGCTGATGCAAATGGCGTACAACGCGATTTGTTCTTGACCACGACATTTGACGATGTCGACGGTTCTGCTGCACGTAACGGTTTTACCGTAACGTCGGCTGGTCAAGTTAAAGGTGCTGCAGAAGTGCCAGAGCCAGGTTCATTGGCACTGTTGGCAATGGGTGGTTTGGTTGCCGGTTTCGCTGCACGTCGTCGTAAAGCTGCTGCTAAGTAATTTTATGCTGGGGCCGATGATTTGGCGGTATTCAGTCAGATATCGGTTTCCTCCATATACGCAATACGCATGATAAAAAACCGCCCGGGGTGACCTTGGCGGTTTTTTTATGGTGGGGCTTTTAAAGTTTAGTTATTCCAACCAATACGAAAATTTACGCTCGTAATCGATCGACTGGCCATATGGAAATCGCGGGTAGTCGAAGCACGTCACATCGAGCGCTAGATTATGGCTGCCGTGCATGCTTAAAACATTGTCTTTCAAAACCTCAGCAGTGTGCAGAAGGTCTGCCTGGGCATCCAGCGCGTGCTGAACTTTCCACGAAATCCGCCCGGCATCGATTGCAACACGAAAAGCACCACTGAGATGGCGCGCCGTATCTGGCTTTAGATAAAGCGCGCTCTTAAACATATCGACGTGCCAGCCGTCTGGCAATACATCCTTCGTGCGGCCATGTAGCGCGATGACTGGTAATGCGGGCGGCGCGCAATCGAGCGTACCGGCTGAAATACATGCCAGGAACGACTGATGGTCGATCAAGCTCGCCCGGTCGCCGGTGCGGTACCGCATCAGTGGAACCGGTGCCTCTAGATCGAGCACGGTAATGACCAGGTCGCCGATGCCATCAAGGTCCGGCGCAATAATTTCCACGAAGGTTCTTAAAGGATTGAATCCTAAAAAAGTGGGAAGCGGCCGATTCGTGGCATCTTTTCCGCACAACGCCGCCAACAATGTGCTCGACCGGCTGCATGCTCGTCGTATCGCAATCGTTTCGCGTGTCTCATTAAAAAGATTCAATCCTAATTCGCCGACTCCCATCGAACTGCCGATTATGCCACCGGTATTGTCCTCGAGATCGATGCCTATTACGGCGGCAAGGTAAGCTCTGAACGATTCCGAAAATGTTTCTTCGCCAATGACGACATTGACTCTATGGCGCCTCCAATCGATACCTTTGGCCGACGAATAATCGCAGAGTCGCTTTAAGAAAAGCGGGTCGCCGCACAGAATGATTTGGTCGAAAAGCTTTCCTGCTTGCTCAACGATTGCGCAAGCCATGTCTTCGCGCACGCTGACGTTGGCCACGCATACGGCGTTGGATTGAAAAGTCACGCCCATGGGCAGGCAGTTAATTAACAGCGTGCGATGGCGGTCGGTATCGAACGCCATGTCCAGACCGAGATCGATCATGGCTGGCAGGGAAATCATTTGTGCGCGGGTGCTCAAGCCGAGCGCGTAACCGTTTGCTCCATGACCTGAGCTCGTGAGAATTGAGGCAATCTGTTCTGGCCGGAGGTCTTTTGCCAGCAGTTCGCCGATATCGAAGCGCCGGAAGGTATTGGCTTTCTCCAACAGCGGGCAATGTGTGGTGAAATCGGCAAGGGTACGGATACGGGCAGGTTCGACACCTGCTTCGCGCAGCAACGTGCGATAAGCATTTGATTGCGCCGCGGCACGCTGGAAACAGCGCAGCGCCTTATTGCCGCCGAGTTTGAGCAGGCTGGGCGGTGAGGTACGCGCAAGCTGCGCACGAATCAGGCGGCGCGAAAGCCTCGCCAAAATTTGTTTCATCGAACCATGTAAAAACGTTTCGCACTTAACGTTTGCCTACGTGCAGCATCAGCCAAGTCTGTACCCGCAACCAAAGGGGAATCGGTTCGTCGTTAAACCAGGCAGCCAACAACCGGTTTTCTCTTCTTAAAGTTTCGTTCAGTTCTTCCAAATCGACGATAAATGGCGTCACAGGCCCATAATAGTCGGTTGTCGGCCCGATTGGCACAAAAGTAAAGCCCATCTTGCGCAAAGAGGAAGCGAGCGAGCGCTCCATAGCGGCATACCAGTAGCGTATGCCGGTCGCTTTACTGTGTCGATACATTTCGCGATACATACCCAAAAGCAAACGCGGACTGTCGCCTTTGCGACGTTTGCCATTGTTTTTCGCAGCCTGGGGGACCACGGCACCGTTCGGACTTTGCATAAATTCCTGAGAAACGCCATGTGGGGAGTCGCCGCGGCGACGACGGTACGATTTGCGTACGACCAGGCGCGAAATCTCACCGGTCTGTTCGCGCGGCGGGAATGTAAAGGTATCGAAGACCGGGCAGTGCTCTTCGAATGGGAATACCTGGGAAAGAGGCGGCTGTACCAACCGTACCGAGCCGACAATCACGTTCTCCATATTGTAGCCAGCGAAATGCGTCGAGCAGTCGTCGTAGGCATCAGTTTCCAAGCCATTGCTGAAATTTTCAGCGGGCAAAAAACCCCGTTCTATGCAATAAATCTCATAGCGGAGCTGAAAAATTTCCCTGACCATGGCCGAATCGCGTATGCCGGCGATTGCCCGTTGAAAGTAGAAGAAAGGCGTTAGCAGATCTTGTTTGGCAATGGATTTTTGCGAACTTATCTGCTTTTCCAACAAACCTGAATCTGATGGGGTGGCCGCCTCTATCATAATTTCCGCCTTAAAGTGTTTTCAGCAGGGCCTTCGCATCGTCAAGTTCCGGAAAATTCTTGCCGGAACTAATTACCTGCTCCAGCTCTTTGCGAGCACCTACTTTGTCACCGGTTTTGATTAAACCACGCGCCAGATGAAGGTGAATTTGCGCCGTAACTGGCGTCAACTCTGCATCTTTCGGCAATCCTGAGACGGCTTTCTGCAACAAGGTTACGCCGCGTTCTGCATTGCCCTGCTCTACCAGAATCCAGCCCAAGGTATCCAGGACTGCAGGATTGTCCGGCGCGAATTGCAACGCTTTTTCAGCAGTTTGCAGAGCGCGTCCATCTTTTTCCTGTTGGTAAGCATACGCCAGGTTGTTTAAGACCAGCGCATTGGTCGGCACCGTTTGCAACACTCGTTCAAATATCGCGATAGCGGGTTTTGTTGATTTGTTTTGGAGCAATCTTTCACCTTGATAAACCTGTGAAGACAAATCTTCGGGATGATCTTGGACCCATTTTGTCAATTTGACATCGGCTTCCTTCGCTCGGCCGGCATTAGAAAGAACCTGATGCAATTTGATGTTCACACTGGGATTTTTAGACATGGTCAGCGCGCGTTCGTAGGCCACAGCTGCCGGTGAAAATTTCTTCTGGGCGGCCAGGAGGTCGCCTTCCAAAACGACGCTCGCAGCATCGTTGGGGCGCTGCTTTTGAATCTGTTTGGCAATTGCCAGCGCGCCATCGATATTGTTCTGGCGGCCTTCCAAGGTGGCCAGTGCCAATTGCGCATCTAAATAATCGGGTTTCAGAGATATCGCTTTTTTCAGCGAAATAATCGCTGCCTTGGGATCTTGGGACGCCAATTGCACCGATGCAATACGGAAATGAGCGAGGGCTGAGTTCGGCACCGCAGCAATCACCTTGTTGTAGGTGGTTAGCGCGCCGGCCCGGTCGTCGTTGGCGAACTGTGCCTGACCGAGTAAATCCAGCACATCCGGATTCGCCGGATTAGCCGCCTGTAGTTTTTGGGCGAGCGCCAATGCCTTGGCCTTTTGCCCGATCCTGACGTAGTGGTTGCCGAGCTGTACGCTCATCCCGAGATCGTTCGGTTTCTCGGCGCTGGCTTTTTCCAGCCAGGTAGTGGCCTCGTCGGCTTTGCCCAACGTGGTGGCGAGCGAGGCCAGGGCCATCATGGCACCGACGTTTTTCTTGTCGATATCCAGCACTGTCAGGAAGCGTTTTTTTGCCTCCTCTGGCTTTTTATCCTGCATGTCGAGTTGCGCCATGTTTTGCACTGCCGGCAGGAAGGTCGGTTGCAGCGCAATGGCTTTCGCAAAACTCGCGCGGGCATTGCCGGTGTCCTTAAGCCCCATGTAGGCACCGCCTTTCAGATTGTGAATCAACGGGCTGTCTGGCTGCTCCTTTTCCAATGTAGTCAATAGTGTCAACGCTTCCTTAAACTGGTTCAAGCGCAACCGCGTCATGACCAGCAGAATCGATGCGTTCGATGACTTTGCGTCGCTCTTGGCATTCAGACTCGCTGCCAGTTCGAGCTCGGAAATCGCTTTCGTGTTGTCGCCCTGGCCGAGCTTGCTCATTGCCAGCGCCGTATGCGCGACAGCCGTACCGGGTGCAGCTTTGCTAGCTGCCTCGAAATACTCGGACGCTTTGACGTAATCCTGCGCCCGAAGAGCTGTTTCGCCGGCCAACATCATCATCTGCGGATCGGGCTTGCCGCCCGCCGGTGGGGTCAGCACATTAGCGGCCAGATCGCTTTGGCCGGTTTTTGCCAACACCGATGCCAGCAAACGGCGTGCATAGACGCTGTTCGGATTGGCCTCCAGGTATCGCTTCAGATTTTGTTCGGCTTGTTCGTTGGCACCTGTTTCGGCTTGTACGGCAGCAGTCAGCAATATCGTTGGCATATGATTGGGTGCCTTACTCAATACTTGCTGCAGATTCTCCAAGGCGGCGGGGTTTTTCTTCTGGCTGAAATCTAGCAGAGCTTGTGTGTACTGAATCATCAAGCTGGCCGGTGCTAACTTGCGCGCTGCGTCGATCTCTTTCGCCGCGACGTCGAATCGCTTTTCTGCAATGTGAATGGTTGCTTTGGAAATCAGGGCACCGACCAAGTCGGGCCGGATTTTCAATGCCTGATCGAAGACCGCTAACGCCTCCGCATTCTTGCCTGCCGCGCGAAGTAAATCGCCTTTTGCCAGCAACGCATCGATATTGGCAGGGTTGGCGGCTACCGCCTGATCGATGTACCGGGTGGCACCGGATATATCGTTCGCCACTTTGGCGTGCTGCGCCAGACCGATCAGTGCCTCGACCGATTTCGGATCGGTTTTGAGAGCCAGGTCGAACGCAGCCTTGGCCTCCGCTTGCTTGCCCATGCCGAGCAGGGTTGTGCCTCTGGCAGTCAACAGGGCTACCGTCGGCTGGCCGGACGTTGGTAACGGCATGGCATCGAGCGCCTGTTGAAATTTCCCTTCTTGCACGAACGCCTGGCCCAGTACCGGTGCGACCTTGTCGGAACTCATACCTAGGCTGACTGCTTTCTCCAGTTCTTTTTGCGCCGACAATGAATCGCCTGATTCCAAGTAAACGACACCAAGTGCATAGCGCGCCTGCGCATCATTCGGGTTTTTTTGTAGCGCGTTTTTTAATTGAATGATCGCCGCCTTCGTATCGCCTTTCGCCTGATATTGGCGGGCATCTTCGATCAGGCTTTGCGAAGTCTCGTTCTTGCCGCAGGCGGACAAACCGGCAATCGCCGTGGATAACAGCATCGAGGCAGCAATTCGCCGCGTATTTGAATGAGTCATTTTTATTCCTGATAGTTAACTGCGAAGCCGCATGACACCGGCGTTGTTCAGCGCGAGCTTTTATTGTCAGCAGTAAATGCAGCGGTTTTCCATAAAAGTCCACATCATACGTCGCGCCTGATATCTATTTGATGCGACATGAGTATTTGCTTGCAACGAAACGTAATCTTTTGTTAACGCATTGGTTACTACCGGTAATATCGAGTTGGCGCTGAGAAAATATGCTGAATAGAAACGCCAATTGGAAGCGCGGATTATGCGAGTACGTGATTATCGACGCGGAAATTGCAACCAAGAAGGTTATACCAAGACGATGATACTCACCAAATCGGAGGCTCTCGACATTATCAAAAGTTGTCAATAAATCAGTTTTATTCTGGCATTTATAGTCTGTACGGCAAAATTTCGGCTATGCTCGCGCCCTGCTATCTGCCTCCGTATTTGCTGTTAGCGGATTCGATTTGTTCCGGTTGTGAGCCTGTCGAGTCGATCCATGCCTCAGCCACGCGCGATGCTGAAAACAGCTTACTGAATTCGCCAGTTATGTTGTTGGAGACACATAACAATGCATCTGAGAAAGTATACACTGCGGGCTCGAAGCGCCCACTGCAAGTTTGTCCGTATTTTGAATCTAAACGTAATGTTGATGTCTGGGAGAAATAAATGAATGAGAAATTGTTACCACTCATAGTGGCTTTATGCGCCACATTGGCAGGATGCGGCGGCGGTGGCGGCGGCTCCTCGACACCACCCCCATCGGCTCAGCAGCCGGTCCCGGCCACGCCAGGACAGACGACTCCGTCCGCGAGTGCGCCGACCTCGTCGCCAACGGCAACTGCGCCAACGGTACCAATTGAAGCGGCGATTTCCAAGCTTTATACAACCAATGAAACCTATCGGCTCACCGCTGATGCAGGGTCGATCAATCAGGTTTCGTACACACGTCAGTTCGTGGTGCTACCGAACACGACATTTGAAAATCAAACCGTGCAGAGCGTTGAGATCACCAACACCAGCCAGCCACGTTCGGGCGCTGCTGTGGTACTGAAGCAAACAGATTACTTCACGACCTCGCCGTACGTATTGGTAGGCCGTAAGTTTGCCGAAGATACCGGATCTGCCCGTACGGTTACGCAGAGCCGCCGTTTATTGCCGGTCAACGGCAGGCCAGGCGATGCCGATTTTTTCTATGATTCGGTAACCTATAGCCAGGACGGTCAGGTGGTCTACAACACCAAGCAGACCTGGGATGTTACTGCCGACCCGGATAGCCCGACCGATACCGCAACCTTCTGCATCTTACCCACCGTGACCTTCTTCGGTATTCCAGGCGAGCGCGCTGGGAATTCGGATTGTTACAAGATTAATACTGCAGGTACCGTAACGGCGGTAAAGTTTATCTCCGGCAGATAATCAACGGTCTCGATCGATGGCGAATGCGCATAGGTCGAGCAGAGATTCTTTAAATCGGTTGTCCGGAACCAGGCGCAACGCTTCACGGGCACTTGCTGTTGCAGCAAGTGCCCGTTGTTTCGTATAAGTCAGGGCACCGGATGTAGTGATCAAGCCGAGTATCTCGGCGAAATGTTGTTCGTCGCCGCTTTCGATGCAACGCCTTACCAAGGCACGCTGTTCTTGCGTCCCATTTTCCATCAAGTAGATCAGCGGCAGCGTCGGCTTGCCTTCCCGTAAATCGTCGCCGATGTTTTTTCCTATCGCTGCAGAACTGCCGGAGTAATCGAGGACGTCGTCAATCAGCTGAAACGCCGTACCGACACAACGGCCATATTCGGCTGCCGCCTTGGCTGCATCAGCGTCGGCACCGGCAATCAAGGCACCGACTTCTGCAGCGGCTTCGAATAATTTCGCCGTCTTCGAGCGGATCACCTGCATATAACGCGCTTCGGTTACATCCGGATCGTGCATGTTCAACAATTGCAAAACTTCGCCCTCGGCAATCACGTTCGTCGCATCGGCCAAAATGCGCATTACCCGCATGTCGTCAACGGCGACCATCATCTGGAAGGCGCGAGAATAGACGAAATCGCCCACCAGCACGGATGCGGCATTGCCGAACAATGCATTAGCCGTTTTACGGCCGCGCCGCAGGGAGGATTCATCGACGACATCATCGTGCAACAGCGTAGCGGTATGGATAAATTCGATGACTGCAGCGAGTTGATGATGATGGGTAGTGTCGATAGCCCAGGCTCTTGCCATCAGCAACACCAATACCGGGCGTATTCGTTTGCCGCCTGCGCTGATGATGTAATCGGCGATCTGATTGACCAGTGGTACATCGGATTGCAGTTCGTGACGGATCACTGCATCGACAGCGCGCATGTCGTCGGCAATCGTTGAGGCAATACTATTTTGGGTAAGAGGCATGGTTGCAGAAAACGGGGAAAGGCCTCCAAACGTCGCGGAGTCGCCGCATTATACGATGAGTGGTGGTATCGATGCGACAGAGCACTAATCTGCGCACCAAATTTGACCAGTTATGGCCACATCGCACGAAACGCGATAGTGGCGCAATTTTGACGACTAAGCTAAGTGCATGTATAATTTACGGTTTTCCCGAAAAGACACACGAAGATCCACCGGCGCACTCAGGTGTCACGTCAGGTGCCACGTCGATTCCCGAAAAAGTCCCTTAATTCATTCGATGAGGTTTCACATGTACGCGGTCATAAAAACCGGTGGCAAACAGTATAAGGTTGTCGCTGGCGAAAAATTTAAAGTAGAACAGATACCGGCAGACATTGGTTCCGAAATCACTCTTGATCAAGTCCTTGCAGTCGGGGCGGGCGACACCATCCGGTTTGGTGCACCTATGGTCGAAGGTGCCACGGTTCTAGCTACGGTGGTGGCGCATGGTCGCCACGACAAGGTAAAGATTTTCAAGATGCGCCGGCGTAAGCATTATCAGAAACACCAAGGTCATCGGCAAAATTTTACCGAGCTGCAAATCGTCGCCATCAACGGCTGATCATCCGCGATCGCAGCAAGTAAAGTGGTTACGAAATCCGGTAATGTAGGCAATAAACGAATTTTCAGGAGTTTTTCATGGCACATAAAAAAGGCGGCGGCACGACGCGCAACGGACGTGACTCCGAGTCGAAGCGCTTGGGTGTAAAAGTGTATGGCGGCCAGGCGATCAATGCTGGTGGCATCATTATTCGTCAGCGCGGAACCAAGACGCATCCCGGCGAAAACGTGGGCATGGGTAAGGATCACACCTTGTTCGCGCTCGTCGAAGGCAAGGTCAAGTTTTTGATCAAAGGCGCAACCCAGCGTCAATTCGTCACCGTAGTACCGACGGCAGCAACGGCAACGCCAGGCACGGCGGCCATCGCTTAAATAGCTAGTAAGTAGCTATTAATTAAGTATCAAGCAGCTGCTTATGCAACTGTTTGTGCGAAATTGATGCGAGCGAAGGTTGATACATCGACTGAGAGCTTGGCGCTGCGTCGCAAGTAAAGTAAGGCGCAAGCCTTCGAATGAAAGGCTCCGCCTAGGTGGAGCTTTTTTTATTGTAGGCAGCAAATATGAAGTTCATTGACGAAGCAAAAATTGAAGTCATTGCCGGTGACGGTGGCAACGGGGTCGCATCTTTTTGCCGTGAAAAATTTCGGCCCTTCGGTGGTCCGGACGGTGGCGACGGCGGCAAAGGCGGCAGCATATGGGCTCTGGCCGACCGCAACATCAATACCTTGGTCGATTTTCGGTTTTCGAAACTGCATAAAGCGCGCAACGGCGAGAACGGACGCGGCGCGGATTGCTACGGCAAAGGCGCTGACGATATTCTGTTGCGCATGCCGGTAGGCACCTTGATCATCGATCAAAACGATGGCGAGCTCCTCGCCGATCTGACCGAACACGGCCAGACGGCATTATTGGCAAAGGGTGGTGAAGGTGGCTGGGGCAATATTCATTTCAAGAGCTCGACCAACCGTGCGCCACGTCAAAAAGGCGATGGCAAGGAAGGCGAACGCCGCGAGTTGAAGCTGGAGTTGAAAGTACTGGCCGATGTCGGATTACTTGGCATGCCCAACGCTGGAAAATCGACATTTATTTCCGCAGTCTCGAATGCGCGCCCGAAAATTGCGGACTACCCCTTCACGACACTGCACCCGAATCTCGGCGTAGTCCGGGTCAGCCATGAAAAAAGTTTTGTCATCGCCGATATTCCGGGCTTGATCGAGGGCGCGGCCGACGGTGCAGGGCTGGGTGTGCAATTTCTGCGGCATTTGCAGCGTACCGGTTTGCTCTTGCATATCGTCGATCTGGCACCTTTCGACGGCAGCGTCGACCCGGTGAAAGAGGCCAAGGCGATCGTCAAAGAATTGAAGAAATACGACGAATCGCTGTTTCAAAAGCCGCGCTGGCTGGTATTGAATAAATTCGACATGGTGCCGGAGCAGGAGCGCTCCAAACGTGTCAAGGATTTTGTAAAACGTTTTGGCTGGAAGGGCCCGGTTTTCGAAATTTCCGCGCTGACCCACGACGGCTGCCAAGACCTTGTCATCGCGATTTACAATTATCTGGCCGAGCAACGAACCGCGCTGCACCGCTCCGAAGAAACCCAAATGGTCGAAGCGGCGCGCAGTATCGTCTCAATCGATCCGGACGATCCACGTTTTAAACAGATGGATGCCGAGGTGGATTCGGGTTTGGACTCCGACGCGAGCACAGCCGCGCCGCCATGCAAGACGTGATCCAACATGCCAGACGCCTGGTCGTCAAGGTCGGGTCTTCGTTGGTTACCAACGATGGCAACGGCTTAGATCATGCCGCGATTGCCAGATGGGCGGCACAGATCGCACAGCTGCGCCTGCTCGGCAAGGAAATTGTGCTGGTCAGTTCGGGTGCGATTGCCGAAGGCATGCAACGACTCGGCTTCGAACGCAGGCCGACAGCAGTTCACGCTTTGCAGGCGTGTGCAGCGGTAGGGCAGATGGGGCTGGCGCAAATTTACGAAACCAGCTTTTCCATTCATGGCTTGCGTACCGCACAGGTCTTGCTCACGCACGCCGATCTGGCCGATCGCGAGCGGTATCTCAATGCCCGTTCGACGCTGTTCACCCTCCTGCGGTTGGGCGTCGTGCCGATCATTAATGAAAACGACACCGTCGTCACCGACGAAATCAAATTCGGCGACAACGATACGCTCGGTGCTCTGGTGGCCAATCTGATCGAAGCAGATGTGTTGATCATATTGACCGATCAAAAAGGTTTGTATTCCGCCGATCCGCGGCACGATCCCGAAGCCCTGTTCGTGCACGAAGGCCGTGCCGGCGATCCGGCTCTCGAAGCCATGGCCGGCGGTGCCGGCAGTGCCATTGGCCGCGGTGGGATGCTCACGAAAATTCTGGCGGCCAAGCGTGCTGCGACATCGGGCGCACATACGATCATTGCCTGGGGCCGCGAGGATGCAGTCTTGACGCGACTCGCCGCCGGCGAAGCGATCGGCACGCGCCTGACCGCGCAAACTGCACAACTGACGGCACGCAAGCAATGGATGGCCGATCATTTGCAAACCGCAGGGCGCGTCGTGCTCGACCCTGGTGCTGTGCAAAAAGTGACGACTGAAGGCAAATCGTTATTGCCGATTGGCGTGGTTGACGTGCACGGCGAGTTTGGGCGCGGTGCGGTGATTACCTGCGTTGCTCAGAACGGCTCAGCAATTGCGCGCGGCATTAGTAATTACACCAGCTCCGAAGCGCGGCGCATTATGCGCCGGCCGTCTGCGGATATTCTAGGAATTCTCGGTTTTGTGGAAGAGCCTGAATTGATTCATCGAGACAACCTGGTGTTGCTCTAGCTAAGTCGGGTCCGGTCTGTAGGCCGGCGCACTATCGCGCTAATTCCCCCGTTAGGGTCGCCTGTCTCTGCAGGCGGTTTAGCATATCGCCGACTTTGCCGGCAACAGTCGTATTATCGCAAAAATAATCCTGCGCAAGCGAAGCTTGTTGCCGATTCATTCCTATTCCGCGAATAGGCATCCACTGCCCGTTGCGCGCCGCCGACCAAGTACCATCGCTGCGTCCCGAAGCATAAATTTTGCGCTCGTAGGTCTGACAGCGAATGCCTTCGTAACTGATATTTCTCGCACCCGATGGGCTCACGCCGACAAGTGTATAGCGCACCACGCCGTCCTGGTCGAGGGTCAACGACTTGGCGTCGATAGCGAAACGGTGCGTCGATGCAGCGCTGTCGGCGAATTGCAGCAGATCGATATCTTTCGGCATGGCAGGAAGTCGAATCGACGCTTCTTGCCAGGTTTCGGTACTTTCATCGACCGTTTCCCTTATGAATTCATTGTCCCTGGGCTGCGCCTGTGTCGTGCTGGACGCCAAGCTGATCGCGCCTGTCAAAAGCAGTGTCATTGGCAGCATGGTCATGCGTGTGCCCATACGCGAACGCGCCGGCGCGCACGTGGGATATGGTTTCGGTGGAATCACCACGCTTTATTCCTTGGTTGGTTCAGGTACCAGGCCGGCATCGCCGTCGGGTGGCGCCTGGTCGTCGAAGCCGCGTGGTGCATGCGGCTGGCGCAAATAGCGAGCGATCGAGCGGGGTGCACCGGCTATCGTGGGGCGGGTCAAGAATCGCGACAACTCTTGCAAAGCACGCAGGTAGACGTCGCGCTTGAATTCGATCACCACATCTAATGGCACCCAATACTCGTGCCAGCGCCAGGCATCGAATTCCGGGTGTTCGGTCAGGCGCAGATTGACGTCGCAATCCCGCCCGATCATTCGTAGAAGAAACCAGATTTGCTTTTGCCCACGATAGTGGCCACGGATCTCGCGTTTGATAAACCGGTCCGGTACTTCGTAGCGCAGCCAGTCGCGGGTGCGGCCGATCACGCGCACATGCTCGGCCTTCAGACCGACTTCTTCTTCGAGTTCGCGAAACATGGCCTGTTCCGGCGTCTCGCCGAACTTGATCCCTCCCTGAGGAAACTGCCACGAATGCTCGCGCACCCGCTTGCCCCACCACACTTCATTTTGCGTATTGAGCAAAATGATGCCGACGTTCGGGCGAAAGCCTTCCCGGTCAAGCATGTTGTACCCCGAACTTTCTGCGGCTAATACACCCTCGGGCCGTGCGCGATGGTCGAGCCCCGAAGCTTGGACGGGGCGCGGTAGCATCGCACGTGCGGTAACGCATGCATCAAATGTACGAAGTAAGGGTGCATCGGCCAGCTAATCCTTTAAAATTGCATTGATTATAACGCTCTCCTTTTAAAAAGAAGCTCACGCATGCGCGCCTCACGTTTTTTTGTTGCAACCCTGAAGGAAGCACCCTCGGATGCCGAAATCGTCAGTCATCAACTGATGATGCGGGCCGGCATGATCAAACGACTCGGCTCGGGTATTTATACTTATATGCCGATGGGCTTACGCGTAATTCGCAGGGTCGAAGCCATCGTGCGCGAGGAAATGAATCGCGCCGGTGCCATCGAATTGCTGATGCCGGTGGTTCAGCCGGCCGAGTTCTGGCAAGAGACCGGTCGCTGGCAAGCATATGGCGCGGAGCTGATGCGGGTTAAAGACCGGCATGGTCGGGATTTCATCATTCAGCCGACCTCCGAAGAAGTCGTTACCGACATCGCCCGCACCGAGTTGCGCTCCTATCGGCAGTTGCCGGTAAATTTTTACCATATACAGACAAAATTCCGCGACGAACGCCGGCCACGCTTCGGCCTGATGCGCGGGCGTGAATTCACCATGAAGGATGCCTATTCCTTCGATCGTGATGCGGCCGGCCTGCAACGTTCCTATGAACTGATGTACGACGCCTACGTGCGTATTTTTAACCGGTTCGGTTTGCAATTTCGGGCGGTGGCGGCAGACAACGGTGCCATTGGCGGTTCGGGTTCGCATGAATTTCACGTCATTGCCGACACCGGCGAAGATGCGATCGTCTATTGCCCGGATTCGGCCTATGCAGCCAATATGGAGGCGGCCGAAGCCGTAGCGCCGGCCACAGCCGCACCGCCATCGACCTTGCCCTTAACGAAAGTGCCGACGCCTGGCAAATCTACTTGTGCCGATGTTGCGGCATTGCTCGGCCTGCAACTGTCGCAAACGGTGAAGTCGCTGGTGTTGACTGTCGATGCGCAAGTTAGCGGCAGTAAGACCGGTAGTGATGCCACCAGTAATACCGCAAATTTTGCTTCGGGCGCGTCGGATACTCCGGCCAAGTCGGTCTGGCTGCTGCTGCTACGTGGCGATCATGATTTGAATGAAATCAAGGCGGCGAAGGTACCCGGGCTCGCCAATTATCGCTTTGCAACGGAAGCGGAGATCATCGAGCATTTCGGTGTCAAACCAGGTTTTCTAGGGCCTATCGGCACGGTCAAGCCGGTCAATATCGTGGCTGACCGTAGCGTGCTCGCCATGGCCGACTTCGTATGCGGGGCGAACGAGATCGATGCGCATTTTACCGGCGTCAATTGGGGCCGCGATCTGCCGTTACCGATGGTGCACGATTTGCGTAATGTGACGGCTGGCGATCCTTCGCCCGACGGCAAAGGCGTGCTGGCGATACAACGCGGCATCGAAGTCGGCCATGTGTTCCAGCTCGGCACGCGCTATTCGCAAGACATGAAGGCGACATTTCTCGATGAAAACGGCAAGCCGCAATTGCTGCAAATGGGGTGCTACGGCATCGGTGTCACACGCATCCTGGGCGCGGCGATCGAACAGAATTTCGATGCCAAAGGCATTATCTGGCCTGCCTCTATCGCGCCGTTCGCCGTGGTCCTGTGTCCGATGAGTTACGACCGCAGCGAGCAGGTTCGCACTGAGTCGGACCGTCTTTACGCCGCATTGCAGGATGTCGGAATCGACGTCATTTTAGACGACCGTGGCGAGCGGCCCGGTGCCATGTTCGCCGACTGGGAATTGATCGGCGTGCCGCATCGTGTCGTCATCGGCGAGCGAGGTATCAAGGAAGGTAATCTCGAATACCAAGGCCGGCGTGACACTGCAGCCACGCCGGTGGCGATTACCGACATGTTCGAATTTCTACGGACGCGCCTGGCGGCATGAGAGGGTCGTACGGCATCGTGAGATATTGTCGGTCGGCCATGCGTTCGGCAACGTTGTCCGTTGCAACGTTGGTTGCGATCCTGACGCTGGCCGCATCCGGCCCTGCGCTGGCGGGCAATCAAAAGGAAGAGGCGCTTGCCGACTCGGTGCGGATCGCCCTGGCACGGTCGATCGTCGACGCAACGCCGCCGGTTCAGCGCAACGTCGATATCGAGGAGCGCATCAAATATCTACACTGGCTGGGCGAAATGTCTCATCGCCTGAAGAAAAGAATGCCCGACATGCAGGTACGTCTGGAATTTTTGAGAACCACATGGTACGAGTCACGGCGCGCGGGCCTCGATCCAGGCATGGTATTAGGATTGATCCAGGTCGAATCCGCATTTCGTAAATACGCCATGTCGCCCGTGGGCGCGCGCGGGTTCATGCAAGTGATGCCTTTTTGGACCAGGGTGATCGGCGATGGCGAACCGGCGAAGCTGTTCCACATGCAGTCGAATCTGCGTTATGGCTGCTCGATCCTGCGTATGTATATCGATATCGAACGCGGTGATTTATATCTGGCATTGGGGCGTTATAACGGTAGCCGCGGTCGCCCGGATTATCCGAACGCCGTATTAAGTGCCTGGAAGAATTGGGAATACCGTAGTTAAGCTGCAATCACTTTTTCAAACAATCGGATTTGCCCCTGCGTAGTGTCGTCCCAACTGAAATTTTCTGCATAGCAACGGGTTGCATCGTGCGATGGGTAAGCAGTGCGTAGAGCCCGTGTCGCTTCGGCCATTCCACGCGGCGTTCTAGATGGCATGAGTACGCCGGCCTCGGGGTAGGCAACCACTTCCGGCGTACCCCATACATTCGAGGCGATCACCGGCGTTGCGCAAGCCATCGATTCCAACAGCACGTTTGCCCATCCTTCTCTGCTGGAACACAATACCAATGCATCGACCGCTTGATAATGTCGTACCAATTCCGGCTGCGCAAGGCCGCCGAGGAACGTCACACGGCCCTGCAACTGCAATGTCTGGACCAGTGCTTCGAGTTTCTTGCGCTCCGGGCCATCGCCGGCAATCATCAGTTTTACATCCGGTAATTCCACTAGTGCTTGGATGGCGATATCATGGCCCTTGCGCTCGATCAGATGGCCGACCGAGAGCAGGGTGAAATCCTCGATCTGCAGTGCTTTTCTTAAAGCGACTCGGTCTCCCGGGTGGAATACATCCAAGTCGACGCCATTGCGCAGTGTCGTGATCCGGCTGCCGTCAATGCCGAGCTTGATCATCTCATCCTTGAGCGCCTGGCATACCGTGATCATGCCTTTCGCCTGGCTAGCAGCCCAAAGGATCATTTTGCGCGGCAGCGGGTGCTGTGGAATTAAATTGATATCGGTACCGCGCGCCGTGATCACGACAGGTTTGTTGAAATATTTGCCAGCCATGATCGCCGCCACACCGTCGGGATAAAAGTAATGCGCGTCGATGGCGTTGAAGTCGTAGCCTTCGTCGAGAATCCGGGCAATCGCCGGTTTCAGCGATGCGGCCAACAGAGACGGCGCAATTGTCATGCCGACCTTGGGAATCGCTAGATACCGGGGATGCACGATGTCGATGCCGAATCGGCTGTCTTGCTTCGGAACTCTGGCGAAAGCGCCGTACTCGCCAAAGCAAGTATTTTTGGATGGGAACCAGGGAACCGGTGCAATCACTTTCGATTGCACTTTGCCGCTTTGCAGTAAATAGCGCAAGCGGGTTTGCACGAAGATGCCGTGATGCTGGCGTTGTGCATTGGGAAAAAGCGTGCTGACGGTCAAAAGCTTCATGTACTGCCGTTTCTGTCGATGGCCGTAGGCCTCTTCGAGCCGGCGGCTGGTGTTCAAAAAATGTAACAATCTAACATGTGGACTGGAGCGAACCTGAGCAAACCAGTGGTAACAACGAAAAATGTTGCAAATATTGACATTTTCAGCATGATTGTTGGGTACGATATCGAATGTTTTGGCAATGCTTTAGCAACCTTTTGAATGCCATATTTACGAGACAAGGATAGTCAGCGTTATGAAAATTACGGTTATTGGTACGGGATACGTCGGCCTGGTTTCCGGCGCATGTTTTGCCGATGTCGGCAACACGGTGCTGTGCCTCGATGTCGATGAAAACAAGATCAATCGTTTGAATGCCGGCGAGATTCCGATTCACGAGCCCGGTCTGGAGGCCGTGGTAGCACGTAATATTCTTGCCGAGCGGATTTTTTTCACGACCGATTACGCCCGTGCGGTCGAACATGCCGATATCATTTTCATTGCTGTCGGTACGCCGCCGGATGAGGATGGCAGTGCCGACATGCGCCACATTCTGTCAGCAGCCAAAAGTATCGGCCAACTGATGACTCGCCCGGTCGTAATCGTCGATAAATCGACTGTGCCGGTGGGAACCGCCGATGCGGTACGGGAAGTGATCCGCCAAGCTCTTGAGCAACGGTCGTTGGCGATCAGCTTCGCTGTGGTGAGCAACCCCGAATTTTTAAAGGAGGGTGCAGCACTGGAGGATTTCATGCGGCCCGACCGCATCATCGTCGGCAGCGACGATGCCCAGGCTACCAAAACGATGCGCCAGCTGTACGCACCGTTCAGCCGCAATCACGACAAACTCATCGAAATGGATGTGCGCAGTGCCGAATTGACGAAATACGCCGCCAACGCCATGTTGGCGACTCGCATCAGTTTCATGAACGAGCTTGCCAACCTGGCCGAAGTGTTGGGGGCCGATATCGACGCCATCCGTCTGGGTATCGGCTCGGATCCACGTATCGGCCCGGATTTTTTGTACGCCGGCATGGGTTACGGCGGCTCCTGTTTTCCAAAAGACGTGAAGGCGCTGCTGAAGACCTCCGTCGATCACGGCAAAAATTTGCACATTCTAGATGCCATCGAGCGCGTCAACGACAGCCAAAAAAATGTGTTGTTCGACAAGATCGTGCGCCATTTCGGTGGTGTGGAAAACCTCGCCGGCAAAACGATTGCCGTTTGGGGCCTGTCTTTCAAACCCAATACCGACGATATGCGTGAAGCGCCCAGCCTGGTGCTGATCAAACAGCTGCTGGCGGCCAATTGCAAAGTACAGGGCTACGACCCAGTGGCGTCGAATGAAGCCATGCGTATGCTGCTTCAGGAAAACGGCGAAGCGCTGTGCGGCAAGCTGCTGACGCTGACAACGTCGGCCTGGTCGGCCACGAACGATGCGGATGCGCTGGCAATCGTCACTGAATGGAAAGAGTTCAGGTCGCCGGATTTCGAGCGCCTCACGCAGACATTGCGCGCCAAGGTCGTTTTCGACGGGCGCAATCTGTACGATCCTGCCGTGGTCGCCGCTGCCGGCCTCGATTACCATGCGATCGGTCGGGTCGGCAAAGGCGCTGCGAAAAAAGGTGCGGTGTAGTGAGCAGCAAAAAAGTCTTGGTGACGGGTGCTGCCGGCTTCATCGGCAGTTTTGTCGCCGCGCGTTTGCACGACATGGGTTTCGAGGTTATCGGTTGCGACAATTTCAATAGTTATTATTTGCCGACACTTAAAACGGATCGTGTTACTGGGTTGCTGGCACCACGCGGCGTCGAGTGTGCCACGGTCGACATCGCCGATGCAGTGCAAGTCGGCAGGCTGTTTGCCGAACATCGGCCGTCGCTGGTAGTAAATCTCGCGGCCCAGGCAGGTGTACGCTATTCCCTGGAAAACCCGGCGGCTTACATCGCTTCGAACTTGGTCGGGTTTTCCAATATTTTGGATGCCTGCCGGGCTCAGCAGGTGGAGCATTTGGTATATGCCAGTAGTAGCAGCGTTTATGGTTGCAATGCCAAAGTGCCGTTTCACGAAGACGATCGAACCGATCATCCGATATCGCTCTATGCAGCCACGAAAAAAGCCAACGAGGTGATGGCGCATTCTTTTAGTCATTTATATGGTGTGCCATGCACCGGGCTGCGCTTTTTTACCGTCTACGGGCCATGGGGCCGGCCGGATATGGCGTACTTCAGCTTCACTAAAAAGATGTTGGCAGGCGAAAAAATCCCCGTGTTTGCCGAGGGATTGCTGGAGCGGGATTTCACTTACATCGACGATATCGTCGAAGGCGTAGTCCGTTTGGTCGGCAAACCACAGGCGCGGCAGGCCGGTGGCGTGCTTCACACGGTCTTCAATATCGGCAATCATCAACCGGTACAGGTGCTCGAATTCATTCGTTCGTTGGAGCGGGTGCTGGGCGTGAAGGCAGATATCGAATTTTTGCCGATGCAGCCGGGCGATGTGCCGGCGACCTATGCCGATACCGACCGTCTTCGGCAGTGGGTGGATTTCGCACCATCGACTTCTTTGGAAGAAGGGCTGACACGATTTGCGCAGTGGTACCGTGGCTGGGCAGCGGCCTGAGCTTTGGTTTGATCAGTATTTCAGCAAGCAGCTAACAAAAACGCCCGCGATCTGCGGGCGTTTTTGTTTGGCACGTGGAAAGAATTATTTCAAGTGATCGGAGATGAGTTTGGTCATCTCGAACATCGATACTTGCTTCTTGCCGCCAAATACAGCCTTCAGTTTTTCATCCGCATCGATCATCCGCTTGTTTTCCGGATTCTGCAGGTTGAGCTTCTTGATGTATTCCCACACTTTCTTGGTCACTTCAGTGCGTGGCAATGGGTTGTTGCCGACGACTGCTGCCAGTACCGCCGACGGCGTCATGGCTTTCATAAAGGCGGCGTTGGGCTTGCGCGGAGTCGTTGATTTTGCAGCGACTTTCTTTGCTGCGGGTGCTGCTTTTTTAGCCGGAGCCGCTTTCTTTGCAGGCACTGCAGCCTTCTTTGCAACTGGTTTGGCAGCAGCGGCTTTTTTGGCCGGAGCAGCTTTTTTAGCCGGAGCAGCTTTTGCTGCCGGTTTTTTTACAGCGGGCTTTTTTACGGCTGCTGCTGGTTTTTTGGCTGTTGCCATCGTTACGCCTCCTTCACAGAGAGTGTTGGGAAATTGCGCCATATCACGCAGCGACAATAGTGGTGTGGTTTTCATGGGGACGCAAGTGTTTTCTGCGGGTTACGCAGCATTCTTTGCATGCTGTGGAAACCGTCTTTCTCATAGGAGAAAAATGCGATCATGTTTCCGGCACGATCCCCGTCACATTCTTCATCACATTCCCGGCAACATCCCTTTCATGGAGCGCATCATTTTCATCATGCCGCCACCCTTGAGTTTTTTCATCATCGATTGCATCTGATCGAACTGGGCCAACATGCGATTGACTTCTTGAACCTGCACCCCGGCACCGGTTGCGATGCGTCGTTTGCGGGATGCCTTGATGAGTTCCGGTTTGCTGCGCTCGGCTTTCGTCATGGAATTGATGATGCCTTCCATGCGCCGCACCTGCTGGTCGGCCATGCCCATATTGGCACCGGCGGCGGCCTGTTGAAACTGCGCCGGCAGTTTATCGAGCAGACTGGCCATGCCGCCCATCTTCTTCATTTGTGAAATCTGCGCCTTGAAATCGTTCAGATCGAACTTGCCGCCACCTTTGATTTTTTGCGCCAGGTCGTTTGCAGCGGCAACGTCGACGCCTTTGCGCGCTTCTTCGACCAGGGCCAGAATGTCGCCCATGCCGAGAATCCGGTCGGCCATGCGTTGCGCATCGAAAGCTTCCAAGCCGTCGAGCTTTTCGGCCACGCCGGCGAATTTGATGGGCTTACCGGTAATGTGGCGTACTGAGAGCGCCGCTCCGCCTCGCGAGTCGCCATCGAGCTTGGTCAGTACGATGCCGGTCAAGGGCAAAGCGTCGTTGAAAGCTTTGGCGGTATTGATTGCATCCTGCCCCAGCATGGCATCGACCACGAACAGGGTTTCGATCGGCTTGACTGCGGCGTGTAGTACGGCGATTTCCGCCATCATTGCCTCGTCGATGCCCAGCCGCCCAGCGGTATCGACGATCAGCACGTCGTGGTAATGAGATTTTGCGTACTCGAGCGCTGCACGCACGATGTCGACGGGCTTTTCGCTTGGCTGAGACGGGAAGAAATCGGCACCGGCCTGGCCGGTAACGGTCTGCAACTGGCCGATCGCAGCGGGCCGATATACGTCCGCCGAGACCGTCAGCACTTTTTTCTTTTTCTGTTCGCGCAGGTATTTCGCCAACTTGCCGACGGTCGTGGTCTTGCCTGCGCCCTGCAGGCCGGCCATCAAAATCACCGCCGGTGGTTGCGTCGCAAAATTTAGCTGCGCCGCGTCGGGGCCGAGATCGGCACCCATCAGTACCGCGAGTTCGCGTTGCACCACGCCGACCAGCGCCTGGCCGGGCGTGAGCGAGCCGATGACGTCCACACCCTGAGCGCGTTCCTTTACCCGGGCAATGAAATCACGCACGGCCGGCAGGGCGACGTCGGCTTCCAACAATGCGAGCCGTACCTCGCGCAACATATCTGCGGTATTGGCTTCGGTCAGGCGCGCTTCGCCGCGCATGGTTTTAACGACTTTGGCGAGGCGCTGGGTCAGAGTGTCGAGCATGAGATCCTGGAATGAGTGAGACGGACAATAAGACGAACGATAAGAGAGTCTGGCATATCGAAATGCCCGGCATGGCGAGCGATTCAGGGCGCTATTTTAACTGAACCGGCAGGCGCTTCCGTGGTCGCGAAGGGTGCTGGAGTTGGTGTAGACTCGGCTCATGCAAACGACCTTTTTCATTCTGGCAGCGGGGCTTTATCTCGGTGCCGCTTTCTTGCCGGCCAAACGGGCCAAATGGATTTCGGCCGGTACCGCGCTGGGATGGTTGTTTCATGGCGCTGCCTTGGCTTCGGATGTGATCGGTTCCGATTCCCTGCGGCTCGGCTTCGCCGTCGTACTTTCCGCCACGCTGTGGGTATCCGCTGCCGCTTATTGGTTCGAAAACCGCAGTTTTGCGCTCGATGGCTTGCGGGTGCTGATGCTGCCCGTCGCAGCCGGCGCGACCCTGCTGCCGCTGATATTTCCCGGTCCGCTGGTGCCGCTCGCCGGAAAATCAGGTATGTTTTCCTGGCATATCGCTATTGCGATACTGGCTTACAGCACCCTGACCATCGCTGCCTTTCATGCAGTGTTGATGGCGCTGCAAGAGTCACATCTGCATGCGCCGACACAGGCACCCAGAACCGGCTGGCTCGCCGTGGCGGTCGAACGCTTGCCAGCATTGATGACGATGGAGCGATTGCTCTTCAGATTGATCGCGTTCGGCTTCGTCCTTCTGACACTCACCGTACTTTCCGGAATTTTATTCACGGAAGAAATTTTCGGTATGCCTTTAAAGTGGGATCACAAAACCATTTTCACCCTGATGTCGTGGGTATTGTTCGGCATCTTGCTGGCTGGGCGAAAATGGCAAGGCTGGCGTGGCCGGACCGCACTCACTTTCACCCTCACCGGTTTCGCCACGCTGTTTCTCGCCTACGTCGGCAGCCGTTTCGTACTCGAAGTGGTGCTGCACCGGAGCCTGGCATGAAGCTCGGCCTGTTGATCCTGTCAGTGCTGGCAGTCGCGCTGTGGCTTAATCATTTGAAACGAAGGCGGCAAGAACTTCGGCAACTCCAAAAACGGCAGCACGATGGACCCGACGCATTCCGAGCCAATCAGGCGGATTCGGATATAGGCATAAACGAGGCTGCCGACAAGGCTGCCGGTTCGATAGCCGCGGTGCAACCTGAATCGATTGTCGGTTGCGATCACTGCGGGTTGCATGTGCCGGCTTCGGACGCAATCGTCGGCGTGGGCGGCACCAGTTTTTGTTGCGATGCGCACCGTCGCCTGCATACTGACGCATGAGATTAGGCCGCCAGAAAATGCCGGAGGCGCAGCGCGCGAGTTTTTGGCAAACATTGACGACCTTTACGGTCACTCGCCTGCTCATTGCCTTGTTATTGCTGGTTTTTCTCAGCTTAAACAGCACCAAACCCTCCGGCGACCTCGAGCAGCTAATCTACTGGCAAACCTGCATCGTCTACTTATTATTGTCGGTCGGGTTCGCCGGTTGCGCATTGTTCTACAGACGTGGCTTGCTGATCCAGCTGGCAGTACAAATCAGCGTCGATATCGCCGTGGTGTCGATCCTCTATTTTTCAGCCGGGGGCGGCAAGAGCGGGCTGGCGATCCTGTACTTATTTCCGCTAGCCGGCGGTGCGATTCTAGCCCCGCAATTGCTGGCATTTTTCTTCGCCGCCGTCGTAACGTTGATGTTGCTCGGCGAAAGCACCTACGCTCTGCTGCAACTTTCGGGAGATGCCTCGGTTTCGCAAGCCGGCCTTTATGGCGCGGCATTTTTCGTCGCGGTTTTTGCCATCAATCGGCTGGCGGCGCGGTTGATTAAACAAGAAAACCTGGCCGTCGAGCGTGGCAATGAATTGCGGCTTCAGGAATCGATCAACCGGCTTATCATCGCCGATACCGGCGATGGCATTCTCGTCGTCGGGCACGACGGCACGGTCATTACCAGTAATCCGGCCGCAGAAAAAATGCTGGGCATGGTGATGCCGCAGGAGTCGCCGCTGCTGGTGCTTTCCGACTATGCCACGCTGGCACCGATCGCGGCAGCGTTTGCCCGCTGGCTCGCCGGTCCGGGTTCTAGCCCTATCAATAACAATAGCCTCAGTTCCGGGTCTACCGCGGTACACGATGTCGAGGTAGAACAGGCATCGACATTCGTATTGATAAAACCTGCCGATTTCGGCATCGCCGCAGCAACTCAAAACGCCTGGGCGGGTCGGCGCGAACTGACCGTGCACCTGAAATTGCGATTTGCGCGGGTAGCCAGCGAATACGCTTCCAACAACCGGTCTGTAATTTTCATGCGGGATGTCAGTGAAATCGACAATCAGGCGCAGCAATTGAAGCTCGCGGCGATGGGTCGTCTTACGGCGAGCATCGCCCACGAAGTGCGCAACCCGCTTTCTGCGATTTCCTACTCAGCTTCATTGCTACGGGAAGAAAGTCGCGATCCCGCGCAGACGCGGCTGTTGGAAATCGTTACCGACAATGTGACGCGCTTGAACCGCATGATCGAAGATATCCTGCGCCTCTCGCGCAAGGCGAACCGGCCGAACGAACCATTGCCACTGGCGCCGACCATCGCCAGGATACTCGCAGAATTTCTCGAAACGCATCCGGTTTCACATGATTTGATTCACGTGGCACCGATCGACATTCATTACATCTGGTTCGATGCCATCCATTTCCAGGAAGTACTGGTCAATCTGCTGTCGAATGCGCTGCGCTATGCCAGCGGCGAACCGGGAAGCATTCGCCTCGATGTCACAGCGACATCCGCGGCCCGCCTGGAATTGCATGTCAAGGACGATGGTGCATCCATTTCGCCACAGGTACGGGCACATCTGTTCGAGCCGTTCTACACTACCTCCAGTAAAGGTACCGGGCTCGGACTATACCTGGCGCGCGAACTTTGCCTCAATAACGGTGCAGTGCTGGATTATGAATATCGTACCGATATCGCGCCCGATACAAGCGTTCAGGCTTTATATGCCCAGGCTTCAGAAACCCCGTTTGCAGATAGCCAGGATGTAAACATTGAGGTTGCCGAACCCAGCGGTCGATTCGTCATCACGGTCGCCACTGCCCGCGATGTTGTCGGATCGGCTTAATAAAAATGCATAAATCTTGATCATGAATAGATTCTGATGGTGTCACCTCGCATCCTGGTTATCGATGACGAAGCCGACCTGCGCGAACTGGTCGAGATTACGCTGGTCCGTATGGGGCTCGATGTCGATAGTGCAGAGTCGCTGGAAGCTGCCCGCCGGTATCTGGCCAGGCGTGACTATGCGCTGGTGTTGACCGACATGCGCTTGCCGGACGGACTCGGCATCGATCTGGTACACGAAATTACCGCCTCCCGCAAAAATATTCCAGTAGCGGTAATCACCGCTTTCGGTAGTGCCGACAATGCCGTCATGGCGTTGAAAGCCGGTGCCTTCGATTACCTTTCCAAGCCCGTTGGCCTGGACCAGTTACGCGCCATGGTGCAATCGGCATTGCGCACCAGTGCCGATGCTACCGCCGGCGTTGCCCCCGGTGCGGCAACCTCGGTAACCCACGGCGCTCCCTTGCGCCTGCGCGGTCATTCCAGCGCCATGCAAGATCTAAGGGCGCAAATCGTGCGTCTGGCACGCAGCATGGCACCGGTGGCTATCAACGGTGAATCCGGCAGCGGCAAAGAACTTGCCGCGCGCGACATACACGCCTTAAGTGCCCGTTCCGATAAACCGTTCATTGCAGTCAACTGCGGTGCCATTCCTGAATCGTTGATGGAAGCCGAATTTTTCGGTTACCGTAAAGGTGCATTTACCGGCGCGACCGACGATCGGGAAGGTTTTTTTCAAGCGGCGAACGGCGGCACACTATTATTAGACGAAGTCGCCGATCTGCCGCTGGCGATGCAAGTTAAGCTGTTGCGGGCAATTCAAGAGAGGCGCGTGCGCAAGGTTGGCGCAACTGCCGAAGAGCCGGTCGACGTGCGCCTTATCAGCGCTACCCATCAAGATCTGGCCGTTTGTGTAGAACAGGGCAGATTCCGTCAGGATTTGTATTACCGTCTGAACGTCATCGAATTGAAATTGCCGCCACTACGTGATCGGCGCGAAGATATCCAGTTGCTAGCAGAGGCCATCCTGGATCGCCTCGCCGATGGCAACCTGCGCGCAGTGCTGGCCACTGAAGCGCTGGAAGCCCTTAAGAACCATATCTTTCCAGGCAACGTCCGGGAACTGGAAAACATCCTCGAGCGGGCAATGGCATTCGCCGATGACGGCGTAATCGAAGCGGCAGATTTGGCTTTGCGCGGCAGCACCGCTTCTTCGTCCGGCATGGCTGAAAAAGCGAATGCAGCGGATGCTGGCGCAGGTGTCCAAACAGCTACAGTAGCGGGTGAGTTGCCTGCGGCGACACGCGCTAGCGGCAACGGAGCCGGTGTCCAAGCAGACACTGAGGCAATCAATAGAGCAAACATCGGAGAAGGTAGCGGCACAAGTGCGAATGCAGGTAGCGTAACAAACGTCAGAGTAGCCCCAAGCGAAGAGCCGGCGTTACCACTGTCGTTATCGAACTACCTCGATGAAGTGGAATCCCGGATCATTCGGCGTGCGCTGGCGCAGACCCGGTTCAATCGCACCGCTGCTGCCGAATTGCTCGGTTTGAGTTTTCGGCAGCTACGTTACCGTATGCAACGGCTCGATATTCAAGAGCCCTAGTCGCATGCACCCGCCATTATCTTCGTCGACGCTGTCTCCAGCCGTTTTCACAATCGATTTTGATGGTTGGTGTGCCGCGGCCAGCCGGCATCCGTCGCCGAATCACGATGCACGCACTGCGGGTACGGCGGTCGATTTGCTCATCGTGCACAACATCAGCTTGCCGCCGGGTGAATTTGGCGGGCCTTATATCGAAGATTTATTCTGCAACCGCTTGGATTACGCGCTGCATCCGTACTTTGAGCAACTTAAACCGCTGCGCGTATCGGCGCATTTTCTGATCCGGCGCGACGCCAGTTTGCTGCAATTCGTTTCCACGCATCAGCGCGCGTGGCACGCAGGTGTTTCCACATTTGAAAACCGGGAGCGTTGTAACGATTATTCGATCGGTATCGAACTCGAAGGATCGGATTTCAAACCGTTCGAGCTTGGTCAGTATGACGTGTTGGCAAACTTGACTGTGGCGTTAAAAGCGCATCATGCACTTACCGACGTAGCCGGTCATAACGATGTCGCACCAACGCGAAAAACTGATCCTGGCCCGTTTTTCGACTGGCAGCTTTATCACAATACATACCTAGATGCAATTTCTAGGGCCGCGCCGACAGCCGATTCTTACGAAAATCTGCGCTTTGTCGGGCTCGCACCGAAGGCTTGAAAGCAGGCCGACAAAAACCGTTGTAATACCTGTAAATGCAAGGCAAATATTTTACTATTGCAGTTGCACCGGATCGATTCAGGCACTAGAATTAGTTCGAATCCCAGAAAAACTACTATATATAGTGTTATCACACCGACCATGCGCGGGTTTATGCAAAGTGCTACACGACTTCGTTTCACCCAAAAAATCCTCGTCCAATTCAACAAACAATCGGCAATCATGCTTGCAACGGTGATGTGCCTCTGGAGCGTCAATGCAAACCGGTCATGAAATATCTCTGAAATCTTCGACAGAATTTGGTGCGTTAAATACACCTGCTACGACGATCTCTTCGGCGACGTCCGCACATGCGGTCACGCTTGCCGATTTCCGCATCATTCGGCGTAATGGCAGCGTGGTCGGTTTCGAACCTTCCAAGATTTCTATCGCTGTCACTAAAGCTTTTTTGGCAGTTAATGGCGGTCAGGGTGCAGCGTCGGCGCGTGTGCGTGAGCTGGTCGAGCAACTCACTGCCAATGTGGTCAATGCCCTGGTGCGCCGTCAGCCTGCCGGCGGCACGTTTCATATCGAAGATATCCAGGATCAGGTCGAACTGGCGCTAATGCGCTCGGGCGAGCATGATGTCGCTCGCGCTTACGTGCTGTACCGCGCCAAACGCATGGAAGAGCGCGCCCAGCAGCAAGCTGCCAAACCGGTCGCTGTCAATACTCAGCTACACGTGATCGACGGTGGCGTACGCACGCCGCTGGACATGGATCGGGTGCGTAATCTCATCGCCGCGGCCTGCATTGACCTGGAAGAGCATGTCGATGCTGCCGCGATCCTGTCGGAAACATTGAAAAATCTCTACGATGGCGTGCCGGTTGAAGAGTTGCACAAATCGGCAATTCTGGCCGCTCGGGCGCTGATGGAAAAAGACCCGGCTTACAGCACCGTCACTGCTCGGCTGCTCATGCATACCATCCGCAAGGAAGTGTTCGGGCAGGAAGTAGCGCAGAACGACGCGCCCACACACTATATAGAGTACTTCCCGAAATACATCAAAAAAGGCATCGGCGCGGAACTGCTCGATGCAAAGTTGGGGCAATACGATCTGGCGAAACTGGCGGCGGCCTTGAAGCCCGAGCGCGATCTGCAGTTCGGCTATCTCGGCCTACAGACGCTGTACGACCGTTATTTCCTGCATATTCGCGATGTGCGCATCGAAATGCCGCAAGCCTTTTTCATGCGCGTGGCGATGGGATTATCGCTCTCCGAAGTCGATCGCGAAGCACGCGCTATCGAGTTTTACAACTTGCTGTCGTCGTTCGATTTCATGAGTTCGACGCCGACGCTCTTTAACTCCGGCACCCAGCGCTCGCAATTGTCGTCCTGCTATTTGACGACGGTATCCGACGATCTGGAAGGCATCTACGACGCCATCAAGGAAAACGCATTGTTGGCGAAATATGCCGGCGGTCTGGGTAACGATTGGACGCCGGTACGCTCGCTGGGCGCGCATATCAAAGGCACCAACGGCAAATCTCAGGGTGTGGTGCCGTTCTTGAAAGTGGTCAACGACACTGCGGTAGCAGTAAATCAAGGCGGTAAGCGCAAGGGCGCGGTCTGCGCCTACCTGGAAACCTGGCACATGGATATCGAGGAATTCCTCGATCTGCGCAAGAACACCGGCGACGACCGCCGCCGTACGCACGACATGAATACCGCCAACTGGATTCCAGACCTGTTCATGAAGCGCGTCATGGAAAAAGGCGACTGGCTGCTGTTTTCCCCGAGCGACGTACCGGACCTGCATGACAAGGTCGGCCGTGATTTCGAGGCAGCCTACACCGCCTACGAAGCCAAGGCTGCACGTGGCGAACTGCGTCTGTTCAAGAAAATTGCGGCGCTGGACCTGTGGCGCAAGATGCTGTCGATGCTGTTCGAAACCGGCCATCCATGGATCACATTCAAAGACCCTTGCAACATCCGTTCGCCGCAATCGCACGTCGGCATGGTGCATAGTTCGAACCTTTGTACCGAAATCACGCTCAACACCAACGATTCTGAAATCGCGGTCTGCAATCTCGGTTCCGTGAACTTGCCGGCACACATGCAGGATGGCCAGCTCGATCACGTAAAGCTGCAGGCGACGATCCGCACCGCCATGCGCATGCTCGATAACGTCATCGACATCAATTACTACGCTGTCAAGAAAGCACGGGATTCGAATTTGCGTCATCGGCCGGTCGGCTTGGGCATCATGGGTTTTCAGGATTGCCTGCACATGATGCGTACGCCTTATGCTTCTAAAAATGCGGTCGAGTTCGCCGATCGTTCCATGGAAGCGGTGTGCTACTACGCCTACCTGGCTTCGACCGAGCTGGCCGAAGAACGGGGCCGTTACAGTTCCTACCGTGGCTCGCTTTGGGATCGTGGCATCCTGCCGCAGGATTCGCTCAAGCTGCTGGCCGAAGAGCGGGGTGGCTATCTGGAAACCGACATGTCGGAAGCCATGGATTGGGAACCATTGCGCGAGCGCATTCGTACCTACGGCATGCGCAACTCGAATTGCGTGGCGATCGCGCCGACGGCAACGATCTCAAACATTATCGGCGTGGCCGCTTGTATCGAGCCGACGTATCAGAATTTGTATGTGAAATCGAATCTGTCGGGCGAATTCACCGAGATTAACGAATATTTGGTACGCGATTTGAAAGAGCGCGGTCTGTGGGATGAAGTGATGATCTCGGATTTGAAATATTTCGATGGCAGCCTGACAAAAATCGATCGTATTCCTCAAGACTTGCGAGAAATCTACGCCACGGCATTCGAAGTCGAACCGTCCTGGCTGGTGGAAGCAGCCTCGCGCCGGCAGAAATGGATCGATCAGGCACAGTCGCTCAATATTTACATGGCCGGTGCTTCCGGCAAGAAGCTCGACGAAACATATAAGCTGGCCTGGCTGCGCGGTTTAAAAACTACGTACTACCTGCGTACCATGGGTGCCACCCATACCGAGAAGTCCACATCCAACACCGGCGCTCTGAACGCGGTATCGGCGGATGGCGGTTTGTCGGGCGGTGCGCAAATGGTACCGAGCGGTTTCGCTGCATCGGCAGAACTGGCCGGACCGGCGTGCATGCTGCGTCCAGGCGACGAAGGATTCGAAGAGTGCGAGGCTTGCCAATAGAAAGGCCGGTTGGATTTGGCGAGCGAACAACTAAACTTAAGCGAACGAACAAGCAAACAAGTGCTGTCTGTGAATGGAAAATAAGCAGGCGGACCGACTATGCAACATCAAAATTGAGGAAAACATCATGCTAAGTTGGGATGAAGAGATTACACCGGTAGCAAAAACCAGCCGCCCACCGGAGCTGCCACCAACAGTGCCGGGTACATCGGCAGGGTCGGCAACACCACGTCAGGCACCGCTGGTGTCATTAGTACGCTCCACCTCTGCCGCACCGGCAAAAACCGCTGACCCGATCACGACCACCGCGCCGGTCGTCGACCCGACTCGGCGCATGAATGCGGCCGACAAGCGCATCATCAACGGCAGCACGGATGTGAATCAACTGGTGCCGTTCAAGTACAAATGGGCGTGGGACAAATACCTGGCCGGGTGCGCCAACCACTGGATGCCGCAGGAAATCAATATGCAGCGCGACATCGAACTGTGGAAAAACCCGAACGGCTTGACCGACGACGAGCGCCGCCTGGTCAAGCGTAATCTCGGCTTTTTCGTGACGGCCGATTCGCTGGCGGCCAACAATATCGTGCTCGGCACCTACCGCCACATTACTGCACCGGAGTGCCGCCAGTACCTGTTGCGTCAGGCATTCGAGGAAGCGATCCACACGCACGCCTATCAATACATCACCGAATCGCTTGGCCTGGACGAAGCGGAAATTTTCAACGCTTATCACGAAGTCAAATCGATTCGGGACAAAGACGAATTCCTGATTCCCTTCATCGATACGCTGACCGATCCGCATTTCACCACCGGCACAACCGTCAACGACCAGAAGCTGCTGAAGTCGCTGATCGTGTTTTCATGTCTGATGGAAGGGTTGTTCTTCTATGTTGGCTTCGCTCAGATTTTGGCGCTGGGTCGGCAGAACAAGATGGTCGGTGCAGCCGAACAATATCAATACATCCTGCGTGACGAATCGATGCACTGCAACTTCGGTATCGATCTTGTGAACACGATCAAGATGGAGAACCCACATCTGTGGACGCCTGAGTTCAGAGATGAAATCAAAGCGTTGTTTTTAAGCGCGGTGGAGTTGGAATATCGATACGCAGAGGATACAATGCCGCGTGGAGTGCTCGGCTTGAATGCGCCAATGTTCAAAGGCTATTTGCGATTCATTGCAAACCGTCGGGCGCAGCAGATCGGTCTGGATGCGATGTTCGCGCAAGAAGAAAATCCATTTCCATGGATGAGCGAAATGATCGACTTGAAGAAGGAACGAAATTTTTTCGAAACCCGGGTCATCGAGTATCAGACCGGTGGTGCACTGAACTGGGAGTAAATCCATCAGTGAACGACTGCATGAAAACGAAAGGCGTTACCTGAATTAATGAACAGTAGAAGACCGCCTCGATCTTATCTTCTCACGCCGCCGCACCTGACTTCGTCAGGTCGGGCGGCGTTTTTTTCGACTATACAGGCGGTGCTGCTGACAAGCCGTTATCGAATGAATGGGAAATTTTCATCATGAACAATGGCTGAAGTGCTGCATGAGTGAGGAAATGCAGCAGTTCAGCTGGTGCCGAATTCATTAGCGCAAACAAAACACACGTGTGTGCCGATGAATAATCCACCTGGGTCATTGAATGATGCAGGGGATTTTAAAGTAGCTAGATTTTTTCCATCACGCGAAGGAGAAACAAAATGGCAACAGCAGCAAAGAAACCCGCAGCAAAATCTTCGGCTAAGAAACCGGCCGCTAAAAAGCCGGCAGTCGTTGCGAAAAAGCCGGCCGCCAAGAAACCCGTAGCAGCCAAAAAGCCGGTCGCTAAAGGTGCCGTAGCAGCCAAGAAAACGGCAGCCAAGAAACCGGTAGCGAAGAAGGCAACCTCCAAGCCTGTAGCGAAGAAAGTCGCTGCAAAAAAGGTCGTTGCTAAGAAAGCAGTAGCAAAGAAAGCAGTCGGCAAAGCGGTAGCGAAGAAGGTCGCGGCAAAGAAGGTTGCCGCTAAAAAGCCGGTAGCCAAGAAGGCGGTTGCTAAACCTGCGGCGAAGAAAGTCGCGGCAAAGAAAGTCGCTGCTAAGAAGGTCGCTGCCAAAAAAGTCGTAGCAAAGAAACCTGCAGCCAAGCCAGCGGCGAAATCTGCGGTAGCAAAGACCGCAGCAAAAAAGCCGGTAGCGAAGAAAGTTTCTGCACCTGGCAAGGCCAGCGGCGCAGCCAAGCCGGTTGCGAAGTCTGCCGTAAAACCTGCAGACAAGAAGCCGGATGCTACCAAAAAGCCGGCACCGAAAAAAGCACCATCGAAGACGGCGGCACCTGCGCCTGCAGTCAAGACGGTACTCAATCCTGCAGCCGCCTGGCCTTTTCCTACGGGTACGCGCCCGTAAGACCGAGGCTCGTCGGGAAGCCTGCGTTTGGCTGCCCGATCAAGTTCAGGCACAATGCCCGCTCCATCGCCATGCGCGATGCAGCGGGCATTTTTCTGGAGAAGTTTTTTGTTGAACAGTATTCTTGCATTGATTGTCGATACCGTCGCCGGTATCCTGGGCGGTGCCATGCTGCTACGTTTCTGGACGCAGGCGATTCGCGTGCGCGCGCCAAATTCCCTGGCACATTTCATCGCTAAGCTTACCGACTGGTTAGTAAAACCATTTAGACGAATCATCCCCGGCGTGGGCGGTCACGATTGGGCGAGCCTCGCCGGCGCATCGACGGTCGCGCTTTTGGCAGTTGCAATCATCTTGGCGATAGCCGGTGCGCTGACGTTGCCGAATCTGCTGGTACTGGCACTGGTGCGTTTGCTGAACTGGGCTTTATACGGCTTTATGGCACTGATCATTATTTCGGCCGTCTTCAGCTGGGTCAATCCGCAGGCACCTCTGGCACCGTTTATCCAGACTCTGACAGATCCCTTGATGCGCCCGCTGCGCAAAGTGATTCCTTTGATCGGCAGCGTCGATCTGTCGCCGCTTGTGGCGCTGCTGTTGCTGCAGATCTTGCTGCGGATCGTCGATGCGATCCCGCTCCAGTTGCTATAGCAGGGGCCGCGCTCGGGGCGACCTGCGAGTCAACTTTAACGCGACCGGCTTACCAACGATAGCCGAAAGCCGCTTCGAAACGTTCTTCGATCTCATGTCTTGAAGGTGCATGGTTCTGGCCACCCTGATGGGCGATCTTGATCGATCCCATCAGGCTGGCCAGGCGACCCGTGGTGTCCCAGTCCATACCTTTGGTCAGTCCGTACAACATGCCGGCCCGAAAGGCGTCACCGCAGCCGGTCGGATCGACCACTTGGGCTACCGGTACGCTCGGGATCTGCTGCAATTGGCCGTGCGCGAAAATGTCTGCACCATTTTCGCCGCGTGTCACTATCAGGGCATCGACCCGCTGCGCGATCTGTTCCAGCGTTAAGCCAGTGCGTTGCGTTAGTAGCTGCGCTTCGTAGTCGTTGACCGCCACGTAGGTCGCCATCTCGATAAATTCTTTCAACTCCTCGCCGTTGAACATCGGCATGCCCTGGCCCGGATCGAAAATCAGCGGAATACGGGCGCTGGCGCAGTCGCGCGCATGCTGCAGCATGGCCTCGCGCCCATCCGGTGCCACGATCGCGATCTTTACGGTGCCGGCGTCGGCTACCCGGTTCTGATGGGATTGCATCATCGCGCCCGGATGAAAAGCGGTGATCTGATTGCTGTCGATGTCTGTGGTGATGAAGCATTGCGCCGTATAGGATGCACTGATCGTACGGATGCAGCGTGCCGAGATACTCAGCCCGGCCAGTCGCTCCAGATAGGTCGTGCCGTCCTCACCCACGCTGGCCATGATCAATGGCTCGCCACCCAGCAGTTGCAGGTTGTAGGCGATGTTGCCTGCGCAACCGCCGAACTCGCGTCGGATTTCTGGCACCAGAAACGAAACATTGATTTTATGTAGCTGGTCGGCGAGCAGGGCTTCGGAAAAACGCCCGTTGAACGACATGATGGTATCGAAGGCAAGTGAGCCGCAGATCAGTGAGGTCATGGTAGTTGGTTGGTGAGAAATTAATAAAAGCGGAATAAAAACGATTGTCTAGGGATAGAACAGATACACGCGGTATCCGGAAGCTTTCGATTGCGCGAGGTCGAGATTGATACGGATCGCCTGTTCGCTGCCGGCGGCAAAACCGCTGCCGGCCGGCGTGCCAGTGGGTAGAAATTCGCTGGCGACAATGACCCGCCGCCCGATAGTTTTATCGCTGGTATCTTGCAGACTCAATTCGATTGCCGGCCAGGCTTGAACCGTCGTGCTTCGATTACGCAGCAATACATCCAGCACGAATTTTCCGGCAGTGTTTGAAGCCGGTTGCAAGTCGCTCGATTCGATCGATACAGATTCGATCTGCATTGGCAAACCGACTTTGCAGCCGAGCATGCCGCAGGCCTGCTCCAGCATCGGGCGGCTTTGCGGAAGGTGTGCGGCCAGGCTGGTGCGCGTGGCATATACGAGCTGCATCATCATTGTTATGGTCAGCAATCCGCACAGCGTTAGAAACAGCGGCCGCGTGATGCGGCGTTTGCCTTGCGAAAGCTGTTCGCGCTGGATGAAGTCGGGCGGCTCGACAGGCGCGACTACAGTCGGCGTGCGCTCTTTCGGCACGGTCTTGCGCGCTGGCTTGCGGAAGGCTGTCTGTGCCGGTTTTAAGTCGGGCTTCGAAGAACGCTTGAACGCCGTATTCGAAGCCGCACTGGCTGTGCCGAGTGGTATGCCGTCAGCTTGACCATCCGATTCGCGGTCGATACTGGCGGCACGCAACAATCCGGGTGGAGGGCCGGACAGTGCGGGATCATGGGACGGCTGCGCCGGCATTTTTTGCGGCGTCGGCGTCATGAGGTCGGTTGGCACGGCCAACTTGGGCACGCCGGCTGCATCCGTTGCAGATTGCGCGAGGTTCGACTCGGCAGGGGCATCGGCCAGCGGTATCTGTGGAATTTGCGGCACCTGTTCTGGAGGTGGAGGTAGCTCCTCTGCCAGCGCCAGCCACAACGATTCGTTCGTCGATTCCTTTTCAGGCGCACTGTCCGATACCGAATCGGCGCTTGCAGCCGGCAAGTCTTCGTCGGGATGCAGCAGATTTTCGATACCGTTGAAGATTTCCTTGCAGGTGCCGCAGCGCACCAGGCCAGCCCGCAATTTCAATTGATCCGAGGCGACCCGAAACGCGGTCTGACATTGTGGGCAACGGGTCGCCAGCGCCATGGTTAGGCTATCGCACCTGTCGAACGCCCGGCCAATACCACCCACCCTTCACGCTCGGCAGCCACCTCGAGTGAAATGAACGGCGCATAGGCAGCGCAAACTTCCACCGCCTGCCGCGCCAGCACGCCCGAAAGTACCAATGCGCCGCCAGGAGCGACCCGGCCGGCGAGCATCGGTGCCATCAGTTTCAAAGGGCTGGACAAAATATTGGCGACGACGATCGCGTAGCTTTTTTTTGCAGCGGTTGTCGCGAAAGAGTCGGGTGAGTCAAACGCGATGGCGCAGTCATTGCATGCACTGTTTTCGATGGCAGACGTGATCGCCTGCGGGTCGATGTCTACGCCGACGACTTCGGCCGCACCAAGTTTTTTTGCCACCATCGCCAGGATGCCGGAACCACAGCCGTAATCGAGTACGGTGGCACCGGCCGGCATGTGCGTTTCCAGCCACTCCATACACAAACGCGTCGTCGGATGGCTGCCGGTACCGAATGCCAAGCCCGGATCGAGCTCCAGCACTAATGCCTTCGGATCGGGTGCATCGTGCCAGCTCGGCACGACCCAGATATTTTTACCGATGTGCATCGGCGCGAATTGCGATTGTGTCAGCCGCACCCAGTCCTGGTCGGCGACATTGCGCAGGCTACTGACCAAGGTGGTATGGTCGATCCCACAGGCCGCGCAGGCCGTAGCGATCGTTGCCAAATGATCTACGTCGGCCGCTACCAGCGCCACCACACGACTGCGCTCCCACGCTTCCTGCTCTGGATGCATGCCGGGCTCGCCGAACAGCGGTTGCTCGGCATCGGTACCGAAGTCGGCATCTTCTACCGATACCGACAGGGCACCGGCATCCATCAAAGCATCGGACAAGGCCTCGGCTTGTGCACAGGGTGCCTCGATAACGATTTCGATCCAGCTCATAGATTGCTATTCATAGATCGCTGCTCATGAATTACTCGGCACTCGGGGCAATAACGGATTTCCCGGAATTTTTCGGCAACACTGGCATGTTAGCCAGTTTCTGCTCTAGATAATGAATGTTGGTGCCGCCTTCGATGAAGCGCGCATCCACCATCAATTCGCGGTGCAGCGGTATGTTCGTCAAGATACCCTCGACCACCATTTCCGATAGTGCGATCTGCATACGCCTGATCGCCTGCTCGCGCGTGGCACCGTAGGCGATTACCTTGCCAACCATTGAATCGTAATGGGGTGGCACATAGTAGCCGGCATAGGCATGCGAATCGACCCGGATACCGGGGCCGCCCGGCGCATGCCAGGAAATGATCTTGCCTGGCGAAGGCGTGAACTTGAACGGATCTTCGGCATTGATCCGGCATTCGATGGCGTGGCCTTTCAAAATTACATCGCGCTGGCGAAAGCGCAACCGCTCACCGGCGGCAATGCGAATCTGTTCTTGAACGATGTCGATGCCGGTAATCATTTCCGTTACCGGATGCTCGACCTGCACCCGGGTATTCATCTCGATAAAATAGAATTCGCCGTTCTCGTACAAGAATTCGAAAGTGCCGGCTCCGCGATAACCCATCTTGCGGCAGGCTTCGGCGCAACGGTCGCCGATACGTTCGATGATCTTGCGAGGAATACCGACCGCCGGTGCTTCCTCGATGACTTTCTGGTGACGCCGCTGCATCGAGCAATCGCGCTCGCCGAGCCATATGGCATTCTTGAATTCGTCAGCCAGGATCTGAATTTCCACATGTCGCGGATTTTCCAGATACTTCTCCATATAGACTTCGGGGTTGCCGAATGCCGAACCGGCTTCGGTGCGGGTCATGGTCACGGCGTTCACCAGCGCCGCTTCGGTATGCACCACACGCATGCCGCGGCCGCCGCCACCGCCGGCAGCTTTGATGATCACCGGGTAGCCGACCTTGCGGCCGATACGAATGATTTCCTTGGTGTCTTCGGGCAATGCGCCCTCCGAGCCCGGAACGCACGGCACGCCGGCACGGATCATCGCCTGTTTTGCCGATACTTTGTCGCCCATTAGCCGAATCGACTCGGAGCGTGGGCCGATAAAGACGAATCCGGAGCGTTCGACCCGTTCTGCAAAATCGGCATTTTCCGAAAGAAAACCGTACCCCGGATGAATCGCCTGTGCATCGGTGACTTCGGCTGCGCTGATGATAGCCGGCATATTAAGATAGCTCAGGGAGCTGGCGGCCGGCCCGATACATACCGATTCGTCGGCAAGCTTGACATACTTGGCTTCGCGGTCGGCTTCGGAATGCACCACCACCGTCTTGATATTCATTTCGCGGCAGGCGCGCTGTATACGTAGCGCGATTTCGCCACGATTGGCGATAAGGATTTTTTCAAACATAGAGGGGATGTCCAGCGATTGAATATGCGGCGGTAGGATGTCCTGATTAGCCGATAATAAAAAGCGGCTGACCGAATTCGACCGGCTGGCCGTTCTCGACCAATATTTGCGTCACGATGCCACCGACATCCGTATCGATCTCGTTAAGCAGTTTCATGGCTTCGATGATGCATACCGTCTCACCTTCTTTGACCTGCGATCCGATTTCTACATACGGCGCGGTGCCAGGTGCGGACGAGCGGTAAAATGTGCCGACCATCGGCGATTTCACCACATGGCCAATCGGTTCGTCGATGACGATTGGCGCGTTCACTACGACCGGCGCGGGGGAGGCCGGTGCAGCGGCGTGCTGTGCCATGTGCGGCTGCATCATTACCAATTGACTTTGTGCCTGCGCCGACGACTTGACAATGCGGACTTTGCTTTCGCCCTCCGTGACTTCGAGTTCGGCGATATCCGACTCGGCTACCAGATCGATCAGGGTTTTCAATTTACGTAGATCCATCAGGAGTCCTTGAGATTTGAATATTTTTTATTACGACAAGCCGGCGATTATATGTCGGTTGTCTACAGATAACGGAAATTAAAGGTTTTTAATCGCGAAAGCTACGGCGGCGGTATAGCCCTCGCTACCCAATCCGCATATGACGCCGGTGGCCTTTGCCGAGATAAACGAGTGATGGCGAAACGTTTCTCTGGCATGAATATTGGTAATGTGGACTTCGACGAAAGCAATCGCGACAGCGGCAAGAGCGTCGCGCAATGCGATGCTAGTGTGGCTCAAGCCACCTGGATTAATAACGATCGCATCGATACCGGATGCAGGCGCTGCGTGGATACGGTCGATCAGAGCGCCTTCGTGATTGCTCTGAAAGCACGTCAAGGTCGCGCTTGAGGCGGACGCCTGTCGCACGGCATCACGCTCGATATCTGCAAGAGTCGCATTACCGTACAGCCCCGGTTCGCGCATGCCTAGCAAATTAAGGTTTGGGCCGTTCAGTAGCAGAATATGCTTTGCCATATGCAGTTCGCCCGTATAAAAATCGAAAAAAGCGTAAAAACGGAAGAAGCCGGCATTTTGCGGGTGAATAGCAGTGGTTGGCAAGCAGAAAGCTTAACCAGAAGATGATGCGATAACCTCTACATTGCCGGAGCCAACGTGACGATGTCGCGCCGTAGGGCATCGATATCGAGCTTGCCTAAATAAGTTCGAACGATCTTGCCATTGCCATCGATTAAAACCGAATACGGCAGGCCGCCTCCCGTATTACCGAACTGCCGCATCAATTCCGTGCCTGCGATGCCGGTAGAAAATACCGGATAAGCGATGCCGTAACGGGTGGAAAATGCAGCGATATTAGCCGGCGTATCGATGCCGATACCGAGTATTTGCACCACCTCGGGCGTCAATGCCTGCTGCATCGCAGATAGCGCCGGCATTTCTTCTACACATGGCGCACACCAGGTTGCCCAAAAATTGACGACAATCTTGCGACCTTTCCACTGCGCCAGGCTTTGGATCGTGCCGTCTGGTGTTGCCATGCGCTGCGCCAATAATGTTTCGACTGGGTTCTTTGGCAATTGCGATGTCGACGTCAATGTCGCCAGTTGACCGTTCGACACATCGCTGCTGGTGTACAACCCGACGCCTAGTCCGATACCGACAAACGTCAGCCCGACGATGATTGCCACGACCGGGCCGCGTTTCAAGATTGCACGCACGATCGGCCTTCATCGTTTTCGGACTGTAAGATCAAGGCACGCAGCCCGTTGGCATTAAGTCGAACGACCTTGCCGCCGGCGTCCGCCTTCAATGCGCCACGGACATCGTCGACTGAATATACCGCAAGATGTACGCTCTCTTGCTGCCATACAAAACTCAAGGTTTCGACCGGCTCGGAGCGGCCCTTGAAATGTGCGCTCTCGGATGTTTCGAATCGCAAATTGCGATCCATTAAAAATACAGCCACTTCTTTACTACTGTCGGTGAACAATTGCAGATGGATATCCGAATGCTCGTCGGCAGTACCGTTTAGCACTGCACCGGTCAGATAAGGCGAAAATTGCGCCAGTTGCTCCATGATTTCCAGCGCTGTGCGTCGCAGGTGGCGCAGTCTCGCGGGTTGGGTGTCGCCGAAAAACAGTGCTTGATGCGCACGCACCTCGTTTTCCACCTGCAGATTGTCTGGCAGGAAATCGCCGCGCGGTTTTCCATCGCCGAGGATTTGTCGTGCCGCCCGGCGTTTGGCATTGCCGTAATCGGCACCTTCCTCGACGATCATGCGGGCAGCAGCGATCGCAATTTCGGCACGCAGTGTTTCCGCATCGGATGGATAATAAATAGACATGCCGTCGATGATACCAAGGATGGCGCAAGCACATCGTCAGCCGGAGTGCGTACGTTAAAATGCGCCTGTCGTTCGAGCCAGGCGTTCAATTCAGCATATCCAATTTGGAAATCATTCATGCACATCCACATACTCGGCATTTGCGGCACTTTCATGGGCGGCCTGGCGGTGTTGGCCAAAGCCGCAGGGCATCGCGTGACTGGCTGCGACCAAAATGTCTATCCACCGATGAGCACACAGCTCACGGCACAGGGCATCGAACTCATTAGCGGTTTCGATGCCGCCCAGACCGCTTTGGCACCGGATCTTTATGTGATCGGTAACGTCGTTTCGCGCGGTAACCCATTGATGGAAGCCATTCTTAACCAGGGCTTGCCATACACTTCCGGGCCGCAGTGGATCGGCGAACATATCCTGCAAAAGCGTTGGGTGCTGGCGGTTGCCGGCACACACGGCAAAACCACCACAGCATCGATGCTGGCATGGATACTGGAGGACACCGGCTATGCACCGGGCTTCCTGATCGGTGGCGTACCGATGAACTTCGGCATTTCGGCGCGCCTATCCGGTGGTGTCGGCGAAGCAAGCAAATCGCCGTTTTTCGTAATCGAAGCCGATGAGTACGACACCGCATTTTTTGACAAACGCAGTAAGTTCGTTCATTACCACGCAAAAACCGTCATTCTTAATAATCTGGAATACGACCATGCCGATATTTTTCCCGACCTGACAGCGATCGAAACCCAGTTCCATCATCTGGTGCGAACCGTTCCTGGCATTGGTAGAGTAGTAGTGAATGCACGCGAACCAGCATTGCAACGTGTGATGGCACGCGGCTGCTGGAGCGAAACAGAAAATTTTGGCATCGAGGGGATTGGGTCCGAAGGCAACGGCTGGGCTCTGACGGTACATGACGACGACCGCTTCGATGTGTTGTTCAATGGCGAGCATCAAGGTACGGTGGCCTGGCAACTCGGCGGTGAACATAACCGTATGAATGCCCTGGCCGCAATCGCGGCTGCACGGCACGTCGGTGTGACTCCGGCGCATGCCATCGCCGCTTTGGCAAAATTTGGCAATGTGCGGCGACGCATGGAATTGCGCGGGCGGGTGCGCGAGGTATCAGTCTACGACGATTTTGCCCACCATCCCACCGCAATTTCCACTACCGTCGCAGGTCTACGCAAGCAGCTGCAAATGCAGCCCGAAGGCGGGCGCATTCTGGCGGTGCTCGAGCCGCGCTCCAATACCATGAAACTGGGTACCATGAAGCAAGCCCTGGCAGACAGTCTGATCGATGCCGATCTGGTGTTCGGCTACGGCGCAACCGGTTCTGGCAAGGAAGCACTGGGTTGGAATCTGGGCGAAACGCTGGCCCCGCTGGGCGCGAAAGCGGCTGTGTTCGACGACATCGCTACGCTGGTTACGGCAATCGTGCAAGCGGCCCGGCCGGGCGACCATGTGCTGGTGATGAGCAACGGCGGCTTCGGTGGCATCCACCAAAAGATACTCGACGCGCTGGACGCTTGAGGGTTTGGACATGATTAATGAAGACTGCTTAGTGAAGACCGTTTAGTGAAGATTATTTAATGAATGTATTTTTTGAAGAGTCCGGCGATTTCAAGGCCGGCGTAGCGCTTTCGCAGCAAGGGGAGGCATACCAAGTCGAAATGCAGAGCGGCAAACGCACCAAGGTCAGGGCCAAGGATGTATTGCTGCAATTCGCATCGCCAACACCGGCTGAACTGATGGCCGACGCGAAGGTGATTGCCGACGATATCGACCTGGATTTTTTGTGGGAAGTGGCGGGTGAGGAAGAATTCGCTTTTGGCACATTGGGTGCGGAGTATTTCGGCCATCCGCCGCAGCCATCCGAGGCGGCCGGTCTGCTGTTGAAGCTGCAATCTTCACCGGTCTATTTTTATAAAAAAGGCAAAGGCGCTTACAAGGCAGCACCCGAAGCGTCGCTCAAAGCGGCTTTGGCCGGCATCGAAAAGAAGCGTCAGCAAGCGTTGATCCAGGCCGGTTACGTCGAGCAATTGCTGAAACATACGTTGCCGGTGGCGATGAAACCGCTGGCCTTGCAGCTACTATTCAAGCCCGACAAGAATACGATCGAATACAAAGCGCTGGACGATGCCTGCAGTACCTTGCAGATGGCACCGCAACGTCTGATGCTGGCTGCAGGCGGCATCGCCTCGGCCAAAGATCTGCACATGTCGCGGTTCTTGTTCGAAAGCTTCCCCAAAGGGCTGGCTTTTCCGGCGGTGACGGTCGGCCAAGTGCCAGCGTTGCCGGTAGCGCCCGTTGCTGCATTCTCCATCGACGATGTCACCACCACCGAGATCGACGATGCCTTTTCGGTGCAACGACTCGACAACGGTCAGGTCCGGATCGGTATCCACATCGCAGCACCGGGGCTGGGAATTCGTCGTGACGATGCAATCGACGCGCTGGCGCGGCAGCGTATGTCGACCGTCTATATGCCGGGCGACAAGATCACCATGCTGCCCGACGACGTGGTGGCAGCCTTCACCCTGGCACAAGGACGAACCTGCCCTGCGGTGTCGCTATATGCAACGCTGGACCCGACCGACTGGTCGGTGCTGACCACAGAGACCCGTGCTGAGGCAGTGCCGATTGCCCACAACTTGCGCCACAACGATCTGGACGAACTGGTTACGGAAGAGAACCTGGCTACCGACGCCGGCGAGTACGTCCATAAGGCGGATATCGCCTTGCTCTGGCAGTGGGCGCAGGTGCTGGAAAAAGGGCGGATGGCCAAGCGCGTAGCGTTCGGCTTGCGGCCGGAACAAAACAATCGGGTCGATTTCAATTTCTACGTCGACGACGACGTGGTCACCATCGCCCGCCGCCGCCGCGGTGCGCCGCTCGACAAGATCGTCGCCGAACTGATGATTTTTGCCAATAGCACCTGGGGCAAGCTCATGCACGAGCACGGCGTGCCGGGGGTATATCGGAGCCAGGGCGGCGGTAGTGGCAGCTGGAGCGCGAAGATGCAGGTACGCATGGTTACGCATGCGGCGCCGCACCAGGGTTTGGGGGTAGACCAGTATGCCTGGAGCACCTCGCCGCTACGGCGTTATCCTGATCTGGTGAATCAGTGGCAGATACTGGCTTGCGTAGAGCATGGCGTAACCGCGCCGCTGGTGGCACCGTTCAAACCGCGCGATGCGGATCTGTTTGCCATCGTTTCGCAATTCGATGCTGCCTACGCTGCGTATAACGATTTTCAGTCGACCATGGAGAAGTACTGGTGCCTACGTTGGCTGACACAGACGCAGGCGACCCAGGTTGAGGCGGTGGTGTTGAAGGAGGAAATTCTGCGTCTGGTCGATATTCCCTTGGTGATCCGGTTGCCGGCAATGCCGGCGGTGGCGCGGGGTACGTCCGTCAAGTTGGAATTGCTGCGCTGGGACGAAGTCGATCTCAGCGTCGAGGCACGTATTCTGGAAATCGCTGCGCCGCCTGCGGGTGAGGATATTGTCGTCGACGAAGGAATAGAAGAAGTGTCGGAAGAGAAGCCAGAAGCAGTGCCAGAAGAGGTACCAGGAACGGTGCCCGAAGCAGCTTCTGGCAACATGCCGACATCTCCGTCCGTTGCATCGACCGCAATGGAGATTCCCACTGCCGGACCCATCGAGTAGGTCAGTTCTCATACAGTGTTGGCCTGAAGCACCTGGGTTGTCGTAAAATCCGTTCTTTGTAGAATTCCTCCCATGAACGCTCTTGTCACGTCCGGCCTGCATTTCATCCAAGAGAATCGACCGTTGTCGATCGCGGTTGCCTGTTCGGTTATCGGACATGCTTTGCTGCTGGGCGTGCATTTCGCGCCACCCGACGCTTTCCGCATGCGCCCGGCCGCCCCCGGGCTGGAAGTCATTTTGGTCAATGCCAAGCACGATACCAAGCCGGTACAGGCAGAGGCACTGGCCCAGGCCAACCTCGATGGTGGCGGCAATGCCGAAGCCGGGCGCAGCAAATCGCCGATTCCCGATTTGCGCCGTAGCGACGATGGCGACAGCATCCGGGCGGCGCGGCGCAAGATCACCGATCTGGAAGAACGCCAGCGGAAGCTGATGTCGCAGTTGAGTAGCAATCCGACGTTTTCTACGCCGCTCACCACCGATCTGGAAAAGGTCAAGGAAGCGCCGCAGCCAGAGGCGACCGACGTTTTGGAGAGCAGCAAGGCACTGGCATTGCGCGAAGCCGAAATCAGCAAGAACGTCGAGCAGTACAACAAGCGGCCCAAGAAAACGCAGATCACGCCTAGTACCCGCGAAGTCGGGTACGCCATGTATTACAAGGCGCTGCAGGATCGTGTCGAGAAAACCGGAACGCTGGACTTTCCGCAGCAGGACGGCAAGAAATTGTACGGCGAACTGGTGATCTACATACCGGTCTATCAAGACGGCTCGTTATATGAGCGCGACGGTGGGCCGCGTATCGAGCGGCCTTCCGGCAACCCTGCATTGGATCGTGCCGCATTGCGAATCGTACGGCGCTCCGCGCCATTCGGTAAATTTCCGCCGAACATGCGTTCCACCGACAAAGACGATGTCTGGGAAATCATCACCCGTTTCAAGTTTACGCGGGAAGACGCATTGCAAACCGAGACCAGCGGGCCGGGTAGTTGACGTGTCGGCGGGCTCGCAAGAATTGTCAGAATCGCCGGGGTCAAACCGGACCGGCCCGTCCGGTGCGCATCGATACGCAGTGTTCGGCAATCCGATCGCCCACAGCCGGTCACCGGCGATCCACGCGCAATTCGCCGCCCAAACCGGGCAATCCATCTCCTACGAAAAATTATTCGTGCCCTTAGGCGGGTTCGCCGCAGCGGTGGCTGAATTCATGGCGGGTGGTGGTCGCGGCGCCAACGTCACGGTTCCGTTCAAGCTCGACGCCTATGCTCTGGCGAATCACCTGAGCATGCGTGCTGCCGCTGCCGGCGCCGTCAATACCTTGCGCTTCGACGATGGTCGGATATTCGGCGACAATACCGATGGCATCGGCCTCGTGACCGATCTGACCGCCAATGCCGGTGTCGTCCTGCGAGGCAAGCGGATTTTGCTGCTCGGCGCCGGCGGCGCAGCACAAGGCGTGGTGTTGCCATTGCTCGACCAGCAGCCGGCGCAACTCGTGATCGCCAATCGTACTCAGTCGAAAGCAAAAGAGGTCGCCGCCCGTTTCACATCCGACGCGCTCGGCGTCTGCGCCCTGGAAGCGCTCGACGGCGCATTCGATGTCGTCGTCAATGCCACGGCCGCCAGTCTGGAAAATGCCGTTCCGGTAATTCCTGCCAGTGTTTTCGGCGCCGATACGCTGGCCTACGACATGATGTACGGCCCCGAACCCACCGCGTTCATGCGCTTGGCCGCCGGACACGGGGCAACGGTGCGCGATGGGTTGGGCATGCTGGTGGAGCAGGCCGCCGAAGCGTTTCTGGTGTGGCGCGGGGTACGGCCGGCAACCGCCGAGGTATTGGCGGTATTGCGCAGTACCATCGCCGGAGGCACCGCCTAATGGACGCCCAGGCCCTGTCCGATATTCTTCAGTGAAGACGCTGCGCCGTCGCCTGTTATGGCTGGTCTTGCTGCCGGTCTTGTTCCTGCTGCTAGTGCAAGCCTATTTCTTCGTCCAGATCTGGTGGTGGGTGGACCATAACCCGAGCTCGACGAGCTTCATGCGCCAGCAGCACGATGCGATGCTGGATAAAAACCCGGCGGCGCGCCTGCGCCACGTATGGGTGCCGTACAGCCGTATCTCCAACAACCTCAAGCGCGCCATCATCGCTTCCGAAGATTCCCATTTTTCTGCGCATGAAGGCGTCGACTGGGACGCGCTGCAAAGAGCGTACGAGAAAAACAACCGGCGTGGCAAGCCCGTTTCCGGCGGCTCCACCATCACGCAGCAACTGGCAAAAAATCTGTTCCTCACGGGCGAACGTAGCTACGGGCGTAAGGCACAGGAACTGATCATTGCCTACATGCTGGAATTCTGGATGGACAAGGAACGGATTTTTGAAATCTATCTGAACGTGGCGGAGTGGGGCAACGGCGTATTCGGTGCCGAGGCGGCGGCACGGCATTATTTCAATGTCTCGGCATCTGCGCTCGGTGCGAGCCAGGCTGCCAGGCTTGCCGTTATGTTGCCGAACCCACGGTTTTATGACAAGAACCGTGGTTCTGGGTATTTGCAGCGTCGCAGCGGCGTTATTTTGCGACGTATGGGCTCGGCGGCGTTGCCTTAGCTTGCACGGAATGCTCCTAAGCCTAAAATGAATGAAGAAAGGTCGGAGGTGTATCGGCGTGTTTAATTTTGCTCCCACATTGAATCTGCCCATATTCCCATTGAAAGAAACAAGGCAATACCAAGTTATTTGCTGTTTAGTAAATATTGTGGAAATAGAAAATTTCTCGCTACTTGGCGATGCCTAAGAACACGGCCAAGCAGCGTTCAACCTCTGTTAATGCATCCGTGCTGATGTGTCCGAAGGCTTTTCCTATTTTGTCCCGCTTTATGGTCATGGCCTTGTCTGCCATCACTTGCGACGTTTTCTGCAAACCGTTTTCGGCACTCGGCTCAACGGTAATGCGCAGCAGCGGCGCAATAACAAGCGTGCTGGTCACCGGCAGCACCGTCACTGTGGCGTGTTCGCCAAATTGGTCAGCCTGAATAACCAAGGCGGGACGCGGTTTTCCGAAGTCGCCTTGCATGGCAATGGCCACCAAATCGCCCCGTATCATTCTGTCCAGCCGTCTAGGTCTGCCAGCGCGTCATCCATGAAGTGCTGTATGTCGGTGTCCGCCATATCCGCCTGCGATGCGAGGCGACACTGACGACGGCATTCCTCGGCGAAGTCTGGCCGTCGCGTATCCGGCACCCAAATCTGTACCGGGCGCAGTCCTGCTAGGCGTAGCGCGTCGCGGTGCTTTTGAACGCGTGAATTGACGTGTGCCATTTGAGCCTCCTTGCCGTCACATGCAACATTCTATATCTATCCGGCGTTACATGCAACGAAATGCCGCTGGAATCACAAACGCAGTGGCGAAAAATCTTATGCGGTCTACAAGGGTGTTGCACTGACCGGTTGAATCCGCCGTTTTCCTCGTATTCAAATACCGAAACACTCGGTAACTTGCGTGCCGCATATCATCAGCAGGCGTTTAAATTCTTTCCCTGTCACGCTCCTACCGCTTACGGCTGAAAAACACGGATGCGCGGCGAAATCTTGTTCGTCAGCGTGCGAGCCGCCACACGTAAGTCGTATTCGCTTTGCAAATTCAGCCAGTAGCGCGCATGCATTCCAAAGAAGATCGCCAGTCGTAGCGCCGTGTCGGCGGTGATTGGTCGATTGCCGTTCACAATTTCGCTGATCCGGCTTGGTGGCACGTCGATATCTGCTGCCAGCTTCTGCGCCGTGATCCCAAGCGGCCTCATGAATTCTTCAAGCAGAATTTCGCCGGGATGGATTTCGTCAAGTAGCTTTGTCATTTTTTCGATTCCCATTGAGTGCACGAGATATTCACCGGAATTTAAAGAAGAAGCACTCAATCAGCAAAAGCCCCACGCGCCGCCTCAATCGTCGCTGCAATCACCGAATCATCATGCTGCGCTGAGACAAACCCTGCTTCAAAAGCAGAGGGCGCAAGATAGACGCCGGCATCGAGCATGCGATGGAAAAACCGATTGAAGCGGGCTTTGTCGCACGCCATCATCGCCTGATAAGTTACCGGCACTTCAGCCGTGAAGTAAATGCCGAACATGCCGCCGACCGCATCGGCGCAGAAGGATACGCCGGCCTGACTGGCAACCGCGCTCAGGCCATCGGTAAGCTTTCTAGTCTGCGCACCGAGGTGTTCATAAAAACCGGGTGTCTGGATCAATTTCAAGGTCGTCATACCGGCTGCAACAGCTACCGGGTTGCCAGACAACGTGCCGGCCTGGTACACGCCACCCAGCGGGGCCAGATGCTTCATCACGTGAGCCGGCCCGCCGAAGGCCGCCACCGGCAGGCCGCCGCCGATCACCTTACCTAGGGCCGTCATGTCGGGCTCGATATTGTAAAGCGCCTGTGCGCCACCCAGCGCCACGCGAAAACCCGACATCACTTCATCGAAAATCAGCAGTGCGCCGTGTTGCGTACAGACGCGGCGCATGGTCTGCAGAAATTCCGGCGAGGCCCGCATCAGGTTCATGTTGCCGGCGATCGGCTCGACCATCACGCAGGCGATCTGGTCACCGATTTTTGCGAAGGTATCTTCGAGTTGCTGACTATCGTTATAGTCCAGCACCAGCGTGTGCTTGGCAAAATCCTCCGGTACGCCGGCTGAGGTCGGGTTGCCGAAGGTGAGCAGACCACTGCCGGCTTTTACCAGCAGCGAATCGGCATGGCCGTGATAGCAGCCTTCGAATTTTATGATCTTGTCGCGCCCGGTAGCACCGCGTGCCAGTCGCAGGGCGCTCATGGCTGCTTCGGTGCCGGAGGAAACAAGCCGTACTTGCTCGATGGACGGCACCAGTTTGCAGATTTCCTCGGCCATCAGTACTTCGCCTTCGGTCGGTGCGCCGAAGCTCAGACCTCTGGCAGCTGCCTGCTGTACTGCTGCCACGACCTCGGGATGGGCATGGCCGAGAATGGCCGGCCCCCACGAACCGATGTAGTCGATGTAGCGCCGTTCGTCGGCATCCCAAAAATATGGGCCTTGTGCGCGGGTGACAAAGCGTGGCGTACCACCAACCGAGCGGAAGGCGCGTACTGGGGAGTTGACGCCGCCCGGCGTCGTTAGTTGAGCGCGCGCGAAGAGCATTTCGTTGTTGGAATTCACGATGGATTGCCTTGAAATAACGATTTTCGTTAGTCGATGAAATATTGCGCCAGTAAGAATGTCGCGCGATGTTCAAGCTAATTAGGATGGTCAGTGGTCAGCTTCCGGCTCGCGTGCCCAAAAATAGCGGTCTGGAATCATTCTTCCCATACCCAGGCGCTGTGCATGAGCGATGCTGGCAACGACGAATTCCTGCGCCTCGAATACCGCTTCCGGTACATCCAGGCCGTTGGCCAACATCGCTGTCGTCGTTGCCGACAAAGTACTGCCGGCACCGGCGTAGGTTCCGGAAATGCGCTGCCATCTGTCGTGACGCACCAGCCCAGTGTCATTGAACAGGCTATTGACGATTTCATGCGTCTCGCCGGGTGTGCCCGTGACTAGAACATACTCGCAGCCCATACCGATGATATGCATGGCATCGATCATCAGCGTATCTTCGGCCGAAGGCTCGCGCCAGCTTTCGGCGAGTCGCTCGAGTTCTACGGCCGACAGCAGCAGCAATGTGGTTTGCGGAATCAGCAGTTCCCGCATCGCCGTGGTTAGGTCGTCGTCTTCCAGCACCTGCTCAGGCATGCCGGTAAGGTAAGGGTCCAGCACCAGTGGCACGTCCGGATAATCTGAGGCGATTTCGGCAACGACGGAAATCGCATCGACGCTACCGAGCGCCCCGACTTTGAACGCCGCCACCGGCATGTCTTCCAGCACCATGCGCGCTTGATCGGACACCCAATCGGCGTCGATCACTTGCAAGTCTTCGATGCGGGCAGTGTCGCCGATCAGCAGGGCTGTAATAACGGACATGCCGTGGCAGCCCATGGCGGCGAAGGACGCCAAGTCGGCCTGGATGCCGACGGCACCCACGGGATCGGCGACGCCGAACGTCAGGATCAGCGGGGAAGTTTGGATTTGCACGGCGTGTGGATTAAGATAGGCGACTTTGCATTTTACTTGAAGGGCTGTCCGCCGTGAGCATTGACCCAACCTCTGGTTCCTCCGATTCTGGTTCGTCCAATCAGCAATCTTCCGCATCTCAAACTTGGATGTGCCTGATCTGCGGCTGGATCTACGACGAAGCCGCCGGCTTGCCTGAAGAAGGCATCCCGCCGGGCACCGCCTGGCCCGACGTGCCGATGAACTGGACTTGTCCGGAATGCGGCGCACGTAAAGAAGATTTCGAAATGGTGGTCATTTGACTATTTTCCATTGCATGTTCGCTAACTGAAATCTATCCTCGCAGCCCGCCGCCACGGCGGGTTCGCGTAAAAACCACGCCTCGGGGCGCTCGCCCCAATGTTGTTCTAAAGCATCTTGCCTTTTGCCGACGTTGCGCTTTATATTGAACGTTGTTCAATGAGACGACGCGATGACGACACCAGTGGAGAATCCCGGCCTGAAGATCATGGTGATCGACGACAGCAGCACGATTCGTCGTTCCGCCGAAATTTTTCTTGGCCAATCCGGATACCAGGTGGTGCTCGCCGAGGATGGCTTCGATGCCTTGGCAAAGATGAACGATCACCATCCTGCACTGATCTTCTGCGACATCCTCATGCCGCGTCTGGATGGTTATCAAACTTGTGCACTGATTAAAAAAAGCGCGAAATTTCATGCGACGCCGGTCGTAATGCTGTCTTCCAAAGACGGTCTGTTCGATCGCGCTCGCGGTGCCATGGTCGGCTCGGACGCTTATCTGACGAAGCCGTTCACCAAAGATAGTTTGCTCAAGACCGTTCGCGCTCACACCACGCCGGCCAACGGCGAGTAATTTCATCGAATAAAGGTTTGATTGAAATGGCCATTCAAAAAATTCTCGTCGTCGATGATTCGCCTACGGAGCGGTATTTCCTGACAGATATCCTGGTCAAAAACGGGTTTTCCGTATCTACTGCAGAAAACGGCGAAGAAGCCCTGCTGAAAATCAAAGCAGACAAGCCACAGCTGATTTTGATGGATATTGTCATGCCGGGGCAAAACGGTTTTCAGGTGACGCGTGCCATCAGCCGCGATACGACCACGCAGGATATTCCCATCATCATCTGTACCAGCAAGGGACAGGAAACCGATCGTATCTGGGGCTTGCGTCAGGGAGCACGGGATTATTTGGTCAAACCTGTCGATCCGCAAGAGTTGCTGGCGAAAATAGCCGCACTCGGTTAAGCGCTTACCCGACTCCCACCATGAGTGAACCGACTCCCGAATCGAGTGTCCTGCTACCGGAAAAAGCTTTCAGCCGGCCAGATCCGGCTGCACGGCGCGCGCGCATGCGGGAATTCCAGACACGTCTGGTCGACCGGATGCAGGCGGCTCGTACGGGCAGCGACACGCGTGCCGGCCAGTTGGGAGTTCTGGTGGGAAGCCAACGATGCTTGATCGACTTGCCGCAGACCGGGGAAATCGTCTCCGTTGGCACGATTACCCGCGTCCCGCTCACACAGCCCTGGTTCCTTGGCTTGACCAACATTCGCGGTAATTTAATCAGCGTCGTGGATTTTGCGCAATTTCTCGGTGGTGGTGCAACGGCCATCGAGAAGCAGAGCCGAATTATCGCCTTCGCTTCTTCGTTGGGCTTGAATAGCGGAATGCTGGTGTCGCAAGTTCTTGGCTTACGCAATCTGTCCGATATGCAGCTCCAGGACGAACAGCAGACCGATGGGCAAAGCGGCCCGCAAGACTGGCAGCGGCAGCGTTATTTGGATAGTGAACAGGCGGAGTGGCAATTGATCGATTTGGTCGCCATCACGCGCAATCCGCAATTTCTGCAGGTCGCGGCGTGAAGCTGCATGGTGCCGTGATAGCTGCAACGTAGTATCGCCAGCCGACAGGCCGCATAGGTAATTCATCAGGAGATTCGACATGGCATTAAAATTCCCAATGTTCCCGCGGGCTGAACATCCTGCTGTGGTCGGAGCAAATACGATGCAGCCAGCCGAATCGGCCGACGTGGTCTATCCGAGTAAAGCAAGAGCTACGGAAACCGTTACCACCGAGGCCCGCTTGAAAGCGCCGGCCAAAGCGAATGGTAACGCTACAGGCGGCGGCGTTGCGGCTAACGACACATTGGAGCGATCGGTCGATTTCCGGCTGCCGGTGCTTGGCGGGCTGTCTGTCGCACAGCAGATTCGCGTACTGCTGGCAATTCTCGTTGCTTCGCTCGCACTGACGGCTGTATTCGCTTTCTTGAATGCCCGAAATTCGGTACAAAATTCCACCCAAACCCAAATCGCGGGTGACGCGCTCATGCACTCGCAGCGTATCGGGAAGGCTGCTCCAAATGCGATTCAAGGTAATGCAGAAGCATTCAAACAACTTGCCGACAGTCGTAGTGAATTTAACATCGACCTGACAGTGCTCGAGCAGGGCGGTACGTTTAAGAATCGTTCGATCGATGCGCCATCGTCTGAGCGCCAGCCAATTTTGCAAGAAGTACGTACGGCCTGGCTCAATACAGACAAGGCAGCAGTGACGATGCTCAAGCTACAGCCCGAACTGACTGGTTTCGGTGCAACGCTTAAGAAGCTTAATGCACAGTCGCCCAGACTGCTGGATTTGACAGAGCAAATTTCATCCCTGAAAGTTCAGGTCGGTGCATCGCCCCGCGAAATATCGGCTGCTGGCCAGCTGGTGATGCTGACACAACGGCTGGGACGCAGCGCGAATGAATTTCTGACTTCCGAAGGCGTCAACCCCGAAACTGCTTTTTTGCTGGGCAAGGACAGTAATACCTTTCGCACCATCCTCGAAGCCTTTATCAACGGTAACGAAGGGTTGCGCCTGACTGCGACAACCGATGTCGAGACCAGGCAAAAGCTGATTGAACTCGATAACGCATTCACCGAATATCAGCGTGCGATTACGGCCATCTTGGGCAACCTTCAGAATTTCGTGTCGGCTAAACAATCGGAGCAATTGATTTTCTCGGAAAACGAGCGCTTGAAGCAAAAACTGTCGACTCTCCAAAATGTCTATCGTGCCGAACAAGATTCATTGAGCTGGTCGTTCTGGGCGCTTTTGATCGCTGCTCTGACAGCGCTTGCTGCAGCGGGTAGCACTGGCCTGGTGATTCTGCAAGATACCCGAGACCGAGCGCGCGAGGCACTGCAATCGGGCCTGGAAGCCGACTCTCAACGTATGCAGGCACAAAAGCAGGAGGAGGAAGCCAAAGGTACGAACGACCAGAATCAGGCGGCGATTCTGCGCTTGATGAATGAATTACAAGAGGTTGCGGACGGCGACCTGACGGTGCAGGCAACCGTTTCTGAAGATATCACCGGTGCGATTGCCGACTCGGTTAATTACACTGTCGAAGAGTTGCGTGGTCTGGTCGGTAGGGTTACGGCAACTGCCGAGCAAGTGACATCGGCGTCCGATCAAGCGCAATCGATTTCCGGCGAACTGCTTTCGGCCTCGCAAAAGCAGTCACGCGAGATTCAGGAAACCGGTCAAGCCGTGCTGGAGATGGCGGTGCACATTACCGATGTATCGAAGTCGGCCAATGAATCGGCCGAAGTGGCGCGGCAATCGGTGACGGCTGCCGAAGAAGGTTCAAAAGCCGTAGAAAATGCGATCAAAGGTATGAATGAGATTCGCGAGCAAATTCAGGAAACCTCCAAACGGATCAAGCGGCTCGGCGAGTCATCGCAGGAAATTGGTGAAATCACCGAACTTATTTCCGACATTACCGAGCAGACCAACGTTTTGGCTTTGAACGCGGCGATCCAGGCGGCATCCGCCGGTGAAGCCGGTCGCGGCTTTTCAGTGGTTGCCGAAGAAGTACAGCGGCTGGCGGAGCGTTCCGGCGAAGCGACCAAGCAGATCGGCGCGCTGGTGCGCACCATTCAAACCGATACCCACGATGCGGTCGCGGCGATGGAAAAATCTACCCAAGGTGTGGTGGAGGGCGCGCGCCTTTCCGACGCCGCAGGCGCTGCCTTATCGGATATTCGCCGCGTATCGAATCAGCTCGCCGAACTTATTCAAAGCATTTCATCTTCTACCGAGCAACAGGCGACATCGGCCAACGGCGTGGCGCAAAATATTCAAAACATTTTGACGGTGACCGAGCAGACACAGGAAGGTACGCAGCAGACAGCATCGTCGATTCGGACCTTGTCGAAGCTGGCAGAAGAATTGAAAAACTCGGTATCGCGCTTCCGCGTTAGCGCTTGAACGATCACGAGGCATGCATGACAACTTCCATTATTTCTAATGCGCCGCCGCTGGTTGTTGGAGCCGATTTCGATCGTGAACCGCTTTCCTGGGTCATTGCTGAAATTCGTGAGTCGCTGAATCGATCGAGTGCCGCACTGGCCGTTGCGTTGAATCAGCCAGCGCAGGAGGAAGAACGCAACGCATCGTTGCGTCAGGCAAAAAACCATTTGCACCAGGCACACGGCGCATTACAGATTGTCGATGTCGAAGGCGTGGCGTTGCTGACAGAGACGGTAGAAGACATGCTGGACCGCATGGCATCGGGGCAGCTGGCGCTAGCGCCACAGGTTGTCAGCGCTATCGATCACGGTTACAGCGCACTGGTTGAGTATTTGCAAGAACTTTTGGCAGGAGAAGTGCCGCAGCCGGTGCGTCTGTTCCCGTATTACCGAGATCTATTACAGGCTCGCGGTGCCGAGCGTATTCATCCGGCCGATTTATTCTTTCCCAATCTGGCGATTCGTCCGACCTTGCCGGCTCGCCTACTGGATGCACCGGGTGCTGCATTCGACAAACCGGCTGCACCCGATTATGTGGCGTTGCGCAAACGTTTTGAAAAGGCATTGCTACCATTTCTCAAGGGAACCGTCGCTACGGCCGGTACCGCTAATGGCGAACAGTTGCACGACATCGTCGGCGAAGTGGAGCATGCGCAGACCAATCACCAACTCCGCGGTTTTTGGTGGGTAATGCGCGGCTTCGCCGAAGCTGTAGCCATCGGTAAGATCGACAACGATGTCTACGTAAAACAGCTGTTTGCGCGAATCAATCTGCAAATCAGGCGTCTCTCCGACGGTTCCTCCGGTATCGCCGAACGCCTGTTGCGCGATGCGTTATTTTTCATTGTCAGGATCGATCAGCCGACGCCGCTGTTGCAGCAGATTCGCGCTGCATACGGCTTAAACGGGCAAGTATCTGGAAATTTCGAAGAAAAGCGTTATGGTCGGGTCGATGGCAAAGCGTTGAATGCCTCCCGCGAACATCTGGCTCGGGCAAAAACCCATTGGAACCGGTTAGTCGGTGGTGAGGGTCATGCCGCTGTCGCGTTCGAACAGGAAATGCTGGAGTTGAGCCAAGTTGCCCAGGCGTTGCGCCAGCCGGCATTGTCAAAATTGCTTGGCGAGCTGACTGGCATCGCTCATTCAGCGGCCAATCGCGAGCCCGGCGACCGAGTTGGACTGGAGATGGCGACCAGCCTGCTGTTCGTCGAGAACGCATTAGCGCAGATCAGCAAGCTGCCAATCGATTTCAGCAGCCGTGCGGAAGCGATGATGAAACGGCTGGCGGCGAGTGTCAGCGGTCATGAAAACGACACCTTGGCGTTGCCTACCCCCTGGCTGGACGACATGTCGCGCCTCGCTCAGCAGCGGCAAACCGTCGTCACGTTGGCTACCGAGCTACAGTCGAGCCTGCAGCAGGTTGAAAAGATGCTGGAAGAATACTTCGCTCATCCTGGTGAAGTGGCTTCTCTGACACCGGTAGATAAAATATTGCACCAGGTAGGTGGCGCACTGGCTGTGCTTGATCAGGATGAAGCTGCCCGCGCGGTTGCGCATACGCAGAAAGCGCTACAGCGGTTTGCGGACGCTGCCACTCCTTTTGAACATGGCGAAAGCCAGCAACAATTTCAGCATATCGCACGCAATATCGGTGCCTTGGGCTTTTTCGTCGAGACGCTGCACCTGCACGACGACAAGCTGGAAAAACGCTTTTTCTTCGACGACAGCACCGGCGTTTTTCAAGCCAGACTGTTCGAGCGTGTCGCTAACCTGCCGGTTGCCGACGACCTACCGGCGATTGAAGCAATTTCCGAAGTAATACCTGACGCAATACCTGAAGAGCCCGAACTGCTTGAAACGACTGAGCTGCCGACCGTGCTCGACTCGGCTGCTATCATAGCCAATCCGATCGCACCGACCGAGCCAGTCGGAGCAGAATCGATGCTGCCTGAGTTTTCGCCATTTGAGCTGCCCGGGCCAGATGTTTTTGCGAAGGACGAGCCGGCAACGGAACTGGAACTTCCACAGACCGATGAGGAAGTCGATGCCGAATTACTGGAAATATTCCTGATTGAGGCTAACGAAGTTCTGGAAGCGGTGCGTATCACGCTACCTGCAGCACGTCTGGCACCGCACGATCAGGAACACTTGACGACCTTACGTCGTTCGTTCCACACCTTAAAAGGCAGCGGCCGCATGGTCGGGCTGACCGCTTTCGGTGAAGCCGCCTGGTCCATCGAGCAGTTGATCAATCTGCGTCTGGCGCAGAGCCGGGCTGGCGACGCCGATCTGTACGCTTTGCTGGAACTGGCCGCTTCGACATTGGCGGAGTGGGTGAACGATTTGCAGACGACCGGCCGCTCTGGCCGCACGCCCGATCTGTTGATCGAGTCGGCTGCACGTTTGGAAGCGGGATTGTCGCTAGCCGCGCTGATGCCAGTGGAGACCGAACCTGTGGTCGAAGGTGTACCGGCAAACGACGAAGAAACCCGCGAGCTCATACAAGCTCTACAGACTTTGCCGGAACTTGAACTTGAACCGGAACCAGAATTTAAATCTGACCCAGAACTTGAGTCTGAGTTGTTGCAATCGGCTGCGAGCGACAAACCGCCATCCGAAAGAACCGATTTGATGGATCTTGCAGCCACCGAATCAGTAATCCCGGTTGCAGAAAAAACCTCGGTGATCGAATTTCCGGCACCTGCAGCCACTCCCGCGCCGCGCAACGATAGTCTCCGACAGATCGGTGAGATCGAAATCAGCGTGGCGCTGCATAACATTTATATGGCCGAAACCGATGGCCTGGTACGGTTGCTCTCGCTCGACTTCGGTGAATGGCGGCACGAACCCGAGCGTTTGGTAAATCTGATGGCCACGCACGCAGCGCATTCGCTGGCAGGCACCTCGGCAACCGTCGGATTCAAGCCGCTCCAGGAAATTGCTCAGGCACTCGAGGCCGTATTGCAGCAGTTGTCGCGCACTCCCGTGCGGCTGCTCGATACCGAATTCGACATGCTCGACCTGACGATGGAGCGCATTCGCTTCATGCTGCAATTGTTTGCCCTCGGTGAAATGGCTGATCACGAGCCATTGCAAGTTGGTGCCCTCGAGGCGCTGCATGAAATACTCTGCAAGCGCGCCGTCACGGTATCTGCAGAGTCTGGCGAATTCACCGAGTCTACCCCGCTCGATACGATGATTGAGGCGATCCCCGATGAAATAACGCACCAAGCGCCCGATCAAAAACTTGACCAGGTCGCTACCGACGATATGCCGACTCTGGCGGCATTGCTGTCGAGGGAAAGCGTTGAGTCGACCGAATCACCCGTGCCTGCATTGGCGAAGCCGCAGGCACCGCTAGAATTGCAGGCACCGGTCATTACACCTTCGTTGGATGTCTCGTTCGGCAAACCCGACTCTGCACCCGAAGTACCGATGGCCGGGCGAACCCTCGTCATCAAGGATGACCTCGATGCTGACCTGATGCCGGTATTTATCGAGGAAGCCAACGATATGCTGCCGCAGATGGGCCGGTTGCTGCGCACTTGGCAATTGGCACCTGGCGACACCGCGTCGCCGCCGGCATTACTCCGCTTACTGCACACCATCAAGGGTAGCGCACGCATGGCCGGCGCAATGCGCTTCGGTCAGCATTTGCACGATATGGAAAGTCGTATCGAGCAAGTCATGCACCTGAGCCAGCAGCCGCCTCAGGTATTGGACGATCTATTGGCGCGTCATGATCTCGGCCTGCAGATGTTCGACGCCTTGCACCATCAGGACGCGATACCAACCGACGCTGCAACGGCTGGCAACTCGACTGTCGATGATTCACTTACGGCCACCAATTCACCCGCCGTACCGGCAATCGGGTTGTCCGCTGTGGTCGTTACGGAACAACCGCCGTCAACCGAAGCCGATCATTTCGAACGGCGCCGCCAACGTCGTATGCCGGCGGATATCGTCACCATCAATGCGACACCGGTGCCGTTGGTGCGGGTACGCGCTGATATCCTCGACCGGCTGGTCAACCAGGCCGGTGAAGTATCGATTGCCCGCTCCAGGCTGGAAAATGAAATCGGCACGATGCGTCAGTCGCTGGTGGAACTCACCGAAAACGTCGCACGCTTGCGCGAGCAGTTGCGTGAAGTAGAGATGCAGGCCGAATCGCAAATTGAAAATCAGATCTCGTCCCAGCGCGCGAATTCCCCCGAGAAGCAGTTCGATCCGCTTGAGTTCGACCGTTTCACACGGTTGCAGGAACTCACACGCATGATGGCCGAAAGCGTCAATGACGTCGGCTCGGTACAGCAGAATCTCACCCGCACGCTCGATAGCGCCAGTATCGATTTGACGATGCAGGCACGGCTCACAAGGGATTTGCAACAGGATTTGATGAGCGTGCGCATGGTGCAATTTGCCAGCGTCACGGAGCGGCTTTACCGTGTCACGCGCCAGGCTTCGAAGGAGATCGACAAGCGCGTGAATCTCGATATCCGCGGCAGCGCAGTCGAACTCGACCGCAGCGTGCTGGAAAAGATGGCTGGGCCGTTCGAGCATTTGCTACGTAACGCTATCGTGCATGGCATCGAAACTCGGGCAGGCCGGCAAGCCGCCGGAAAAAGCGAAGTGGGTGAATTACAGATTGAAGTCCGGCAAGAGGGTAACGAAGTCGTGATCGAGTTTTGCGACGATGGCCAAGGCTTAAGTCTGGAACGTATCCGCAGTAAGGCTGAACAAACAGGGTTGCTCGGCCTTGATCGTACGATCAGCGACGCCGAGCTGACCGACTTGATTTTTCACCCAGGATTTTCGACGGCAACGGCGGTAACCGAACTGGCCGGACGCGGCATTGGTATGGATGTCGTGCGCGCCGAGGCCACGGCTCTCGGGGGCCGGGTAGCGATCGTCTCCGAGCCCGGCAAGGGTGCGCGATTCACGGTGCACCTGCCATTGACGCTAGCCGTCACGCAGGTTGTGCTGCTGACGACAGGCGGCAAGACTTATGCAGTACCGTCGGTGTTGGTGGAGCAGGTACAGCAGCTGAGAACACCGGCCCTGGTTGCGGCTTACAACGAAGGTGCCGTGACTTGGCAGTCCCAGCGCGTGCCGATGGTGTACCTGGCCAGCCTGCTCGGAGAAAACCACGCCAGCGCCGTATCGCAGCAGTACTCACCATTGATTCTTTTAAAGAGTGGCAATAATCGTTTAGCCGTTCATGTCGATGAAATAATTGGTAACCGCGAAGTCGTCGTCAAAAACATCGGCCCACAGTTGGCGCGACTGGCCGGCATCGCCGGTGCCACTGTGCTCGGCTCAGGTGAAATCGTCCTGATTCTAAATCCCGTTGCACTAGCCCAGCGTGCTGCGCAAGAGCAGGGCCGGGCAATATCGCACGGCGGCGGGTATGCCGATATCGCGCTACCTGAAACCATGGGCGCAGTGGCAGAGTTCGACCATGGCGGTAGTGAAGGAGGCAACCAGGGAGAAAGCAGCGTAGGTAGCAACGGCGGCAAGATCGTCACACAAGCCGTACCCGGATTACAAATTCGTCATATCGTCATGGTGGTCGACGATTCGCTGACCGTAAGGCGAGTCACGCAGCGCTTGTTGTCAAGGGAAGGCTACCAGGTGGTGCTGGCAAAAGACGGCATCGACGCCCTGGAGCAGTTGCAGTCGATTACCCCGGACGTAATGCTGGTAGATATCGAAATGCCACGCATGGATGGCTTCGATCTGACCCGAAATCTGCGCGGCGACGAACGTACCCGCCACATTCCGATCATCATGATCACCTCCCGCAGTGCCTCGAAGCATCGTAATCACGCTTTCGAGCTCGGGGTGGACGAGTACCTTGGCAAGCCTTACCAGGAGGACGTGCTTCTGGCCACGATTGCCGGTTTCGTACGCAAGGGTACGCCGGTTGCCTGAGGTGGTGAAGCATTGCCGCATTCGAACGGCAAATCAGTACGCCGTGCTGAACGACTGTTATCGAGCAGCGCCCCGGTTGCACAGTTCTTATTTTTGCGCGCTGGGGGTTACTTCAATACAAAACGCACACTCTGTGGAGCTTTGTCGTCGATCTTGACAACAGCAATCGCTTTAGTACCAGGTGCTACTTTGAACATACCATCGGCTTTCAAAGTGTTCTTGCCTGCCGGAATAAGCTTGACACTGAATTTTTCAGTTCTCGACAACATCATCAACGTTGCAGAAGACTTCTGCGTATCGACAGGTTCATCGTGATCATTGACATACAGCACTAGACTGCCTGGGCTCGCGACCAGTTCGTAATTAACATCTTTGACGACAGTTACCACTCCGCCATGCAAAGGCTTTGCTTTGTGAGCATGGGCGGTTGCTCCTTTCGTGTCGTGGGCGTGGTTTGTGTGACCATTTGCTGCAAAGATCGTCGGCGTGACAGCGAGCGTGCAAAGCACAACAAAACTTTTCATGACTTGGATGGTGCTCATCGTGTTTCCTCTCTTCGGTAGGTAAATTGGTACAACAAGGGTAATACCAGCAGCGTCAATGCAGTTGATGACAAAATGCCGCCGATAACAACCGTTGCCAGGGGCCGCTGCACCTCTGCGCCGGTACCTGTGGCAATCGCCATGGGAATGAAACCGAGCGATGCCACGAGCGCCGTCATGAGTACAGGCCGCAGCCGCGTCAATGCCCCTTCGAAGATCGCCTCATCGAGCGAGCGGCCTTCTTCGCGTAACGTTCGGATAAATGAAATCATCACAAGGCCATTGAGCACCGCTACACCCGATAGGGCAATGAAGCCGACCGCCGCCGAGATCGACATCGGTATGTCACGCAGCCACAGCGCCATGATGCCGCCGGTCAGCGCAAATGGAATGCCGGAGAACACCAGCAAGCCATCTTTGAAATTACCGAACATCATGAACAGCAAGGTAACCACCAGCAGCAGGGACACTGGAATCACGATTTGCAGGCGGTTTGTAGCGGACTGGAGTTGCTCGAACTGGCCGCCCCAGGTCGTCCAGTAACCTGCCGGCACCTTGACCTGCTGGCTCAACTGCTCCTGGGCTTGTGCTACAAATGAGCCGATGTCGCGTCCACGCACGTTGGCGCTGATGACGATGCGGCGCTTGCCATCTTCCCGGCTGATCTGATTGGGCCCGGGTGCCGTCTCCAGCGTTGCCACCTCGGAAAGTGGAATGTAGGAAGTACGGGCGTCGGCTCCCTCACCTTTCGGCAGGGCAATCGGCAAGCGTTTCAACGCCTCCAGATCCGAACGCAGGCTTTCCGGCAAACGCACGATGATGTCGAAACGCCGGTCGCCCTCGAACAGCGTACCGGTTTCCTGGCCACCCGTGGCGGTCGCCACCGCATCCTGCACGTCGGCCACATTGATACCGTACCGTGCAGTACGCTCCCGATCGATGTTAATCGTCAGCATGGGCAGCCCGGTTGTTTGCTCAACTTTGACCTCGGCTGCGCCTGGCACCTTTTCGAGCACTGCAGAGATCTTGGCAGCGGTGTCGTTCAACACGTTCATGTCGTCACCAAACAGTTTAACTGCCACATCACTGCGTACGCCGGAAATCAGTTCGTTGAAGCGCAGCTGGATCGGCTGTGAGAACTCGTAATTGTTGCCGGGCAGCTTGTTCACCGTAGCTTGCACCGCAGCGAGCAATTCGTCGCGGCTCTTGCGTGGCTCGGGCCACTGGTCCTCGGGTTTCAACATGATGTAGCCGTCGGAAATGTTGGGCGGCATCGGATCCGAGGCGATCTCGGCAGTACCGGTGCGCGCAAATACCCGATCGATTTCCGGATATTGCGCCTTTAAGGTACTTTCGAGCCGCTGTTGCATCGCCACCGACTGCGACAGACTGGTGCCGGGAATGCGCAATGCTTGAATCGCGAAATCGCCTTCGTTCAGGCTTGGCACGAATTCACTACCCAACCGCGTGGCAAGCAGCCCCGACAGCACGATCATGGCCGCAGCAAGGGTCAGCACCACCGCTTTGTTGACCATGACCTTTTCCAGCACCGATGCATACCAACGCTTGGCGCCACGCATGAGAAAGTTCTCTTTTTCAGCGACCTTGTTGCCGATAAACAGGGCAACCGCCGCCGGAATAAATGTCACCGACAAAATCATTGCGCCTATCAGGGCGATGACGACGGTGAAAGCCATCGGCGTGAACATGCGCCCTTCGACACCAGTAAGCGCAAAGATCGGCAGGTACACAACCATGATGATCAGCTGCCCGAAGATCAGCGGCCGGCGGGCCTCTTTCGACGCCGCGAACACTTCCTCAAACCGCTCGGAAAGCGTAAGCGGTCGACCATGGTGCGCCTGCGCATGTGCAAGGCGGCGCACGCAGTTCTCGACGATTACCACCGCACCATCGATGATGATGCCGAAATCCAGGGCACCGAGACTCATCAGGTTGGCGCTGACCTTGTACGTCACCATTCCAGTGAAGGTGAACAGCATCGACAACGGAATCACCATGGCGGTGATCACCGCAGCGCGGATATTCCCCAAGAACAGGAACAGAATAGCGATCACCAGCACTGCACCTTCGAGAAGGTTCTTCTTGACGGTGTTGATTGCCTTGTCGACCAGCACTGTGCGGTCGTAGACCGTGATCGCTTCCACGCCCGCAGGCAGCGTCTTGTTAATCTCAATCATTTTTTTATCAACAGCTTGCGACACGGTGCGGCTGTTCTGCCCGATCAGCATGAACACCGTGCCGAGCACGACTTCCCGGCCGTTTTCAGTTGCCGCACCGGTACGCAGTTCGCGACCAATTTCCACCTCGCCGACGTCACGGATGCGAATCGGCACCCCTTTCACATTCGCCAGGATGATGTTGCGAATATCGTTGATGGACTGCACCTGGCCCGGTGCGCGAATCAGTAGCTGTTCGCCGCGCTTCTCGATATAGCCGGCACCCACATTGCCGTTGTTGCGATCCAGCGCAGTGACAATGTCTTGCAATCCCAGGCCATAGGAGGCAAGCCTTTCCGGAACAGGCGCCACTTGGTACTCTTTGGCAAACCCACCAATGGAATTAATTTCGGTCACCCCCACCACATTGCGCAGTTGCGGCTTGATGATCCAGTCCTGAATTTCCCGCAGGTCGGTCGGCGTATATGGCGTGCCGTCCGGCTTCTTGGCACCGTCCTTGGCCTCGACCGTCCACAGATAGATTTCGCCCAGGCCGGTGGAGATCGGGCCCATCGACGGCGTCACGCCCGGTGGCAGGTTTTGGCGCGCCTCCTGGATGCGCTCGTTGACCATCTGCCGCGCAAAAAAGATGTCGGTGCCATCCTTGAAAATTACCGTGATCTGAGACAGGCCGTATCGCGACAAGGAGCGGGTCTGCTCAAGGTTTGGCAGGCCCGACATCACGGTTTCGATCGGAAAGGTAATGCGCTGCTCGGCTTCCAACGGTGAAAACCCGGGTGCGCTGGTATTGATCTGCACCTGTACGTTGGTAATATCGGGCACGGCGTCGATCGGCAGTTTCTGATAACTGTAGACACCAACGGCCGCCATGAAAAAAACCGCCAGCATGATCAACCAGCGCTGCTCGATGGCGAAGCGTATGAGACGTTCAAACATGATTGGTCGCCTCCCCGGATCAGTGAACGTGCTCGGCACTGGCTTTACCCAGTTCCGACTTAATGACGAAACTGCCGGTAGCCGCGTAGGGCGTACCGGCCTTGATGCCCTTCAGAATTTCGACCGCCTGGCCATCGGCACGCCCGGTTTGCACCTCCTGAGGCAAGAAGCCGCCTTCGACTTGCGTAAACACCACTGCCTTTTCGTCGACGGTTTGTACCGCATCCGGCACAACGGTTACAGCTGCCTTGGTAGTGCCGAACACCACTTCGACGTTGACAGCCAGGCCAGGTCGCCATGCTCCCTGCGGATTGGCCAGCGTTACCCGTGCTTTGGCAGTTCGGGTTTGTTCGCCCAGGAGCGAGCCGACGTAAGCAATCGTACCGGTCGCAGTCGAATCGAAAGCACTGGTTTTGACCGTCACCTTTTCGCCGACCCGGATCGAGGCGATATCCTTTGCCGGCACCGCAATCTCTGCCCAGACCGAGGACAAATCTGAAATCGTGAACACGTTGGCGTCTTCCTTGACCGCCTCGCCCATTGTGATGTGTTTCTCGACGATGACGCCGTCAAACGGCGCGCGTAATTCCAGACTGTTGAGCGCTCCGTTGCCTCGTCCGGCACTCGCACCCAATGCAGCGAGCTGACCGCTCGCGTTTTGCACAGCAATCTGGGCTTCCTGCATTGCCTGTTGCGCTTGCAAGTATTCCTGTTCGGCTGAAATCTTTTCCTGCCAAAGCTTTTTCTCCCGCTCGAAGGTCAGCTTGGCAATCGACAAGCGCGTCTGCGCGGTTTGCAGTTCGCTGCGCTGCTGTGCCAGCGTGGTACTGGCGATAACTGCCAACACCTGGCCTTTCTTCACCTGCTGGCCTAGCTGGGCAGATACCTTCTGGACGACGCCAGCCAGGCGCGGCACCACGTGGGCAGTCCGATCTTCATTGAACTGAATTTCGCCGGGCAAAACCAGGGAACTGTTGATCGTGGAAGCCTGCGCAGTGCGAATCGTGACACCCGCAGCCTTGACTTGTTCATCGGTCAGCGCGATTTTTCCTTCGGCCTCCGACATGGTGAATAGGAACGGCTCGCCACCGCTCTGTACCGCAAAACTCGCTTCGAATACGTGTGGTTCGGCTACCGGCTGGGCGCTTTTGAGGTAATCCTTTTCCGCAGAAAAAGTCATCTCCACTGGCTCCATACCGGGTCGCGTGAGCGAGGCCGTGACATTCACGGCACCGGGTGCGACCGGCTTGTTATCGCGCATCGGATACACCAGTAAACGCGGCGCGCCCGCGTCTTCCGACAACACGACTTCGATGCTCACGGCACCATCGACGAGAAGCTTGCCACCGTGGGGCCCTTTGGCCCGACCTTCGTCGGCATGCTCGCCGTCGGCGTGACCTTCGTGATCGTCATGCTTGTCGTTTGGCTTCTCGGAAGATTTATCCCCACCATGCTCACCATCTGCGTGAGCTGTGCCCTCGGCATGGGAGTCTGCACCCGTTGTAGCGCCGGGCCGGGTTTTGTCACCGTACACGATAAAAATACCGATAACGATTGTGAGGATGACGACCACCAGGATGGTCAACGCTTGTTTTTTGTTGAGAGAGGATTTCATTTGAGGGTCAAGGCCTGTTTGCTGAAGGGTCGGCAGTCAGCACCGGTGCGCTGCCAAGAAGACGATCGATGTCGGCGGCTGCTTTATAAGCCTCCGACAAGCTAGTGAGATATTGGGAACGGGCTAGCAAGAGGGTGCGCTGAGCGTCGAGCACGTCCAGAAACCCAAATTTGCCGAATTCATAGCCCTTCGTTGCAGCATCGAACGCGCTTTGTGCGCCCGGCACGATGTCGCGCTGCAGGAGCTCGGCATTGGACCGTGCGGCTTCGAGCCGACGCGACGCCTGCGACACCTCGCTGTTGAGGCGCACCTCGGTAGCCGTGAGTTCGAACCGTGCTTTGTCGGTGCGGCGCAGCGCCTCCAGGGTGTTGCCCTGGTTGCGGTCGAAAAGCGGCAACGGCATCGACACGCCGACGATGGCCTGGGTGCGCCCGCCGCTTTCTGAGCCCAGTTTTTTCGCGCCCAGGCTAACGGTGATGTCCTGCGTGCGTCGGCGCTGCTCAACATCGGCCAGTGCCCGGCGACGCTCGACTTCGAAGCGGGCGCGGCCAAGTTCCGGTGCACGAGCCAGACGCTCTGCCACCGCAGCATCGTTCGGCATCGCGGGAAGGCTGGTGAAATCTCCCTGCACCCACTCGAAGCGCGGTGCCGGATTTCCCCAGGTTGCAGCCAGCCGTTTGCGCGCATTGACGAGTTCGGCGCGCGCCTGATTCAATTCGAGCTGAACCGAGGATGCCGCCACGCGGGCCCGGGTTTCTTCGACTGGCGACACCTTACCTGCGACAACGCGGCGGGCAGCCACATCGCTGCCACGCTGCGCCAGTCCAGCCGATGTGGTGGTAAGCGCAAGGCGCTCCTGGGCGCCAAGCACATCGAAAAACGCGGTGATGACGTTTGCCTGCAAATCGGCTGTTTTGATAACCAGTTCGGCAGTCGCCACAGCTTGCGCCAACGTGGCTGCCGTGATGCGGGAGGCACGCTTACCGCTCAACTCGATCGTCTGATTGATTTGGAAAGTCGATTCGCGGGTTTGGCTGCGCGTATCTTCCAGCAGGATCGCAAGTTCAGGATTTGGGCGAGCGCCTGCCTGACGGATGGTTGCGCCGACCGCCTCGATTTCACTGCGTGCGGCACCGAGTTCGGCATTTGCCTGCATTGCTAGGTCGAGTGCCTGTTGCAGCGTCATTGCCCCGGCAGACTCGACGCCAGCGATTCGATCGGCGCTGCCATAGACAGAAGGGTTGTAAGAGTTGGACGCGGACAACAGCGTCGTGGGCTGTGCCATCGCTGGGGCGAGCAATAGCGACGCCATGCCAAACGGCAAGAAATACCTGAACATCGAATTCTCCTAGTGAATGGGAAAGAATTCGACGAGACGTCAGTGTCCCGCTACATGCGGTTGAAAATCAGAAATCGTCCCGTCGAGTCAAGCGACGGGTTGCCGATCGGGCCGCCTGGGGCCGTCGGCAATGTAGGAGGAAAGTATGAGGATATCGGGCGTCACGTACATAGCGCCGAGAGGAATAACAGATGCAATGGATGAGGCGGCAAACGACGCTGCCGGCACTACATGGCAATAGCCGCAGTCGGTATGAACTTTACTGGTTTTTTGCGGGTCTTCATCGTTCAAGGTTGCTTTGTGCTTGTGCTCATGGTGACCGAAGTGTTTGGCCACCAAGTCTTGCTCATGTTGACAATATGCAGCCACGGCGCTCCAGGAAGCCTGGAGAGGCATGACCAACATAAACAAGATAAGTAGTAGTTTTTTCACGACGCCAAGGTAGCATAATTTTTGAAAACCGGCGTGATACACCGTTTCAATCTAGCTAAAAATTCAGCGCCTTAGATGGCCAGCCGTATAACGAGATGAACGCCTATATGGCGTATATGGCGATGTGCCATATGTGTTACCCGATGACGGCTTTTTTTACCACCGCATAACGCTCCAGCGTGCGCTTGCGGGCTTCGTCATGCTCCACTACCGGCAATGGATAATTTTCGCCTAGCCGTACGCCGGCCTTCTCCAACACCGCTGGCGATTGCAACCAGGGTGAATGAATTTCCTTGGCTGATAATTTTGCTAACTGCGGCAGATAACGCCGTATGAAATTACCCTCAGGATCGAATTTTTCTGATTGCGTGATCGGGTTGAAGATGCGGAAATAAGGTTGGGCGTCGCAGCCCGACGAGGCCGCCCATTGCCAGCCGCCGTTATTGGCCGACATATCGTAATCGTTGAGCCTCTCGGCAAAATAATCGTTGCCACGACGCCAGTCGATGCCCAAATCTTTGATCAAAAAACAGGCGGTCACCATACGCAGGCGATTATGCATATAGCCAGTTTGATTTAGCTGGGTCATGCCGGCATCGACTAGCGGAAAGCCGGTGCGGCCTTCGCACCATGCAGTAAACAAGATGTCCGCCTGCGGTCCGGTTTCGAATTCGATCCGCGCATATTCGGGCTTGAACGGCTGATCGGCCACATGCGGAAACCGATCCAGGATCATGAAATAAAAATCCCGCCAGATCAATTCGGACAGCCAGGTGCTGCTGCCGGCATTGTCGGTACCGGCCGCGCCTTCCCCGGTACGCATCGCCTCGACCGCCTGGCGCGCCAGGGCACGTATGGATACCGTGCCGAAACGCAAATGCACCGACAGGTAAGATGGGCCTTTCACCCCGGGGAAATTACGCGCGTCGCGGTAATTTGTCATGCGTTGCACGAAGTCTGTGAATAACTCTGCGCCGCCGGACATGCCCGTAGGAATTCCTACATCCTTCAGATTGGTACGCTCGAAACCCATTGTTTCCAGGCTCGGCTTGAACTTGGCCAACTCCGGGTCTGCCGGCGCAAAGCGGGCGCGGTGCGCTTCGATCGGATAAGAACGGATGTAGAAATCTTGGTCGCCAGGCACCGGCGAGGCTTGAAGTTTTTTTAGCCAGGCGTTTTTATACGGTGTAAATATCGTAAAAGGTTTGCCTGCAAGCGACAACACCTCATCCCTTTCAAAGATGACCTGGTCTTTACATAGCAAAAAACGCCGTCCTTTTTTTTCCAGCGCAGCTTCTACTACCGCATCGCGCTGAGCTGCCTGCGGTTCGTAATCACGATTTGCAACCACCGCTTGAACGTCTAGCAACTCCGCCAGGGCCGGTATATCGTCTGCCGCAATTGCGTAGCGCAGGATCAGCGAGCCACCCATTTGTTCCAGCTCTTCGGCCAACTCGCCAATGCTCTCGTGAATAAATTCTACGCGGCGGTCGCGACGGGGCAGTCGATCGAGAATTTCACGATCGTAGACGAAAACACAAGCCACTTGACGGCTGGTCAGTAGGGCGTGGTGCAATGCGGCATTATCGAAGCTGCGCAGATCGCGCCGGAACCACATCAGGGTTTTGTCAAACTTATGCATGAGCAAGCCTTTTAAAAACAAAAATCATCAGGTGTTGGCATTGGGCGTTGGCATATTGACCATGACGATGCAGCGAAGTTTAAGAGAAATGCAGCAGTGCTGTAATGATAAAATTATCGCTATGGTCAAAACACCCAAAACCCCCAAAAATCCTATTATCGTTGGCGCGGCCGACACCGATGCGGGCGATGTCGCTACTGGTCAGGCTGCTTCTACGTCCGACACTCAGTCGAATATGCAGCCGGCTTTGAACTTTGCCGATCATTTTCTGATTGCCATGCCTTCGATGTTGGATCCGGTTTTTGGCGGTAGCGTGGTCTATCTATGCGAACACAATGCTGAAGGTGCTTTGGGCGTCATCATCAACAAGCCCACAGACATGACCATGGACACCCTGTTCGAGCGTATCGATTTGACGTTGGAAATTTCGGCCCAAGGTACCGCACTGGAAAAACAGCCGGTGATGTTCGGCGGCCCGGTGCAGGTGGAGCGCGGATTCGTACTGCATGTGCCGCTCGGCTCTTACTCTTCCATGATCAAAGTAAATCCGGGTATCGCACTGACGACTTCCAAAGATGTGCTCGAAGCGGTCGGTAATGGTTCCGGCCCGGAAAAATTTATGGTCAGTTTGGGATGTGCCGGCTGGGGAGCAGGTCAGCTCGAAGATGAAATTGGTCGCAATGGCTGGCTGACGGTTGCCGCCACACCCGGCATTATCTTCGATACGCCGGTAGAAGATCGTTTTGCGGCAGCCTTGAAGTTGCTGGGTGTCGATCCGATGATGCTTTCGGGCGAGGCCGGACATGCCTGATCGTTTCGCGCGACACGGTGCATCTCCGCTGGATTGATGGAAACATTACTGGCTTTCGACTTCGGACTGAAACGCATCGGCGTGGCAGTGGGCAATAGCCTGCTATGCCAAGCTCAGCCCCTGACCATCATCACCAATGCCGACAACGCTGGAAAATTCGACGCCATCGCCACGCTTATCGCGCGCTGGGAACCGGCCACTTGCGTCGTCGGCCTGCCGTCGCACCCAGACGGTGCGGAGCATGCGATGACGGTACGCTGCAGGCGCTTCGCCAATCAATTGCACGGCCGTTTCGGTGTAAGCACTGTTTTGGTCGATGAGCGTTACACCTCTGCCGTGCTAGTGCCCGTGCAGGGTGAGCGGGTCGACGACCGGTCTGCCGCGCTTATCCTGCAACAATATTTTGACGAGGCTGCTACGCGATCTAGATCCGTGTCCGACGTTGCCTCCGATATCGCTCCTGAAATTCGTTCATTTTGATGGTAACTCCACATGCACAGTGATAAAGACGCCGAAGCGCTGTATCAGATCCTCGAGCAGCAGGTCGGCGCGGGTCTGGCAACGGCTGAAAAAGTCGCCATCGTCGGTATCTATTCTGGTGGCGCTTGGCTGGCCGAACGACTGGCGGCAACATTCGGTCTCGAAGATCGTCTGGGGTTCGTGGATGTGTCGTTCTACCGTGACGACTTCGCTAGCAAAGGATTACGCACGGATGTGCGCCCGAGCCAGATTCCTTTCGATGTCGACGGTGCCGTCATATTGTTGGTCGACGATGTGCTCTATACCGGCCGTACCACGCGGGCAGCCATCAACACCTTGTTCGATTACGGCCGGCCGGCAAGGATCATGCTCGCGGCATTGATGGATCGGGGCGGCCGGGAGCTGCCGGTAGCAGCCGATTTCGTCGCCGATACGATCGTTTTGGAACCAGCGCAATCTCTGGTGCTGCAACGTGCCGACGACGGCAAATTCTCTCTTACCATCGTCAATGCCAACGACAACACCACCGACGATGCGATCGATCATGCATAACCCACAGTTGAACGCCAACGGCGAATTACAGCACCTGCTGACCATCGAGGGCTTGCCCAAGGCAGTGATCAACAACATCCTCGATACGGCATCGTCTTTTGTCAGCATCAGCGACCGTGAAGTCAAGAAAGTGCCGCTGATGCGTGGCAAAAGCGTGTTCAACCTTTTTTTCGAGAACTCGACCCGTACCCGTACCACCTTCGAGATCGCGTGCAAACGTTTGTCGGCGGATGTCATCAACCTCAACATCAATGCTTCCTCGGCCAGCAAGGGCGAATCGCTGCTCGATACCATCGACAATCTCTCGGCCATGCATGCCGACATGTTCGTGGTCCGGCATGGCCAGTCAGGCGCACCGTATCTGATCGCTAAACATTTGGTAGATACCGGACAGTCGCATGTGCATGTGGTCAATGCCGGCGACGGTCGCCATGCTCATCCGACACAAGGCTTGCTGGATATGTACACGATCCGGCATTACAAAAAAGATTTCTCGAACCTGACCGTTGCGATCGTGGGCGACATTCTGCACAGCCGAGTAGCGCGCTCGGATATCCACGCTTTGACCACGCTTGGTGTGCCGGAAGTGCGGGCCATCGCTCCCCGCACGCTGCTGCCGGGTGGCCTGGAACAGATGGGCGTGCGAGTTTTTACCGATATCAATATCGGTCTGAAAGATGTGGATGTCATCATCATGTTGCGCTTGCAGAATGAACGGATGAGTGGCGCACTGCTGCCGTCGGCACAGGAATTTTTCAAGAGCTACGGCCTGACCCCCGAACGACTGGCGCTGGCCAAACCGGATGCGATCGTCATGCACCCAGGGCCGATGAACCGCGGCGTGGAAATCGATTCAGCCGTGGCCGACGGCTGCCAGGCGGTGATTTTGCCGCAGGTGACCTTCGGCATCGCAGTGCGGATGGCAGTGATGAGCATCTTGGCGAGTAAACCGACATAGGCTGGATTTATGAAACTGGATTTATGAAACTCCACATCAGCAATGGCCATCTGGTCGACCCGGCCAATAATATCGACGCACGTCACGATCTCTACATCGCCGACGGAAAAATTGCTGCGGTTGGCGCTCCGCCGCCAGGTTTCATTGCCGACCTTACGATCGACGCCACCGGTTTGACCGTGATACCCGGCCTGGTCGATCTCAGCGCTCGTTTGCGCGAACCCGGCTATGAATACAAAGCCACGCTGGAATCGGAAATGGAGGCGGCATTGCAGGGCGGCGTCACCAGCCTGGTATGCCCACCCGATACCGATCCGGTTCTGGACGAGCCGGGCCTGGTGGAGATGCTCAAGTACCGCGCTGAAAAATTGAATCAGGCGCATGTCTATCCGCTGGGTGCCCTGACAGTCGGCTTGAAGGGCAAGTCGCTCACCGAGATGGCAGAACTGACCGAGGCCGGCTGCATCGGGTTTTCACAAGCGGATGCACCGATCTTCGACACGATCGTCCTGTTGCGGGCTTTGCAATATGCACAGACCTTCGGCTTTACCGTGTGGCTGAGACCACAAGACCCGCATCTGGCACTGGGCGGCATCGCCCACAGCGGGCCGATGGCGTCGCGGCTTGGATTGCCAGGCGTGCCGGTGATGGCCGAGACGATTGCTTTGCACACCATTTTCGAATTAGTGCGCCATACCGGCGCGCGGGTACACCTGTGCCGCATCTCTTCGGCTGCCGGGTTGGAATTGGTACGTATTGCAAAGAAAGAAGGGTTGCCGGTCACCTGCGATGTTGGTGCGCATCATGTGCACCTGACCGATATGGATATCGGCTTCTTCGATGCCAATGCCCGTCTGATTCCGCCATTGCGCGCCCAGCGCGACCGCGACGCCATCTGCCATGCTCTGAGCGACGGCACCGTCGATGCCATCTGCTCGGACCACACGCCGGTCGACGATGATGAAAAACTCATGCCTTTCGGCGAAGCCTCGCCTGGTGCCACCGGGTTGGAATTGCTGCTTTCGCTGGCATTGAAGTGGGCATATAACGGCACACCGATCGCTTCGGGTGGCGGCGCTAGTCCATTGGCGCGTGCCGTGGCAAAAGTCACCAGCGACCCGGCACGCGTGCTCGGTTTGCCGTGCGGTCGTCTGGATGTCGGCAGGGTAGCGGACCTTTGCATTATCGATGCAAACGCGCGCTGGACCGTCAACGCCGCGGCGCTCGCCAGCCAAGGAAAACATACGCCATTTCTTGGCTACGAACTCAATGGCCAGGTGCGCACCACCATCGTCGCAGGCCATGTCGCCTACACACGTAATCCAGCACCCAGGCAGCATAGCCAGAGTTGACATTGGTAACCGCACGCATCGCGACCCAAGGAAGACAATTCTGGCGCTTGACGCGCCTGGCATTTCACCTGCTGCTTGGTATTTCGCTATGCGCACTGATCCTGCCACGTCGTTCGCCGTTGGCACGTCAGCAGCACATCCGAAAATGGTCGATCGCGCTTCTGCAAATATTTGGGGTCAGAGTCGAATTATTTAATGCCGAACGGTTGCCACTGGAACGCGTCGCCGCAACGCCCGATGTCGCGCTGCAACCTGGCGTGATCGTCGCGAATCACTTGTCGTGGCTGGATATTTTCGTCATCAATGCCGTGCAGCCTTGCCGCTTCGTCGCCAAAGCGGAAATTCGTGGCTGGCCATTGCTCGGCTATCTATGCAGCAGCACCCGTACCATTTTTATTTCACGTGGCAGTGCGCGCGATGTGCGCAAAATTTTCCAGCAGCTGGCCGAAAGTATCCGGGGCGGTGACCATGTAGCATTTTTTCCGGAGGGAACGACCGCGCGCCAGGGTACCCTGTTGCCGTTCCATGCCAACCTGTTCGAAGCCGCGATCGAGGCCAGCGTGGCGGTACAGCCTGTGGCACTACGCTACTTGGACCGGCACGGCGCGCTGCATACGGAAATCGACTATACCGGCGACACCACCTTCAGCCAGAGCATGATGCGTATTTTGCGCAGCCACTCGATTCAGGCGCAACTCATTTTGTTACCGGCGATCGACAGCAGTATCGGTAATCGCCGCCACCTTGCTTCAGCGGCGCAACGCAGCATCGCCGCAGCACTGGATCACCCGCCAGACAAAGACGGTACCTGATATTGCGGGCAACTCACCTGAAACAGTCGCCGGTCTTCGAGCCGTATCGCTGTCAGATGCCCACCCCAGACGCAGCCGGTATCCAACCCCAGCAAGTTCGGCCGCATCTGCAGACCCAATGCCGACCAATGACCATAGACGACGGTGACATCGCCGGTGCATCGCCCGGGCACGTCGAACCAGGGCATGAGTGCACTCGATTCATCTGCCATTACGTCGCCTTTGCCGCGCTCATGCACCATCGTGCCGTCGGCAGTGCACAGGCGCAGCCTTGTCAAGGCGTTGACGATACAGCGCAGGCGATCGTATCCGGTCAGCATCGGTTCCCAACGCGCTGGCTGGTTGCCGTACATATTGCGCAGAAAATCGATCCAGCCCGGGCTCTGCAGCGCTGCCTGAACTTCACCGGCCAGCGCCATGGTTTCAGCCGCCGACCACTGCGGCGGCACACCCGCATGCACGAACAGATAGTTTTCATGCGTACATGCCAATGGCTGACAACGTAGCCAGTCGATCAGATTTTCGCGATCCGGTGCCTGCAGGATTGCATCGAGGGTATCGCTGCGACCATTTTTGCGCAGCCCGGCTGCAACCGCCAGCAGATGCAGATCGTGATTGCCCAATACGACTTGCACGCGGGAGCCCATGGCTTGTAACGCACGCAGCGTCTCGAGTGACTGCGGACCGCGATTGACGAGGTCGCCGACAAAGAAATACCGTGTCGAATCGGAGTCTGCACCGATATCTCGCTCCGCTGTCTCGATCAGATCGAGCAGGGCACCCAAACGAGAGTGACAACCTTGCAGATCGCCGATGGCATAGCTGGACATGAAAGGCTCGCTTGTACGTTATAGGGTGGAAGGGTTGAGGCAAGGTATCGACTTCATGCCTTGCAAAAAAGGAATATATAGTAGATGCATGCAGGTGGGCGCAGACGCCAACATACGCGAACAAAAACATACAATACCGGCAGGCAACGGCTTTACTAGGCTAGGAAGATAACGATGATATTGGTAACGGGCGGAGCTGGTTTCATAGGATCGAATTTCATTCTCGAGTGGCTGGCTGGCGCCGACGAGATGGTATTGAATATCGATTGCTTGACCTATGCCGGGAACCTCGACAACCTGCGATCGCTACAGGATGATCCGCGCCACGTGTTTGTGAAAACAGACATCTGCGACACGGCGGCGATGGCGCATTTGCTGGTCTTGCACCAGCCTCGCGCGATCGTGCATTTCGCTGCCGAAAGCCATGTCGACCGATCCATCGATGCGCCTGCGACTTTCGTGACGACTAACATCCAAGGTACGTTTAGCCTCCTGACAGCCGCACGCCAATATTGGCGAGGTTTATCTGGTGCCGCAAGCGCGGCGTTTCGTTATCTGCAGGTATCTACCGACGAAGTCTACGGCTCGCTCTTGCCCGACGCATCGCCCTTCACCGAAGCCCATTCCTACGCACCCAACAATCCTTATGCCGCTTCCAAAGCGGCCGCCGATCATTTGGTGCGTGCCTGCCATCGCACGTATGGCCTTCCGGTACTGACTACCATTTCATCCAATAACTACGGCCCCTACCATCATCCGGAAAAACTGATTCCGCTAACCATCGTCAATGCCCTGGCAGGCAGGCAGCTACCGATATACGGGGATGGCCAACAGCGCCGCGACTGGTTATATGTCAGCGACAATTGTGCTGCGATTCGGCGGGTGTTGGAAGCAGGGCGTATCGGCGAGGCCTACAACATCGGTGGTGCTTGTGAACGTGCCAATCTCGAGGTGGTGCATACGATATGCCGTTTACTCGACGACTTGGTGCCCCGGGAAGGCGACCCCAGCTATCAAGATCAGATTACGGCAGTACCGGACCGGGTTGGCCACGACCGGCGTTATGCGATCGATTTCCGCAAGATAGAGCAGGAACTCGGTTGGAAGCCCGTACAAAACTTCGAAGCCGGTATTCGCAGTACGGTGCAGTGGTACTTGGATAATCAGGACTGGATCGGCAGAGTACAGGCGCGTTCTTGATGCGCGCCATACCGACTACGATTGCCGATGTACTGGTATTGGAGCCAACGGTCGTGGAAGACGCGCGCGGATATTTTTTCGAGAGCTTCAATCTTCGAGAATTCTCTGCTGCCCTGGCGCAAACCCCGGCAGGCGCTTTTGGCAACGTGCTGCAATTCGTCCAGGATAATCATTCTCGATCAACAGGCAATGTCGTACGCGGCTTGCATTACCAGATCAACCGGCCTCAGGGCAAGCTGGTGCGGGTGATCGAAGGTACGGTGTTCGATGTGGCAGTAGATCTGCGTGCCAGTTCGGCCACGTTTGGACACTGGGTCGGCACCACATTGTCGAGCACCAACCGACGGCAAAAATGGATTCCTCCTGGCTTTGCACACGGTTTTGCCGTCTGCAGCGACGAAGCGCAGGTTTTATATAAAACCACCGATTACTTTGCCCCCGATCATCAGCGCTGTATTGCCTGGAACGATCCTGCGCTTAATATCGACTGGCCGCTGCAGGGAGAGCCGGTACTCTCGGCGCGCGACCGCTGCGGCACGCTTTTGGCAGAGGCCGATGTGTATTTATGAGAATTTAAATAAGCAGCATGAAAATTGAATCGTAAAAATTGCTACAGGATGAGCGAACTTTGGTGCCGAAGCCCGATAATCGAGGACTGGCAATCGAATCCTAAAATTTACGCAAGATATCGTTTTATAAAATAGTTATGAAGGGAAATAAAACATGTTAATTCCGATCATTCTTTCCGGCGGAGCCGGCACGCGATTGTGGCCGGTTTCACGCGAATCGCATCCGAAACCGTTCATGAAGATCGGTGGCGGTAAAAGTTTGCTGACCCAGACGTATGAACGAGCGCTATCGGTGTGCAATTTCGTAGCGCCGCTGATCGTCACCAACACCAACTATTATTTTCTATCACGCGACGAAGTCGCGGTGCAGGAAGTTCAGCCCCATTACATGTTGGAGCCGACCGGGCGTAACACTGCACCGGCCATTGCCTTGGCAGCCATGTGGGCGCAAGCGCAGGACGCCGATGCCTGCATGCTGGTGATGCCAGCCGACCATCTGATCACGGATACCCCGGCCTTCCACCAAGCTGTCAAACGTGCGGAAATTCTGGCACGTACCGGCACGCTAGCATTATTCGGCATTCGCCCTACGGGCCCTGAAACCGGGTTCGGTTATATCGAGATGGGTGCGCCAGTCAATCCGCATGCATTTGCCGTCAAGCGCTTCGTTGAAAAACCCGATCTGCGCACCGCTCAGCAATACATAGAACAGGGTAACTATGTCTGGAATAGCGGCATGTTTTGCTTTAAGGCTTCCAGCATTCTGGAAGCCTTACAAGCTTGCAGCCCGGCGTTGATGGATGCCGCCCGTGCGGTGTGGAAAGAATCGCCGCTCGAAGGCGACCGCATCGATCTGTCGGCAGCGTTTTCGGCGATGGAAAATATTTCCATCGATTACGCCGTCATGGAAAAAGCCGCCAACATCACCGTCATTCCCGGTGATTTCGGCTGGAGCGATATCGGTGCCTGGTCGGCAGTCGCCGACGCAACCGAGCCAGACGAGTTCGGTAACACCACCAATACGCAGGACGATCTGCGCCAGACCATCATCATCGACAGCCGCAATACCCATATCGAATGTCAGGACCGGCTGGTGGCTGCGATCGGCCTGGATAATCTGTTGATCATCGATACGCCAGACGCTTTGCTGGTGGCCGACAAAAGCAGTAGCCAGGAAGTCCGGCAAGTGGTCAGCCGCTTGAAAGCCACCGGTCACGACGCCTTCAATCTGCATCGCACCGTCTCGCGCCCATGGGGTACCTACACAATTCTGGAAGAAGGGCCGCGCTTCAAGATCAAGCGCATCGTCGTCAAAGCCGGCGCATCGCTGTCGCTGCAGATGCATCATCACCGCAGCGAGCACTGGATCGTCGTCACAGGCACGGCGGAAATCGTCAATGGCGATCAGACCATCCGCCTGCAGGCGAACGAATCGACTTACATTCCCGCCGGCCATAAGCATCGTCTGGCAAACGTGACGGATACCGAACTGGCTTTGATCGAGGTGCAGTGCGGCGGTTATTTGGGTGAAGACGACATTGTGCGCTTCGACGATATCTATGGCCGGGTGAAATGAGGGCAACGACTTTAAAGATTGTCGGGCGATCGCCGACTGCATCTAGTTAACGTGAGCGATACGCACAACGGCGCAAGATCGCTACATGAAGGATTTGCCGTAACGCGCCTGCATAGCGCCGACGGCGCGACCGCATTGGTGGCAGACCATGGCGCACACGTACTGTCGTGGATTCCCGCGGGCGACGAGGAGGCACTGTTTCTGAGTGCGGCCTCCCAGTACGACGAGGGCGCAGCGATCCGCGGCGGCGTGCCGATCATTTTTCCGCAATTCGCCGAGCGGGGAACTGGGTGCCGACACGGCTTTGCCAGGATCGTACCCTGGCAACTGCTGGACGTAGGCTTGACTGCCGACGGTGTCGCAACCGGGCGCTGGCATCTGCAAGATGCGTTCGATGCTGCCGACAGTGGCGGCCTGCATGGTCGCTATCGATTGACTTTCGATGTACGCCTTGCCGCCAAGACAATCGAATTCGGCCTGACGATCGCCAATCCAGGCGCGACTGTATGGCAGTGCAACGCCGCATTGCATACCTATTTGAGAGTAAGCGATTTGGCAATATCCGCGGTCGAAGGTCTGCAGGAGACGCCAGTTGTCTTCGATACGGAAGTCGACCGTATCTATTCACAAGCACCTTCATCGGTACGGTTGCTAAGCGTTGACCAAAGCATAGCGGTGCAACAGACTGGCTTCAACGACACGGTTATCTGGAATCCAGGTGCGGGAAAGGCTGCAGCATTGCGTGATCTACAAAAAGAAGAATATCGGCATTTCGTCTGTATCGAAGCGGCGACGATAATACAGCCAATCGTTTTAGGCCCTGGGACGGAATGGCGGGGTACACAGCTGTTAAAAATTATTAAAAATTGACAAGCAAAATCACGGTAAATCGCCATTATCGGTCGGCTCAATCACAGTAACTCCCGCATTTGCTATATCATTGCCGCCAATCCTATGCGCAGCCCGCGCATTTCCATGACATCGCCATCGATAACGGGATTCGATCCGAGAGCCGAATTAAAGTAGTCGTGATACGCAACATCAGTTGCTGATCACCTGGTGTTGCAAAAAAGAATTAGATGGCTTCATTTCTGATCAGTTTCGTCTTCTCTGCTCTATGTACCCTGCTGATCATCAAGCTCGGTAAGCGTCATGCCGCCACGATGGACCATGACCTTGCAAGCGTACAGAAGGTACATCTCGAAGCGGTTCCGCGCATTGGAGGCATTGGCATTTTTGTCGCGGTTTTATTAACCGGTGCCTATACCATGTGGCGCGAGCCGATGATCGGCAAGTGGATCGCGTTATTGATGCTTTGCTCGATGGTCGCCTTTGGCGGCGGAATTGTCGAAGACATCACTAAAAACGTTAGTGCAGCGCGGCGTCTGCTGCTGACTATGCTGGCCGCCGTCCTTGGGTTTTATCTGCTAGATGCCCAAATCGAACATATTCACTGGATTGGTTCCGTTTGGATGTTGCCGGTCTGGATCAGCCTGCCACTGACGGTCTTGGCAGTTGCCGGTGTGGCCAATGCCGTCAATATTATCGACGGTTTCAATGGCTTGGCGAGCGCGGTATCGCTTTGCATGTTGCTGTCCCTGGCTTACGTCGCGTTGCAAGTCGGCGATATGTTCGTATTGGTCGCAGCCTTGATGGTGGCAGGTGCGATTGCCGGATTTTTCATATTCAATTATCCGGTGGGATTGATTTTTCTGGGTGACGGCGGCGCATATTTTTTAGGATTTATGCTGGGAGAATTATCGATATTGTTGGTAATGCGCAATCCACAGGTATCGACCTGGTACGCAGCGCTATTGCTGATCTATCCGGTATTCGAGACGCTTTTCTCGGTGTATCGCCGGTTGTTTTTACGTGGGCATTCACCCAGCATGCCCGACGGTATTCATTTGCATAGCCTGATTTTTAGACGAATCGTGCACTGGACGGTAGGGCGCGAGGATGGGCGTGCGCTGATGCATCGTAATGCGCTGACTTCGCCTTATTTATGGCTAATTTCCCTGATGGCGGTAGTGCCTGCGACATTGCTTTGGCGTCATACATGGATATTAATGGCTTTCTCGGCATTGTTTGTCGTGAGTTATATCTGGTTATATGCGAGGATTGTGCGTTTTCGCGCGCCGCGATGGTTGATTTTAGGTAGAAAAAAATAGGATTGCTAAGAAATATTGTTTAATTGTGCAAGCTAATTGATTTACATTTGGATGTTTTTATTTTTATATAAAGGAATTGTCATGAATTTGTCAAATATGAGTCTTGCCGAATTGCGCGATTTGGAAGAGAAAGCCCGTCGTGAGATTAAAAAACGCGAATCCGAGGAGATTACCCGTGCGCGGGATGAAATTCATTCGATCGCTCAAAAACTCGGTGTGTCGCTGAAAGATATCCTCGGTGTACAGGGAAAAAGCAAGACCGGCAAGGTTGCCAAGCATTTCCAGCATCCAGAAAATGCATCTCTGCAATGGAGCGGTCGCGGACGCAAGCCGGGCTGGGTGAAAGACTGGTTGACGTCGGGGAAAGAACTCGAAGCGTTGCGTACCTGATCCTTTCTTTCTCGTCGGATAAAAATCATGAATCTTTCCCCAGGTATTTTCAAGGCTTACGATATTCGCGGCATTATTGGCAAGACCCTCGATGAGTCGGTGGCGCGTCAGATCGGTCAGGCATTCGGTGCCGCCGTTCGTGCGAAAGGCGAACGAATTGCGGTCATCGGGCGTGATGGCCGGCTCTCCGGACCGTCGCTGTCCGCTGCGCTTGCAGAAGGCTTGCAAGCGGCGGGCGTCGATGTAATCGATCTCGGCATCGTCGCTACGCCAATGGTGTATTTCGGCACACATGTGCTGGAAGCGAAATCCGGCATCATGGTCACTGGCAGCCATAACCCACCCGATTACAACGGCTTCAAAATGGTGTTGGCCGGTGAAGCGATTCATGGCGAGACGATTACCGCGCTGTATCAGGCGATCGTCGGCGGCAAGCTGGTGGATGCTGGTACTGGCAAAGGCAGTTATCGCACTCACGATATCCGTCAGGCGTATCTTGACCGCATTACCAACGACGTAAAGCTGGCGCGGCCGATGAAGATCGTCATCGACTGTGGCAACGGTGTGGCCGGTGCATTCGCCGGCGACATGTATCGGGCGATGGGTTGCGAAGTCACAGAACTGTTTTGCGAGGTCGACGGCAATTTTCCCAATCATCACCCGGACCCGGCACACCCGGAAAACCTGCAAGACCTGATTCGCGCGCTGCAGGGCAGCGATGCCGAGATCGGCCTGGCCTTTGACGGCGACGGCGACCGTCTGGGCGTGGTAACCAAGGATGGGCAGATCATTTACCCGGATCGGCAACTAATGCTGTTCGCAGCTGATGTCCTGACGCGGCACCCCGGCGAGCAGATTCTGTACGACGTGAAGTGCACCCGTCACCTGGCGCCATGGATCACCAAGCACGGCGGCAAGCCGCTGATGTGGAAAACCGGGCATTCGCTGGTCAAGGCCAAGCTGCGGGAAACTGGCGCACCGTTGGGCGGCGAGATGAGCGGACATGTATTTTTCAAGGACCGCTGGTACGGGTTCGATGACGGCTTGTACGCAGGCGCACGTTTGCTGGAGCTGATGAGCCGAGTGACCGATCCATCGCAGGTACTTAACGCCTTGCCCCAATCGATCAGCACGCCGGAATTGCATCTTGAATTGAAAGAAGGCGAGAACATCGCCCTCATCAGCAAGCTGCAAAAAGAGGCTACGTTCGACGGTGCCGACCAGATCATCACAATCGACGGCTTGCGGGTCGAATATCCGGATGGTTTCGGCCTGGCACGCTCATCCAACACCACACCGGTGGTGGTCATGCGTTTCGAAGCGGAGACTACCGCTGCATTGAGCCGCATCCAGGGCGCTTTCAAGCAAGTCATCATGAACGCTAAATCGGATGCCAAGCTGCCTTTCTAGGGAAGGTTGCATGGTAGTCGGCTTAGCTGGCATGGTTAATATCGTTAAGATGGCGGGTATGGTCGACTCAACGAGGCTGACCTCTTGAAAATACTTATCGTCAGAGTATCGTCGCTTGGTGACGTCGTGCACAACATGCCGATGGTGGCGGACTTGCTTCGCCACCATCCGGAGGCGCAGATCGACTGGGTCGTCGAAGAAGCCTATGCACCGTTGATACGGTTGAACAAAGGCGTACACCGTGTCATTCCTTTTGCGTTGCGGCGCTGGCGCAAGTCGCTGCTTACGGCTGCCACCCGCGCAGAAATCGCAATGTTTCGACGTACCCTGCGCGAGGTTGCTTATGACCTCGTGTTCGATACTCAGGGTTTGCTGAAAACCGGTGTCGTCATGAACCAGGCACGCCTGGCACCGGGCGGCCAACGTATCGGGCTGGCGAATGCCACCGAGGGCTCCGGATACGAAGCGATCTCCCGTATTTTTCATACACGCAGTGTTGCAGTGCATCCGCGCACGCATGCCGTGGCGCGCGCCCGGCGCGTTGCCGCCGACACGCTGCATTATCCGATCGAGGAACCGGCCGACTTTTTGCTGGAGGCTCCCACGGTATCGCCAGCTGCGGCTGGCTGGCTTCCTGTGCATTCCTATGCGGTGTTTTTTCACGGCACGGCAAGGGCGGCCAAGCAATGGCATCCGGCCCACTGGGTTGCCATCGGCAGGTTGCTTGCTGGTCGCGGCTTGCAAGTGCTGCTGCCCTGGGGTTCTGCCGAAGAACACGCTGCCGCCCGGCATCTGGCCAACAATATCCCACATGCCCTGGTGCTGCCGCAGCTGCCGATGATGGATGCGGTCGTACTTGCCAGTCAGGCGGCACTCGTCATCGGCCTCGACAGTGGCCTGACACATATTGCAGCAGCTTACGAGCGACCGACCATCGAACTGTATTGCGATTCCCCGCGCTGGAAAACCGAAGGTAACTGGGCATCCTGCATCGTTAATCTTGGCGATATGGGAAACCCTCCCACGGTTGCCGACGTTGCGCACGCGGTGGAACAGTTGTTGGGCCCGGCACCGGCGGCGTGGCCTGCGATGGAAAGAGCAACGACAGCCGGACCGGGTTCGAATGGTTGAGTTGGTGCGTCGGCTGTACACGTTTGCGTGGTGGCTGGCGCTTCCGCTGGTGCTGGCTCGCCTGTGGTGGCGCGGTCGTCGCGAACCGGGTTATCGGCAACATATCGGCGAACGGCTGGGGTTTTATCGGCCACGCGATGTCGATAAAAAGAGCGAGCACGACCCACTGTATACACTATGGGTACATGCCGTTTCTGTCGGTGAAACCCGCGCTGCAGAGCCGTTGATCGAGGCGCTGCTGGCAAGCTGCCCGCGACACGACATCGTGCTCACGCACATGACGCCCACCGGGCGTGCCACCGGCGCTGCACTCTACGCGCGACATGGAAACCGTCTGAAGCAATGCTACCTGCCGTACGACATCGGCTCGGTGATGGCGCGTTTTTTAAACCATTACAGGCCGCAAGCCTGCCTGCTGATGGAAACCGAAGTCTGGCCCAACCTGGTAGCGCAATGCCGACGGCAGGGCGTGCCGGTGGCTTTGGTCAACGCTCGGCTATCCGCACGCTCGCTCGCGCGTGGTCAAAAAATGCGTCGGCTGATCGGCGCAGCGGCGCGAGGCCTAACTTGTGTGGCGGCACAAACCGATGCCGACGCCACGCGCCTGAAGCAACTCGGCGTTGCATCCGTCACGGTTACCGGCAGCATGAAATTCGACATTGAACCGCCAGCTTTGCAGCTCGGGCAAGGCGCGCAATGGCGTCGGCAATTCGGTCAACGAAAGGTCGTGCTTTTTGCCAGCACCCGGGAAGGCGAGGAAGCGGCAATTCTCGCTGCGTTGCGAACGATTCCGATCGATGCCTTACTGGTTATAGTGCCGCGCCACCCACAGCGTTTCGACGACGTCGCTGCGCTGGTTGCACAAGAAAAATTGCCTCTTGTGCGGCGCTCACAGATCGGCGACGACATGGTGCCATCAACGGTAAAAGTATTGCTCGGCGATTCAATGGGCGAGATGTTCGCTTATTACGCCGCCGCCGACCTGGCGTTCATCGGTGGCAGCTTGTTGCCGTTTGGTGGGCAAAACCTGATCGAAGCCTGTGCAGTCGGCACGCCAGTTCTAATCGGCCCGCATACTTTCAATTTTGCCGAAGTGACCGAGAACGCGGTTGCCGCCGGCGCTGCGCTTCGGGTAAAGGACGCTACTTCGCTGCTCGTGTCTATCCAGGCATTGCTGGGCGACGAGGCCGTGCGTAGCGTAATGATCAGCGCCGCACGAGGATTTGCATCGCAACACCGGGGGGCAACCGGGCGCACTATGGCTTTGCTGCGGGCGACCATGTTGGCCGATTCCGCCAATTGACATAATCTTCAGGCGGGTCTGGTAATACCCTCCGTACTTGGACCGGCATTGTTTTCGACGACAGCTTCAGCTTCGCGTTCAGGTTCAACTTCGCTTTCAACCTCGGGCGCACGTGCCAAACTTGCACGTACCTGCGGCAACGAGAAAAACTCTTCTTTAAGTCCCGCCATCGGCACGTTCCTGGCCGTGCGCATGGCGACCCACTGACTCTCGCCGTGCAGCACTTCTAGCGTTTCGGCCAACGTCGCTTTGGCCTGCTGTCGCATGCGGCGCGCATGGACCGTTTGATACAGTGCCCGTTGTGAAGCGAACATCCCGCGTGGCATGATTTTTACGAAACGCCATACGCGCTGCGACCGGGTGTGTAGTGTCCTATCGAAAGCGCCGGTATGGCTCAGATCGACGGTTTTGCCGCTTTCACCTAACGGTACCGCCCACGCCGTTTTCAGGGCCGCGTGCTGTTCGATGGCTTTGCGTGTCTTGATTGCTTTGGCCAGATCGCGCTTGTCTTCGGCTTTGCCTGCGCGCACCTGACCGGTGCCGGCCGTGAAGGTTGCCGCGGCACTCGTTGCAGCAAGACCGGCCGGTACACCCGCTTCTGGCGTGCGGTGGGTATCGAGATGCCCGGACAGACTGCTATCGAGATTCAAGGACACGTCCAGCGCCGGCATCAGGAACCCGGCCGCTGCCGGCCCGTCTCCGTACATCTGTTTGTAGCGCTGCCAGATCTGGGCGACCGTTTCTCCAGGCTTGCGCTTTCTTGCTTCCTGTGCACGCTTCACCAGGTATTGCCGATCGTCCAGGCATCTGCCGATCGTGCTGTCGAGCGGTAAGCTTTCCCAGCCTTTTTCATTGAACGATTCGAAATGCCGTACTTCGATTTCCTTGCGATGAATTTCGCGGGTGAGGCGGCTGAGTTCTGCGCGTTTTTCAAAAACCGAACTGCTGCGTTTGCCACTGCTCTCGAGCGACAATTTCTTCAATGCCTGGTTCACCCTGTCTTTGGCAAAGTGCAGTTCGCCCAGTTCGTCCGTATAAACTTCACGAACCAGTTCCAGTTTTTGCACTTCGGCCGGTTGGAACAATTCCCGCAAGCGTGCCATGTCGATATGCGACGCCTGCAACTGCTCCGCGGGTAAATGCTGCGCCTCCTCGGTCAAGACACGGGCATATTTTATATTGGCCCGAAAATTGTAGCGTTGGGCGGTGTGCAGATCGAGATAACCGGCACCGAACTGCAGGGGGATACACAGCCCCTGGATGCCCAGACTGACAGGAATAGCGGGTGGAAAAACGATGCCTGCGGCCTGTGCACTGGTGGCTATGGCATTCACGCCCATGCCATAGCCCTTGCTCCAAGTGTGTGCCTTGGCCGAACCCATGCGCTCCTTGTAGGCTTCTTGCGCTGCGTAGGTTTTAATAAAGCCGGTGCAGATTTTTTGCAGGTAAGCCTGACGCAGCACCGTTCTGCCATTTTCCAGCTGTTCGACGTTGGCGGGCGCATGCCGCTCGCGCAACAGTTTTTGCAGAGCCTGATTTTGCTGCCGAATATCCGTGCGAATCTCGCGCAGCGTCGCAACGTTCTCGATGTTTTTCGCTACTTTGGAAATGCCGCCGTTCCTGCTCGACTTGCGAACGTCCGTACTGCTGCGCAGAACACCGGTGACGATCGGATTGATGATGGCGGTCGGAAGCTGGTGCCCGAGCAATTTCAGGGCTTTGGCGATGCCGCCGGCCGTTGCAGTGCCGATCGCCGCAATCGCCGGCGCGATACCGAAAGCGACCGAAGAACCCGCGAAAGTGACGCCGCGCCCCACCGTACTATGCACGCCTTCCCAAGCGGCCATTTGTCGTACGCCCGTCTCGTAGGCTTTCTGATCGAAATTCAATGCGGTGATCAGATGGTGTTTTGCGACATCGGTCAGCAGCGTGCGGCTGCATCGCAAGCTGCCGTGCTTTATCCGTCGGATCAGCGTATCGACCTCCATGGTTTTCAATTCTTTGAGTGAAACCTTGGGCGGGCGCAGCGCCGGTAACTTGCGTGTGAAGCGGGCATACACATTCTTGCGATAACGCGCTTCGGCAAATTTGCGAAGCTTAAAAGCATCCTTTGCTTTCTCGGCATCGAGTGGTCGCTGTTGTGCCGCTTTCAAGTCGTGCAGCATGGTCACGCGCAATTTTTTTTGTTCGGCAGACAAGTCGAATATGGTTTGCAACGGTACCTGCATACTAATGCTCACACGCGCCATATCAGGCACCCGCGATAGCTGCGGATGCGCCAGGCTACGCCGGCGTAATGCGGGAGGCAGCGGCTGTACCGGCATCTGCAATGTTGCCTGCACCGGCGATGCCGTATTGGCTGGCACCATCGGCGCTGCGGCGTTGGTTTCGGCCAGCGTGTTTTTCAACGCCCACAAGCGCGGGTTCATGCCGCTACCCTAGTGGCATTCAATTTTGTATTCGTGATTCGACCGACTGTTCCGTGCTTCATTGTTACTACCCACATCTGGTTGCCAGGGATGGATGGTAGAAAGGGTCAGCCGTCGAATCAACGAATCTGTTCGGATATCGATATGCGGTTCGAGCAACTTTCGTTATCTGAAAACCGTTTTACCGGTTTGGGTGTGCGAATGAACATCCGTTCAACATTCCTCCGCAGTGCAAATGTTGCTTACGTGCGGAACTATACTGAGTGGCTGAGCGCCTTTCGCTATCCAGATATTGAGGAATTTGATTTATGCCACCACGTTTGAAATCCGCGAGACCTGCAGGCCCGCCGGCTGCCGAGCCCGCTGCAGTCGAATCGACCATCGCAACGGCGGATGCCGCTTCGCCGGTTGCGCGACGAGCCCCAGGCCGTTCCTTGCCGCGTGCCGTGGGCAATTCGTCCCAAGATGGTCGTGCCACGTCAAGCCGCTTCGCCCCGCCGGGAGCCCCTGCAACTTCTTCACAGGCTCCTGTTGCTTCGTCGCAGTCCGAGCTGGCGCGCAAAAAACAATTGAACGCTGCGATCAATGCCTGGGCTGAAACCCAGGTAGGTTGCAACAAGACGATGATCCGCAAAAAAGTCAAAGAGGCGCTGCGGGAGTCGAACGGACCATCATTTGATTTTAGGGGCAGCGGACTCACCAGTTTGCCTGCCGAAATTGGACAAGCCCAGCGTCTTTGTTGGCTTGATCTGACCGATAATCAGTTGACCAGCATTCCCGCCGAAATGGGAAAAATTAAAACTTTGCGAGTCCTGCAGTTATCCAATAACCAATTGACCGCTTTTCCTGCAGAAATGCAGAAAGCAAAAAAGCTGGAAAGTCTTTTACTAAGTCACAATCGGCTGACCGATTTTCCTGCTGAAATGCGCAACGCCGTGGCGCTGAAAGAACTAAACTTGAGTAACAATGCTCTGAGCAGTTTCCCTAGTCAACTCGGACAACTCAAGGCACTACGCGTGCTCGACCTCTCTCACAATGTCTTGCAGGATTTTCCGGAAGAGATGAAGCAGGCGACGGCACTCGAGCAACTCGATCTGGCGCATAATTTATTGCACAGCTTCCCTGCCGGCATGGCGGAAGCCAAATCTCTGCATACGCTGAAACTGAACAACAATCGCTTGAGCAGTTTTCCCGCCGGCATGGGGCAAGCGCAGGCCCTGCGTGAACTCGACCTGGATGAAAACCGGCTCACCAGTTTTCCCGTTGAAATGGGTCAGGCCGAGTCACTGTGCCGTCTCTATCTCGGCAACAATCGCTTGACCGGTTTTCCTGCCGAAATGGGTCAGGCCAGGGCACTGGAAACTCTAGATCTAAGCAACAATCGATTGATCGATTTTCCCGGCGAAATGGGGCAGGCCAAGATGTTGCGGGAGCTTTTGCTCAACAACAATCGGTTGTCCGATCTTCCCGCCGCAATCTGCCAGTCCAAAACACTGAGAACACTCAATATGTCCGATAACCAGCTGAGCGATTTGCCGGCGGAACTTGGGCAACTAAGCAATTTGCAACATCTGTTTTTAAAGCACAACCAGTTTATCCAGGTGCCACGCGTCTTACTCGATTTGCCGGCAACTGTAGAAATCGATCTGCGCGAGAACCCATTGCCGGAGGAGGAAATTCTGGCAGTGCGCGAGGCCATGGCACAGCGACGTGCCGCAGGCCAGAGCGTACCCGAGCTGTTGATGCCGCCACTGGCGGGCGACGAATTGCGCGACGCGGCTGCCAACAACATGAATGTTCATACGGGTGTGTTGACCGATGCTTTTAAAAAGCGGCTCGATGAAGTGGTGCGGCAGTTTCCGGAGCAATTAAAGGGGAGTCTTGATGCGCAGCGTGCACAATTGAGCGCTATCGAGGCGCGTCTGGAAAACGCTTTGGATACGCACGCGAAGAATAACCTAACGGACCCGAAAGTGTTGCGCGAGGCTCGCAGCATGGTGAGTCTGATGTTTCAAAAAAGCCAGGGTGCGAAAAAGGCGTATCACAACGACTTTCAATATTCCGCGGGACATGTGCTGGCATACACGTTCCTCGCGCTCGAGGCGCAATGGGAGCGCACCCCCCCAATGCACCAGGACGAAGCGCGCCGCAATGGCATGACAGCATTGATCGATGCCTTGGAAAGCGGTTCCGGCATGTGCGACACGCGCCTGTGCGAAGAGGTGATGCAAACGATCGGATTGCCGCTTTCCGCGCATGCGCAGGCGAACCCGGAGGTGGTTGAGACGCAAGCACCGTCGGTCAGCACTGCCGAGAGTCGTGAATTTATTTTAGACGAAGCCAAAAAGGTATTGCGCGAACTACTGGACAACGACCCGATGCTGAGCGGCGATGCACCACCCGACAGCTGGCGCCCAATGCTTACGCAGAGAATGCAGAACGATCATCCCGGAGTGCCTGCCGAGCATTTGGAAAAGCAGATGGAAGAAATCGAGTCGATGTGGGAAACGTTTCACGATATGGTATTGGAACAACGTCCCGCAAGCTGAGAAAAGGGAAGTTTGTTAAACCGATGGCCCAAATATCAAAATTTGGGCCATTTTTATTGCGTTGTATCACCTTTGTGGTGCGCTGGGCGTGTCAAAAGCGTTTCGATTAGCGAGACGATAACCTCTATCCAGATCGCCAGCTAGATGTGGTGCAGTGATATTGTTAAGTTATGAATCAATTCATAAATAAATTATTGCTTTAATTTGAACCGTTGGACCATTGGTTCATATAGCAAAAATTGGTTAGATTTCTAGCTGGAAGACAATAAATCAAATTATTTTATGAATCGAATCATAACTTAACAAATGTTATGATTCGATCTCTTCGAGGAAATACGAGTAGAGGAAAGTCATGGCCAGACCAGTTACTTTCACAGTTAAAAATCTTTTGGAAGGGATGGATTCATCGGCAGGGCAATGGCTCGCAATGCGAGATCTCGAAGGTAAGTACACTGTTGCCCGGCCTACACTGATACGCAATCTGAACAAAGCGTTGCAAGATGGGTTGATAGAATTACAGGGAAAAGGTTCTGCAACGCAGTATCGACTGGCCGGCAAAAAATCGACACCGGCCTTATCTCCGCTCGACGCTACTGTCATTGTCCGGCCTTCGGGACCGGTGTGGAACGAGCCTGCTGAAGCGCTAATGAGGTACGTGCGAGGCCCTTTGGCTTCCCGCACACCCGTAAGTTACCAGGCGTCGTTGGTCGAAACTTACCGGCCTAATTCGACATTTTGGCTTCCGCAAAATTTGCGCAGTAAGCTTAAAAGCATAGGACAAGTCGGCGGCGACCGTCTCATCGGAACGTACGCGCGTGACATTCTCGGACAACTGCTGGTCGATCTGTCTTGGGAAAGTTCCCGTCTTGAGGGTAATCGGTATAGCCGTCTTGAGACCAAAACGCTTATCGAGGCCGGCGTACAGGCAGACGGAAAAACGCAGCAAGAAGCAGTCATGATTCTCAACCATAAAAAGGCGATTGAATTTCTCGTCGAGGTCGCGCCTTTCGACGACCCTTGGCATCGTGTTATCGGCAACTTGCACAGCTTGCTCATGGACGGCCTTTTGCCTAACGAGAAAGCCTTAGGTGCTATTCGCACATGCGTTGTCAATATCGAAGGTTCCGTGTATCACCCTTGGCAAGTACCCATCGAACTCGAACGCATGTACCACACCATTTGTGATGTCGGTTCCACCATCGAAGACCCCCTGGAAGCGGCTTTTTTCCTGTTTACGCAGTTACCGTATCTACAACCTTTTGAAGATGGCAATAAAAGGACTTCTCGGGTGAGTTGCAATTTGCCTCTCGCAAGGGCGAACTATGCGCCTCTGGCTTTTATCGATGTGGACGATGCCGATTATTTTGGTGCGCTTCTCGGCCTGTACGAAAAAGCCGACCTTAGTGCCGCAGTGGATCTCTTCGCATGGGCGTACGAGCGCTCCGTGCAAAGCTATCGTGCGGTCAAGGAGTCGATGGGGCAGCCCGACCCGTTTAGGGTGCGGTTGCGGGAAGCGTTGAGCGAAGCTGTTCGCGCGGTTGTAGAGCAGAACATTGACGCGGCAGCCGCAACAGCGCAATTACACTTGGACGCGGCCGACTCGATGCCATTCGAGTTCATGCTCAACAATGAGTTGCGCCTACTTTCCACGTACAACTACGCGCGGTACGGACTGCGCTTTTCATCGGTCGAAGCGTGGCTGAAATCAGCAGGTCGGCAATGACGCCAAGCTACATATGCCGCTACAATTTCATTGGTTTTGACGGCTAGCTACATCGTTATCTTGCCGACAAAACCGACTGTTCGCTGATCCCACCGCCAAGCGATCGATATAGGTCGATGGCATTGGTCAGCCGCTGCAGCCGAAGCTGCACCAGCGATTGCTGCGACTCGAACAAATCCCGTTGGGCATCTAGCACGTCCAGCGAACTAGCGACACCATTCTGAAACCGCAAGTCCGCCAGCCGCAGACGGTCGGCCTGAGCATTGACGAATGCCTGCTGCGCGCCGATCTGTTCTTCCAACGTGCCACGCGCCACTAGGGCATCTGCCACTTCCCGGAATGCCACTTGAATGGTCTTTTCATAATCCGCCACGGCCAAGTCGGTGCGCACTTCCGCCAGCGACAGGTTGGCGCGATTGCGGCCGGCGTCGAAAATCGGTAGCACCAGTTGTGGCCCGAAGGACCAGACCCGTGAGCCGGCCTCGAACAAATTCGACAGTTCCGAGCTGGCGACACCGACGTCGGCTGTCAGCGATATACGCGGGAAGAATGCTGCGCGTGCGGCACCGATGTTTGCATTGGCGGCACGCAGGCGCAGTTCGGCTGCACGAATGTCCGGGCGGTTGGTCAGCAAATCCGAGGGCAGCCCGGCCGGAATCCCGGTGACCAAGGTATCGGCGGAGAGCGGCGGAGTGGCTTCTTGGCTGCCGTTTTGCTGATTATTGCGTTGTTGATCGTCGAGCGGCTGGCCGATCAACAGCGCCAATGCGTTGCGGGCTTGGGCCTGCTGACGTGCCAGCGCCGCAGTCGATATACGCGTGGACAATACGAGTGTTTCGGCCAAGCGTAAATCGAGTGCCGACGAAGCCCCGACATCGAAACGCTGCTTGGCGAGGTCGAATGATTTTTGCCGTGCTTGCGTGGTGTTCTGTGCCAGCGCCAGTTGCTCCGCAAATGCCCGCTCATTGAGGTACGCCTGTGCCACGGCAGCGATCAGGCTGATCTGTGCCGACTCGCGCGCCTGCTCGGTTGCCAGGAATTGTGCCAGTGCGGCGTCGTTCAGGCTACGCACCCGCCCGAAAAAATCCAGCTCGAACGATGCCAGACTCAGGCCTACTTGATAACTGTTGCTGACGAAGGTCTGGCCGGTACCCAGTTGCGAGACGATCGAACGACCGCGGGCGGCTCCCGCACCAAGATTGAAATTGGGCAGGCGGTCGGCAGATTGAATGTTGTAGAGCGCCCGCGCTTCTTCGATACGCAACGCGGTGCTGCGCAAATCACGGTTGTTGACCAGTGCCGTATCGATCAGTGCCTGGAGGCGTGGATCAGGAAAAAATTCTTTCCAGCCGATATCGACGGCGCTTCTGACTTCATTGGTTGCAGGTCCTGCGCTGGTCGGAAAGACCTCTGCGACCGGTGGCGACGGCCGTATGAATTGCGGTGTCATCCAGCAACCTGCCAGTAACCCGGCAGTCAATATCGAAGCGACCGCGGAAGCCGCCGTTGATCCCGCCGAGAATTTTAAATGATTGTTCACTTGGATAAATTCCTGTCGGTTAATGTGCTGCCGGGGCCACGCTGCTGCTGGCGCGTTTTTCTGCATCCAGTGCCTGTTGTCGTTTGCTGGTTTTAAAAAGCGAGCGTACTGCAACGAAAAACACTGGCACAAAGAATACTGCAAGCACCGTTGCGGTAATCATACCGCCCATGACGCCGGTGCCGATAGCACGCTGGCTGGCCGAGCCGGCACCGGTGGCAACCACGAGTGGCAGCACGCCGAGTATGAATGCCAGCGAAGTCATGATGATCGGCCTAAACCGCAGGTGTACTGCCTCAAGCGTTGCCTCCAGTAATCCCATGCCTTCAGCCTGCAAATCTTTGGCAAACTCGATGATCAGAATCGCGTTCTTTGCCGACAAACCGATGGTGGCAATCAGGCCGACTTTGAAATAGACATCGTTCGGCAAATCGCGCATGTTCGCTCCAATTAACGCCCCCAGGATACCAAGCGGCACTACCAGCAATACCGATAGCGGAATGGTCGTGCTTTCGTACAAGGCCGCCAGCACTAAAAACACCGCCAGCAGCGACAGTGCAAACAACGCGGGTGCCTGTGAGCCGGAGGTTTTTTCTTCAAAAGACTGACCGGTCCATTCGAAACCGAAACCGGTCGGCAGCTGGCCCGCCAGCCGTTCCATCTCATTCAGCGCTTCACCGGTGCTGCGACCCGCTGCCGCATCGCCAGAAATTTTCATGGCCGGATAGCCGTTGTAGCGTGCCAGTTGCACCGGGCCGGAAATCCAGCGCGATGTAGCAAATGCGGCGAACGGCACCATGCTGCCCTGGGCGCTGCGTACATACAGCTTCTGTAAATCTTCCGGTACGACGCGCTGGGGCGCATCTGCTTGCACCACGACGCGTTGCTGGCGACCTTGATTCGGAAAATCGTTGACATAAGCCGAGCCAAGGGAAGCCGATAACGTGGTGTTGATGTCTGCGAAGGAAAGCCCCAAGGCGCTTGCCTTATCGCGGTCGATGTCGATCTGCAGTTGTGGTGCGTCTTCCAAGCCTTCAGGGCGTACGCCACTCAGTAATTTGCTTTGTGCGGCCATGCCCAGCAGTTGATTGCGCGCTGCCAGCAATGCATCGTGTCCGAGGCCCGCACGATCTTGTAGCCTGAAGGTGAAGCCGGTAGCGTTGCCCAGTTCACGGATCGGTGGGGGATTAACCGGGAAAATGATCGCATCCTTTATCTGTGAAAGCGCACCGAACGCGCGGCCTGCCACGGCTTGGGCTTCTTGACTGGCATCGCGCACGCTCCAGTCTTTCAACGGTGTAAATACCAGCCCGGCATTTTGCCCGCTACCGGAGAAGCTGAATCCCGAAACGGCGACGATACGCGCTACCGCTGGATCTTTCTTGTAATACGCTTCGATTTTTTCGATGACCGACACGGTACGGTTGGCGCTAGCACCGGGTGGCAGCTGCACATTCGTGATCAGGTAGCCCTGGTCTTCTGCCGGTAAGAAGGAAGACGGCAGCCGGACGTACATCAGCCCGACCACGGCGACGATCAAGCCGTAAATAATCATGTAGCGCCAGGTATGTGCCAGCATCTTGCCGACCATGCCCTGATAGCTGTCGGCGGTACGTACGAAGCCACGGTTGAACCAGCCGAAAAAGCCCTTCTTCTCTACGTGGTGGCCCGCTTCGACCGGCTTGAGCAATGTCGCGCACAGGGCCGGCGTCAGCGTCAGTGCCATCAGTGCTGAAAACAGCATCGACGACACCATCGCCAGCGTGAACTGGCGATAGATCGCACCCACGGCGCCGCCGAAAAACGCCATGGGAATGAATACGGCGACCAGCACCAGGGTGATGCCGACGATTGCCCCGGTAATCTGGGTCATCGCTTTTTTAGTTGCCTCGCGTGGCGATAAGCCTTCCTGGCTCATGATGCGTTCGACGTTCTCGACCACGACAATCGCATCGTCGACCAGAATGCCGACCGCCAGCACCATGCCGAACATGGTCAGTACGTTGATCGAGTAACCGAACGCCGCCATGGTGGCGAATGTACCCATCAGGGCGACCGGCACGACAATTGTCGGAATCAGCGTGTAGCGGATATTCTGCAGGAACAGGTACATCACCAGGAACACCAGCAGCACGGCTTCCAGTAAAGTCTTGACGACTTCCTCGATTGAAATTTTAATGAATAGCGAAGTATCGTAGGGAATGTCGTAGCGCACGCCGGCCGGGAAGAATTTCGACAGCTCGCTCATCTTGGCCTTGACCAACGTCGCGGTTTCCAAAGCGTTCGCCGTCGGCGACAGTTGTACCGCTACTGCAGCAGTGGGCAAGCCGTTCAGACGGGCCGAAGTCGAATACGACTGGCCGCCGATTTCCAGGCGCGCGACATCGCGCAGCCGAACCGTGGAGCCGTCGGGATTGGCGCGCAATACGATATTGCCGAATTCTTCGGTGGTTTCAAGCTGACCGCGTACCGTGATCGGCGACGCGGTTTGCTGGCTCGTCGGATTCGGCAAGTCACCGAGCGTACCCGAGGTTACTTGAGCGTTTTGCCCGCGAATGGCATTGGTGACGTCGGCCGGCGTTAGATTGAGCCCTACCAGTTTCGTCGGATCGACCCAGACCCGCATGGCCCGCTCGGTACCGAACAACTGCGCCTGGCCTACACCCGGCACACGTTTCAATTCGTTGAGAACGTTGCGTGAAATATAGTCGCCCAGGGCAATCGGATCGAGCCGGCCGTCGGTCGAAGAAAGCGTGGTGAACAAAAGAATATTGCTACGTGCCTTGGTTACCTGTACGCCTTGCTGGGTCACTGCCTGCGGCAGCCGGGCCTCGACTCGCTTCAACCGATTTTGTACATCCACAGCCGCTAGGTCGGGATTGGTGCCAGGAAAAAACGTCACCGTGATCTGCGTCTGGCCGTTCGATTCGCTCTGGGATTCGATATATTGCAAGCCTTCCGCACCGTTGATCTCTTGCTCGATCAGACTGGTGACGCTTTCATCCAAGATCTGTGCCGAAGCACCGGGGTAGATGGCTGTAATGACGACCGAAGGCGGGGCAATGGTTGGGTATTGTGCGACCGGCAGCGTCGTAATCGACAACGCGCCACCCAACAGGATGAAAAGCGCGATCACCCAAGCAAAAATCGGGCGATCAATAAAAAATTGCGCCATGCGAACTCCTTAGTTGGTTTTCGGTGCGGTGGTTGTGGTTGCAGCACTTGCAGCAGCGGCAGGAGCAGCAGCGACCGGCGCGGACCACTGCACAGGTTTCACAACCGCACCAGGTTTGACTTTCTGCAAACCTTCAACGATCACCCGGTCCCCGGTATTCAAGCCGGCGGTTACGATCAGCATGTTGCCCTGGGTGGTATCGGCCGTCACCGGCCGCACGGCCACCTTATTGTCGGCACCAACCACCATGACGGAGGCACCGTCCGGGGTGCGTTGTACCGCTTGTTGCGGTATCGTCAGCGCCGCCTCATTGACCGCTTGTTCCAGGCGGGCGCGCACGTACATACCGGGCAATAGCAGACGCGTGGGATTCGGAAACTCGGCCCGCAAAGTCACTGCACCGGAGCTTTCATCCACCGTCAGATCGGTAAACAACAGCTTTCCGGATTGCGGGTAGACCTGCCCGTCTTCGGTCAGTAGTTCCACTTTGGCGGCATCCTTGCCGGCACCTTGCAATTTGCCTTCGGCCATTGCGCGCCGCAGGCGCAACACATCCGTACTCGATTGCGTCAGATTCACATAGATCGGATCGACCTGTTGCACAGTCGCCAGGGGGGTGGCTTCACCCTGGCCGACCAGTGCACCCTCGGTTACCTGTGCCCGGCCGATGCGCCCGGAGATCGGTGCCGTGACGGTAGCGTAACCAAGATTGAGGCCGGCGCTTTGACGGCTGGCCCTGGCAGATGCCAGCTCGGCCACTGCTTGCTTTTGTATGGTCAGGGCGTCGTCGTATTCCTGTTTGCTGATGGCATTGGTCTCTACCAGCGGTTTATAGCGCTGTACCTTCAGCGTTGCCTGCGCCAGATTGGCATCTGCCCTGGCGACGGTTGCCTGGCTGCTGGAAAAGGTGGCTTGTAGTGGTGCAGGGTCGATTCTGAACAAGACTTGCCCGGCTTTGACGTTGCTGCCCTCTTCGAAGGTTCGCTTGAGCACGATGCCTGGTACCCGCGCCCGGACTTCCGCCACCCGGCTCGCTTCCAGACGACCGGGAAGTTCATTGGTCAGTGCCAGTCGAGCCGGTGCGATGGTTATTACGCCCACCTCCGGCGGGGGTGGCGGGCCGCCTGCACCAGGTGCAGGCTTATCGCTGCAGGCGGCGAGAAGGGCGGTCGATATCAGAGCAGCGGCGAAGCGCAGGGAAGCAGACATCGGGAAGCGGCGTACACGCATGGTTTTCTCGCGGGGTCAAAGTGGTTTAACTTGGATTGAATTCGCGTTTAATTCGCGTTGAAATAGGGAAGTATGGCGTTTCAATGTTGCAAAGTATATATACATTCGCAATTGTATGTATGACACGCGCGTGACTGATTAGTTACTTACTGTCATCCACGATCGATCTGCCAAACGGTATACTGAGCGAAGAAGCTCGTTGCCGGAGTCCTGAAAAAGCATGGTGAGGATATCGCGGGGCAAGCGAGCTAGCCGCCATGACCTTGCACCAAATGTGTGCTTCAATCACTGGGTTGCACCCTTCCCACGGAATTTTTCATGGCTCGTTCCACCAAGATTGAAGCAACCGAAACCCGTAACCGCATCATCGATGCAGCCGAACGGGTATTCCATGCGCAAGGTGTTTCCCGCACCTCGCTCGAAGATGTCGCGCAAGCCGCCGAGGTTACGCGCGGTGCAATCTACTGGCACTTCAAGAACAAAGGCGATTTGTTCGACGCCATGTCCCAGCGCGTGAAATTACCGATGGAAGCGATGGTGCAGGCGGGCAGTCAGGCCAGCCAACTCGATCCTCTCGGTCAGATGCGCAGCTCGCTGATATTCGTGCTGCAGGAAACGGCGCTCAATCCGCGTTCGAAAATGGTATTCGATATTATTTTTTTGAAATGCGAATTCGTCGACGCCAATGATTCCATCCGGAGCCGGCAACAGGAGGGTTGTTCGAAAGCGCTGATGAATTTCGCTCGAACGATGGAAAATGCCATCCTGCGTCAGCAATTGCCACGCGATCTCGATATACCGCTGGCATGTCGGATGGTGCAATCGACACTAGTTGGATTGATCAATAGCTGGCTATTCATGCCCGGTTCGCTCGATCTGGCCGCAGAGGCACCGCGGCTAGTGGATGCCTGTCTGGACATGGTGCGCTACGCGCCGGCTTTGCGTAAGCCGGCCTCGGTACCCTGATCCTCTGGCTCACCGTCCGTAGTAGACACCGTGCAGAGCATCCTCTGCGGCTAGCATGACTTGCGCCTGAAAATACAATGGTTCCGTGGTTGCAATCTGTTTGATTCGCTGGCTCGCGGCATTTTTTTCTTGCATCGTACTCAGGTGCCGGATGACATCACAGCAGGTAGGCAATGTGTGCATGACGGTATCACGTAGCGGCCCTTCGAAGGTTGCCAGGATCGCTTCGACTGCTTCCTGCTTTTTTGCGCCATGTGGCATCTGGGCTATGTCTGCCACAGCCCATTGCATGTGGGCGAACATATCGTAAGGCTGCACACTGCGAAAGGTAGCCAGAGGTGCTTCGACAGCCGCATGCCACTGCGCCAGCTGCGGTTGCATTGGTGTCTGATGCATAGAATTGGACTCCGCAGACGGCGGCCTGAAGGGTGTGGATGGGGTGGTGGTCATCGGCCCAATAGACTGCCCATAATCGAACTGCGCGTACAATTTCTCTCTGAGGCTCATCAGATTGCATTGATCTTGCAGCGAAAAGTCATGCTGCTTTTGTAGCAGCAGATCGAGCGCTGCATGTTGCAATGGTGCCCGTAAGCCCTCGATGACCGTTTCTATCTGATGCCATGGTGATTGCGAACTGTTTTCACCAGTCACGCGTGGCCTCGCAGTTGCTTGTGCAATCGCTGCGGTCAATGCTGCGACATCCAATTGTTCCTGGCTCATCGGTGCGGAAACAGGCAATGCTGCGTGAGGCGTGGCAGTTTCAACCGATGGTGCAACTTCTTGCGCCGCGACAGTCTGTGGCGCGACATCGTTGTTGTCTTCGAACATTTCCAACAACGCTTGCAGATAGGGCTCGTCGTCATCGACGAATGTCGACTCAATCGCCTGGTTCTGGTTGTGGTTTAGTGGGCTAGACACAGACGCATCGGTATTCCTTTGAAAGGACGTCATCAGCGCTCCGAGATCGCGATTGACATTTTCCGGGCGACCGGGGCTCGGTAGATCCGGCACTTGAAGCCTGGCACGCTTGGCTTTGCGCGAGTCTGGCAAATCGTCCGCAACCGCTACGATGTTTTCGCCCGACGCTATATGTTGTGCTCGCGTACGCGTCGCTTGCAATGCTGTTGCAGATATCGCCGGGGTTGTTCTTCTAACAGCGGGATACAGCAAAGTGTTGCCTGAATAGACTGGGGCCGTCATTTCGGACGAATCGCGGGACTTTATGGGACGCATGGTGGTGAAATTCCATTGAGTTGCAAGAAAGCTAATACTATTTTCTATGCAACATTTTCTTTTGAGCAGTACGGAAGTGTTGTCTGCCAAAACGAATCTGGAAATGACAAACAGGCACTCAGACAGATTTGTTGAGAATGGCAGGTGCGAATAGGGCCGCATCAGCTCTAAATCATTAATCTGGCACGACGATCCTGGCTTGAATTGCAGTTTCGCTAAAATGCTCGACTGCCGATTCGCTTTCCAATAACCGAGGCACCACATGTGCCAGCGATTGCATCCATGCGGCGCTGCGCGGGGTACTCGGCCTGCCGCGGGTTTTTCCGGGAGTGTTGGCGGTGCGGGTGGAACCGATCGCCGCACTGGCCAATAACTCGGCGGCCCGCACGACCGATGTGCGAAAGCCGTTTTCGAAATACAGTTTTGATCCCTCATGTGCAGTGTCGATGACCTCGACATAGCATTGGTCTTCGCTCAAAAAGATTTCCGGCTGCTGCATCGCCGTACGGGGAACGTCGGACGATTCGACGGGGGTACCGGCACCGGCTGCCCGCGGCAGGATTGCTCGCCCGAGCAACAGTATGTCCCGCTTGCCGGCAGCCAACGTGCTGGCCCGATTCGCAATCGTTCCGAGCCGCGTTGCGGCGTAGCCGAAGTACGCCGTATTGGCATTCGAAGGCATACAAGCTCTGAACTCGGTCAAGAAAAGCAGCGCTTTCTCGTGCATGTCGGGGTTTTCCCCTTCATACGGCAAGGAAAAAATACGACCAGCATCCGGATCACGGTCGGCGTTGTCCAATAATTTCAACACGTCTTCTTCCAACTGGGCGCGCATTTCGGCTAGTTGCGGAAGGTTAAACTGCACATCGTCTAGCAGGCGAAGATGTGCTTTCCAACCTGCGTCGTGGTCCGTGCGTAGTGCGCTGTAGGCATTGTAGAAACCGAGTGCAGAAATTTTTTTGGCGATCGCCTCGTCGGTCAAATTATCGAGTACCTTTTTGACTGCCTGCTTGCGCTGCTGAGAAGCACGCAGGCTTTGCATCCGATCGTACTTTGGATGACGCACCGATGTTGCCGGTTCGGGTCGCTGTCGCGGTGCTCGCCGGCCCCGCTTTTTTAACAGTGGGTTGGCTTGCATGTCCAGCTGGGTTTGCGGAAAGGGCGCTTTTATATTGTCCTGCAAAACCTCTTCTGGTTCGCAGGTTTGCGGTTGTTGCATAGCGTCCACAATGTCGGCGCCTGGGGAGCCTGGTCGAAGGTCGATTGTTGACAGTGTTTCCTGCGAATCCGACCGTGAATCTTCCAACAACGTGTCCAGAAGGTTTTCATCCAGATCGTCGAGTCGAGCATCGTTCATCAGCTTTTCGTAGATATATCTGAGCATCAGATGCGACGCAAACTTTTTTTCCGCATCTTTTTCTTTTATACGTTCTTCGATTTCTGGTCGCATATCTGCCAGTACGCTTGCAATGCATATGCGTTGAATGGCAACTTCACTTGCAGGAATCAGGAATTTAAAAAAATAGGTGCTTGCTCTGGACACCGCCTGGAAATTTTTATTGCGTGCCTTACGCACGATGTTGGGGGACAAACCCGGCTGTTCCGCTTGAAGCATCTCCTTGCGTGCTGCAAGAAGTTGTTGTCGCACATCGGCATACTTCGCCAATGCGGCACCCAGATTGTTGGCGCACCACAGGTTAATTTTTGCTAATTGCTGAAATAATTCCGACATTGACGAGACATGCTGTATGTCCGGTCCGGCATGCTCGCACTCCGCTAGCGGCCACTTGGCCGTCGCGATCTCGTTTCGCCGCTTGTTCAATGCATCGATTTGCGCAGTCGACACCGCGTTGGGATCGAATAGTTCCAAGGCAGTTTGTACCTGAAACTGAAAAATATTCATGTCGTGCATGATCTGTCGTCGCCTGTCTCGGCTTCTCTCGAACGAATGCAAGACGGGTCGTATGGCCTGTTCCTCGAATTCGCGCTTGAGATCGACTAAGACATTTTGAAACTGCTCGATCTCGACCAATAATTGACGAATTCTTTCAGATTTAGGCACTGCTTCCGGTTGCTCATCTGTTGCGTGCGGTGAAGAAGACGCGCTAACCCTGTTACCAAAAATATCGCGCAGTCGTTGCAAATCACGTGCTGCTTGCACGGCGAAATCCTCTGTTTTTTTCAGCGCCGACAGTTTAGTCAATTTGGTCGTACACGAGACGGCAATAGCGGGGTTTGTAGAAGTTTCGTTTTTATTCGGATCGCCGGACGAGAACGACGCAGTGCTGGCTGCAGGCAAAGCGGGACGAAGGGTGACATTGCGCATGGATGCACGTCTCTAGGCTAAATAATGAATTCGACGAATCGTCGGACGTGATTCTGGATGGGATGCTGAAGGTCGCGTCTGGCAAACCGCAATATTGTCTACGATGACGTACCAGCCGAGGCTCAACGATGTTTTCCGGCGCAAGGCCGTAAAAAATATGCTTACGTATGTGCCGGAAGCCGGCCTCGTAAGATATCGTATCCTTACCATTACTTTTGGAGACAATGCCATGGAAACCGCATACCTCAAGCAGGCACTAGCGGAACTGCGCACCGCCTTGGCCTCGGGCCAGCCGCTCGATGCCGACTTGATTACGATGTTGACGGCGCTCGATGCCGATATCAAGGCGCGGTTCCTGCAAGACGGTGACGACGCGCCCGATGCCACAATCGAAAGTGCCGGGCTTACTACCCGCGCGCAAGAGATCTCAGCAAAATTTGCTGCCGAGCATCCTCATCTGGAGCCGGTGCTGCGCGAATTGACCAATACGCTCAACCGCATCGGTATTTAAAGCTCGACAGACGAGTCTGCGCTATGCGAATGCGCAAAAAATCTGATTTGCCGACCAAGCATTGCGTGCAGTGCGGGTTACCGTTTACCTGGCGCAAAAAATGGGAGCGCGTCTGGGATCAGGTGCGTTATTGTTCCGAAAGATGCCGCCGCACGAAGTCCACGCAGCCGGTTCCGCCGAAAATTTAGGACACCTCGTATTAAATGTTGTGCGTGGAAATATTGTGACTACCTACGCTGCTGGCGCGGTGTGCCCGGAGCGACCGGTGCAGGCCGGCGCGGCGGTGCCATGGTTGCCGGGCCGGTCTCCGGTGCTGCCATGTTTTCAGGTGCGGTTGCCGCTTGCGGCGCTTCAGTTGTCAATAACGCATTGATCTGGCTAAGATCCTGTTCGCGCAGACTACCGGTAGCCGATTTCAAGCGCAAACCGCTCAAAATCGTTTCGTAGCGTGCCCGTGCCAAATCACGTCGGGTGGAAAACAGCTGCTGCTGTGCATTCAAGACGTCGATATTGATTCGCACACCGACTTGATAACCGAGTCGGTTCGACTCCAGCGCAGACTGGCTGGAATTCTGCGCTGCCTGTAATGCCCGTACCTGCACCAAGCCGTTGCTGACACCCCAATAGGATTGCCGCACCGCCAGTACCGCTGTGCGTCGTGCGTTTTCCACATCGTTACGGGCTCTTTCTTCAAGGGCAATGGTTTCACGTACACGACTGTCGACAGCGAATCCTGAAAACAGTGGGATGGCCCACTGCACGCCGACCGAGTTGTTACTGCCTTCGCCGGTAAAGGCCGCCAATGTCGGATTGTTCGAGTTACCACCGCTTTGCGAACTACGGCTGCGCGCGGCGATGAAATCGACCGTCGGATAATGACCGGCACGGCTACGCTTGATTTCACGGGTGGCAATTTCCAACGCCAATTGCTGGCCCACCACCGAAAAGTTTTGTTGTTCGGCCCGCGTAACCCATTCCTCGACGGCTGCCGGTGTCGGCGCAGCCAGCGTTACCCCGGCACGCAATGCTGATAACGCACCCGGTACCCGGCCGATGAGTTGTTGCAGCGCCGCCCTGCGTACTTCCACATCGTTCTGCGCGGCTACCTGCTGGGCAATCGCCAGATCGTAGCGAGCTTCGGCTTCGTTGGCATCGGTAATGGTCGCGGTACCCACTTCGAAATTGCGCTTTGCCGATGCGAGTTGCTCGGTAATCGCCGTCTCTTGGGCTTTCAGAAAGGTCAGGGCGTCTTGTGCCGTCAGGACATCGAAATACGCTTGCGCGACTCGCACGATCAAGTCTTGCTGAGCCTGGGCGAATTGCGCTTCACTGGCCGCGACCGAGAGCTTGCCCTGTTGATAGCTCTCCCAATTGGCGACACGTAAGAGTGGCTGCGTCAATTGTACGGTGTAGGCGTTGTTGTTGTAGCGCTGATTCTGACCGAATATATCCTGATCGTTCCTGGTGTAAGTACCGCCAGCGGTAACGGTCGGTAGCAAGCCGGCGCGCCCTTGCGTATCACGCTCGCGTCCGGCGGCCAACGCCGATCGAGCGGCGCTGTAGACCGGATCGTTCGCCAGCGCTTCGTTATAGATCTGCATCAGATCGACCGCAAAGGCCGGTGTGGCAGTGTAGCAAGCTGTGGTCAGGGCGGCGAGAAACGTTATACGAAGGGCAGAGCGCATCGGAAGTTCCAGTCGAGGTCGGGGCTAAAAAACAAACGAAAGCGAAAAATAAACGAAAGCGATGTCAGAAGGTGAAGCGCGAAGGTTGCAACGTATTGCGAAGCGGCTTGATCACCGTTTCGAAACGCTTGACGATACTGAAACCGGCATCCGACATGCGCGTGACGACCTGTGCCGACATGGCCGGCATCTCGCCGGTGACCACGAACATGCGGCCGCCGATCTTCAGTTGCTGCATGAGTTGTTCGGGCAGTACCGGCACCGAGCCCGACAGTACGATCACATCGTAAGCCTGGCGGGCAAAAATGCCGCGTGCTTTGTTGTCGGGTGCAGGCCAGCCGCATACGCCGTCCCCGAGCTCGACATCGACATTGTCGATGCCGTAATCGACGAGATTGGCACGTGCCATGGCAACCAGTTCCGGCAATATCTCGACCGATGTGACGGCGCGCGCTCTGTAAGCCATCAGTGCTGCCAGGTAGCCCGAGCCAGTACCGATTTCGAGCACCTGCTCGTGCTTTCGAATATTTAATTCCTGCAAAATGCGCGCCTCGAATTTCGGCTGCAACATGTTCTCACCGCCCGGCAGCGGGATTTCGGCATCGACGAATGCCATGCTGCGATAGGCCGGCGGCACGAATGCTTCTCGTTTGACGATGCTCAACAGTTCCAGCAGGTCGGTATCGAGCACGTCCCAGGGGCGAATCTGTTGCTCGATCATATTGAAGCGGGCTTGTTCCAAATCCATTGCAATACTTTCAGTAAAAATTATGCAGGCATTCTAACGTTAATGGCCCAGTGGAAACGAATTTAGGCAGTATTTTGGGCAGTTTCGCCATGCCATTTGCGCCTTGCCCAGGCGGCAAAATCGTCTAGATAGGTATAAATTACCGGTACCACTACCAGCGTCAGCAGCGACGAGGTGATGATGCCGCCGATCACAGCTTGGCCCATCGGTGCCCGTTGTTCGGAGCCTTCGGCCAGGCCAAAAGCCAGCGGCACCATACCGAACACCATCGCTAAGGTCGTCATGAGGATCGGTCGCAGGCGCACGTGCGCCGCTTCCAACAGCGCCTGATGGCGATCTACGCCGGTCTTGCGCACCTGATTGGCGAAGTCGACCAGTAAAATCGCGTTCTTGGTGACCAGCCCCATCAACATGATGAAGCCGATGATAGAAAACATATTCAATGTAGAACGAAACAGCATCAGTGAGAGGAACACGCCGATCAATGTGAGAGGCAATGCCGACATGATTGCCAACGGCTGCAAGAAGCTCGCGAACTGCGACGCTAAGATCATGTAGATGAAGATGATCGCCAGTACCAGGGCCGATAGCGCATAGCCAGCCGATTCGTTCATGTTTCTCGTGGCACCACCGATCTTGTAGCGATAGCCCGGTTGCATGGACACGGTGTCGAGCATGCGTTTTATGTCGGCACTGACTTCACCGGCCGATCTGCCGACCACATTGGCCGAGAGTTCGACTTCGCGGCTCAGATCGCGCCGGTTGATCTGATTGGCACCGAAGCCGGGTTCGATGGTCGCGATCTGGCGCAGCGGCACCATGCGCGGCGAGCCGTCGGTATTGGCTTGCGTACTGGCGAGCATCAGGCGCGACAAATCCTCGGTACTGTTGCGGTCGCTCGGCGCAAGCCGAATATTCACATCGTAGTTTTCATCGTCGGGTGCGCGCCAGGTACCGGCTGCTTCGCCCGCCAGCAGTGGGCGCAACGCATCGCCGAGCTGCTGGACGCCGATGCCCAGATCGGCACCCAGTTCGCGCCGCGGCGCGACCGTGATGATCGGCTTTTCACCTTTCAAGCTGGAATCGATATCGACCACGCCTGGAATGGCGCGCAACCGAGTACCGACATCGTCGGAAAGCCGGGCCAGTTGTTTTAGGTCGGAGCCGAGCAATGAGAAGCGTATCTGTTTCGAGTCGCCACCGACGCCGTCGAGCGTACCGATGTGAGTCACGCTGATGCCGGCGATGGCGGTAAGTTGCTGGCGAATCGGAATGCTCATCTGCGCCGCACTGCGTTCGCGCTCGGTACGCGGCAAGAGTTGCACGAATACGGTTGCATAATTCTTGCCGGCAGCGTTGCCGGTGTTGACGGTGCTGTAAAGATTGCGCACTTCCGGAAATTTTCGTAAGACCGATTCGACCTGGCGCACTTTGGTTTCAGTAAATTCTAGAGAAGAGCCGACCGGTGTGAAGAACGTCACGCCGGTTTCGGAGTAATCGGCCTGGGGTACGAATTCGGTGCCGATCAGCCCCGAGGCCGGCAACGCCAGGCCGATCGCGAAACTCGCCACGGCGATTGCCATGGTCGATTTTCGATGCGCCAGCGACCACGATAGCAAGCGCTGGTAAAACGCTGAGAATCGATCGACCATCCGCGAGAATGCCGCCAGTACGCGGCCGATACTGCGGTCGTACCAATTACGTTTGGTAGGTTTGTCGCCATCTTGCCGGTGTACTTCCGGGTCGGGCCAGATCGACGACAGCATCGGGTCGAGTGTGAACGAGACGAACATCGAGATCAATACGGCAGCCGTAACCGTCACGCCGAATTGGTGAAAAAAGCGGCCGATGATGCCGCCCATGAATCCGACCGGCAAAAACACCGCGACGATCGAAAAAGTCGTGGCCAGCACTGCCAGCCCGATCTCGGCCGTGCCTTCCAGCGCCGCCTCGCGGTGGCTCTTGAAGCGGCCACCGACCTTCATGCCGGCATGGCGGACGATGTTTTCCCGCACCACGATCGCGTCGTCGATCAACAAGCCGACGCACAACGACAATGCCATCAGGGTGATGGTATTGATGGTAAAGCCGAAGATATACATGAACAGGAACGTGCCGATCAAAGCGACCGGCAGCGTCAGGCCGGTGATCACCGTAGAGCGCCATGAGTTCAGGAACAGGAACACGATCAGGATCGTCAGCACCGCGCCTTCGATCAGGGTCTTGCGCACGTTCTGGACACCGACCCGAATCTGGCGCGCGCCATCCTTGATGACTTCGATCTTCACGCCCGGATACAACGACTTCATCGTCGGTGCCAGATCGGTCAGTGCCGCACTCAAGCCGTCGGACACCTCGATCGTATTCTGCCCCTGCGCTTTTAATACATTCAGCGCCAGCGTGCGTTGGCCGTTGTAAAGCGCCAGCGTTTCCTGCTCTTGCTGGCCATCGACGACGGTTGCGATCTGGTCCAGGGTGACTGGCTCCCCGCCGCGTCGGGCAACGATGATCCTGGCGAAATCCTCGGGGTTGGCGACGCGGCCCTGAATCTGTACCACCCGTTCGGAATCGAGCGATCGAATCGCCCCGGTTGGTAGTTCCTGATTTTCTTGCCGAATGGCGTTGATGACTTGATCGACACCGATACCGAGCGCTTCCATCTCGGTCGGCTTGACGTAAATATCGATCTGGCGTTTGACGCCGCCCACCAGCGAAATCGAGCCGACGCCGCGCACGTTTTCCAGCCGCTTCTTGACGAGTTGATCGGCAATCGTGGTCAATTCACGCAGCGAGCGCTGACGCGCGCCGGGTTCGTTGGCAACCGAGATTGAAAACACCGGCACATCCGACGGATCGAAGCGAATCACCCGTGGCTCTTCCACTTCCTTGCGAAAGGTAGCCCGGATCAACGCCACTTTTTCACGCACATCCTGGGCCGCCTGCGCCGGATCGACCGTCAGATCGAATTCGATCAGCACCAGCGAAGAGCCTTCGTAGGAACGTGAAGTCAGGGCATTGATACCGCTGATGGTGTTGACCGCTTCCTCCACCCGCCGCGATACATCCGATTCGACCGTCTCCGGCGACGCGCCGGGGTAGGCAGTTTGCACCACCACCACCGGAAACGTCACGTCTGGAAATTGATCGACCCGCAGCCGGTCGTAAGAAAACAAGCCGAGCACGACAAAGGCCACCATCATCATGGTGGCGAGAACCGGATTACCGATACTGATACGGGTGAACCACATGGGTTGCGTTCCTGGCGTTAGCGCGTAGCCGATACCACCGGCTTTTCCACGGCCACGCGTGTGCCGGGCAGGAAATTGCCGAGGTTGTTGCGAATGATGGTCGTACCTTCTTCCACGCCGCTGATTATTTCTAAGGTGTCCGTTCCCTCGACGTCACCAACGATGCCAAGCGTAACCGGTACTTTTTGCAAACTGCCGTCTCGTATGACATAAACCGTCGTTTTGCCGTCGATGGACTGCACCGCCGACGCCGGTACCGTCAGCACCGCATCGCGCCGTAGCAGGGTCAATCGCCCTTCGCCGAACATGCCGGCGCGCAAAATTGTCTGTGGGTTGTTGATCTCGACATACACGACGATCGAGCGCGAGCCCGCCTGCGTGGAAGGATCGATTCGTGCGACATTGCCGACAAATGGCGTTGTTACGCCACCCACACCAACGCGTACTTCCTGGCCGACTGCAATTCGTTGGATTTCATTGGTCGGCACGGCAGCCTGCATCTCCATGCGCCGCAGATCGACGATGTCGAGCAATGGCGCATCCGGTGAAACTTTTTCACCCGGCTCGATGACGCGGTTGCTCGCCAAGCCGGCGATGGGTGCCCGCACCGTCGTGTCGGACACGGATTTTTGCGCGACGTCCAGTGTCGCTTTGGCGGAATCGACGTTCGCCTGGGCGATGTCGAGCTGGCTCGCCGCATTTTCGAAGGCGTTTTTCGATATGAAACCTTTTTCGATCAACGCCCGGTTGTTGTTGCGCGAGGTTGTGGCAATGTCGAGCTGTGCACGTGCCGCAGCCAGTGCGCCGCGCGCTTGTGCCGCACGTGCCAGGTATTCGGTCGCATCTATTTTCACCAGAATCTGGCCCGCTTGCACCGCTTCACCCTCGCGCACCAGCACCTCACGCACTTCGCCCCCGACCCTGGCCTTGACCGATGCTTGCCGGCTGGCGCGTAGTGTTCCGGACAGCGGCAAAATCTGGCGCAGGTCTTGACGCCGCACTTGTGCAACATCGCTAGCCAGGAGTGCAATCGATGCCGGCACTGCAGTTGCTGCCGACGAGCCAGAGGGGCCGGCAGGCTTGCGTAGGACCGCTGCGGCGACACTGGCAACCAGCAGCACGATCAGCAGCACGATCCAGATGAAACGGTTTTTGCGCATAGTTACGACAGGTTTTTTGTGAGTTTTGTTGAAACCGATGGCGGGCGGTAGACAATGAGCGACCGACTAAGAGCGCTTATCGAACAATTACCGGAAAGGATTAATGAATAATAACTGATAGAAAAATGATCGTTCTGATGATACTTTAAGGCAATAGTTATAGGACGTAATGTTAATAAAAAGGTCTCAAATGAAACTGCTCTGTAAATATCTGACTGGCCTATCGCTGTCTGTCGCGATCGTTTTGCCTTGTGCCGCAGGCGACAATTCTACCGGCTATGAAATTATCTTACTGGCGGGTCAATCGAACATGGCGGGTCGGGGATTAATGCCGTCGCCTCTCGATGCCGACGGTGCGCCAAGTGAAAATATTAAAATGTGGCACCCCTCGCAGGGCATCCTGACCGCGAAAGACCCGATTATTCATTCCGAACCTTTGCGCCCGGGGGTGAGCATGGGAATGACGTTTGCCAAAGCCTATCTCGAGCGATTAAAAGACACCGGCTTTCCAAATCGCAAAATTTTGTTGGTCGGCGCTGCATGGGGCGGTACCGGTTTTGCACCAGACGCTAGCGGCAAACAACGCTGGCTGGCCACGCAGGATGCGACCGTTGGCGGGGATCTATATAGAACCGCGGTGCAGCGCGCCAACAGTGCAATCGGTGCGGCGCTGGCTGCGGAGCCGACCAGCAAATTCGCCGGCATCCTGTGGCATCAAGGGGAAAGCGACCTGATCGCCGATAATGTTTCTTCCTATGCGGTAAAGCATACGGCGCTGATGAAGGCATTGCGCACCAATATTAGAGATGCGGACAATGCAGCAGTAGTCGTCGGTGAAATGACACCTTGCATGTGGGCACAATGCGAATCGTCGGTCGGTTCGGTCTCTGCGGAAGACCGGGCGACGATGCTGAATTACCTCCACAATATCCAGAACGTGTTACCAAATTCGGCCTGGGTCAGCAGTGCCGGGCTGGGCGGCAATGGTGCCGGCGACAAGGTACATTTCAATACGCCGTCGCAACGGGAGCTTGGCAGGAGATATTTCTCGAAATTTTGGGAGGCTTCACATAACCTGCCATCGCCGGCAATCGATTTAAAAATTCACAACGGCGAAGTTTTCAATGTCGGAAATCTGATCGATTTCGACCCCACGTACAGTACGAGTACCACTTCGGTCAGAGTCAATGGCAACGTCGCTGTGCAAGGTTCAGTCACGTTGCCCAGAGATGGCGGGCGCGGGTACGTGGCAGGCATCGGCAAGAGCACCGGAAAACTCGTACTTGGCACGAGCGCATCGCTATTCAATGGCAGCTATACGAAAATGGCTTGGGTAAAGCTGAACAGCAACAGCTATCGTGCGCATTTGCTTTCCGGTGAAGGCCCGACGCAAAGCCATTTCTTATTTGCATCCGGTGGCCAGTTTCTTGCAGCAGGTCACTCTTCGCCGACAAACCCGGTCAATGTCTATGTGCAGCAGGCGACAGTCGTGCCCCTTAATACCTGGCTGCATGTTGCGGTTGGTTACGCCGCACCTGTCAAGACGATGACACTGTATGTAAACGGCGTGGCGGTGGATTCGACTACCGGCGTCCAACCGGCTACTCAGGCTACCGGAACTTCGACGCTGACCATGAGCGGATTCGGCAGTCGCACCGACTTCGGGCTGGACGGCTACATGAATTCAAACAAAGTATGGGGCAAAGCGTTGAGTGCAACAGATATCAAAAAATTGTACGACTTTGAAAAGGTCTCTCAAAAAGGTTACGGTATTCAATAACCTTACATCACGCGTGGTACCGATCGGGCTGTCTGGCTAATTATGGCTAGGCAGCCCGATCTTTTTGTCCCGCGAAGCTTGAGGTATGCTTGGCGTCAGGACGACCTCATGAAAGCGGCAATGATTAAATACCGGTTTTTTAATGTTTCTCTGGCTGTAACCATAGCGATGTCGCTTTGGCTCGCGGGCTGTGCCACGGTGGCCGTACCGCGCCAGGTGACGGTAACAGTGGAGCAATTACAGCAATCGTTAGCGCGCAAATTTCCACTGAACCAGCGCTACCTCGATTTGGTCAATGTCAAGGTAAGTAATCCGCGTCTTCAACTGCAGCCGAATACGAACCGGGTCACGACGACGCTCGATGCCGCTGTGTCGCCGGTGCTGGCTACCCGCCAGATGACGGGCAGCTTCACACTCTCCGGCGTACCGGCAATCGATACCGCGCGTAATGCCGTCGTGTTGCGTGAGCCGCGGATGGAAAAACTCACGCTCGATGGCGTAGATGAAGCCTTAACTCTGCAACTGGCAAAAATTGGGGACGCGCTGGCGCAAAAAATTCTTGCCGACGTACCGATCCATCAATTCGATCCGGCGCAACTGCGCCTTGCAGGTGTGCAATACATACCTACTTTAATCACTACTACGCCGCAAGCCATCATGGTAACCTTCGAACCGATGAAATAGCTCGACGCTTCGCCCATCACCAATTCGATCGCCGGTGCTCCACCGCGATTCCACCTTTTTCTTTTGCATTATTGATCCGGCTCGATCTCCATGGACCCGATTCTGTTACTCAAAGCCCTGATCATGGGCGTGGTCGAAGGTTTGACCGAATTTTTGCCGATTTCGTCGACCGGTCATCTGATTCTGGCAGGTAGCCTGCTCGATTTCACCGGCGAAAAAATGAAGGTGTTCGAAATCGCGATCCAGGCCGGTGCCATTCTCGCCGTGTGCTGGGAGTATCGTGCACGTATCGCCGCAGTGGTATCCGGACTCGGCACCCAAGCCCATTCCCGCAGATTCATGGTCAATCTTTTGATCGCGTTCCTGCCGGCGGCTGTACTCGGGTTTTTGTTCAGTGCCGCCATCCAGGAAAAGTTATTCGCGCCGGTGCCGGTAGCGCTGGCTTTTATTCTCGGCGGTTTTATCATTCTCTGGGTCGAGCGGCGCAATCGACAGAAGGGTGCGACTTCCCCCGGGTTGTCCGACCGCGCGGCGCGAATTGAAAGCGTCGACGATATGCGCGCTATGGACGCCCTGAAAATCGGTGTCGCCCAGACCTTCGCCTTGATTCCCGGTACCAGCCGCTCCGGTGCCACCATTATCGGCGGCATGATGTTCGGCCTGTCGCGCAAGGCGGCTACAGAATTCTCCTTTTTTCTAGCGATACCGACTCTGCTGGCGGCGACGGTATATTCGCTCTACAAAGCGCGTGCTCTGCTCTCGATAGCCGATCTGCCGTTATTCGGTGTCGGCACCGCGTCTGCGTTCGTCTCCGCCTTCTTTTGCGTACGCTGGCTGCTGCGCTACATCAGCACGCACGACTTCACAGTATTTGCCTGGTATCGCATCGTCTTCGGGCTGGTGGTGCTGGCTACTGCCTACAGCGGCTTGGTGGACTGGACCCATTGATCGAACGCGCCGAACGCACCGAACACACCGAGTACACGATCAAATGTCTGCACGTCCGGTAAAAACGATGCTTGAGCAACGCGGTGCCGGCGATGCCATGCAGCATGCCGTGCAAATTTTGCAGGATGTATTCGGCTATCCGGCGTTTCGTGGTCAGCAGGCCGAGATCATCAACGTCGTGGTGCAGGGCGGCGACGCGCTGGTGCTGATGCCGACAGGCGGCGGCAAATCGTTGTGCTACCAAATTCCTTCGCTGGTGCGGCAGGGCGTCGGTGTCGTGGTTTCCCCTTTGATCGCACTGATGCAGGATCAGGTCGATGCATTGGCCGAGGTCGGCGTGCGCGCGGCGTTTCTCAATTCGACGCAAACCTGGGCGGAGGCCGCGGCGATCGAACGCCAGGTCAGGAACGGTGAGCTCGACCTAGTGTACGTCGCGCCGGAGCGGCTGATGACGCCGCGCTGCTTGGAGTTGCTGGCGGCTTCCAAAATCGCCTTGTTCGCCATCGACGAAGCGCATTGCGTTTCTCAATGGGGCCATGATTTTCGGCCGGAGTACATCAAGCTGTCGGTGCTGCACGAGCGCTTTCCCAGCGTGCCGCGCATCGCCCTGACGGCTACTGCCGATGCTCAGACCCGGGCCGAAATCGCCCACCGTTTGCAACTCGACGATGCTCGCCAGTTCGTATCCTCGTTCGATCGCCCGAACATTCGCTATCAGATCGTCGAGAAAGCCAACGGTCGCAAGCAGCTGCTGGACTTTATCGAAGCGGAACATCCGGGCGATGCCGGCATCGTGTATTGCCTGTCGCGTAAAAAAGTCGAGGAAACGGCGGATTTCTTGAATCAAAACGGCATCGTCGCCTTGCCCTATCACGCCGGCATGGACCTGGCGCAGCGTACCCGTAACCAAGCGCGTTTTTTGCGCGAGGAAAGCATCGTTATGACGGCGACCATCGCTTTCGGCATGGGTATCGACAAACCCGATGTGCGTTTCGTCGCCCATCTCGATTTGCCGAAAAGTATCGAAGGGTATTACCAGGAAACCGGGCGTGCCGGCCGTGACGGGGCACCGGCGAACGCCTGGATGGCCTATGGCCTGCAAGACGTGGTGCAGCAACGGCGCATGATCGACGAATCCGACGCCGATGAATCGTTCAAGCGAGTATTAGGCGTCAAGCTCGATGCCATGCTCGGTCTGTGTGAAACCTTGACCTGCCGACGTGTGTGCCTGCTCGATTATTTCGGCCAGCCTGCTACACCCTGCGGCAACTGCGACACCTGCCTGCAGCCACCGATTTCTTTCGACGCCACCGTACCGGTACAGATGCTGCTCTCCGCGATCTATCGGGTCGAGCAACGATTCGGAGCGATGCATGTGCTGGATGTATTGCGTGGCGTCGATTCGGAGAAAGTGAAACAGTGGAATCACGACCGCTTAACGACCTTCGGTATCGGTCAAGCCCATAGCGAAGCCGAGTGGCGGGCAATATTAAGGCAGACCATTGCACTAGGCTTGGTCAGTGTCGATTACGACGCGTACAGCGCTTTGAAGCTCACCGATGCGGCAAAGCCCGTGTTGCGCGGCGCGCAGGCAGTGCAGCTGCGCCAGTATCAGAAACCGGTGAAGCCGCTACGAAGCAGTAGCGGCGGCGGGCGTGCTGGCAGCAGCCGGCCAAGAGGTTATGTCGAATCCGATTTGTCAACGCTGGAACAGGCAATTTTTGACAAACTGCGCTGGTGGCGAGTAGAAACCGCGCGTAAGCACAATGTCCCGGCCTATGTAATCTTTCACGATGCGACCATGCGCGAAATCGCCAAGGCCCAGCCGGGCTCGCTGGGAGATTTGCGTGGCGTATCGGGGGTGGGGGAGAAAAAGCTCGAAACCTACGGCTCGGAGATCGTGGCGTTGATTGCAGAGATCAGCTAACGCCGCAAAAACACCAGATCCCACACGCCATGCCCTAGCCGCAATCCGCGGTTCTCGAATTTCGTCACCGGCCGATATTGCGGGCGAAGCGCATACCCCTCGGCAGTATTGACCAGCTTTGGCTCGGCCTCGAGCACCGTCAGCATCTGTTCGGCATATTCCTGCCAGTCGGTTGCGCAATGCAGATAACCTCCAGGTTTCAGACGTGAACTGAGCAGTTGCACCAGTGGTGCCTGGATCAGCCGCCGCTTGTTATGCCGCGCCTTGTGCCATGGGTCCGGGAAAAATATATGCACGCCAGCGAGCGAATCCGGCGCGATCATGTGCGTCAGCACTTCCACTGCATCGTGCTGTATCAGGCGCAGATTGGATAATTTCCCTTCATCGATCTGCTTGAGCAAGCTGCCAACACCGGGCGTATGCACTTCCACGCCGATAAAATTTTTCTCGGGCATGCCGGCGGCGATGGCTGCAGTTGTCTCGCCCATGCCGAAACCAATTTCGAAGATCGTCGGCGCTTCGCGCTGGAAGGTCGCAGCAACGTCCAGTAGCGCTTTTCGGTAAGGAATGCACATACGCGGCCCAACCTCCTCGATGGCGCGTGCCTGTGCTGTCGAGAGCCTTCCAGCGCGCGTGACGAAGCTGCGGATACGGTGTTCGGCAGGATCGTAGAACATGGGGCGGGCAGGGGACATCTGCAGATTGGAATCGGACATGCTGGTAAGCAGGGTGCATCGATAAAAGAGGCGCTAGTCTATCATCGAGAAAATCCAGGCTGTTAATGATGCAGCAGCAAAAATCTAGCTTGCGCAGGTTTGGGGTTCCAAGGTAATCGAGCGGCTGGCGCATGATTTGCGTACTGCATTTCCTGAGATGAAGGGGTTTTCCCGCGTTAATTCGATGTACATGCGTGCATTTGCCTTGGGGGCATAATCTGGTATTGCTGACTCGACTAAAAGATCCGTAGCAGCGCCTGGCTTATGCTCAGAGCGCCAATATGCATGGCTAGTCGCGCAATATGCTGAATATCCACATTGAAACCGGGCTTCTAGAACGGACAGGTACTGTGGTAATCAACTTCAATATCGAGCACGAATTAAAGGCCACTTGCAAATCCATCGAGGACGACTCACAAGGTTAATCTCGAAAGCGCCATTTATATAACCCCGCGCTAGACATGCGGGGTGTAGTATCCCTAACTTCTCACAATGCTTCAGCCAGGTATTCCATGGAAAACCAAAAGGTTGGCTGGGCAACTGTTGCTTTTGCCGACTATGTAAAGCATGGACACGATGCCGAGCACTTAATCGCTGTCATTGTGTCAACGTGGGAAGCGGTCGACCAAGCGATGCGGCCGGTCATCGGCAGGGGCGGCGTGGATGCGCTGTTTCATCGAAGCGTCGATGTAACAGCGGCTTCTTACCCCTGGATGAGTGCGGTATTGCCCGATGCACAGCCTGTCTTAGCGCTCGAAACACTGCGAAACGTACTCTCGAAACAAGAGCCAGCACATTTCGCTGCAGCGAGCGACGCGCTGCTACGGCAGTTTCACCATTTACTCGCAAATTTAATCGGGCTGTCGCTTACCAAGCGACTGCTGCGGTCCGTGCTCGACTCGCTGCTCGAAAGTCTGGCCAAGAAGGACATCTAACCATGCATACAAAAGTCAATATCAAGCGGCTTCCCACCGGCGTTCCCGGTTTCGACGAATTGCTTGGTGGAGGATTGCCGGAGTTTTCCTTCAACATCATTGCGGGTAACCCTGGTTGCGGCAAAACTACTTTGGCGCATCAAATGATGTTTTCTTGGGCTACACCGGAGCAGCCGGCATTGTTCCTCACCATTCTAGGCGAACCGCCCTTGAAAATGTTGCGATATCAGCAGCAATTTGATTTCTTCGATGCCGATGCAATCAATCGTTCGATCCGGTTCGTCAACCTAACGGAAGAAACGCTGCGTGGCGATCTCGACCTCGTTCTGCAACGGATCATGGCGGAGGTAGTCAAGCATAGGCCTGCATTCGTATTTATCGATTCATTCCGCTCGGTCGTCAGAGTGTCGAGAGAAAACGATACGCGCAGCCCACTGCAGCACTTCGTTCAGCAGCTCGCTATCGCAATGACTAGCTGGCAGGCAACGACGTTTTTGATCGGGGAATACGCTGAGCCGGACGACGCCAATCCTGTATTTACGGTTGCCGACGGCATTATCTGGATGCGACAAAGTACGCACCGAAATTCCATGGTCCGCAAGATCGAGATTGTCAAGATGCGCGGGCAGGCCACAATACCCGGCCTGCATTCTTTAAGAATCAACCAAAGCGGAATCACGGTGTATGGCCCCGTACCCGTGGTGAAAGCGATCGATACCGATGCAGCGATGCCGCGGGTGCTGTTCGGTATCGCCCAGCTGGACGAGATGCTGGGCGGAGGATTGCCGCACGGCTACTCAATGCTCATTGCGGGTCCCTCCGGCTCTGGCAAAAGTATTTTGGCGTCGGCATTTCTGGCTGAAGGCGCGCGTTTGGGCGAAACGGGCGTGGTTGCCGCATTCGAGGCTGGCTTGAGTAAAAAAATTCGCAACCCGATTTTGGCGGAGTTAGTGCAAAACGACTCCGTCAGCGTCATAAACACCGGACGGCCCGACCTTTCGGTCGATGAAATCATCCTGCTGCTTATGAACGAGATCCGCCGTACCAAAGCGACGCGTATCGTGCTTGATTCGCTCTCAGGCTTCGAATTGTCCTTGGCCCCGACATTTCGTGAAGAATTTCGGGAATCCATGCTGCGCCTGGTCGGTACGCTGGCGGAAGCGCAAGTCACGGTTGTCATGACATGCGAGCTCGAAGACAGATATTCGGATCTGCGATTCAGCCCCTACGGCACGGCGTTTCTGACCGATGCAATTATCGTTCAACGGTATATCGAGGTTGAAAGCAGATTGCGGCGGGTAATGGCGGTAGTGAAAGTACGCGCCAGCCGACACTCGAATGAGCTGAGGGAATACACCATTAGCGACGAAGGCATTCATATCGGCGAAATGCTGACCGAGCAGGAAGGCCTGCTCGGTGGCAGGCCGACAGAAAAACGCGAGCTTACCAAGCTGCGTTCGAGCTGATACCTGCGGTGCAACGGGATCAACGTATGGGGGAAATCATGGATAGCGAGCATCTGGCGCACCTCGTCGAAGCCAACGAGAACCTGGTATTAGCCGTATTGCAAGCACATGCGCAACGCCAAGCTGCCGAGAAAAAAATGAGTGAGCTGGCAGAGTCGGTCGAACTCGATGTACTGACGCGTCTGCCTAATCGCACGGTTCTCATGGATCGCCTGGATCACGCCATCGTTAACGCAAAGCGGCGGGGAGACAAGCTGGCAGTTTTGTTTATCGATCTAAATAAATTCAAGCATCTTAACGACACGCTCGGGCATGCTGCAGGCCATCTGGCATTGAAGATCGCCGCCGATTGTTTGTCGACTGCCGTTCGTGAAGCCGACACTGTCAGCCGATATGGCGGTGATGAATTCGTGGTGTTACTTGAAAAAGTATCCGCCGTTGCAGATGTCAAAGCCATCGTCGACAAAATACTTATATCCCTTGGGGCAACCAACCGTGTCGGCTCGCATGTCGTTCGCTTGACGGCTAGCGTCGGTATCAGTTTATATCCGGAAGATAGTGACGAAGCGGAGACGCTCATCACCCTTGCTGATCGTGCGATGTATGCCGCCAAGCGCATAGGCAATGGCAATGGCAAGTTCGCATTTGCCGGAAAGCAGTATGCTGACGACTCGGACAATCAGGAAACTGCTGCGCCACTGGCTAATGAAATTCGTTTGGCCAAAAAAGAGCAGCGGCGCGATTGTCGCCGTAGTACCGATGAAAAAATGATTTCCGAAGTGTTATCCGCTAAGGAATTGCAGGCAGGTGCCGAACAAGCACTGCGCCGACAGACCGAGTTCATGGCGCTGCTAGTTCATGAGTTATGCGGTCCGCTCGGCCCGATTCGAAATGCTGCGATGCTGATACACCCGGCGCGGCACGACGATGCGACGTCGGAGAAATTGCAGGGCATTATTGAAAGGCAAATAACACATTTGTCGCGGTTGCTTGCCGACGTGTTCGATATGTCGCGTATTGCGACTGGCAAAATGCGTCTTGAACGTCATCGCACGGATATCACAGAAGTCTTGAAGCAGGCGATGGAACGTGTGCAATCGTCGATGGGCATACGACGGCAAATCCTGCACAGTACGCTTCCCGGCTATCCGGTTGAAATCGATGGCGACTCGGTGCGCCTAGTTCAGATTTTCGGGAACCTGCTCGACAACGCATCGAAATACTCGCCTGAAGATAGCCAAATCACGTTAACCGTCGAGGTTGATGAGACTTCGGTCACCATAAAAGTCATCGATACCGGCATCGGTATCACGGCAGAAGCTCTGCCGAGTGTGTTCGACATGTTTGCGCAAGACAAGCATGCCACGCGTTTCGACGGCAAAGGACTCGGCATCGGTTTGGCTTTAGTCAAAGAATTCGTCGAGGCTCATGAAGGAGTAGTTACCGCGCATAGCGAGGGGCCTGGCCGGGGCAGCCTGTTTGTCGTTATTTTTCCGTTGAGAGTTGAAGTATTGGATTGATTTTTATAGCGGTCATGTTCACTTTGTCGAGCTTTTCACGAGACGTGAACAAATAAATTCGAACAACGTGCTGCTGAAGCGGGCCTGGCTACTATCAGACCCAGCCTCGTATTGACCCGCCAACGGCTCGACCACTAAATCTGCGGTGGAATTTGCCTATGATTCTTTTGATCCCTACTTTCCAGTCATCGTCTGTGCCTCTGTCAAATGGCTGTGCACCACCGGCATGATCATGCTGGCGTGGGCACGTAGCGCCGGGTCATTGGCATTGCGTTGTACATTCTCGATCAGTTCATGTGTGCGTTTGTGAGCGCCAACGCCAGCCTGCGACATGTATTGGCGATCGAACAGCCCGCCGGATAGCGCGCTGAGTTCCAATGCAATCGCCTTGTTTTTCAAATCGGTTTCTGTCGGCACGGTGCCGCCTTTAGATTGCGCCAGTGTTTTAAGTTGCCCCATCGCGCGGGTATGGTCGTCGATCATGCGCTGTGCATAGGCACGCACTTTCGGGTCTTGAGATTTCGTCAGCGCCAGCTGGCCGGTCGAGATTTCTGCAAGGTTGGCGTAGCCGATCTCATTGACAAGCTGTTGATCGGGTGCGGTGATCCGGCTCGATGCCATGCTGGGCGCGGCCATCGTGCCGGAGGACGAAGCGCTGGTGTTGGAGTTGCTACTGGGGCTGGCACTGGAGCTGGTACGACTGCCGCCCATGGAGCCGCAGGCAGCGAGACTGGCAGCTAAAATGAGTGGTGTGGCGACGCGAAAAATAGTGGACGTTCGGGGAGTGCGATTCATGTAATTTCCTTCGATAAATTTTGTTGGCAACGGTTAAAAATTTTCAAAAGCCCGGCAAGAATTGCTAGCCACGATTCGTTGTCTGAAGACATTAAAGTTGGCGACGCTTCAAAACCGGCTTTTGTCTATTCGACACCAGATTTATAAAAGATTCATATTTTCTTATCAGCTAGCTTATTTTTGTTCGATCGCCGCCGATGCACCGCTGTAAATACGGCTAGCGACCCAGCAAATCAAGCCCAGCAACGCACAGGTGATCTGCCCCGCTGCAAGCCAAAGCGCCGTGTGTGAGAGCATCGGTGCGAACACGCCCGACATCAACGCTCCCACCATCATCAAGGTGAAGGATTGGCAAGAAGCCACGATTCCGCGAATTGCCGGAAACAGATCGAGCACCATCAGCGTGAGTCCTGGAGCCACCACCGACATGCCGAAGCAATAAAGAAACAATGGCACGATCGACCAAGGCAGAGCTGCAGGAAACAGCAGGTGATAACCGACGTTCAACGCTGCTGCACCTACCAGAAAACAAAAGCCGATTAAGATTTGACGTTGCGCCGCGATCCGGCCCGCCAGCCGGTTTGCCACCAGCGCCCCAAGAAAAATGCCGGCGACCGCCGGGATGAATTGCCAGCCGAATTGATTCGGTCCGAGGTGCAATACGTCGGTTAAGAACACGGGCGCGGCCGCGACATACAAAAACATGCCGCCGAAATTGAATGCCAGCGCACTGGCTTGCAAATGAAATTGCGTGGATCGAAAAACCTGCCGGTAGTTGCGCGACAGGCTTTGTGGGTTAAATGCGTGCCGTTGTGCGCGCGGCAGCGTTTCCGGCAGATTGCGGTAGCAGAACCACAGCAAAAACATGGTGTAAAAAAAGAGAAACAGGAAGATCGCACGCCAGTCGAACAGCCCGAGAATCCAGCCGCCGAGAATTGGTGCGATCGCTGGTGCGATAGAAAAAATCATCGTCACCAGCGATAACAGCCGGGTCGCATCGGCATCGGCATAACGGTCGCGAATGATCGCCCGCCCGATCACGATTCCGGCACCGGCCGAGACGCCTTGCAACATTCGAAATACCCACAGGTAGGTGATGCTATGCGATGCGGCGCATCCCAGGGAAGCAAGGGCGAATAGTGCCAACGCGCCGAGCACGATCTTGCGCCTGCCGAATGAATCGGAAAGTGCGCCGTGCCAAAGAATCATGCCTGCAAAGGACAGCATGTAGATGGTCAGCGTTTGCTGTACTTCGATGGCCGAGACAACTAGATCTGCCTCCATCGCGCTGAACGCGGGGAGGTAAGTGTCGATGGCGAAGGGGCCGATCATGGCCAGCGCTGCCAGCATCATCGCCAGCACCCTGTAGCTAACGGCCGCCGGATACGGCCGTGCGGGCAGCGACATAATTAAACACCACCGATACAAAGATATTTCAACTCCAGATACTCGTCGATACCGTGGCGTGAACCTTCCCGGCCCAGACCCGATTGCTTGACGCCACCAAACGGTGCCACCTCGTTGGAGATCATGCCGGTATTAATACCCACCATGCCGTACTCGAGTTTCTCCGCTACGCGCCAGACCCGGCCGATATCTCGTGCATAAAAATAACTGGCCAAGCCAAATATCGTGTCGTTGGCTGCGGCGACCACTTCGTCTTCAGTCGTGAATTTCATCACCGCTGCCACCGGCCCGAACGTTTCTTCCTGCATGATTAGCATGTCATCGGTAACGTTGGACAGCACCGTCGGTTCATAAAAATTGCCGCCCAGCGCATGCAGTTTACCGCCGGTCTGCACCGTCGCCCCTTTTGCAACGGCATCCCTTACGTGCCTCTGGACCTTGGCCAATGCCTGCTCATCGATCAAGGGACCTTGACCAACACCCGGTTCTCGGCCGTTTCCAACTCGGATTGCCGCTGCACCAGCAGCCAGCTTCGATACGAAGGCATCATGAATCGCAGCATGAACATAAAAGCGGTTGGTACAGACACACGTCTGGCCGGCATTGCGATATTTGGATTGGAGGGCACCCTCCACAGCTGCATCGAGATCGGCATCGTCGAAGACGATGAAGGGCGCATGGCCGCCAAGCTCTAACGCCACTTTCTTGATCGTTGGTGCACATTGCGCCATCAAGATACGGCCGACCGGTGTCGAGCCGGTAAAGGAAAGATGCCGTACCGTAGTGCTGTCACACAGCGTGTTGCCGATTTCGATCGAGCGCTCGGCGTCTGCCGTGACGATATTGATCACACCCGGCGGCAGGCCAGCGCGATGCGCCAGTTCCACCAATGCCAGCGCCGATAGAGGCGTTTGCTCGGCAGGCTTGATCACGATCGTGCAGCCCGCGGCAAGTGCCGGCGCAACCTTGCGGGTGATCATGGCGATCGGAAAATTCCATGGCGTGATCGCAGCGCATACACCGATGGGTTGCTTGAGCACCAGCGTGCGCTTGTCGGCCCAGGTCGATGTCGGTATCTCGCCGGCAATGCGTTTGGCTTCTTCGGCAAACCACTCGACGAAGCTGGCACCGTACAGTATTTCCCCTTTGGATTCAGCCAGCGGCTTGCCTTGCTCGGCAGTCATCAGCAGGGCTAGATCGTCGATGTTTTCTAAAATCAGGTTGAACCATGCGCGCAGTTGTTGCGCCCGATCTTTTCCGGTGCGCGCAGCCCAACCCGGAAACGCCGCCTCGGCAGCGTCGACGGCGGCGGTCGTTTCCCTGGCACCGAGATTGGATACCTGCGCCAAGATGTTGCCATTCGCCGGATCGACAACGTCGAAATACATGGCCGCATCGTGCCACACACCGTTCCAATAAGCTTGCCGACGTAAAAGAGTAGGGTCTTTGAGATCGGGAATTGGTACTGAGCGTGGCGCGGAATTAGTAGTCATCGAAAATTTCAGTGGTGAATGACGAAACGAAACGAAACGAAAGCTTCAGCAAGGCACAGAAAAGCCTTCAACGTAGCCGAAAAGAAGCTGCCGACCCTGATAAATCTCAATAAGCAAAAAGCCAAACGAGAATAGCCCAACTGCTCGGGTGCTGCGCGCGTTTTACAAGCGGCTGACCTTAGAAAACGCTTTACATATTAAATGCGAATCATTATCATTAACGTTAACTATCCCGTTATGAAGTTCCTTGTCGCTCTTCAAGCTCCCCAAATGCCAACTCTTATCTCTACGAATTCCATCCCCATGCTGTCTCCGTTGAAATCTTACAAATCCTCGTTGCTAGCACCACCTTCCGCCCGTCATACCGTTGTCCGGCTCGGTTCGCTGGCGGCTGCAGCCGTGCTGGGTATGCCTCTGGCAAACGCCCAGTCGGTCGGCGACGTCACGTTGTCGCCGGTGACCGTCCAGGACACGCGGGATCGCGAGCAGCAGGGTTATCAAGGCGGCAAAACCAGGGTCGGTAAGACATCGCAGTTGGCAAAAGACGTGCCGCAGTCGGTGACGATCGTATCCGAGCAATTGATCCGCGAACGAAATGCCGATACCTTCAAAGAAGCGTTGCGTAACGTCGCCGGTCTGACATTCAATGCCGGCGAGGGCGGGCGCATCGGCGACAACATCACGCTGCGCGGCTATTCCGCCGTCGGCGATCTGTTTCTTGATGGCATACGCGATATTGCTCAGTACAATCGCGAAACTTTCAACCTGCAGCAGATCGATGTCTTGCGCGGCTCGGCCTCGATGCTATTCGGACGCGGATCGACCGGCGGCATCATCAACCAGGTCAGCAAGACTGCAAACATGGTCGATGCCAACGAAGTGGCTTTCACGCTGGGCAGCGATTCCTACAAGCGGCTGACCCTGGACATGAACAAGGTGCTCACGCCAGACTTGGCATTCCGTCTCAATACCATGGGCACGAAAAGCGATTCATTCCGGGACGATGTCGACCAGAGCCGTTGGGGCGTTGCACCGTCCCTCACCTGGCGAGCCGGGCGGGATGATGAAATCACCCTGGCTTATTACTACTTAAAGAACAACAATACCCCAGATTTCGGCGTGCCCTTTTTTCAGGGACGGCCATTGAATGTGCCGATCGAGCGCTTTTACGGTTTGCGCGATACCGACTATCAACGCACCGAAACCAACATTGCCACGGCAACGCACACACACTTGTTTAGCAAGGATTCGGCGCTACGCACCACGATCCGCAAAGCCGATTACGAGCGCGATCTGCGTGGCACGGCACCGCGATTGATCGGTGCGCCCACAGTAGTCAGCGACATCACGGGCGTCAATCGTCAGCGTCAGGCGCGCGGCGGTACAGAACACACTTTGGCGCTACAAACCGACTACACCAACAAGCTGGCATTGGCTGGCATGTCGCATGAAGTGTTACTGGGCGCGGAATTTCTGCGAGAGCGGGCACTGCGGTACACCAACAGCAGCACAATCGCCAACCCGGCGACGAACGTCGGCAATCCGAATAGTGCGCCGCCCTTACCGGCGAATTTCAACGCTTCGTTCAACCGTACCGGCTACAACAAATATGAAGGTCGTACCACCAGCGTCTACGGACAGGATACGATCGCTTTCGCACCGCAATGGAAGCTCCTGCTCGGTACCCGCTTCGACAGCATGAAAGCCGACTACGCCCGGCCGCTGCCGGCCGGCCCGCTCGAACGTGGCGATAATGTCTGGAGCTGGCGTACCGGCGTGATGTATGAGCCGACGCCGCTTGCCACTTGGTACGTATCGTATGGCAGTTCGTTCAACCCGTCTGCGGAAGCTTATCAACTGGATAATCGTACCGCCAATACACCACCGGAAAAGAGCCGAAATCTCGAAGCCGGCGCGAAATGGGAACTGCTCGACGGCGACATGTCGGTACGCACCGCTATATTCCGCTCCGAGAAAACCAACGAGCGCAACACCGACGTGGCTTCGCCAGATGTTGCGGTGCTGTCCGGGCGCCGACATACGGACGGTATAGAATTCGAGTCCGTCGGGCGTTTGTCCGCGGCATGGGAAGTTTTCGGCAACGTGGCATTCATGCGTGCCGAAGTCGACGAGGCGTCTGCAGACCAGGCCGGCACCGAGGGCAAGCGGCCGATCAATACGCCAAGTTACACTTACAGTCTGTGGTCGACCTACAAGGTTGCCAAAGGCTGGAAAGTTGGCGGTGGCCTGGAAGGTGTCGGTACTCGTTACGCCAATGCAACCAACACTGCGGCAGTGCCCTCGTACAAGCGGGTCGATGCGTTGGTCGAATATTCACCCAAGCCTTATTCGATCAAGCTCAACGTGTTCAATCTTTTCGATGAAAAGTATTACGAAGGTGTCTACAGTGGGCACGTGCTTCCGGGCACGCCACGCACCGCCCAATTGACGGTTTCAACGAAATTCTAGGCTAGAGGTTTGCGATGTTGCTGCACGTACCTGCGCTACTGAGTGCCGATGAGGTGGCGCGGTGCCGCACCATTCTCGCCGATGCCGAGTGGCAGGACGGCGGCATTACGGCAGGTTCGCAATCGGCGCAGGTGAAAAACAACCGGCAACTGCCCGAAGATGCACCTGCGTCCCGGGCAGCGCGGTCTATTGTCCTGGCAAGCCTGGCTCGCAATGCATTGTTTTTTTCCGGTGCACTGCCAAAAAAAACGTTTCCACCACTGTTCAACCGGTATGACGGCGGTGCCAACAGCTTTGGCGACCATATCGACAATGCCGTGCGCACTTCCACCGTTACCGGTGCCTGGGTGCGCACCGATCTGTCGGCGACGCTGTTTCTGTGCGAACCGCACGAGTACGATGGCGGCGAACTGGTCATCGACGACACCTTCGGCCGGCAGCGCATCAAGCTGGCCGCTGGCGACCTGTTGCTCTATCCGGCCAGCAGCTTGCATCGTGTCGAGCCGGTCACGCGGGGCACCCGTATCGCTTCGTTCTTCTGGGTCGAGAGCATGATCCGCAGCGATGAACAACGTCGCCTTCTTTTTGAAATGGATGCCGCGATCATCGCATTGCGCGCCACGCACGGCGACACGGATGAAACCATCCGTTTGACGGGCGTTTATCACAATCTTTTGCGTTTGTGGGTGGAAACATGACTGCTGCGGTCCTTGGTCCCGGAGTAACGAATACCGGAATGTTGCGTGTTGCCGAACCGGGGCTGGCACCGTATCGCGCCTACCGCCCGATCGTGCTGGCAGCGATCGTCGGGCTGCACGTGGGCATATTGATCTATGCCACCTTGCTCAAGCCAGCCACCATCAAGCCTCCGGAAATTGTACCGGTGGCGATGATGCAGCTTCTTGCCGCGCCATCCATGATGGCGAGCGTGCAGGCATCGATGCCGGTACCGGAAGTCCGTCCGGCGCCGCAGCCTCGGGTTGAGCCTTCACCGCCGAAGCCAAAAGCCGTGAAAACACCGCCGAAACCGGTGCCGAAACCGATTGTGAAAACCACCGCCGAACCTCGGCCGGTATCGATACCGACGCCGGCCGAAAGCGTCTCGACGCCGAAACCTGTGGAGCAATCCGAGAGTGCGCCGTCCGGGCAGAGCGGCAGTTCATCGTCATCTGAAACACAGTCCGCATCCGCGCCACCCACAGCACAAACAGCCAAACCGGCCGAAGCAGCGTCCGCGCCCAGCTTCAGCGCCGCCTATCTGAACAATCCGCCGCCCGTCTACCCGCCGATGGCACGGCGCATGGGTGAGGAAGGCAAGGTCATGTTGCGCGTCTACGTCACGCCGCAGGGTACGGCGGGCGAGGTAAAGGTTCACACCAGCAGCGGCTCGACGATGTTCGACGATGCGGCGCAGGCAGCGGTAAAAGCCTGGCGTTTCGTGCCAGCGAGGCAGGGTGAGAATCCCATCGCCGCCTGGGTGCAGGTGCCGATCGTGTTTAAGCTGAGCTGACCGGGGTTTTGGGTCAAGCTGGTTCGGTCGGTAGGGCCGGTTCGGCAGGTTTTGCGGGTTTCGCGGGTTTTGCTTCCTCGCGCCGATTGAAGCCGGCAACCATGTCGAAGCGAAACAGCCGACATTCGATGGCACCATTAAAAAATGGCGTCTTGCGTGCTTCTTTCAAGCGTAACAATTTCGGCAGCGTAAAATCCGCAGAAAACAAGAATACCTGCCAGCCTGCAAAGCGTTGCTTCAAGGTCGTACCAAAGGCGCTGAAAAACGCCGTGAACAATTCCTCGGTCGGCAAGGCGGCATCTCCGCGAACGCCGATACGTTCCCCATAGGGCGGGTTGGTGACGATCATGCCCGGCACTTCGCCGGGTGGCCGCACTTCCTGCGCTTCGATCTGCTTCAACGGCACCTCGAACTGGATGCCTGCCTTGTTCAGGTTGTTGCGGGTAATAACGACCATGTCGCCGGAAATATCGCTACCGAAAATTGTCGGGGTTGCAGGCATGGCTGCAATTTGCTTGCCCGCCGCACTCTTGATCGCCTGCCAGGCCGGCGCATCGAAATCGTGAAATTTTTCAAAGGCAAAAGGTCTTTTTGCCCCGGGCGGAATGCTGGCCAGCATCTGCGCCGCCTCGATCAGGATCGTGCCGGAGCCGCACATCGGGTCGAGCAAAACCATGCCCGGCTTCCAGCCAGCCACCCGCAGCAGGCCGGCGGCAAGGTTTTCGCGAAGCGGGGCGTCGCCGGTTTCCATGCGCCAGCCGCGCTTGAAAAGCGCATCGCCCGAGGTATCCAGGTATAAGGTAAAACTTCTTGCATCCAGAAAACCGACGATGCGCATGTCCGGCGTTTTGGTATCTACCGACGGTCGTTCCTGGAATTGCTCACGAAAGCGGTCGCAGATCGCATCCTTGATCTTCAGGGTGGTGAATTCCAGGCTGCGCAACGGCGACTTGATGGCGGTGACATCGATGCGAATCGTATGATGCACCGAGAACCAGTCTTCCCAGGGTTGTGCCAGCGTCAGGTCGTAGATATCGTTTTCATTGGAGTAGCCGGCATGGGCCATGCGCAGCAGAATGCGTGAGGCAATGCGCGAATGCAAGTTCATGCGGTAGGCATCGTGCAGCGTGCCGGAGCAATGCACGCCTCCCGGTACTTGCAGGTGGACAGTGAGCGTGCCTTCTGGCCCGCCGATTTCGGCCAGTTCCTCGGCCAACGCCGCTTCCAGTCCGCGCGGACAGGGGCAGAAAAAAGAGTGCGGTGCAGGCGCGGCCTGAAGTGCCGGCGGACGCGGTTTTGCGTGGGTGATCATAGAGTGGAATGAATGACGATCGGTATCGTTGCAGTCAGAAAGGCTTGACGATCACCAGCACGATGATGGCGAACAGTAGCGCAGCCGGCACTTCATTGAACCAGCGATACCAGACATGGCTGCGTTTGTTGGCACCATTCTCGAATTTTTTCAGCAGTCGGCCACAGGCATGGTGATAGCCGATCACCAGTATGACCAGCGCCAGCTTGGCATGCATCCAGCCACTGCCGGGGCCGCGCCCGATGCCGTACACCATCCATAGCACGATGCCGAATGCCAGCGCCGGAAACATGATCAGAGAGGTGAAGCGATACAGCTTGCGCGCCATCACCAGCAAACGGTTCGCAGTGGTCGCATCGCTGTTGTCGGCCAGGTTGACGAAGATGCGGGGCAGGTAAAGAAGCCCGGCAAACCAGGAAATGACGAACAACAAATGGAGCGATTTAATCCAGAGCATGACGGTGCCTGCAAGTGTGAGGAAGCGCCGATTCTAGCGCAGTTAAGGACACAGTTAGCAGCACAGTCAAGGACACAGCTATTTACGTACTTCCCCATGACCGAACACGACGTATTTTAAGGACGTCAATCCTTCCAGTCCGACCGGCCCGCGTGCGTGCAGCTTGTCGTTGGAAATACCGATCTCCGCACCCAGACCGTATTCGAAGCCGTCGGCAAAGCGGGTGGAGGCGTTGGCAATGACGGAAGCGGAATCGACTTCGCGCATGAAGCGCAAGCACCGCGAGTAGTTCTCGCTGACGATGGCATCCGTGTGCTTGGAAGAATAGGTATTGATATGGTCGATCGCGGCGTCCAGGTCATCGAGTACCTTGACCGCGAGAATCGGTGCCAGGTACTCCGCATGCCAATCGTCTTCGGTGGCACTCACCAGGTGAGGATAAGTGCCGAGCAGCGCACGTGCTTCGTCGTCGACTCGCAACTCGACCTGCTCGGTCGCGAAACGTTGCGCCAAAAGCGGCAATACGACCGGCGCAATCTCGCGTGCTACCAGCAAAGTCTCCATCGTGTTGCACGTACCGTAGCGGTGGCATTTTGCATTGAAGGCTATATCCACCGCACGCTGTAAATCCGCTTGGTCGTCGATGTAGACATGGCAGATACCGTCCAGATGCTTGATCATCGGTACCGTCGCTTCTTCCATCAAGCGAGCGATCAAACCTTTGCCGCCGCGCGGCACGATCACGTCCACAAAGGCCGGCATGGTGATCAGCGCACCCACGGCAGCCCGGTCTGTGGTATCAACGACTTGCACGGCATCTGCCGGCAGCCCGGCACCGGTCAACCCTTCCTGCACGATTTTCGCCAACGCTTGATTGCAATGCAGCGCCTCCGACCCGCCGCGCAAGATCGTGGCGTTACCGCTCTTGATGCATAAGCCGGCAGCGTCGACCGTCACGTTCGGGCGCGCTTCGTAGATGATGCCGATTACGCCCAACGGCACGCGCATCTGCCCGACCTGTATGCCGCTAGGGCGAAATTTCATATTGGCGATTTCACCAATCGGGTCGGGCAGGGCAGCGATCTGCCGCAGCCCTTCGGCCATCGTGTCGATCGCTTTGTCGGAAAGCGAGAGGCGATCCAACAGCGCCGGGGCCAGTCCGGCAGCACGTGCCGCTTCGAGATCGCAGCCGTTCGCCGTTCGCAGCAACGCAGCGTCACGCACGATTGCCGCAGCGATCAGGGTCAGCGCATGATTACGCGTGGCCGTATCGGCATGCCCCATCGCCCGCGAGGCGGTCCGGGCGCGCTGCCCGAGGCTGGTCATATACTCCTGGATCGTGGTCGTGGTCGTTACGGTGCTGTTCATCGTGGTGGTCTTTTTATGGGGTTTGTCTTGCGCTTAGCGTTGCCCGCTGGCCACGGCCAGGCCAAGATGCAGGATGCCATCCCAGGCATCGCCGGCGAAAGCCTTGGCCCGTAAGCCTTTGATCATTCGATCGACTTGTGCCGCGTCCTGCAATGCTTTCTGCAACATCGGCAACGACAGTCGGCGCAATGCCATCTCGATCAATCGCACTTTATTGCCGCGCACCCGTTGCTCGGTACATGCCTGCGTCATCGACTTGCCGCCATCGACTTTAGACCGAATTTGCAATAGTGTCCGAATTTCCTCTGCCATCGCCCACAGTACCAGCGGCAAGGCTTCACCCTCACCGTGCAAGCCATCGATCATCCGCACCAGACGCGCGGTGTCGCCAGCCAGCATTGCCTCGTTAAGCTTAAAAACATCGAAGCGTGCCACGTTCAGTACGGCATCCTGAATCTGATCGGCATCCAGGTCGCCGGGTGGGTACAGCAATGCCAGCTTTTCGATCTCCTGGTGCGCCGCCAGCAAATTGCCTTCCACCCGGTCGGCGATGAAATCGAGGCTGGTGCGGTCTGCGCTCTGCTGCTGCGCAGCTAGGCGAGTACCGATCCAGGCCGGCAGTTGCGCCCGTTCGACCAGCTTGATTTCTAGATACACGCCGGCCTGCTGCAGGCTACCGACCCAGGCCGCCTTTTGCGTTGCCCAATCCAGCGCCGGCAGGGTAATCAGGGTGACGTTGTCCGGCCCCAGTGCCGCGGCGTAGGCCTGCAACGCCTGGCCACCTTCTTTACCCGGCTTGCCGGTCGGCATGCGCAATTCGATCAACTTGCGCTCACCGAAAAGTGATTGCGACTGATTCGCTGCCAGCAGTGCGCCCCATTTAAAGCTGCGATCCACATGCAGCACCTCCCGCTCGCTCAAGCCTTGCGCCCGTGCAGTTTTGCGAATCTTGTCGGCAGCTTCCAGCGCCAGCAGATGTTCATCGCTAGCGATCACATATAGCGGTGCCAATGGCTTGGCAAGGTGCGTGTCGAGCGCGTCGAGTCGCAATTGCATAGATGTCGCTGCTCAGGTTGGTTTCAGCGCAGCCAGACGCCGCACGATCTGCTGTACCAAATCGCTTTGCATGTCGCGGTAGAGCAGGGCTTCTTCCGATTCTTTTGCCAGCACCTGCGATTCATTGAAGCTGATATCGCGTTTTAACACGATTTCCGTCGACGGCAGCAGGACTGCATTGTCTTTGCCGAGCACCCGGAAACTGAATCGATAGAACAGCGTGTATTGCCGAATCCGACCCTGGCTATTGAGCGATTGAATCACCCGGTCGCGTACTTCCGACAATACTTCCAGGCGAGCTTCGGCAGCATCGGCATTGGCTACGATCTCGGTGCCGCCGTTGGCGCGAATGTTACGCTTGAGTTCCACACCGAGCGGCGATGTTTCGGCTACGGTAATGAACAATGTTTTAAAAGGTAAATTCACGCTGCTACTGCCGCTGCCGCGAAGTTTGAAGCCGCACGCTTGCAGGCTCGATAAGCTTGCCAAAGCGGCGATACCGAATGCCCGTCGGGTAATTGCCATGTTCTGTTCCTGATGACTGAATGTGTGATTGCTTTTGAATATGCGAGTTTGCAAATTCGCCCGCAACAATGCCAAGGCTCGATCAAACCACGATATTGACCAGCTTGCCCGGCACGACAATTACTTTCTTGGGTTCGCCGACCAGATATTTTCTGACGTTCTCGTTGGTGAGGGCAATGTGCTCGATGCTGGAGCGATCTGCATCTTTGGCAATCGTGATACTGCCACGAAGCTTGCCATTGACCTGCACCATGATTTCGATTTCATCCTGTGTCAGCGCGCTCTGGTCGACTGCCGGCCATGGTGCGTCCAGGATTTCACCGGTGGGATTACCGTTTGTACCGGACAGCTGGTCGAAGCCAAGTTTTTGCCATAGCGTGTGGGTGATGTGAGGCGCGGCCGGATACAATACCCGTAGTAGGATCGAAAGGCTTTCGGTTACCAGTGCGAGTTGAATATTTTCATCCTGCGCTCGCCATGCTGCCCGCTCGGATTCTGGAGAATTCCCATCCAAAGGCGCATTGTTCATGCCGACTTTCTCATCCGATTCCAACAGTTTCAGCAGCTTCATCGATGCCGAAACCACTGTGTTGTATTGAATCTTTTCGAAATCGGCGGTTGCTTGCTGGAGGATACGATGCGCCTGCCGTCTGAAGCTTTTTTGGCCCGGGTTTTTCACCAAAGCTTGCAAGTCCATTTGCTGCAGCGTTGAAAGCGCCACCCCTCTTTGCTCCAGCCTCGCTTGAAAATCCATGCAGAACGTCCAAAGCCGTCGCAGAAACCGGTGCGCGCCGTTTACGCCCGCATCCGACCATTCCAGTGTTTGCTCCGGCGGCGAGGCAAACATGGTGAACAGCCGTGCGGTATCCGCGCCATACAACGTGATCTGCGCCTGCGGGTCGATGCCGTTGTTTTTCGACTTCGACATTTTTTCCGTGCCGCCGATGACGACCGGCTGGCCATCGGTTTGAAGGCGTGCGGCAACCGGGCGCGCCTTGTCGTCCAGCGTCAGTTCCACTTCTTCGGGATTGAACCAAGTCTTGCGGCCGGCAGCGTCTTCGCGATAGTAGGTTTCATTCAATACCATGCCTTGCGTGAGCAGCTTGGTGAACGGCTCGTCGAATTTGACCAGGCCGAACTTGCCCATGACCCTGGTCCAGAAACGTGCGTACAACAGATGCAGTACCGCGTGCTCGATGCCGCCGATGTACTGATCCATCGGCATCCAGTAATCGACTGCTGCATCGACCATCGCTTCGCTGCTTTTCGGCGAGCAGTAGCGCATGTAATACCACGACGAATCGATGAAGGTATCCATGGTGTCGGTCTCGCGCCGTGCCTGCTTGCCGCATTTAGGGCAATCGACTTGCAAAAACTGCGCATGCTTGTTGAGCGGATTGCCGGTGCCGTCCGGCACGCAATCTTCGGGCAGAACCACTGGCAGATCCTGCTCCGGTACCGGTACGTCGCCGCAGGTCTCGCAATGGATGATCGGAATCGGCGTACCCCAGTAACGCTGGCGTGAAATGCCCCAGTCGCGCAGGCGGTAGGTAATCTTTTTTTCGCCGAGCCCAAGCTCGCCCAGTGCGGCGGCAACTGCCTCGATCGCCTGCGCGTAACCCATGCCATCGAAGCGGCCGGAGTCTACGCACACGCCGTTTTCCTTGTCGGCATACCAGTCGTGCCAGCTTTCGGTGGAATACACTTTGCCGGGCACGGCAATCACGGGCACGATCGGCAGCACGTATTTTTGAGCGAAGGCAAAATCGCGCTCGTCATGCGCCGGCACGCCCATGACCGCGCCATCGCCATAAGTAATCAGCACGTAATTGCCGACCCAGATTTCGATCTGCTTGCCGGTCAAAGGGTGGGAGACATAGAGCCCGGTTGGCATACCTTTCTTTTCCATCGTCGCCATGTCGGCTTCGATGACGCTGCCCAGCTTGCACTCGGCAATGAATGCCGCGAGTTCGGGATTGCTGCGCGCGGCAAAGCTTGCCAGTGCATGCTCGGGCGCGACGGCGCAAAACGTCACGCCCTTGATGGTGTCGGCGCGGGTGGTAAACACCCAGAGTTTGCCGTCGCCGATCGCTTCGCCTTGCTCGTCGGTGATCGTATGCGGAAAAGCGAAACGCACACCGGTCGACTTGCCGATCCAGTTTGCCTGCATGACGCGCACTCGTTCCGGCCAACCGGCCAGATTTTCATTCACGCCAGTGAGCAGATCTTCGGCGTAATCGGTGATGCGCGCGTAATACATCGGTATCTCGCGTTTTTCGATCGGTGCGCCGGAGCGCCAGCCACGGCCGTCGATGACTTGCTCGTTGGCCAGTACGGTCAGATCGATCGGGTCCCAGTTCACGGTGCCGGTTTTTTTATAGATGATGCCTGCTTCCAGCATTTTCAAAAACATCCACTGGTTCCAGCGGTAGTACTCGGGTGCGCAAGCCGCCATTTCCCGCGACCAGTCGATTGCCAGACCCATGGCTTCCATCTGCGCCTTCATGTGCGCGATATTGGCGTAAGTCCATTGTGCCGGCGGTACGTTATGCGCCATAGCGGCATTTTCCGCGGGCATGCCGAAGGCATCCCAGCCCATCGGCATCAGCACGTTGTACCCTTTCATGCGCAGATAGCGGTACATCACGTCGTTGATGGTGTAGTTGCGTACATGGCCCATGTGCAGCTTGCCCGAGGGATAAGGCAGCATCGAGCAGGCGTAGAACTTCGGTTTCGGTTCGCCATTCGGGCCGAGTGCATGCTCCGTGGCGCGATAGGCGTCGTTGTCGCGCCAGTGTCGCTGCGCGGCACTTTCTACTTCCGTATGAATGTAAAGCTCGGTGGGTATGCCGGAAGTCGTGTGCTCTTGCATGGGAGATGCTGCCAAAAAAACGGACGGACGAAGATTATACCGGCACCCTATACGCTTTGAGGCACATACAAGCTCATCACTAACTCAGCGTAACCCCAGCACATCCTGCATGTCGAACAGGCCGGCAGGTTTGTCGGCAAGAAAGCGCGCAGCGCGCAGGCTGCCATGCGCGTACGTCACGCGGCTGGAAGACTTGTGGCTGATCTCGATACGCTCGCCGATACCGGCAAATAACACCGTGTGGTCGCCAACGATATCGCCGCCGCGGATGGTGGCAAAACCGATCGAGGAAGGCCCACGGGGGCCAATGACGCCGTGACGTGCATAGACCGCGACATCTTCGAGCCGCCGGCCCTGCGCCTGCGCCACGACCTCGCCCATCATCAGCGCCGTACCGGATGGCGCATCGACCTTGTGACGGTGGTGCGCTTCGACGATTTCAATATCGTAACCTTCCGCAAAACTCTTGGCGGCCATCTCCAGCAATTTCATTGTCACGTTCACGCCCACACTCATGTTCGGGGCCAGCACGATAGCAATATTTTCTGCTGCAGCGGCAATGACAGCGCGTCCAGCCTCGTCAAAGCCGGTCGTGCCGATGATCATCTTTACGCCATGCCGTACGCAATGCGGCAGTAGCTCGAGCGTGCCTTCGGGGCGGGTGAAATCGATGACGTAATCCGCTTCGGCCAGCGTCGCAGCATGGTCTGCGCTGATCAGGATGTTGGTACGTTTGCCGAGAAATGCTCCTGCATCCACGCCCAACGACGGCGCACCGGCCATGTCGAGCGCACCGGTCAGGAACATATCGTTGGCCTGGCCGATCGCCTCCACCAGCATTTGGCCCATACGCCCGGAGGCACCGGCGACTGCAATCTTCAATGGCTGCATGGTGGGGCTCATTTTTACCTGGCTTCCGGTGCCGAAGGCGCTGCTTTCGGCGGGGTTACCGCGGGTAATTCCTTCATCGCTTTCGATGCCCCGGCTATGCGCGCGAGATATTCGGCCTCGGTCGGCAAATCGCCACCCTCGAAACTAGCGACGCGTTCGTCCTTAAAAAATACTGTTACGCGACTGGTAGTGACCTCGCCGTTACTGCGTTGCAGGCGAAAAATGTATTCCCAGCGCTGCGCATGAAACACGTCGACCAGCAGTGGTGTGCCGAGTGCGAAGCGAACCTGTTCCGGCGTCATGCCCACTTGTAACTGCGCCAGCATCTCACTCGAAACAAAATTTCCCTGTTGAATATCGATGCGAAATGGCGCAAAAAAACCTAATGCGCCACGCACGCCCGTCGGGCCGATGGTTTGCGCGCCCGTGCCAGCGGCTGCAGCGGCAGCGACGTCGGAAGCCGGTGCTTTGGTGGCGCAGCCGCCGAGCGACAGCATCAGCGATGCCAGCAGAATCAGGGCGGTTAAAGTGGTCGGGACGGGAATCCGTGAAAGAGGGGAAGCATCGAAATACGTGCGCTGCATGGGCATGGAAAGTCTCGAATGTCGGGGAAAGTGCGCCGAAACGCTATATCATAAAGCAGTTACGATCCTGCAGACCACCGATATGTCCCATAACCCGAACGAACTCAAGGCCAGCGGTCTGAAAGCCACCTTGCCGCGCCTGAAAATTCTCGATATTTTTCATAACAGTGCGGTGCGTCATTTGAGCGCTGAAGATGTGTACAAAGTGTTGCTCATGGAAAGCATGGACGTCGGCCTCGCAACGGTTTATCGCGTGCTGACGCAATTCGAGCAGGCCGGTCTGTTACATCGCAATCATTTCGAAACCGGTAAAGCGGTTTTCGAGCTCAACGAAGGCTCGCACCACGATCATCTGGTGTGCCTCGATTGCGGTCGGGTCGAGGAGTTCTTCGACGAGGAAATCGAGACGCGGCAGCAGAAGGTGGCACTGGAGCGCGGTTTCGATCTTGCCGAGCATGCGCTGGCGCTTTACGGCCATTGCACCAAAACCGATTGCCCGCATCGGCGTAGTGAAAAATCCGGTACCCGACAGCCGCCAGCCGGCCTCAGCCCTGGTTGAGCGCTTTAGAGAGTAATTTGGCCGTCAGATCGACGATTGGAATTACCCGCTCGTAAGCCATGCGGGTCGGGCCGATCACCCCCAGCGTGCCGACCACCCTGCCATTGACTTCATACGGTGCCGTGACCACGCTCATCTGTTCCATCGGCACCAGGTGAGAATCGCCACCGATAAAAATTTGCACACCGGTTGCCTTGCTCGAAAGATCGAGTAATTGCATCAGGCCGCTTTTTTGTTCGAATAGGTCGACCAGCTTGCGCAGTGACGCCATGTTCGATGCCAGATCGGTGACCGACAGCAGATTACGTTCGCCGGAAATAACCATATCGTCGCTGTCGTCGTTCATGGCTGCGCTGCCAGCCTCCACAGCTGCATGCATAAGGCTGGTCATGTCGTCCTGCAGCTGACGCAGTTCGCCCTGAAGGCGAATCCGAACGTCGTCGAAACTCAGGCCGCCGTAATGCTGGTTGATATAGTTGGCCGCCTGTACCAGCTGCGAAGGAGAGTAATCCACCGATGTCAAAAGCAGGCGGTTTTGCACGTCGCCGCCCGGGCTGACGATGACGAGCAAGACCCGTTTTTCAGAAAGCCTTAAAAATTCGATTTGCTGGAACACCGATTCGCGCCGCGGCGACAGGATCACGCCGGCAAATTGCGATAACGAAGATAAGAGTTGCGCCGCATTCGTGATCAGTTTTTGTGGCGTGTTGCTTTGCAACGCATGCTGCAGTCTCGCTTCGAGAGCGGCTTCATCCTTGTGCTGTAGCGTGAGCAGCGTATCGACGAACAACCTGTACCCACGCGGCGTCGGTACTCGGCCGGCGGAGGTGTGGGGGCTGGCTACGAACCCCATTTCTTCCAGATCGGACATGATGTTGCGAATGGTCGCCGGCGACAGATCGAGGCCGGAAATTTTCGACAACGAGCGGGAACCCACCGGCTGGCCATCGGCGATGTAGCGCTCCACGAGCGCCTTCAACAGTGTTTGAGCACGCGTATCGAGTTGCATGGGGTGCATTTTAACGACGGGAATAACGCTGCGCCAGCCTTTATTGCTGCCAAATGGCAAGCACTTCGGAAGCGTTGAGCCTGGCTGTCACTTCGCAACGGCGTTCAGTAATGCGGCATGCCCATATATAATTGCTAACATGCTAATAATATGAATATGCAGCGGTTTAAAAAAACTAAAAGCCGTTGCAGTCGATAAATCCAACTAAATTCTGAATGAATTGATTATGAAGTCACCCAGTATTGGTAGAAGCACCGTCTCGTCCGTCGATCAACAAAGCATTGCGCCCGACGAGCATGACAGTCGCACCGCCAGCGCTTCGGGCAGCTCCCGCGCTGCGCGCAATCGCCATACATCCGTGGCTTCTCTGAACACGGAGCTCAGAGATAAAATCGCCGAGCATTTGACCTTACGATCTCTCGCCGACCTGCGCGCCACGGGGCGGCTGTTTCAAACGACAAAAAATTATGCGCGTACGGATTATGTTTTAACCAAGCGCAGGAAGTTGTGGTTATTGCTTAAAACCAACCCAAATCTGCAGCGATTGACCATTACCGACCCTGAACTGACCGATAGCGATCTTCAATGGCTTCAGAGGTGGCAGTTCGAACTAAGTATCGGGCTGCAACCGGACCAGCCAAAAAATGATCTTGCTTTGACAGAGCTCACCATCAGGGGGGCTACCCACATCACGGATGCGGGCTTGCTTGCACTGAGCACGCTCACCAGTCCGCGTTGCGTGCGACTGGATTTGCGTGAATGCGGCAGCATTACCGGTACCGGTCTCGGTCATTTGGCAAATTTGTCCGGCCTGCAGGAGTTGCACCTGGATGGTCAACTACTCCGTGGCAACGATCTGCGTCATCTACGCAAAATGTCGAAGTTGACGACACTGTCGTTGCAGGAACTCTACGCGCATGGTTTGATGCTATTTTCTAACTTGGAACCCCTGACTTCTTTGCGCCGTCTCGAAATCAATTTCAGTCTGCAAAAGGGCTCACTTGCAGAAGCCGACACTGGCCGGTTTGAAAGCTTGAATAATCTAAAAGCGTTGGAAGAACTTCAATACAGTGCCAACAATATCGAAGAAGACGGCGAATGGGTATCGGATGACGACATCATGCACATCGGCAATTCATCTGGGCTGACCAAACTAATGATTTCTGTATGTGGCACCGATGCTTCGGCGCTGGAGCACCTCGGTAGGTTGACCAATTTACGGCATTTGCAATTGATCGAGGTCGATTCGCCACCTACGGAGTTGCAATGGGAGTGGTTGAGGCGCTTGCCAAAACTTGAATCCTTCAAGCTTGATCACTGCATCGTCGATGACAGCACCTTATCGCCACTAGCAGCAATGACCACACTAAAAACAGTGATGGTCAACGACCAACTCTATTTTCCCGAATCGTTGTTTGAAAATCTGCCGCTATCGCTTGAGTCACTCGACATCGGCGAATCACAGATCACTCCCGATGCACTACGTTTGTTGCAGCGTTTCCCGGCCTTGTCCAGCTTGAAAATGGACGCGTGTTTCGCCGATCATATGGCGGAGGAAAAGTGCGACGACGCCGTACTCGAGCCGCTGTCTGACATGCCACAGATAAAAACGATCGATATCTCACATTGCGGGTTCAGCGACGACGCCATCGCGAAACTGCGCGCCGTACCCGGGCGGACCATCATTACGGATACGCCGGAAATCTAGGTCGCGGTACACACGCATCATGCTGCAGCCAGGTAAATTATGGTCTAATCTGCGGCATGTCATCCGTCGCTTCCAGCTCGATACCGCCCGTCGTTGCCCACCAGGGCCCGGCTGATGCTGCCACGTTCGATACCGTAGCACTGGTCGGCCGCAACCCTTCGACGGCAATTGCCGCCTCCATTGCCGAAGTGGCAGGGTTTGTTGAAAGTACGGGCCGGCGCGCTATCGTCGAAACCGAAACGGCGCGACATCTGGCGCTTCCCACTATGCAGGTGATGAGCACCCTGGAAATCGGCAGCCACGCCGATGTCGTGATCGTCCTGGGTGGCGATGGCACCATGCTCGGCGTGGCGCGCCAACTCGCCGCCTTCGGTGTGCCGATGATCGGCATTAATCAGGGCCGCCTGGGCTTCATGACCGACATCCCGGCCGAGCGCAAGATCGCTGTGCTGACCGACATGTTGAATGGCAAAATTATTTCCGAGCATCGCAGCCTGCTGGAAGGCGTGGTTTTGCGCAATGGTGAGTCGATCTGCAATGCGCTGGCAGTCAATGATGTTGTCGTGGCGCGTGGTGCCGGCTCGGGCATGATCGAACTGCGGGTCGAGGTCGATGGTCACTTCATGTACAACCAGCGCTCGGATGGCTTGATCGTCGGCACGCCTACTGGCTCGACTGCTTATGCCTTGTCTGCAGGCGGGCCATTGCTGCATCCGAGCCTGGGCGGAATCGTGCTGGTGCCGATCGCGCCGCATGCGCTGTCGAACCGGCCGATCGTGGTGCCGGACTCCAGCGAAATCGTGGTCGAAGTCATCAGCGGGCGCGACTGCAGCGTGAATTTCGACATGCAATCTTTCGCCGGCCTGCAGCACCACGACCGCCTGGTCATCAAGCGCTCTGCGCATGCGATTACGTTTCTGCATCCGGAAGGATGGAGTTACTACGACACGTTGCGTGAAAAGCTGCACTGGAACGAATACCCGTCCGTCGAAGGCCGGCTGAAATAATCCCCGATCAGAACTTCCATGCTGCGAACGCTCTCCATCCGTGATTTTGTGATCGTCGACGCCATCGAGCTTGAATTCGCCGGTGGTTTTTCTGTATTTACCGGTGAGACCGGTGCTGGTAAATCGATCCTGATCGACGCCCTGGCATTGGCGCTCGGCGGCCGCGGCGATGCCAGCGTGGTGCGCGAGGGTGCCACACGCGCCGATATCACGGCCGATTTTACGGTCGGCCCGACTATATTCACTTGGTTGCAAGCGAATGAATTTCAGGTAGAAGAGGGTGGTGTATTGCTACGCCGGGTGGTGGACAGCGCCGGGCGTTCCAAGGCATTCATCAATGGTATTGCAGCGACAGCTACGCAACTACGGGAACTGGGCGAGATGCTGGTGGATATTCATGGACAGCATGCCCATCAATCGTTGCTGAAGACCGATGCGCAGCGCGTATTGCTGGACACGCAGGCCGGCCTGCAGGAAGAGGTTAAAACGGTTGCCGCTGCTTACAAGACTTGGCGCGCATTGGTGCGCCAACGCGAGGATTTCGAAAGCAATGCCAAGAATGTATTGCTCGAGCGTGAGCGTCTGGAATGGCAAGTTGGTGAACTCGATAAGCTTGCCGCGCAGCCAGGCGAGTGGAACGAAGTCAGCAACGAGCATAGCCGGCTTTCGCACGCGGCAAGCTTGATCGAGGGAGCGCAGGAAGCGGTGACGGTGATCTCGGATGCCGATCAGCCGATGCTGTCGCAATTGCTCTCTATTACCCAAAAACTCGACAAGCTCGCTGATATCGATGCTGCATTGAAACCGGTATTGGAACTGCTGGAACCGGCGAGGATTCAATTGCAGGAAGCCGTGTACGGGCTCAACGATTACCTCAGTAGAGTCGAACTCGATCCGGATCGTTTGCGGCAGGTAGAAGTGCGCATGTCGGATCTGCATGCCACGGCTCGCAAGTTTCGCGTGCAGCCCGAGGATTTACCGACCGAGCACGCGGCCCTGACCAGCCAGTTGCGTCAGCTTGCCGCTGCTACTGACATGAATGCCTTGCGTGCGCAGGAACAACACGCTTGCGACGCTTACCTGAAACTGGCGAAAACACTCGGTGCAGCGCGTGCGAAAGCTGCAAAGGCGCTGAGCACCGCCGTGACACTTGCCATGCAGGAATTGAGCATGAGTGGCGGCCAGTTTTCGATTGCGTTGCAGCCTTGCGAGCCTGCCAGCTATGGTATCGAGCAGGTCGAGTTTTTAGTTGCCGGGCACGCCGGCTCTACGCTACGGCTTTTGGCAAAGGTCGCTTCCGGTGGTGAGTTGGCGCGCATCGCGCTGGCGATATCCGTTATCACCTCGGCCAGTACCGCTACACCTACACTCATTTTCGATGAAGTCGATAGCGGCATCGGCGGCGGCGTTGCCGAAGTGGTGGGGCGGCTACTAAAGCGACTGGGGCACGACCGGCAGGTACTTTGCGTAACGCATTTGCCGCAAGTGGCAAGTCAGGCCAACCAGCATTTCGAAGTCAGCAAGGAAAGTTCCAACGGTAAGCCGGTCTCGCGTATCAGTGCCTTGGATGCCAACGCCCGTGTCGAGGAAGTTGCGCGGATGCTGGGCGGCATCGAGATTACCTCCATCACCCGTCAGCATGCACGGGAACTGCTGGCGCTCTAAGACTGTTGTTCAATCTCTTTCTTCCTTTTTCTTTCGTTTTTTCTACACGGAACAGTCATGGCATTTCGCAAGGAACCTTCCTACACCCACGGCACGATTCCGAAAACAGCCGTCGTATTAATTAATCTCGGTACACCGGATGCGCCGACCGCTTCGGCAGTGCGGCGTTACCTGAAGGAATTTTTATCCGATCCGCGCGTCGTGGAAATCCCGCGGGCGATCTGGTGGCTGATTCTTTATGGCATCATTTTGCCGATCCGCAGCGGTAAATCAGCAAAAAAATACGCCTCGATTTGGAGCGAAGACGGCTCACCGCTGAAGGTGCATACAGCCAAGCAGGCGCTGCTCTTGCGAGGCTACCTCGGCGAGCGTGGCAACGACGTGCGGGTCGAATATGCCATGCGTTATGGCAGCCCGTCGGTGGCCGGCGTGCTCGAACAACTAAAAACCGACGGCTGCGACCGAATTTTGGTGCTACCTGCCTACCCGCAGTATTCGGGCACCACTACGGCATCGATCTTCGACGCCGTGTTTCGCTATTACCGCAAGTCCCGCAACATACCCGAGCTTCGCCTGATCAAGCATTACCACGATCATCAGGCCTATATCGAAGCCTTGAAAAAATCGGTGTTGACTTACTGGGACAAGCACGGCCGGCCGGACAAACTGGTCTTGAGTTTTCACGGGGTGCCAAAACGTACCCTGCTGATGGGCGACCCCTATCACTGCGAATGCCATAAAACAGGCCGCCTGCTGGCTACGGCGCTCGGCTTGACGCCGGCACAATGGCAACTGACCTTTCAATCTCGCTTCGGCAAGGCGGAGTGGCTCCAGCCCTACACCGCACCGACGCTAGTGAAACTGGCCAAGGAAGGCATCGGGCGGGTAGATGTGCTGTGCCCCGGCTTTACCAGCGATTGCCTGGAAACGCTGGAAGAGATTTCCATGGAAGCCCGCCACGATTTTCTGGAAGCAGGCGGCAAGGAGTTTCATTACATCGCTTGTTTGAATGAAGACGCAGCCGGTATTTCCGCACTGGCCGATGTGGCCGAGAAGCATATGGGCGGGTGGGATACGCGTGTCGATCAAACGATGCGCAAACATCGAGAACAGGAAGCGCAAAATTCCAGTGTGCGAGCGAAAGCAATTGGCGCGTCGGTTTAGGCAAAATGAATGCGTCGGGTTTGGTTAGGCCCACACCACGTTATAGGAGCGGCCACGTTGTCAGAATCAGATTATGTGGCTTAACCGGGTTACTTCCCTTTGGCCTAAAAACCGTCATTCAAGTATTTAGCGGGCTGTGCTTGATTGAGATTGACCGGGCCACTACCTAACGAATTCGTTTTCATGTGAGCCCAGCTTTTTGGCTATGCAAGGCATTTCCTGGAAAGTCCAAGGTTGCCTTTTTCCTCCTATTACGTCGAAAATTATTATAGTCACGACCAGTCGGCTCGGGAGCTCTGCTTAGCCGAATTGAGTAAACAGTAGGCATGCGACCTGTTCGTAAAGATTTATAGCGAATAGTTTAAACAGATAAAACCTTTATTGGGTACGAAAGTACCCATTTTGGGATGAAATCCGTAAATAGCAGTCTCTGCATAAAACTTGATTTGCAAATACCTGATTTGGGTATCATAATTCCCAATATGGGAACTTACGCCGATGTGTTGTTTACGAAGACGCAACAACGTGTGCTATCAATTTTGTTCGGCCAAGCGCAACGGTCATTTTATGCCAGGGAAATAATCGGCTTGGCAGCGTCTGGTTCCGGTGCGGTGCAACGCGAGCTGACACAACTGGAGCTCTGCGGTCTTTTAACTGTCAAGCGTATCGGTAATCAGAAACATTATCAGGCCAACGCTGCGGCACCGATATTTGCCGAACTGCGGGCGATTATCCTCAAAACATTTGGTGTTGCCGACGTACTGCGCGATGCATTGCAGCCGTTGTGGCCCGACATGGATTTGGCTTTTGTCTATGGGTCGCTGGCCAAGGGAACCGAACATGCTGGCAGCGACGTTGATCTGATGGTAATCGGCACATTGCCATCGAATGCAGCCCTGCTTGACCTACTGGCGCCGGCACAAACCCAACTGGGTCGGGCGGTGAATCCCACCGTTTATACACCTGACGAATTTGCCCACCGCGTTCGTGAGGGAAAATCTTTCATTACACGGGTACTCGATCAACCGAAAATATTTGTTAAAGGCTCCGACCATGACATCCGGTCCCTCGGCAGCGCTCGCGAATCTGGCGCGCATCGGCAAGTTGAAGGAAGAGGCACCTGATGCACAGGAGCGGGCAGGCCTGTTGCGCTCAGCCAGCGTGCGGCTGCAGGATGCTCAACAAACAATACTCTCGCTGGAAAGTCGTTTCGACTTGGCTTACAACGCCGCGCATGCAGCAGCGCTGTCGGCTCTTCGTAGTTACGGTTATCGGAGCGAAAATAGGTATTTGGTGTTTCAATGTCTGGAGCACACGCTTGGTTTTAAACCAGCGCAATGGCTTTTGCTGGATCAGGCGCACAAAAAGCGCAACTTGGCCGAATATGAAGGCGACCTTGATGTGACTGCTGGATTCGTCGAAGAACTGATCAGCCATACGAGTCATCTGATCGATGCCGCCCGGGCGCTGTAGGACGTGTTACGGTGAGCGACTATTTATACATGCCAACTAAAATGACTGTATCGGGTTAATCAGGCCCATACCACGCGATAGGGGCGGCCACGTTACCAGAATCAGATTGATGTGGCTTAACCGGGTTACTTCCCTTTGGTCTGAAAACCGTCATTCAAGTATTTAGCGAGATAACTGTTCTAATTCGCGTCGCACGGTGAGGTCATCAGTTTTATCGAGTATAGCGCGCAGGCCAGCAGTTTTTTCCGCATCGGGTAAATAGCCAATCTCGGTAGCTAACGCGCTGAGTACACCGACGTTAACGGTTTTGTCGAGGATTGCGTGCAAGACAGCCGTTGATTCCGCGGTGGGTAAATGGCCAACCTGGGAAGCTAATACAGTCAACACGCTACTGTCGTTGGTCTTGTCGAGAATTGTTTTAATAGCATTTAATTGATTGTTTGGCCTTAGGTGACTAATAGCATTGGCAAAGTAAAGCAATCCAACACCAGGATTAGTGGCTTGTGTTTCGAGATGCGTCTTAAATTCTGGCAAACGGTTTTCAACCGGTAGGAGTATCAGCGAATTCAAGCGTTTTAATACGTTCAGGCTGCCATCCAACTCCTTTTTCGCTGCTTTACTGGCAATCGATAACGCCGCCAGATCCCTGCAGAGGTGAAGATTATTTGCAATGTGGCCGATCAGCTCAGACATTTACTTGCTAAATAAATGAAAGCAGCAGGCTCAATGTTTCTTATTTGAAATTGAAAAGTGTAACAATTTTGCAAAATCGCGAATTTCCCAAAAAATTTATATCGCCGTGCGTGGTATCCGCCCTTGAAAATACTTAAAAGCACTGCATTTAAGGGTGGTGAAATTGTTATCGCATCGTTGTTCGTTGCTCTTTTTTAGTCGTAGATTCATGGAGACTTTCTAATGCAAGATCAGGAAAAACCGATTCTTTCCACCCCCGCACGCGAGCACGCTACTTCCTCCGACCAGCAGGCCAAGGACACTACTCTGTTCGATGCGCCGGGCGCAGACGATAAATTCGAGGCAGGTGAAACTGCCGAGCCAGTTTCGCTTCATGAAGAGCAGTTAGCGGCGGCCGAAGCAAAGGCAAAAGACTTGCAAGATGCTTTTCTGCGCGCCAAAGCAGAATCCGAAAACATGCGCCGCCGGGCTCAGGAAGACATCGCCAAGGCACATAAATTTGCCATCGAGGGGTTTGCCGAAGCCATGCTGCCAGTCAAAGACAGTCTGGAAATGGCGATGAAGGTCGAGACGCCGTCGGTTGAATCGTATAAAGAAGGTGTTGAAGCGACATTGCGCCAGCTGTCATCGGCATTTGAAAAAAACCGCTTGCTGGAGATTAACCCTGCAGCCGGCGAGAAACTCGACCCGATGAAGCATCAGGCAATATCCATGGTCCCGGCATCACAGGAAGCCAATACGATCGTCAGCGTCTTGCAGAAGGGTTACATGATTTCCGACCGCCTGCTAAGGCCGGCTTTGGTAACGGTTGCCAGCTGAGGCGTGCGCGTCACGCTTACGAGGCAATAAAAAACGATAAAAACGATTTGCATTAAAAAATTTTGAATCAAGCAATCTTGAAAGCGCCGGTTGTCTCCGCATATCGGGAGCAACTGGAATGCTGATTCCAACATTTATTCAATAAATAATACTCATACTCGTCATTTAAGGGAAAAAATCATGGCCAACATCATTATCGGCATCGACCTTGGAACCACTAATTCTTGCGTGGCCGTCATGGAAGGTGGCAAGCCAAAGGTCATCGAAAATTCGGAAGGTTCGCGCACGACACCTTCCGTTGTCGCCTACCAGGAAGACGGCGAGATTCTGGTGGGCGCGCCTGCCAAGCGGCAAGCGGTGACCAATCCCAAGAATACGCTCTATGCTGTCAAGCGCCTGATCGGTCGCAAGTTCGACGAGAAAGAAGTGCAGAAAGATATCGCGATGATGCCGTATCAAATCGTCAAAGCCGACAACGGCGATGCCTGGATTTCGGTGCGCGACAACAAGCTGGCGGCGCAGCAGATTTCCGCCGAAATCCTGCGCAAGATGAAAAAAACCGCCGAAGATTATCTCGGCCAGGAAGTCACGGAAGCGGTGATCACCGTACCGGCGTACTTTAACGACGCTCAGCGTCAGGCGACCAAGGATGCCGGGCGCATCGCGGGTCTGGACGTAAAACGTATCATCAACGAGCCGACCGCAGCCGCGCTGGCCTTCGGTCTGGATAAGTCCGGCAAGGGCGACCGCAAGATCGCGGTATACGACCTGGGCGGCGGTACTTTCGATATTTCCATCATTGAAATCGCCGACGTCGATGGCGAAATGCAGTTCGAAGTATTGTCGACCAATGGCGATACCTTCCTCGGTGGCGAAGATTTCGATCAACGCATCATCGATTACATCATCGACGAGTTCAAAAAGATCAATGGCCTGGATCTGTCCAAGGATGCCATCGCCCTGCAACGCATTAAGGCTTCGGCCGAGCGGGCCAAGATCGAGTTGTCGTCGTCGCAGCAAACCGAGATCAATGAGCCGTACATCGCTATGGCCAACGGCGCGCCGGTTCACTTGAACCTGAGGATGACGCGTGCCAAGCTCGAGTCGCTGGTCGAGGAACTGATTGCTAAGACAATCGAGCCTTGCCGCTTGGCGATCAAGGATGCCGGCGTCAAGGTTACGGAAATCGACGACATCATTTTGGTGGGCGGCATGACGCGGATGCCCAAGGTACAGGAGAAGGTCAAAGAATTCTTCGGTAAGGATCCGCGTCGCGACGTTAACCCGGACGAGGCAGTCGCCGTCGGTGCAGCGATTCAAGGTTCGGTATTGTCGGGCGATCGTAAAGATTTGCTGCTGCTGGATGTAACGCCTCTGTCTTTAGGTATCGAGACGCTGGGCGGCGTGATGACCAAGATGATTCATAAAAACACCACGATTCCAACCAAGTTCAGCCAGGTATTTTCGACAGCCGACGACAACCAGCCGGCGGTAACCATTAAAGTCTTCCAGGGTGAGCGTGAAATTGCCTCCGGCAACAAGGGCCTGGGCGAATTCAATCTCGAAGGTATTCCACCTGCCTCCCGCGGCACGCCGCAAATCGAAGTGACTTTCGATATCGACGCCAACGGTATTTTGCACGTCGGTGCCAAGGACAAGGCTACGGGTAAGGAAAACAAGATCACTATTAAAGCCAACTCCGGTCTGACCGAAGAAGAAATCCAGAAAATGGTGCGCGACGCCGAGGCAAATGCCGAAGAAGACAAGCGCACCGTTGCCCTGACCAAAGCGCAGAACGAAGGCGAAGCGCTGGTGCATTCGACCCGCAAATCGCTGGCCGAATATGGTGACAAGATCGAGCCTGCCGAGAAAGCCGCGATCGAAACCGCCTTGAAAGAGTTGGAAGAAATCGTGAAGACCGACGACAAGGCGGCCATCGATGCGAAATCGGCAGCGCTGTCGGCAGTTGCGCAAAAGCTCGGTGAAAAGATGTATGCCGACATGCAGGCTCAGCAAGCCGCCGGTGCCGCAGCCGACGGGGCCGGTCATGGCGGTGGCAGCGGTGCAGGGGGTGCCGGCACCGATGGCAAGCCAAAGGCTGAAGACGTGGTCGACGCCGACTTTAAAGAAGTCAAGGAAGACAAATAAATTTTATGGCTGGACGGCGTTGGCCGTTCTTGCCCGCCGAGTCGACGCTCGGGCTGCGCACTCGCATGACACATGCATAGTGCAACGGCTTGAGCGCCCCTCGGCGTTTTTAATGAAAATCAGTTTAGATTCAAGAAAGTGCCGACACTATGGCAAAGCGCGATTTTTATGAAATTCTCGGCGTTGCGAAAAATGCTTCCGATGAAGACATCAAGAAAGCCTATCGCAAGCTAGCGATGAAATATCATCCCGATCGCAATCCCGATAGTAAAGGCTCGGAAGATAAATTCAAGGAAGCGAAAGAAGCGTACGAAATGCTTTCCGATGCTCAAAAGCGGGAAGCATACGATCGCTACGGTCATGCAGGTGTCGACCCCAACATGGGCGGCGGTGGCGGTTTTGCCGGTGCGGGCACGGGCGGCTTCGCCGATGCTTTCGGCGATATTTTCGGAGACATCTTCGGTGGTGCTGCGGGTGCGCGTGGTGGACGCGGCAACGGCGGTCCGCAAGTCTATCGAGGCGCAGATCTGCGCTATAACCTCGAAATTTCGTTGGAACAGGCCGCCAATGGTTTCGATACGACCATTCGTGTGCCATCCTGGGATAGTTGCGAAGTGTGTAGCGGTTCCGGTGCCAAGCCCGGTACTTCGCCTACAACTTGCCCAACTTGCGGCGGGCATGGGCAAGTGCGAATGCAGCAAGGTTTTTTCAGCATTCAGCAAACGTGCTCGAAATGTCACGGCACCGGTAAAATTGTTCCGGAACCCTGCACCAACTGCGCTGGTGCCGGTCGCCTGAAGCGCAATAAAACGCTCGAAGTCAAGATTCCGGCCGGTATCGATCAAGGCATGCGCATACGCTCCAGCGGCAATGGCGAGCCGGGCATGAACGGTGGCCCGGCCGGCGACCTCTATGTGGAAATACATATCAAGCCGCATGGCGTGTTCCAGCGTGACGGCGACGATTTGCATTGCGAAATGCCAATTTCTTACACGAAGGCTGCGCTGGGCGGCGAGATCGAAGTGCCGACTTTATCCGGCAAGGCATCGTTTACGATTCCCGAGGGTACGCAGTCGGGTAAGACCTTCCGTTTGCGCAGCAAGGGCATCAAAGGTGTGCGTTCCGGCTTCGCCGGCGATCTGTTTTGTCATGTGGTGGTCGAAACGCCGGTCAAGCTCACCGACAAGCAAAAAGAGTTGCTGCGCGAGTTCGAACGGTCTACCACCGAGGGCGGTGCCAAGCACAGCCCGCAAACGAAATCCTGGAAAGACAAAGTTAAGGAATTTTTCGAGTAGCGCATCCTGGCTGGTAATAGCCGCCGTGCAGCGAGACGGCGGTTTTTTTATGGTGAAATGAGTTCGGTAAAATCCGCAGCCACTGCATTATTTTGAAAGTATCGTATGAATTCCACCGCGCACAGCGCTACCGACCTCGAGCATCTGTTCGACAACAATCGTAAATGGGCTGCCGGTATCGTCGCCCGCGATCCAAGCTTTTTTAAAAAATTATTGGCCCAGCAAACGCCGCAGTTACTTTGGATCGGTTGCTCCGATAGTCGCGTGGCAGCCAACGAGTTACTTGGCTTGCTGCCCGGCGATGTTTTCGTGCATCGGAATATTGCCAACGTCATCGTCCATTCCGACCTGAATTGCCTGTCGGTGCTGCAATTTGCTATCGACGTGTTGAAGATTCGGCATGTGATCGTTTGCGGCCATCATGGTTGTTCGGGTGTGCAGGCCGCGCTGACGGGTAGACGGGTCGGGTTAGCCGACAATTGGTTGCGTCATGTACAGGACGTGCACCAAAAGCATGAACAGTATCTGGACGAGGCGCTTGCACCGGAAGTAAGGCAGAACCGGTTATGCGAGCTCAACGTCATGGAACAGGTGGTCAATCTTTGCAAGACCACGATCGTCCAAGACGCGTGGGACCGTGGGCAACCCTTGACCGTGCACAGCTGGGTGTATGGATTGAAAGATGGGCTATTGCACGACCTGGGCGTAACCGTTAGCAAGCTCGATGAATTGGCACCGCTGATGACCGAGAGTCTGAATCGCTACGGGCACGGCGATCTGCTCGGTGCGCCGGCTGCAGCAGTAGGCTGCTGAGGTGAGCAGCTGTATTCAAAAAACTGTGTTTGAAAGCCGTGTTTAAAAGCTATATTTAAAAACTATGTTCGGCCGCAGGAAAGCTGGCATTTTTCACTGCATCGATATAGGCCAGTACGGCAGCCTCGATGCTGGTCTGGCCCTCCATGAAGTTTTTGACGAATTTAGCTTTGTGACCAGGAAAAATGCCGAGCAAGTCGTGCATCACCAGGACTTGCCCGGAGCAATCGACACCGGCACCGATACCGATGGTCGGAATCGACAGCAACTGTGTGACTTCGCCACCGAGCGCGGCGGGAATGGCTTCGAGCACCAATAACTTGGCACCAGCCATCTCTAGCGCCAGCGCATCGACGCGTAATAATTCAGCACCTTCCATGGTCTTGCCCTGCACCCTGTAACCACCGAGTTGATGCACGGACTGCGGCGTCAACCCCAGATGGCAGCACACCGGAATTGCCCGTTCGGTAAGAAAGCGCACGGTGTCGGTGAGCCAGGCACCGCCCTCGACTTTGATCATATGCGCTCCCGCCTGCATCAGAACAACCGCGTTTGCAAAAGCAGCCTCAGCTGAGCCGTAACTGCCAAAGGGCATATCGGCAACGATCAATGCAGTGCGGTTACCGCGCGCAACGGCTGCCGTGTGATACGCGATATCTTCGATCGTCACCGGCAGTGTCGAGTCGTGTCCCTGACACACCATTCCCAGCGAATCGCCGACGAGCAGTATTTCTACACCACAGCGATCCATCAATGCTGCAAAACTTGCGTCGTAGCAGGTCAGCATCGTAATTTTTTCACCGGTGCTACGCAGTGCAGTCAATGCCGGGACTGTTACCGCCTTGATGCGTGCCGCGCTTATGCTACTGCCTTGTAAAGTACTCGCCATGCGTATGCCCCTAAAGTCTTTCGAAAATTATAAATGTCCGTAGGAAATCTATCGCTAAAAACCGACACAAATAGTCGATTCGACTATTCAACGTCTGTAAGTTTGGGCAAGATTCGGACATTCCGCGCATATCGTGTGAACGCTTCTAAAATATTTTTACTTCCCGCCCTTTTACTCATTCGAGTAATACCGAAAAAGACAATGAAAAAAATCCTACTGGTTGGTGCATTATCGGTCGCCTCTCCATTTTCCGCGCAAGCTGAAAAACCACTTTCGGCTCAGCCTGCCGAAATGGTTACTTCGAATCGATTGCTGATCATGCCGCGCGCTGGTTTGTCGCCGAAAAATCTGGAAAAAATTCTGGCTGTCTACACCGGGCAAGGGCGCAAAATCGGCAAGAGCAATCTGCACCTGGTCGACTTGCCACCGGGTGTGTTATCGAAAATAGTGCTCGAGGCATTGAAGCGCCATCCGCATCTGAAATTCGTCGAAGAAGACCGGCTGGTCAAGGCGACCGCAATACCGAACGATCCGTATTTCGGCAGCCAGTGGCACACTGCACGCATCAATGCCCCGATCGCCTGGGATCGCACATTGGGTGCCGGCGTCACCATCGCCATCATCGACTCCGGCGTCAATTCCAGCCATCCGGACCTGGCTGCAAATATGGTGCAGGGCTACAATTTCGTCGAGAATAATACCAACACTACCGATGTGTGTAACCACGGCACGCTGGTCGCCGGTGCGGCAGCAGGTGTAAGCAACAATGGCACGGGCATTGCGGGTGTCGCCGGCCGCTCCAGGATCATGCCGATCAAAATTGCCTATCTCGATCCGGCGTCCAATTCCTGCCTGAGTTCTTATAGCGCCATCGCCAAGGGTATTACGCATGCTGCCGACAACGGCGCGCGCATCGTCAATGTCAGCTTCGGTCCGATCGCAGATAGTCCTGCCATTCAGAGCGCGGCGCAGTATTTGAAAAGTAAAGGCGGATTGCTGTTCATCTCTGCTGGCAACGCCGGTATCAATGAAAGCTTTGCTCGTAACACGGCAATGATCCCCGTTGCCGCTACCGACACCCAGGATGTCAAACCAGGTTGGTCGAATTACGGTAATTTCATCGCTTTGTCCGCACCCGGAACGGGTATCTGGACTACGACCGGCACCTCGGGTTACCAGGAAATGAGCGGTACGTCATTTTCCAGCCCGGTGGCCGCTGGCGTCGGTGCCTTGATGATGGCAGTCAACCCGGCATTGAATAATTTGACCATCGAGCAATTGCTGTATTCCACGGCCGTCGATCTCGGCTCGCCCGGTGTCGACACTTATTACGGTTACGGGCGGGTGAATGCTGGTGCTGCAGTCGCGGCTGCAGCGAGCCGGATCGTGGCGGTCGATACTCAGCCACCGTCGGTTTCGATCAATGCGCCGGTAGCCGGCTCGACGGTCGCCGGCTTGGTGGCGGTGAATGTGGTGGCTGGCGACAACATCGGTGTGGCACGTGTTGAGTTGCGCGTCAATGGCAGGCTCGTAGTGACCGATTCGACATTGCCGTTTGGCCTGACCTGGGATTCAGCCGGCGCATCCAATGGCACCGCCACATTGATTGCCACGGCTTACGATGCGAAGGAAAATCAGGCTGTTTCGACGCCGGTTGCCGTAACGGTTGCCAATAATCTGCCCGCAACTTCCGAAACCTGGACTAATTGTGCAACCGAGGGCGGTGTTTGTAACGTTGCCGGCGCCCGGCAGGTGCGATACGGTGCCAATAACAGCTATGCCTATCGTAACGCCACCAACAGCATTTCCTGCACCAACGCGGTGTTTGGCGACCCGATGTACGGCACCTTTAAATCTTGTCAGGTTTCCGGTGCTCCCACTGTTTCTACGACGCCCGCAGTCGCTACCTGGAGCGTTTGTGCCACCGAAAATGGTAGTTGCAGTTTTACCGGCACCAGAGAAGTACGCTACGGTGCCAACGGTGCCTATGTCGGCAAGATTTTTACTGGAACCACCGCTTGCACGAACCAGGTATTCGGCGATCCTGCATACGGCACGACGAAATCTTGTTGGTTTTCAAGCACGACGCGTTGAGGTCAAAAAAACCTACTCACCGCGGCTGAAGAATTCCCGCTTACCACGCATGTTTTTGATGTGCGTGAGCAGCAATTCGAAATCCTCGTCGCGGCCGATCGGATTCAAGTGCTCGGTGTTAACGATCAACAACGCTGCCTTGTCATAATCATGGAAAAAGCGGCTATAGCTTTCGCATAACCGATTCAAATACGGCTCCGAAATACCACTCTCGATCGACACACCACGCTTTCTAACCCGGTCGATGAGCGTCTCGGGCGAGGCCTGCAGATAAATCACCAGATCGGGCGTCGGTGCCTGAGGCTGTACGTGCTCATACAGCTGGTGATAAAGATCGAGTTCGTCATTGTCCAACGTCAAACGGGCGAATAGCGGGTCTTTGTCGAGCAAAAAGTCCGACACCACCCGGGCATTGAAAAGATCTGCCCTGGCCATGGCGCGCAACTGGTTTACCCGCTGAAATAAAAAGCACATCTGGGCCGGCAGCGCATAGCGCGCCGAATCGCGATAAAACCGTTCTAGGAAAGGGTTTTCTGCCGGCTGTTCCAGCAGAGTCTGCGCTTCGAACCTCGCTGCTATCTTGGAGGCAAGCGTGGTTTTGCCGACGCCAATCGGGCCCTCGACGACCACATACTTATAGGTGTCAAAATTCATGTTTCCCAGCCGTAAAATGATAATGATCTGAAAGCCGCGCGCGTGCGCTGTGCAATTGTTGAATTAAAGCATTCAACAACGCAATTCTGCCAGTAAATTTTTACGACTTCAGGCGGGTACTTTTACAATGCGCTGGCCTGCAACGCCCGCTACGTAAGCGTGGGCGGGGCCAAGGCCGGGAATTTCAATGAATGGCGCTATTTGCAATAGTGGTATTAATGCGAATGCACGTAGGGTCAGGCGCGGATGGGGGACGGTTAGTGTGGGCATTTGCAGACGCTGTTGCCCATATAAAAGAATATCCAGATCGAGGGTGCGCGGTGCATTCCGATGGCTGCGCAACCGGCCCTGTTGCTGTTCAATTGCCAGCAAACCTGCGAGCAGATCGCTGGGTGACAGCTGGGTTTGAAGGCAGGCAACGGCATTGATGTAATCCTCACCTTCTGCATCGATGGGCATTGTGCGAAACAGTGACGATTTTTCGACTAGCCGCGTCGTCGGTAATGTATGCAACAAATCGAAAGCCGTCTCGACGGCTGACTGTGCGTCACCCAGATTGGCACCGATACCGATATAGGCCGTGGTACTCATTGCCGGCTAGGACAGGACACCGGTTGCGGGTTAGCGACCATCGTCAGGCAGTGTGCCAGTACTTCCGGCGTCGGCATCGCCCGTTGTCATCTTGGGCTTTGCGCGCGGGCCGCGCCGTCTCGGACGTTTCTTCACCGCAGGGTCAGGAAGTGCGCCGGTTTTGCGTGCTAATAGTAAAGCCTCACGCCCTTCGCCATCGGCAGCCATGAAATCGGTCCACCATTCGCCGATTTCCACATCGATTTCGCCAGATTCGCAGCGCAGCAGCAGAAAGTCGTAGCCGGCGCGCAAACGCGGATGCTCCAGCAGTTTGTAAGGCGATTTGCCGATACGCCGCTCGAAGCGCGGCTGCATGGCCCAGATATCGCGCATGTCGGATGCGATCTTGCGTTGCAGCGCCAGCTTCTCTGTCTGCGAATTCAATACGTCGTCGGCTGCGAGATGCAGCGCCGGTATCGAAAGTTCTCCCGCTGCTTGATATGCGGTCCATTTTTCCACAACCTGATGCCATAGCAGGGATGCGAACAGAAAGCCCGGCGATACCGGCTTACCTTCTTTAATTCGCTGATCGGTGGAAGCCAATGCCAGGCGAACAAATTTTTCCCCGAGCGGCTGCTCCATGACGACATCGAGCAGCGGCAGCAGGCCATGATGCAATCCTTCCTTGCGCAATTGCTGCAAGCAGGCCAGCGCCTGGCCACTGAGCAGCAGCTTCAGCATTTCGTCGAACACTCTTGCGGCGGGCACGTTGTTGATCAAAGGTGCCATGATGGCGATCGGTGCCGCAGTCGCCGGGTCGATGGAAAAGCCGAGCTTGGCCGCAAAGCGCACCACCCGCAGCAATCGTACCGGGTCTTCCCGAAAGCGCGCTTCCGGTATGCCGATGATGCGCAGTGTTTTGTTACGAATATCTTGAATGCCGCCGTGGTAGTCGAACACGGTCTGCGCCGCCGGATCGTAGTACATGGCGTTGATGGTGAAGTCGCGCCGGATGGCATCTTCATGCTGCTCGCCAAAGGTATTGTCCCGCAACACCCTGCCGTGCTCGTCTTTGGGCGAGCCGTCTGAGGATGCGCCACGAAAGGTCGTCACTTCCAGCAAATCCTGTCCGAACATGACGTGCACGATCTGAAATCGCTTGCCGATAATGAAAGCGCGCCGAAACAATCGTTTCACCTGCTCTGGCGTGGCATTGGTGGCAATGTCGAAATCTTTCGGTTTTACCGACAGCAGCAAATCGCGCACCGCACCGCCGACAATGTAGGCGGCAAAACCTGCCTGCTGCAAAGTCTGCGTGACGCGAATGGCATTGGCCGATACCAGTCCCGGATCGATACCGTGTTCCTGTGCGCCCAGCACTACCGGCTTGGTCGGGTCGATCGGTTCCGCCGGTTTTGCTTTGCCGCCGAGAATACGGCGGATAAACGTTTTAATCATTGAACGGTTTGATTGAACAATTGCAGGATTGGCCAGCCATGCGCTATTGCATGTGCGCTAAGAATAGCGTTCGGATTGGTCGCCACCGGATGGGTAACGATCGATAACAACGGCAGATCGTTATGCGAGTCGCTGTAGAAATAACTGCGCTCGAAATGATCGAGCGTTCTGCCGGTGTCGGCGAGCCAGCCTTTAAGGTGCGTGACTTTACCGGCACCCATGCTTGGCGTACCCAATAGCTTGCCGGTCAGGTTGCCTTGCGCATCCTCTTCAGGCACGGCTGCCAGCAGATGATCGACTTCGAAGGCGCGGGCAATCGGCGCAGTCACGAAACGGTTGGTCGCCGTGGCGATAACCACCAGATCACCCGCCTCACGATGCCTACGTACCAGTGCCAGGGCCGACGGCAGTAATGCCGGGTTGACCACGTCACGCATGAATTCTGCATGCAGTGCATCGAGCCGGGTACGAGGAAAGCGTGCCAGTGTACCGAGCGTGAAATCCAGGTATTCCATTGAATCCAGAGTGCCTGCCTGATACTGCTTAAAAAATATCGCGTTGGTGGCTTCGAATGCGGCGATATCGACTAACCCACGGTGCACCAGATAGCGCCCCCATTCATAATCGGAGTCGATTGGCAGCAGGGTATGGTCGAGGTCGAACAGGGCCAGGGTGGTCATGCGAGTGGTTCGCCTTGCCGTTGCAGCAAACTGCGCAACAGCGGTAGTGTTATGGGGCGCTGCGTCTCCAGCGAGTAGCGGTCGAGCGCATCGAGCAAAGCCGAAAGCGAGCGCATATCACGTTGAAAATGGGTAATGAGGTAGGGTAACACGCCTGCCGAGAGTACTAGCGCACGGGATTGCGCCGCTCGGCCCAAGGCCTCGATTTTTTCGTCGTCGGTGAGTTCGTGCAAGTGGTAAATCAGGCCCCAACCCAGCCGGGTACGCAAATCTTCACGAAGCGCAAGTTGCGTCGGCGGCAGGGCACCACATGCCACCAGCGCGGCACCGTGTTCACGTACCTGATTGTATAAACCGAAGGCAGCAATCTGTGCGGCAGGTACGAGACGATCGCAATCGTCGATCAGATATAGCTGAATCGTCGGATCGAAAGCAAACGCGGCATCACATTCCGCTTCCGTCATGTCTGGCTTGCAGGCAAGCAGGCGCGTGCCTGGCAGCGCAGCCATGGCCTGCAACAGGTGGGTTTTACCCGCGCCGCTTTCACCCCAGAGATACACGAAGCGTTGGTCGAGAGCGAGCGTGCGGACGCCCTTGGTACCTTGCGCATTTGCGAGGGTCTTTAGCAATGCTGCGGCTTCGGCGTTACGGCCGGTGACGAAGGTTTCGAGAGATGCAGGTTTCAGCGCTTCGAGATTCAGGATCAGCTGTTGCATGGCGCTTGTAAAACGGATTGGAGAAACGGATCGAAGACGTCGATTTGCTAGAATAGCGTTCATTTTACCGCCTCCCTTGCCTAATCCCACCATGAATTCCTCCTCCAGCGTTCCCCTTTCTTACCGCGATGCCGGTGTCGACATCGACGCTGGCGATGCCTTGGTCGAAGCCATCAAGCCATTCGCCAAGCGCACCATGCGAGAGGGCGTGATGGGTGGTATCGGCGGATTCGGTGCCCTGTTCGAAATCAGCAAGAAATTCAAAGAGCCAGTGTTGGTATCCGGCACCGACGGCGTGGGCACGAAATTGAAGCTGGCGTTTCACTTGAACCGGCATGACACGGTAGGTATCGATCTGGTAGCCATGAGCGTCAACGATATCTTGGTGCAAGGTGCCGAACCCTTATTTTTTCTGGATTATTTCGCTTGTGGCAAGCTCGATGTCGCTATCGCCACTGCCGTCATCAAAGGTATCGCCCAGGGCTGCGAGCAGGCCGGCTGCGCCCTGATCGGCGGTGAAACCGCCGAGATGCCCAGCATGTACCCGGCCGGCGAATACGACCTGGCCGGTTTTGCCGTCGGAGCGGTCGAAAAATCACTGATCATCGACGGCACCACCATTGCCCCCGGCGACGTGGTGCTTGGTCTGGCATCGTCGGGCGCTCACTCAAACGGTTATTCGCTGGTGCGCAAGATTATCGAGCTAGCCAAGCCCGACCTGCAGGGTGATTTTCATGGTCGTCCGCTTGCCGATGTGCTGATGGCACCGACCCGCATCTATGTGAAGCCGCTACTGGCGCTGATGGCTTCGATGCAGGTCAAAGGCATGGTGCACATCACCGGCGGCGGCCTGGTGGAAAACATACCGCGGGTCTTGCAACCGCATCTTTGCGCAGTATTGCAGCGCGACGCCTGGAGCATGCCGCCGTTGTTCACATGGCTACAGCAGCACGGCAAGGTTGCAGATGCCGAAATGCACCGGGTGTTCAATTGCGGTATCGGCATGACGGTGATCGTTTCACCCCAGAACGCCGAGGCTGCCATGGCGCAGTTACGTGCCGCCGGCGAGACGGTCATGCACATTGGGGAAATCTGCGCTCGTAGCGAGGGGCAAGCGCAGACGGTCGTAGTCTGACCCGCAGCTAATTCGCTAATAGCTTACGGTTTAACTCTACTGCCGTCAGATTACCGTTTGCACGCCTGACGACTTTGGCGTTGGTAAATGCCACATACGATGGCAATCCGACCAAGCCGTACTGCACGGCCAGTGCATCGTCGAATACCTGCGTATAAGGTTGCCACATCACGCGGAGAAAGCGGGCACCATCAGCTCTGGCTTTTGCCAGCGTCTCGAACCGAGGATTGGCGCCAATGCAATGCGTACAACCAGGATCGGTAGAGGTAAATTGCACCACTACCGTGCCGCTCGATTGGGAAAGAACCGTTTCGAGGTTTTCCGGGGATACATCTTCGATTTTTGCTGCCGACCTTGGGTTGCCCACTGACGCGCTTGGCGCAGCTTGCCCGTTTTGTCCATTAGTTTGCGCGGGTGTGAATGCGGGTTGTTGCACAAATGGTGTTGATTCGAGCGATGCTGGCCTGGTATATCTGCCTGGCCCGGTCGCTAGTGCCACTGGAGGCGGAGGTGGCCGTCTCGCAACGGCTGCTTGCCAGGGTGCTGTATCCAGTACTTGGCCTTCGACTACTTTCACGACTGCCGTGTAGTGTGCACCGTGTTCACCAACGCCGACGACTACCATAGCGTCAGGTTTGAAGCCAACGATATAGGTAGGTTTGTCAGGAAAATAGCCATTATTTACTCTGGATGTAGGATCGATTACTTGCCGCCAATTAGCACTTTGAGGTGCTTGCTTGCATGGCATTTCGCAGATGAGAAGCCGCTCGAAGCCCTGAGACGCAATCCATGATTCGTAGTGTTGCCGAAGCAGTAATGGACTGTCATCGCTCAGATGCCTAAAGATCATCATCGTAATCTTTCCCTGCATCGGCACCGCATAGCCTGAAACATAGCCATCAGCAGTGCTAGCAGGCACGCTTACGGGGATTGAAACACGGTCCAGCGGATTATCAAATCGCTGGATCATTGTGGAGCGCGGATAAAGCGTCAAATCCAACGGCAGCAATGCATTTTTAGAAGACACCGGCCGGCCCGGGGCACCTTGACGATATTGTCCAGCATCGCCATTCGCATAGCCAGGCACGTTGTTTGGTGAAGGCAGCATGTTGGTTCCGCGCTGAACCGTATCCATTGCCTTGTTTATTTCATCAAAAACACCTGCATGCCCAAAGTTACTGGCCGCCGCCGCTATAAGAGCCAACGATCCTGCTACAAACCAACCTTGTTTCATAATATCTCGCCGAAAAATCGACGAGTGTAGCTTTTATCAAACCAATAATCCCTCAAAACTGACGGCTACCTTCCGGCTGCTCTGCCAAGGCCTGCAATAGAGACGGTTCTCCGGCTAGCTTGCCCATACTTGGCGGCAAGGCCATACGCACTGGCTTGCTATGAATATTCGTGGCCGACAGCACATTGCTGGTGATATCGGGCGCAGCATTCCACACCGGGTCATCGATGGATTCAAATACGCGTTTTAATTGCTGGCCCCAGGTGTTGCGGATCATCTGAAAATACTGATTGGTCTCGTCGATGGTAACGAAGCGGGTGATTTTTAGCGCATCGGTCTCATAGACCAGCAAGTCCAGCGGCAGGCCGACCGAAATATTCGAGCGCAGGGTTGAGTCCATCGAGATCAAGGCGCATTTTGCAGCTTCGTCGAGTTCAGTGCCGGCGTTGATGACACGGTCCAGGATTGGCTTGCCGTATTTCGATTCGCCGACCTGAAAATACGAACTTTCATCGCAGGATTCGATAAAGTTGCCGGCTGAGTAAATCTGGAACAACCGGCATGGCTCGCCTTTGATCTGGCCGCCGAAAATCATGCTGACATTGAATCGGATATCGAATTCTTCCAGCATTTTCGCGTCACGGTGGTAGACGCTGCGAATTGCCTCGCCGACGATCTGTGCGGCTTCGTACATGTTTTTGGCAGTCCAGACGCTGCGGCCGGTCTGGCTGCTGTAGTCAGCAAGAATCTGGCAAATCGACTGGGAAATGGAAAGATTGCCGGCAGTCATGAGCACCATCATTCGGTCGCCGGGATTTTCGAACACGTTCATCTTGCGAAACGTGCCGATGTGGTCGACGCCTGCATTGGTTCGGGTATCCGACAGAAATACCAGCCCGGCATCCAGGCGCATTGCAACGCAATAAGTCATGAGCATCGACTCCTGATCAAAACGGCGATTTTACAGGAGCAGGTATTTTTTTCAGGACGTGCCGGGCTGGCGAAACCGATTGAAATGTCATCGCGCCGATAGCGGCACTAGAAAATCGCGGCTTACCCGTTGCCCGAGTTCATACACGCACTCCAGAAACCGCGTTAAATAGGCATGCAATCCCTCTTCGAGAATTTCCTCGATACGGGCGAATTGCAATTCGGCGTGCAATTTGCCGGCATAGCGTTCGGTATCGGCAGACACTTCGTTGCCTACATGTTTGAGGTTATTCACCACTTCGTTCATGCAATGCCGCAGAGAACGCGGCATGTCCACACGCAGCATCAGCAATTCGGCCACCCGTGCCGGTGTGATGGCATCCCGGTAAACCTTGCGATAGGTTTCGAATGCCGAGACCGAGCGCAGGATCGCTGCCCAAAAATAAAAGTCGAGTTGCGTCTCGTTGCCCAATCCTTCACCGGAGGGCATGTTGCTGCCGGCGTCGTGAAACTTCACATCCAATAGCCGCGCGGTGTTATCGGTTCGTTCCAGAAACGTGCCGATGCGGATGAAGTAAAACGATTCGTCGCGCAGGGTCGTGCCGATGGTGACGCCACGCGACAGATGCGAGCGATATTTCACCCATTCGAAAAAGCCGCCAGGGTCTTGTTCGAGCATGCCATCGCGCAGGCGCGTCTGCATTTCCAGCCAGGTGGCATTGTGCGTTTCCCATAGTTCGGTCGTGAGCGTGCCGCGCACGGCCCGGGCATTTTCACGGGCCTGAGTCAGACAGGAGGCGATGGAGGAGGGGTTGCTACGATCCTGCACCATGAAATCGAGCACGTCGCGCTCGGTCAGGCGATCGTATTTTGCGTCGAAGGCTGGCTGCAGTTCGGAGATGCCCAGCAATGCACGCCATCCTTTGCGCGTCGCTTCGCCCGATTGCGGCATCAGCGCAGTCTGCATGTTCACATCCAACATACGTGCCGTATTTTCCGCGCGTTCGGTGTAGCGCGCCATCCAGAACAGATGATCGGCGGTGCGGCTCAGCATTTCAATTCTCCAGAATCCAGGTATCTTTCGTGCCGCCGCCCTGCGACGAGTTTACCACCAGCGACCCCTCTTTCAGTGCCACGCGGGTCAAGCCACCCGGCACCATCGAAATCGTTTTGCCCGAAAGAATAAAGGGGCGCAGGTCGATATGCCGTGGTGCGATGCCGGACTCGACATAGGTAGGGCAGGCCGATAGCGCCAGCGTTTCTTGCGCAATATACCCTTGCGGGTCGGCGATCACACGCTGGCGAAATTCCTCGACCTCCGCCTTCGACGATGCCGGCCCGACGAGCATGCCGTAGCCCCCTGCGCCATGTACTTCCTTGACCACCAGTTTGGCGATGTTGGCCAGCACGTACTCCAGGTCTTTGGGCTTGCGGCATTGATAGGTCGGCACGTTGTTCAAGATCGGCTCTTCGGTGAGGTAGAAGCGGATCATATCTGGCACGAACGGATAGATCGATTTGTCGTCGGCAACGCCGGTGCCGATGGCATTCGTCAACGTCACGTGGCCGGCCCGATACGCTGAAAGCAGGCCAGGTACACCGAGCGTGGAATCCTTGCGGAAGGCCAGGGGATCGAGGTAATCGTCGTCGATGCGCCGGTAGATCACATCGACCCGCTTCGGGCCACGCGTGGTTCGCATGTAAACGGCTTCATCGTCCACGAACAGATCCTTGCCTTCGACCAGTTCCACGCCCATCTGCTGCGCCAGGAACGCGTGCTCGAAATAAGCAGAGTTGTACATGCCGGGCGTCATGACCACGACCGTCGGATCGATCACGCCGGCAGGTGCCACCGAGCGCAGATTGTCGAGCAGCATATCTGGGAAATGCGCCACCGGCGCAACCTTGTAACGGGCGAACAGTTCGGGGAAAAGCCGCATCATCATCTTGCGGTCTTCCAGCATATATGACACGCCCGACGGTACTCGGAGGTTGTCTTCCAACACAAAAAATTCACCCGCTCCTGCGCGTACGATATCGACACCGGCGATATGGGCGTAGATATCGGAGGCTACTGAAATACCCTGCATTTCCGGGCGATACTGGGCATTTTCTAAAATCTGCTCGGCTGGAACGATGCCGGCGCGAATGATGTTTTGGTCGTGATAAATGTCGTGAATGAACATGTTCAACGCTTTTACGCGCTGCACTAGCCCCGCTTCGAGTTGCGTCCACTCGGCCGCCGTGATGATTCTGGCGATGATGTCGAACGGTATCAGTCGCTCGGTGCCGGCATCGTTGCCGTACACAGCAAACGTAATGCCGACCCGTCGAAAAATTAGATCGGCTTCGGCTTGTTTGCGGGCGATCGTGTCTGCAGACTGATCCGCTAGCCAGGAAGCGAAGCCGCGATAGTGCTCGCGGATCGAAGTCGGCTCGGTAGCGTACATCTCGTCGAAAAAAGTTGCCATGGAAGGAGGTAGATGAAGGGTGATAAAGACCAGACGAAAGACTGGATAAACAACTGTAATACCGATCTGCCTAGCTCAGGGTATCAAGAAATATGCCACGTCGGCTAGTTTTCATGCTGCATGCCAATGTCGGACTGTATCCGCCGGCCAAGATCTTCCAAGTGGTCCCGCGTTGATTGGTCGAGAGTCGTTGTATCCTGGCTAATCGACCTTATATAAAAGCTTCAAGCAAAGTTGCACCAAAATAGTGCAAAAATTCTGCGTGTTTTTGCGTTGACCATCTTCACAAATCGCTTGCGTAAACCACTGTTTTTTTATACAGTACTCACTTCTCCCGATCAATGCGCAACAGCCAATCGAAAGAAACACATGGACGATAAAAAATCCGCAGCATCGAATGCCGAAAAAGGCAAGGCACTGGCCGCCGCCCTGGCTCAGATCGAAAAACAATTCGGCAAAGGTTCTGTCATGCGCATGGAAGATGGCGCAGTGGTAGAGGAAGTGCAGGTCGTCTCGACCGGTTCGCTGGGGCTCGACATCGCCTTGGGCGTCGGCGGCTTGCCACGTGGCCGCGTCGTCGAAATTTACGGCCCGGAATCGTCCGGCAAAACGACGCTTACGTTACAGACCATTGCAGAAATGCAAAAGCTCGGCGGCGTTTGCGCTTTTATCGATGCGGAGCATGCGCTTGACGTCGGTTACGCACAAAAGCTCGGTATCAACTTGTCGGAATTGCTGATTTCGCAACCGGATACCGGCGAGCAGGCGCTCGAAATTACCGATGCGCTGGTGCGTTCCGGCGGTGTCGATTTGATCGTGATCGATTCGGTTGCTGCATTGACGCCGCGTGCTGAGATCGAGGGCGACATGGGCGATTCGCTGCCAGGTTTGCAGGCACGTCTCATGTCTCAGGCGCTGCGTAAGCTTACAGGTTCGATCAACCGCACCAATACGCTGGTCATCTTCATTAACCAGATTCGCATGAAGATCGGCGTCATGTTCGGCAACCCCGAAACGACGACCGGTGGTAACGCGCTGAAGTTTTATGCATCTGTGCGGCTCGATATTCGTCGTACCGGTTCGATCAAATCCGGCGATGAGGTGATTGGCAACGAGACCAAGGTCAAAGTTGTCAAAAACAAGATTGCGCCACCGTTCAAGGAAGCCCACTTCGATATCCTGTACGGAGAAGGCACATCCCGTGAAGGCGAAATATTAGACCTTGGTTCGGATGCCAAAATCGTCGAAAAAGCCGGTGCCTGGTATAGCTATAACGGTGAACGAATCGGGCAGGGTAAGGATAACGCGAGGAATTATTTAAAAGAGCGTCCTGAGCTCGCCCGTGAAATCGAAAACAAGGTTCGTGTATCACTCGGCGTACCGGAGCTCGGTGAAGTAAAGGGTGCCGAACCCATCGGCAAGAAGGCTGCAAAGGATGACAGCAAAGAAGTGCGCGACTTAAAAAACGTGCGTGAGATCAGAGACGTTAAAGAGCCGGGTCAGCCTCTGGGCCAGGAGCCAGTGCAAGCAGGGATGGGTAAGTAACAAGGTTTTTTATTCGTTTGCCGGGTCGGACAAATGAAGCGAGCGTTTTAAGCTTGCTTTGCTTGTCCCGCCCAACTGTTTTGCCTAACCAACGCTGAAATATGGCCCGTCCCGCGATCAGCCTGAAAGCCCGCGCCTTGCGATATCTTTCGGCGCGCGAGCATAGCCGTATCGAACTATCGCGCAAGCTTGCTCGATATGCCCAGGAAGGTGACGATATCGAGCAACTGCTCGACAGCCTGGAAGCAGCAAAATTTCTCTCCCAAGCCCGCTTCTGCGATTCTCTTATCAACCGGCGCGCCAAGCGATTCGGTAACAGCAGGATTCTGGCCGAGTTGCAAAGTCATGGTGTTAGCGACCAGGATCTGTCGTCGGCGAAAGCCGGGTTGATCGACGGCGAGATCGCCCGCGCCTGCGAAGTCTGGCAACGCAAGTTCGGTCATGGCGGTGCTGCACCTGCCGATCGCGCCAAGCAAATGCGGTTTATGCAGCAGCGCGGGTTTTCTCATCAGGCGATTAAGGCTGCCATGGCTGGTGCGATGCCCGATGAGGAAGATGGATACGGTAATTCGTTGCTCCACGAGTAATTGCTATTTACCGTTTGTCAATTTCGCAGCTTTCCGGCTGTGCTACACTTCCGCGGTTACGTGCGCCTCAGCACTGGTAGCAGGCGCCCGGCCTGCACGGTTTTGCCGCTTTAATATTATGTCGCTGTTCGCACTACGCCTTCGCCGTATGCCCTGCCGTACTCCGCTTATGTACCCCGCATATTGTCAGTACTGGCGTCCTAAAAGCGTCTATTGGTCGTCGCAAAAATTATTCGTTATCGATTACCTATTTACTGTCTGATTACACGTTCACTATTTCTTAACTTTTTCCAATAAGTATCCGAAGGGAAGCTGCATGAAAATTCATGAATATCAAGGCAAGGAAATCCTTCGCAAATTTGGCGTCACCGTGCCACGCGGCATTCCCTGCGATTCCGTCGACGAGGCTGTCGCCGCTGCGGAAAAGCTCGGCGGCCCGGTATGGGTCGTCAAGGCGCAGATCCATGCAGGCGGTCGCGGCAAGGGTGGCGGCGTCAAGGTTGCCAAGTCACTGGAGCAAGTCAAAACCTTCGCTGGTGAAATTCTGGGCATGCAGCTCGTCACCCATCAAACCGGGCCAAACGGCCAACAGGTGCGGCATTTGCTGATCGAAGAAGGCGCAGACATCAAGAGCGAGTTGTACGTCAGCATGGTGACCGACCGCGTCAGCCAGCGCGTGGTGCTAATGGCGTCCAGCGAAGGCGGCATGGACATCGAGGAAGTGGCCGAGAGCCACCCGGAACTGATTCACCAGATCGCCATCGACCCGGCCGTCGGCCTGACCGATGCCGAAGCCGATGCCATCGCCGCCAAGATCGGCGTGCCGGCTGCGTCCATCGCCGATGCCCGCGCCCAATTGCAAGGTTTGTATGAAGCGTATTGGGAAACCGACGCTTCCCTGGCCGAGATCAATCCCTTGATCCTGACCGGCGACGGCAAGGTCATCGCACTCGACGCGAAATTCAATTTCGATGCCAACGCACTGTATCGCCACCCGGAAATCGTCGCCTACCGCGATCTGGACGAAGAAGACCCAGCGGAAGTAGAAGCTTCCAAGTTCGACCTCGCCTATATCTCGCTGGACGGCGACATCGGCTGCCTGGTCAATGGTGCCGGCCTGGCCATGGCCACCATGGATACCATCAAACTGTTCGGCGGCGAACCTGCCAACTTCCTTGACGTCGGCGGTGGCGCTACGGCTGAAAAAGTCACCGAAGCCTTCAAGATCATGCTGAAAAATCCTGGTTTAAAAGCCATCCTGGTCAATATCTTCGGCGGCATCATGAAATGTGACGTCATCGCCGAAGGCGTGATCGTTGCTTCCAAAGCGGTATCGCTGAAAGTGCCTCTGGTCGTGCGCATGAAAGGCACCAACGAAGACCTCGGCAAGAAAATGCTCGCCGAATCCGGTCTGCCGATCATTGCCGCCGACACCATGGAAGACGCTGCCCGCCAAGTCGTTGCAGCTGCACAAGGCAAATAAGCAACCAACATAACTAGGAACCACCATGTCGATTCTGATTAATAAAGACACGAAAGTCGTTACACAAGGCATCACCGGCAAGACCGGGCAATTCCACACGCGCATGTGCCGCGAGTACGCGAACGGCAAGAACTGCTTTGTTGCTGGCGTCAATCCGAAAAAAGCCGGCGAAGATTTTGAAGGCATCCCGATTTTTGCCAACGTCGCTGAAGCCAAGGCAAAAACCGGCGTCAATGTATCCGTCATCTATGTACCGCCCGCAGGCGCTGCCGCAGCGATCTGGGAAGCCGTCGAAGCCGAGTTGGACCTGGCGATCTGCATTACCGAAGGCATCCCCGTGCGCGACATGATGGCGCTGAAAGACCGGATGGCAAAAGCCGGTAGCAAGACACTGCTGCTAGGGCCGAACTGCCCAGGTTTGATCACACCCGACGAAATCAAGATCGGCATCATGCCAGGCCACATCCACATGAAAGGCCGCATCGGCGTAGTTTCCCGCTCCGGCACCCTGACCTATGAAGCCGTCGCGCAATTGACAGCACTAGGCCTGGGCCAGTCGTCGGCAGTCGGCATCGGCGGCGACCCGATCAACGGCTTGAAGCACATCGACGTCATGAAAGCATTCAACGACGACCCGGATACCGATGCCGTCATCATGATCGGTGAAATTGGCGGCCCGGATGAAGCGAATGCCGCTTACTGGATTCGCGACAACATGAAGAAACCGGTGGTCGGCTTCATCGCTGGCGTTACTGCGCCTCCTGGCAAGCGCATGGGCCATGCTGGTGCGTTGATTTCCGGTGGTGCCGATACGGCGCAAGCGAAGTTGGAGATTATGGAAGCCTGTGGGATGAAGGTTACGAAGAATCCTTCGGAGATGGCTAAGTTGTTGAAGGCTATGCTGTAAAAGGTTTATTTTTAAGCAGTGTGTAGTAAGAAAGGGGGAGGGCTAGGGCTCTCCCCCTTTTTTCTTGCCTCGGTAAAAAGATTCTTATTATTTCCGCTTTGTTCACACACATATAAACCTAAAAAAATAAGAGATTTAATTTGCTAGCTGGTCCAAGTCTCAGGTTTTCTGCCTCGTTTCTATATCAGTGACAATTTCGCGATCAACTGGCGTACACATGTCATAAATGGTGCTTAGACCAAAATAGAAGGCAGCCCAAACCTTTTTGACTAGTCAAGGTTTGTTTTAGCGGTTTGGGTTTTTAGCTGACTGTGTACCAAACCATCGGCTTCAAGAAGATTTGAAAATATTGCAATATAGACATGTTAATCTCCGGCACCTGATCAGCTTTCAGCAGGCAGATTCGAAGTTGGCACGCCACCCCGCCCTAGCTTCCAGAGAAATTTCATACGATCACCTAGCGTAAGCCGCTACACATCAAAGGGACACCACCACATGATTGGCTTTTTATTTTTGGGTGTGGCTCTCTTGTGGCTGGTATTGACGGTTTTCCTAACCATAAAAATCCCTCGCTGGCTTGACTTGAAAAGCTCCTCGCGTTGGCTGTTGCGTTTGGCGTTGGTGCCACTGCTATTAGTGGGGCCGTTCGTGGATGAGATTGTGGGGATGCGCCAGTTTAAGCGGCTTTGTGAAGAGCGCGCTGTGTTTAACGTTCATCCGAATTCAAATCACGTCAACAGAGCAAAGGAGGTGTACACCGACTACACAGCTGTCCCTGGGTACTGGATCGATATTACGTCACAAAAAGTCAGCTACATAGACCTCGATACAGGTATCGCGTTTTTAAGCTATGAGGTTTTTTTCACAAAGGGCGGCCGGATTGCAGGCATTGCGTTGATGGGTGGTAAGCATGCATGTTCGACTAGGAACAAAAGCGAATTCGATCGGTTAAAAATTGAGCAACTTATAGAGCAAGGTAAACGATCATGAAAGCAATTGAAACAGCATATATAAATGCGCTTCTGGCCGATGCGTGTTACATATCTGTCGCTACAAATACAAGTGACGACGAACTACGTGAGCGACTAACTCCTGCACAGTTTGATTTCTTGCTTGCCAACTTTAAAGTTGAAGACAGCATAGAAACCCCCGGCGCGTTAGGTTCTGGTTTTTACGCAGTTGTCTCCCGCAGCGAGGCGAATTCAAAGCTGGCGCGGCAGGATTCTCTAGCTTGCACAGTAATTCCATCCCAACAGATAGCTTTGACCTCTAAATACCAAAGGAGCGTTGCATGATTGGCTTGTTATTTTTGGGTGTGGCTCTCTTGTGGCTGGTATTGACGATCTACCTGACCATAAAAATCCCTCGCTGGTTCGGTTTGAAAAGTTCCTCGCGTTGGTTGCTGCGGTTGGTGTTGGTGCCACTGCTATTGGTGGGGCCGTTCGTGGATGAAATTGTGGGAATGCGGCAGTTTAAGCGGCTTTGTGAGGAGCGCGCTGTGTTTAAGGTTCATCCGAATTCGAATTACGTCAAAAGAGCGAAGCAGGTGTACACCGACTACGCGGCTGTACCCGGGTACTGGATCGATATTACGTCACAAAAAGTCAGCTATATAGACCTTGATACAGGCATCGCGTTTTTAAACTATGAGGTTTTTTTCACAAAAGGCGGCCGCATTGCAGGGATTGCGTTAATGGGCGGTGAGCATGCATGCTCGCCGAAGGACAAAAGCGAATTTGAACGTTTAAAAATTAAGCAACTTATAGAGCAAGGTAAACGATCATGAAATCAATTGAAACAGCATATATAAATGCGCTGCTGGCTGATGCGTCTTACATATCTGTCGCTACGGACGCAGGTAACGACGAACAACGTAGGCGACTAACTGCTGCACAGTCTGATTTCTTGCTTGCCAACTTTGAAGTCCTAGACGATCCAGAAACGCCCGGCGGGCTAGGCACTGGTTTTGACGCAATCGTCTGGCGCATCAAAGCTGATTCGGCGCTGGCGCAGCAAGACCCAAGCAATGCAGGTAAAGTTTTCGTGTCCATGCGCGGTACGCAAAGCGCTACAGATGTTATTGACGATGTAACTTTAGCTACTAGAGGTATTCCATACGATCAAATTAAAGACATGATCAATTGGTGGCTCAAAAATACAGCCAGCAAAACGAACACGAATGTTGTGCAAGTAAGAGTAGTAAGCCTACCTGGCCCGGTGCTTGGATACACTTTTGCGCGGGATGTTCCTACACAAGGTACAGGCCTTTTAAAAGACATCAATTCAATTGCAGGCGTTAATGGCCACAGCATAGGCGGCTATTTGGCGACAGCATTTACCCGTTTGTTTGGAAACAGCGCGGGCGTTCAAGCAGTCAACACTTTCAACAGTGCGGGCTTTAGTAATTTAATGACCAGCAATACGGATGGGGAATTTGCGAATCTAGCCAGCCTGATTGGGGCTAGCAATGGGCTCGCTAGCTGGAATGCCGTTGGTGAGAAGCAAACCAACTACTACGCGCAAAACGGCATCAGCGTGACTACCAACAGCTGGGCCGACTTCCACTTTCTGGCTCCGGGTTTTAATCAGTTTGGTACGCGGACGGCACTCTACCAAGAGGACACTGTATTCCAGGGTGGTGCAGGCATTGATAACCACAGCATATACAAGCAAACTGACCTGCTTGCACTCGGCGCTGCTTTAGAAAAGCTCGATAACTCTCTGACGTTTGCCAAATTAAATGGCCTTATTCAAGTAGGCTCAAACGACATGAAGGCCAGCTACGAAGGCGTGCTGGACGGTTTGCGCAAAACCTTGATTGGGCCAAACACGCAAACGCTGACTGCTAGTGACTCAAGCGTTGATCCTAATCGAACGACTTATCACGCTGCTTCGGCAGCCTTACAAATCACCCCTATCTTCAAATCCCTAACAGGTCAACTAGTCATCAAAATTAGCGGTGCTGAATTGGGCGCTACCGCGCGTAACGATTTCGGTGCATTCATCGCGCTCCAAGATTTATCGCCCATCCACATCAGTGGCAAGAATGCCGCCGCAGATGCACAACTAGCCACAATTTGGCAAACAAATCGCGCCCCAGATTACAACGCGTGGCTTGCCGACAAAATTAGTGCCGTCCCCATCACCTATACCGATAAGTGGCTGCAAGACCGGGCGAAGCTTTTGAATGCGATCGTTCTCCGCAACCAAGCCGACGAAATATCCGGAACCATCAAAACCGACACTGCCGCCGCTGATCGCGACCGGCATTTCCAATGGTACGGGGCTGCGCCGTTGCCTGGAGAAATTCTGCCAGGCCTTGCCACGCTAATTGAAAGAAAGCCGAATAACGCTGACCGCCCTGTGCAAAAAATTGCCTTCGGCGACAACGGCGCCAATGCTGTGACCGGTACTGACAGCAAGGTGGGCGACCACTTGTACGGCGGCGCCGGCAACGACACATTGTTCGGTTTGGGCGGAGACGACTACCTCGAAGGCGGCGCAGACACCGACCGCCTGTATGGTGGTGATGGAAACGACACCTTGCTCGGCGGCGCTGGTACTGACACTTTGGAAGGCGGAGGGGGCAATGACCTCGTGATCGGTGGCGCTGGCAACGACACCATAAGCGGTGATGCCGGTAGCGACAGCTTGCAAGGGGGCGAGGGAACTGATTTATACCAATTTACCGCTCAATGGGGCCGCGATACCATCATTGACAGTGACGGCCTTGGAAGCGTGCAGATCAACGGCACCGCGCTGGGCATCTTTAAAGGCGCAGGTTCTCGCGGTGGTTATGAATATGCCTTGGGTGGTGGTAAATACGCAGGCCTCGCTTTAGTCAATGATAGTAACTCCACCACCGGCTATACCGCTTACGTCACAAATGGTGCAGAGACGGCTAACACCATCGTTATCAGGAATTTTGACAAAAACAAAGCTGAAAGCGGTGGCTACCTAGGCATCAAAATCGACAAAACCTTACGCGTCGCTTTGCAAGAGGTTAGCACTTTGCTTACCAGGGCTCCTGCCGGCCGGAGCCCTAATTTCTGGAACGATACGACGGCTAGCTTGACCGGCCTGGAAGGCAAAACCAGCAGCACAAATGAAGGCGGCGGTAAGTCATTCACCGTATCGCTCAACCAAGGAGCCAAGGCGGGGGATACCGTTACTTTAAAAATGGAAGGCGCGACTGCAGACAAATTCAAAGTGGTCGTAGGCAACATCACCAAGAATGCCAACGGAGCTGTATTGGCCCTTGCAGAAGGGCAAACCAGCATAACGTTTGCGCTAGTGCAGGACGGCGAGGTGACTAGCAGCTTAAACGGGGCTGTAAGCGTAACGTATAGCAGCTCAGGCGCTGTTGGCATCCCTGCTATCAGTGTCAGGAGTAATAGCTGGGGGCTTGCGGTAACGGATGCGGGCGTTTCGGCAAACACCTACAACGGCGATTTCTTGGTTAAAACAGAGAAAACCCGAAGCCCGATTAAACGACTAAATCTACAAGGCCAGTCAGTAGAAGTTGTGGCTTTGAACAAGTTGTATTACATCAGGGACGGTGCAGGCAATTTAACAGCCGGTAGCGATCAGCCCACTCAAAGCCCCATATACGACGCCGCTGGAAATCTGATTGGCTACGAGACTATCCCCAGCGACGACCAAATCGTCTACGACAACACTATTTACGGCAGCGCGGCGAACGACCAGATCAATGGAATGACAGGCAACGATCTGTTGAGCGGGTCTGGCGGTAACGACATTATTGACGGTGGTAGAGGCGACGACATGATCGGTGGTGGTGCGGGAAGCGACACCATAAGGGGTGGCGATGGCAATGACTTCATCAGTTCTAGCGCAGATGTCGAAAGCGGCCATCAGCTCTACGGAGCTACCGACAAATGGGCAAACTGGGGCCTGGAGGCAGGCAAAATAGTTAAAGCTCAAGGTGCCGGTTGGGGTGTATATGAGCAAAATTCCACACTGAGCATCTGGAGCGGAATAAGCGATACACGTACCAGCGCGGCGGCTACCGAAGGCGATTCGATCGACGCCGGCGCGGGTGACGACTCGGCAATCGGCAGTTGGGCTGACGATCGTATCAAGGGAGGTGAAGGTAAAGACGATCTCGAAGGATTAGCCGGAAACGACGTATTAGAAGGCGGTGCAGGAGACGATTTGCTAAATGGGGACGGCACGGTCGAGCCAGGCTTTCTAAGCACAGTGGCTGCAGCTAGCAATGGTGCAGACTTTTTGGATGGCGGAGATGGTAACGATGAGCTCGACGGTGGCGGCGGCGCAGACCAATTATTTGGCGGCGCCGGAAACGACAAAATTTTTGGCGATACAGGAGCCAATAGTGACGCGCGAAATTTTACCGACCTGGCCTACCATGGCGACGACTACCTGGACGGCGAGGACGGGGCCGACTACCTGCAAGGAGGAGGCGGAGCGGACACCTTGTACGGCGGGGCGGGTGATGACAACATTTGGGGAGACCAAAGCGTAAGCAGTCTGAGTGGCGCTGCGCTAACCGATGCCAAGGCGTGGGGCGATGATTATCTCGACGGCGAAGAAGGTGTTGATTCTCTAAGAGGGAATGGGGGGTCCGATACGCTATACGGTGGTACGGGCGACGACGAGTTATATGGAGATGAGAGCAACGTCGTGTTACCTGGGGCCTTGCAGGGAAGTGATTATTTGGATGGGGAAGAGGGCAATGACCTGTTATGGGGTGGCGGCAAGGACGATACCCTCATCGGTGGGTTAGGTAATGACCAGTTGATTGGTGACGACGCACTGAGCAAATTAGCCGGTGCGTTTCATGGAGACGATTACCTGGAGAGCGGCGAGGGTGACGATATTTTGTTTGGTAACGGAGGCAGCGATACCCTGATAGGTGGGGCCGGCGCGGATTATCTGGTTGGGGACAGCGAAGGCTTCGGCACGGATTCGCTAGCGACACAGTACCAGGGTAATGACTATCTCGACGGTGGTTCAGAAGACGACACGCTGGCTGGCAATGGTGGCAATGATATTTTGCTGGGTGGAACCGGTAGCGACGTATTATCCGGAGGGAATGGTAGCGATCGATTGGTCGGTGGCGAGGGCGATGATAACCTCTATGGTGATGAGCGCTCACAGGCAGATGGGTCAATATCTGCTTCGGGCAGTGATATTTTGGAAGGCGGCGCCGGAGATGATTTGCTCAACGGCGGTGGTGAGAGCGATACGTATGTCTTCAACCTTGGCGATGGTCACGACGTTTTACAAGACAATGGTGTGGATGGCACACAAAACGTCGTGCAATTTAACTTTGCAAAAAACCAGGTACGCAGCGTTCAACGTGCCGGCTCCGATTTGCTGGTTGAATACGGCACCGCTGATTCCGTAATAATTAAGGACTACTATCAAGCTAACAACATAAGTACCGAAGATACTTTGGGCAGCGCGTCGCCAGCAGTGGCGGCTGAATCACAATCGGGCATCGCGGAATTTCAATTTAACGACGGTAGCGCATGGCGCACCGCCGATATTTTGGTATTGGCGCCAGCACCGTCAGCCAGTGAAATGCCGGCGGACCCGTTCGCAAATGCACAAATACCGTACTTTGTAAATTCGCTGCTTAGTCGTGACTTCGTATCGGTGTCAGGCAAGCATGCAATCACTTTTAGCTTTGCAACTACCAGCGCGACTGAGAAAGGTTTTGCGCTTTACACTGATTCGCAGAAGTTGGCGGTGCGCGCAGCACTTTCCAAGTTCAGCGCAGTGTTGGATCTACGCTTTACCGAAGTGGGTGAAAATGCGCCTTCAGATTTGAAATTCTATTTGGATGATTTGACGTCGGCGCAATCAGGGGCATATGCCGGCTACGCACATTCGGGTACAGGTGAAATCCATCTAAACAGCTCTCTCTATGCCAATACAATTCCTAATGGTAAAGGAGGCTTTACAGCCAGGCAGTCGCTTGACGAGGGCTCGTATGGATTCGAGGTCTTGCTGCACGAGACTGGCCATGCGTTGGGCTTAAAGCATCCATTCGAGTCCCCTTTGCTACCGAGGGAAGAAGACAACACGAAAAATACATTGATGTCGTACACCGACGTGATGGGAACTGCGCCAGCAACTGCCTTGGCGATGTTTGACGTGGCCGCGTTGCAGTATTTGTATGGTGTAGCTAAAAATGTTAATACGGGTAATAACGTTTATACGTTGGCAAACCGCTACGTCAGCGATGCTGGGGGCATAGACACCTTCGACGCCAGCAATGCAAGCGCGAATGTACATATAAACCTTACCCCTGGAACTTGGGAATATGTAGGTGTCAGGGACAAGAGCATTTTGGCGCCGGGGCAATCGTTCGTTGGCTTCGACACGCAAATTGAAAACGCCATCGGCGGTAGAGGCGATGACAGGCTAATTGGCAATGACTTGGCCAACACGATCAACGGTGGCCTCGGTAACGATTTCTTGTCAGGCGGCGATGGGAATGATGTGCTCATTGGCGGAGCCGGTAACGATGTGTATGTGATAGACAGCGTCGACGATGTCATTGTAGAGGTCGCTGGCGAAGGTATTGATTTAGTACAGTCCAGTGCGGATTACACGCTTGGTGCTGCATTAGAGCACCTAACGCTGACCAGTTCTGCCATTTCTGGTACAGGTAACGCTCTAAACAATAATCTGACTGGCAACGCGCAAGAGAATGATTTACGTGGTGAAGTCGGAAACGACTCGTTGTCAGGTGGCCTTGGCGATGACCGCCTGTTAGGCGGCGTTGGTGGCGATACTTACATGTATCAACTAGGCGATGGTGCGGACAGCATCATCGATATCGATGCAACCTTGGGCCAAATAGATTCACTGCGTCTGGGTAACGGTATTACGGTGGATAAGGTCACTTTGACGCGTACTAACAGCGACGTTATTTTAAAGTTTTTAGACGGAGGATCCGTTACCTTAAAAGATCAAGTCGCTTCTAATGGCAACGGCGTCGAGCGCGTCGAATTTGCGAATGGCACAGTGTGGCAGGGTTTGAGTCTGGCCAACATGGCTACCTTTGTAGGCATTCCTTCGTTGACACTTGATGGCTCCAATGCTGCGGACACGCTGTCGGGCGGCGCAGGGGACGACACAATTCGAGGTGGTGCTGGCGACGATACCCTAAATGGCGCAGACGGCAACGACACGCTTGATGGCGGGGCCGGCAACGATTTTATTGCAGGCGACAACGGTGCCGATACCTACTTGTTCGGCAAAGGCTCTGGTCGCGATAGCATCTATAACGTAGACGACGATGCTCTGAATCTCAATGCTGACACGATTTTGATGGGCGCTGGCATCACTACCACTGGAGTAACACTAAACCGTTCACGGGATAGTCTGCTTATTAGCATTAATGGAACCGACGACCAGCTGGAACTACAGTATTATTTCGAGGCGGATGGTGCCAGCAGCGGGGCGGTGGAAAATATCAAGTTCGCCAATGGCACTAATTGGAATATCAACACTGTAAAAGCCAAGATGCTGCTTGGCACCCCTGACGACGACAGGCTGATAGGCTATGCCAGTGCAGATACCTTGACCGGTGGAGTTGGCGACGACCGTCTTAATGGTGGAGATGGTAACGACACGCTTGACGGTGGTAGTGGTGACGACAGCCTGTATGGTGACAACGGCGCAGACACCTACCTATTTGGCAAAGGCTCTGGTCGCGACAGCATCTACAATTCTGACGACGACGCCCTTCATGTAAATGCCGATACCGTTCTGCTAGGCGCTGGCATTACAGCTACCGGCGTAACGCTAAACCGCGAGTACGACAACCTGCTCATCAAAATTAATGGCACCAGCGATCAGCTAGAAATACAAAATTATTTTTACGAAGACGATAATCCTACCAGCGCGGTAGAAAATATTAAATTTGCCGATGGCACCGTTTGGAATATTGGTGCCGTCAAAGCCAAGATGTTGGTCGGCGACAGTGGCAACGATAGTTTGACAGGGTACTCTACGGCTGACATTTTAAATGGCGGAGGTGGTGACGATACCCTGGCCGGTGGCAATGGCGCCGACACCTACCTGTTTGGTATTGGCTCTGGCGGTGACTTTGTCTATAACGCTGACGATGACGCCCTAAATGTCAATGCCGACACCATTCTGCTAGGCGCTGGTATTACCGCTGCAAATGTAACACTCAGTCGCTCACAAGATAGCCTGCTCATCAGCATCGACGGCAGCGACGATCAACTCAATGTGCAGAATTATTTCTTTGAGGATGGTACTTCGAGCAACGCAGTAGAAAACATCAAGTTTGCCGATGGCACGATTTGGAACATCGGTAAGGTCAAAGCGAAGACGCTGTTTGGAACCACCGGCAAGGACAATGTGACAGCCTATGCCTCTGCTGACACTCTCAATGGCGGTGCAGGTTCTGACCACCTGGACGGTCGCGAAGGCAATGACGTGCTAGACGGCGGCAGTGGTAATGACTATTTGTCGGGCGGGGATGGCGCTGATACTTACTTATTTGGCAAAGGTTCCGGTCGCGACAATATCAATAACTTTGATGATGACACTCTCAATGTAAATGCCGATACGATTTTGCTAGGTGCCGGCATTACTGCTACAGGGGTAACTTTTGGCCGCTCACAGGATAATTTGCTGATTAGTATTAACGGTACTGACGATCAATTGGAAGTGCAGCGCTACTTCTTTCAAGACGGCAATTCAAATCAGGCAGTAGAAAACATCAAATTTGCCGATGGAACCATCTGGAACGTCAACACCGTCAAAGCCAAAATGCTGGCGGGCTCTGCTGGCAACGATAGCCTGAAAGGTTATGTCACTGCTGACACTTTGAGTGGCGGGGACGGTTACGATACGCTGGACGGTCTCGGAGGAAATGACAAGCTTATTGGCGGTGCCGGTGTCGACATCTTAAATGGTGGCGATGGAAACGACACGCTCGATGGCGGCGCTGGCAGCGATACCCTCAGCGGGAATAAAGGTGCTGACACTTACCTGTTCGGTAAGGGATCTGGTCAGGACAGGATTCTCAATGTCAATGAAGACGCGCTCGGCATTAATGCCGATACGATTTTGCTCGGGGCTGGCATCACCACTGGCAACGTGACGCTAAGCCGTCAGCTGGAGGACTTGTACATCAGCATCAACGGCACTGACGCCCTACTTATAGTAGACCGCTATTTCTATCAAGATGGCGCATCGAGCCACGCGGTGGAAAACATCAAATTTGCCGATGGCACCATCTGGAACATCGCCACGGTCAAGGCAAAAATGCTGGTCGGTACCACCGAGAGCGAGTCGCTAACGGGCTATGCCACTGCCGACACTTTGAATGGTGGTGACGGTAGCGATTCCCTCAGCGGCCATGGAGGAAACGACAAGCTTATCGGTGGTAACGGGGCAGACAGCATGAGCGGCGACGCTGGTAACGATGTATTGCAAGGTGGCAACGGCACCGATTCGCTACTTGGCGGGCAGGGAAACGATACGCTCGATGGCGGTGCCGGCAACGACAAGTTATATGGCGACGATGGCGCTGACACTTACCTGTTCGGCAAGGGATCTGGTCACGACAGAATCTCTAACTACGATGCTGACGCTCTAAACGCCAATGCCGATACCATCTTGTTCGGTGCCGGCATCACGGCCAGTAATGTGACATTGATCCGTTTGGGTAACGACCTGCAGATCAACATCAATGGCACCAACGACCAGCTCGAAGTTGAGGAATATTTTTATCAGAACGGCACCTCTGGCTTCACAGTTGAGAAACTTAAATTTGCCGACGGTATGCAGTGGAATTACGCCACCGTAAAAACGAAGCTGAAATCGACTGCACCGGTTGCCGGTAAAACATTCAACGGGACATCCGCCAACAATGTGTTGAATGGCGGGATGGGAAACGATGTGTTGAATGGCATCGGCGGCAACGATACGCTAAATGGCGGTGCCGGCAACGACACGCTTAATGGCGGCATTGGCAATGACATTTTAAATGGTGGTGCCGGCAACGACGTTCTTAAAGGCGACGCCGGCAACGATATTTATCAGTTCGGAATCGGCTCTGGCAAAGACACCGTCAATGCATATGACGGCACGGCACGCAAGATCGACACTGTCCAGTTGATTGGGTTGAAAGCTGCTAATGTGACCTTGCGTCGCGAGGGTAACGATCTGCTAATTTTAGTCAATGGCACAGCTGATTCTTTGCGGATATCGAACCATTTTTATAAAGATGCGGCCGGCGGCTACCAGATCGACAAAATCCTGTTTGCCGATGGCACCAGTATTACTGGTGCAGCCATCAAAGCGCGGGTTTTGACAGCGACAGCCGACGATGATGTGCTCACAGGGTTTGCTACAGCCGACAAAATTTCCGGTCTGGCAGGCGACGATAAGCTGTTCGGTGGCGGTGGCAACGACACTTTATTGGGCGGTACGCAAAACGACATTCTCAACGGCGGCGATGGGAACGACAACCTGCAAGGTCAGGATGGATTTGACCAGCTATATGGTGGTGCCGGTAACGACATCCTGAATGGCGGCGCTGGAGACGACACGCTGAGTGGAGAAGCCGGCAATGATATTTACCACTTCGGTATCGGTTCCGGGCGGGACACTATTAGCTACTATACTGGCACGGGCAGCGAAGTGGACACGGTGCAGCTAGAAGGATTAAATTTTGCAGATATCACGTTGCGTCGTACATTCGACAGCTTGCTTATTTTAGTTAATGGCACCGGTGATAGATTGCTGATAGATTACCATTTTGTTAATGTTTCTAACCACGGTTACCAGATCGACAAAATCCAGTTTGCCGACGGTACCAGTATTACCACTGCAGCCATTAACGCCAAGGTCATGATGGGTACAACCGATAACGACACCCTCATCGGAATTCCGACTGCCGATACGCTTACTGGCTTGGCTGGCAACGACACCCTGTCGGGCGGTCACGGCAACGACATCATGAATGGCGGCACTGGCGATGACATACTAAACGGTGGCACCGGAAACGATATGTTGAATGGCGGTGGCGGCAACGACGTGCTCAGAGGCGATCTTGGCAACGACATTTACCAATTCGGTGTTGGTTCTGGTAAAGACGTTATCAGTTCAAACGATTACATGGCAGGAAAAATCGATACAGTGCAATTATTAGGGTTAACACGGGCTCAGGTTACGTTACGCCGTGATTACAATGACCTGATTATTTTGGTCAATGGCACCTCTGACAGCCTAACTGTATCGAACCATTTTCACAAAGAAGCTACCGGTGGCTTTCAAATCGACAAAATCGTATATGCAGACGGTACCAGTATTACTAGTGATGCCATCAAACGTCAGGTCATGATAGCTACAGATGAAGATGACATTCTTATGGGGTTTGCGACGGCTGATGCAATTTCAGGCTTGGCAGGTGCCGATACGCTATGGGGTGGCGGCGGTAGCGACACACTGCTGGGCGGCACCCAGGACGATAGCTTGAATGGTGGAGATGGGAATGACAACCTGCAGGGCCAGGATGGAAAGGATCAGTTGAGTGGCGACGCTGGCGACGACGTTTTAAGCGGCGGTGCAGGCAACGATACGCTAAGTGGTGGCGCCGGTAACGATATCTTTATTGGCGGTGCCGGTAACGACGTACTCAGCAACGACGCTGGTAACGATATTTACCAGTTTGGCAAGGGCGCAGGTGTCGATGTGATTGTGCAATACGACAATGTCGCGAGCGCAAACGACGTTGCTCTATTAGGTGCCGGGATCGCAAAAGATCAAATCTGGCTGGAGCGTATCGACAATAATTTACAACTGACGCTAATCGAGACGAACGACAAACTTGTCATCAGTAACTGGTACAGCGGCAGCGTCTATCAAATCGACACCTTTCAATTAGCAGACGGCAAAAAGCTTCTTTCTAGCAAGGTCGATGCGCTGGTTTCGGCAATGGCAGCATTTGCTCCGCCTTCAGCTGGGCAGATTAAACTGTCTGCTGAATATCAAAACAAGTTGAATCCGGTGCTCGCGGCTAGCTGGCAATAAGCCCCTGGTCTTTCAAACCTTCCTTGTGTATCTAACGATCGCCTGGAGGTTTTTTAATTTCCGCCGAACAAGTTTTAAGATTATTTTTTGGAAACATTTCTGAAACATATTTTCTTGGCAGAATGCTAATCTTGGCGTCTTGAATTTTTAAGCCGGGTTGCATTAGATGATTTCGCCAGAAAATGTGTTGCCTTCAAAGCCGACGCTCGAACAAGCGCCGCAGCGAGCAACCGACACCGGTCTCGCGTCCCTCTCGATGATTGCTGGATTTCATGGCATTGCCGTCGATGAGGCGCAGCTTTTGCATGAATTCAGCAAAGGTGCTGACTTCGACACATCGACTATTCTGCTAGCGGCGCGCCATATCGGGCTGACTGCCAAACCGATACAGCAAAAGGTGGACCGCCTAGACCGCGCTCCATTACCTGCCGTCGCACAAGACCTGGATGGCCGTTACTTCATCATTGCAAAGTTCGATGGCGGAGTAGCCGCTGGTTCACCACCTTCCGATACAAGCGCCACCGAGCCCTCGCAGGCACGGCTATTGATTCAGCGCCCGGGCGAGCCGCCCCAGATCATGAGCTTGGCGACGCTGCTGGCGACATGGACGGGGGAACTGATTTTCTTTGTCAGCAAAGCCAGTTTCGCAGGTGAGATTGCCCGATTCGATTTCACTTGGTTCATTCCTGCAGTCGTCAAATATCGCAAATTGCTGGGTGAGGTGCTGTTGATTTCACTCACTTTGCAATTCATCGGCTTGATCACGCCGATGTTTTTTCAAGTGGTGATGGACAAGGTGTTGGTCAACAACGCTATGCAAACCCTGAACGTGATTGCGATAGGCTTGTTGTGCGCAACGGTTTTTGAAGTGGTGCTGACTGGGATTCGCACTTATGTATTTGCGCATACCAGTAGCAAGATCGATGTGGAACTGGGTGCCCGCCTGTTCCGCCATCTGTTGAGTTTGCCGGTCAGTTACTTTGGTGCGCGCAGGGTGGGTGACTCCGTAGCACGCGTTCGCGAGCTTGAAAGCATTCGGTCGTTCTTGACCGGGAATGCCATGACCGTGTTACTGGATGTCTTGTTTTCTTTCGTGTTTTTATCGGTCATGCTGTGGTACAGCCCGATCCTGACGTTGATCGTCGCCGTATCGATTCCAGTCTACATCGGCCTTTCGCTGTTGTTCACGCCGGTGCTACGTGAACGCCTCAATGAAAAATTCAACAAAGGTGCAGAAAACCAGTCCTTTCTGGTCGAGACTTTGACGGGCATCGACACGATCAAGGCGCTTGCGGTCGAACCCCGCTGGCAGCAGAAATGGGATAAGCAACTTGCCGGTTATGTATCGGCAGGCTTGTCGACGACGAACGTTTCCACGATTGCCAGCGGCGGTGTATCGCTAGTGAGCAAGCTTGTCACGGTCGGCATTATGTGGCTGGGTGCCAAGCAAGTCGTGGAGGGCAAAATGACGGTTGGCGAACTGGTCGCCTTCAACATGCTGGCAAGCCAGGTGTCGTCGCCGATCCTGCGCCTTGCGCAGCTATGGAACGATTTCCAGCAGGTGGGTATTTCGATGAGCCGGCTCGGCGATATCTTGAATACGCGCACTGAAATCACGGGTCAGAAAACGCGGTTGCCACGAATCGGTGGGACCATCGATTTTGATCAGGTGTCGTTCCGGTATCGGCCGGATGCCGCCGATGTTATTCGTTCGATCAATTTAAAGGTGGCAGCGGGCGAGGTGATCGGTATCGTCGGCCGATCCGGCTCTGGAAAAAGCACCCTGACCAAGCTGGTACAGCGCTTGTATGTACCTGACCGAGGCAGGGTGCTGGTCGATGGCCAGGATCTGGCGATTATCGACACCGCATCGCTGCGGCATCAGATCGGTGTCGTCCTGCAGGAAAATATGCTGTTCGCCCGCAGCATTCGCGACAACATCGCGTTGAGCAATCCGGCGCTATCGATCGAAGCGATCATCGACGCAGCGAAACTGGCCGGTGCACACGAATTCATTTGCGAACTGGCAGAGGGGTACGACACCCTCGTTGGCGAGCACGGCACCGGCTTGTCTGGCGGCCAGCGCCAGCGCATTGCGATTGCACGTGCCTTGATTTCCAATCCGCGCATTCTGATTTTCGATGAAGCGACCAGTGCCCTCGATTACGAATCCGAACGCATCATCCAAGACAATATGCGGCGCATTTGCCAGGGGCGTACGGTATTGATCATTGCCCACCGTCTATCGGCAGTGCGGGATGCGAACCGGATCGTCGTGATGGACCGGGGACAAATCGCAGAAATGGGCACCCACGAAGCGCTACTGAAAAATCCTCAAGGTATTTACAGGCATCTCTCCCAGCTCCAGTCGGGGCAGAATTCGTCTGAATTGCCTGATAGGCATGATAGGCAATCCGCGAACACGCCGTCGGCCTCGCCATCGACACACACGATCGTAGCGTCTGAGCTATCTGGCTTGTCTGGCCCGATATCGGAGGCCGCATGAGCATTCGGCACCGGGTAGCGGCTTACAAAGCTTTGTTCGACCATTATGCAAAAGTGTTTCAGCATTTCTGGAAACAGCGCAAAGCAACCGATGGCGACATGTTTAATGTGCACGAAGCCGAATTCATGCCTGCTGCCTTGTCCCTGCAGGAAAAGCCGGTGTCGTCGGCGGCGAAATGGACGGCACGGACGTTGATGTTGATGCTCGCAACGGTTCTTGCATGGTCGATACTGGGCCATATGGATATCGTCGTGAATGCCCCCGGAAAAATCATTCCCAGCACCCGTACGAAAACCATCGCTTCGGTAGATATCGCCAGCGTCCGACGATTGCACGTCGTAGAAGGGCAGCAAGTCAAAGCCGGTGACCGCCTCGTTGAACTCGATACGAGTACGACAGATGCCGAACGCGACAAAGCGATTGGCGACCAGGGTGAGGGTGTGCTGCAAGCTGCGCGTGCAAAGGCACTTATTGCCGCCATCGACCGTGGGCAGCTACCGGCACTTCAAACTTTGGCCCAACAACACCTGACAGATCAATCTGGAAACACCCTTACTATACCTGCCGAAAAATGGGAAGCTGAGCAACTGCACGTAGAGGGCATTTACCGAGACTATCTGGCAAAACTGCGACGCATCGAGGGTGATATTGCGCGCTATAGCCAGGCTTTGCCATTGGCGACACAACGCGCAAATGATTATGCATCGCTCTTGAAAGACCGCGATGTTGCCCATCATGCCTGGCTGGAAAAAGAACAGTCTAGAGTCGACCTGGCCGGGCAACTGGCAGATGCCCGCAACCAACGCGCAGTATTGATCGCTGAAACACGCCGCTTGGCATTCGATCAATTGACCGAAGGTAGTCGAATCGCCGCTGCTGCCAGCCAGGATGCCTTTCGCTCGAATGCCCGCAGCAAACTCATGACATTGACGGCACCGGTTAACGGCACTGTGCAGCAATTGATGGTGCACACCATCGGCGGCGTCGTCCCTGCTGCGCAACCGCTCATGCAAATCGTTCCCGATGAAAGTAGCGTCGAAGTGGAAGCGGTTATTGAAAACCGCGATGTCGGTTTTGTGGAAAATGGCCAGCCCGCAGCGGTCAAGATCGACGCCTTCGATTTTGGCAAGTACGGCACTGTTCCCGCAACCGTTACTCATGTCTCACGGGATGCTATCGAAGATGAAAAGAAAGGGTTGATCTACGCAATCAAGGTACGACTTGCCAAATCGGCGATTGCCGTTCAGGGAAAGGTGATGCCCCTGTCGGCAGGTATGTCGGTGAATGTCGAAATAAAAACGGGGGAGCGAAGAATCATCGAATACGTGTTGTCGCCCTTGAAAAAACATCAGCGTGAGGCGATGAATGAGCGCTAGGCGACAACTACAGAAACCGGCTTGCACCCGAGTCATTTTTTCAGCGGCAGCGGCTTTTATTTTTATCGCTTCGGTGCCTGTCACGCTGCACGCCCGCTCGATGATGGAAGGCATGACATCGACCTTGTCGGACCCGATGAAAACCCGGCCCGCTGTGCTCGACAAAGGCGTGGTGTTGCCTGGGGACTCGGTAACGCTGCAGTGCCCCGGCGCTGCGCTACCCGATGTCCTGACGTTGAATCAAGCAGTCGAGCTAGCACTGTGCAATAACGCGCAGCTTAAAGTCACGTGGGCCAGCATAAAATTGCAGGCCGGCGTTGCTGGCGAAGCGCGTTCGACCTATTTGCCAACCATGTCGGCTACGCTGAATCGGCTACGCACGCAAACGAGTTATCCGGACACGCCGCGCGAATCGACGCTCGTGAACGGCAATGCTGTGAACGCCGCCTTAAATTGGCGAGTGTACGATTTCGGCACCCGTGCTGCGAACCGCCGTGCTGCAGATAGCTTGCTGCTGGCTGCCCTTTCACATCACGATGCGCAACTGCAAACCACTTTGGCATCGACGATCCAGGCCTATTTCGATGTGCAAAGCGCCCACGCGACCTGGATGGCGCGAGAAGAGACGCAGAAAATCGCCAACGACACGTTGAGTAGCGCCGAGCGTCGGGAGCGATCAGGCACTGTTTCTCGTGGAGACACCTTACAAGCAACCACGGCACTGGCAAAGGCTGCGCTGGAGAAAAATCGCGCTGAAGGTGATTATCGCAAAGCGATGTCGGTGCTGATGTATGTCATGGGCATGCCATCGTCGAACGAGGTTCGTCTGGCACCGGAAGCCGATATCGTTAGCGATACGCTGGAACTGGATGATCTGGTCGCACAGCAAGCCCGTGAAATCAACGATCGCCTGCAAGATGCAAAGCAATCGCATCCGGCGATCATGGCCGCGCGAGAAGAATGGCGCGCCGCGCAGAATCGGGTAACGTCGGCCCGTGCAGAAGGCCTGCCGACGATCGATGTTTCGGGCAATTACTACCAGAATGCTTATCCCGGTCAGGCGCTGTCCGCCACGCGTTCGCGGGTCAACACGGTGGGTATTGCGATCACCATACCTATCTTCGACGGCTTTTCTCGCAAGTACAAAATCCAGCAGGCGCAAGCGCAGGCCGAGCAACGTGAGAAGCAGGTCGAAGATACCGAGCATCGAATTTTGGCAGAGGTCGTCAAGGCGCATGCCGACGCAAAATCGTCGAATGCGAATTTAAATGCATCCGATTCGTTGCTGCAGGCTGCCGTTCAAGCGCAGGCGGCAAGCCGGCGTAAATACGACAAAGGCGCTGCAGATATTCTGGAAATTCTAACGACGCAACAAACCTTGGCAGATGCCAGACAAGAGCGTATTCGCAGCCTGGGAGAGTGGCGATCGGCACGTTTGCGCTTGATGGCAAGCGTTGGGGTGTTGGGAACGCGATCCGTTGCGGCTGCGAGCCAATCTCAACCGGTCAAAGAAGATGTTTTATCGTCGGCGGACACGCGTACCGAGATGCGGCTTGATAAGTCGCTTTCGAGGCTTAGAGCGGGGTCTAGCCCTACTCCCAAAGTGCGTTTCGTCACTAGATAATTAGTGAGACGAATGTGAATCGGGAGCTGGAGGTTGTACGCTGTGTTGTGGGAGGCTGATGAAAGCGAAGCTTGTCCGGAAAATGGAATTAAACCTGTTGTTGAAGGCAATGTTGTAGGCATTTCGTTGAATAGCCGAGGACTGTCTGGAAAGGTAGCTTCAGCTCTTTCCTTGTTGCCGGACGTTACGTCACGGTGCTTTTCTCGATATACAGGTAAGAAGCAATAATGTAGGATGTAAAATATATTTTACATCGGAGCATTCTTGGATATCCACGCAATCGGGAAGCAAATTCGCAGCGAACGCGTCGGATTCGGATTTTCTCAAACGACGCTCGCTCGTTTTACCGGGCTTACACGCGTGACGATCGGGAATCTCGAGTCCGGAAAATTGAATGACTTGGGTTTTCAGAAGCTAGACAGGATTTGCGAATTTCTAGGACTAAATCTAGGGATTTCTCCAGAAGTACGCGATCGGGATTGGTTGAAAATTGCCGCCCAAACCGCCAGTACGAGCTATTGCAAGGTACTTTCCGCCTCCGAACTAGCAAAGATTTTCAATACAGGCATCGTGCCCTCGGAATACGTCGCGCACATGATCACGCTAATAGAAGAAGCGCCATCGGCAGTATTGCTGGGTGCAGTCAAACAAGCTGCAACGGAAGCCTTGGGCGATGAAGCAGAAATAAAGCGGAAAATCATGCAACGGCTTGTGGGCATGGCAAAAACCTGGAAAATCGAGCGATTTTTTTGATGAGAAAATCGAATCGTTGCCCACCTAGTCCAGATGGTCAAGCTTTGCGTTGTAACCGCAGGAAGTCGTCTTCTAGAATCGTTCATGATTTTGAAATCCCTGGCCAGTTCATGCTTGCGTTTGGAAGTATGTCAGGGCCGACGATACACAAACCGTCAAAATTGCCGAACGAACACAATCCAGATATAATATCCGAACACTCGGAGGAATATCCTATGTCACTGAAAAATGCTGATACACACGTCTCGACGGCAGAAGCTGCATTCATTGCCGGACTTTCCGACAGAGACATGAACCGTATTATCGACGAACATCTCGTTCCTGAAAGTTTGGTCAACCTTTCAGGAGGGCGTTCTTTCACTCGGCTCGCTGCAGCATTTGCCAGGTTTTATTTCGGTGCCGAGCAGGAGTTGGTAGCGAGCTTAAGAAAAAAAATTCTTTGCGATTTGACTCGCCGTGTAGAGCTCAGTGGGAGTAGTGACCTCGTTTTCGGACTGGGTGCCAAAGCTCGAAGTATCGATTGGCGAATCAACACTTCTTACGCTGAAATAAATGTTTTAAAAAGCATCGAGGAATCAATTCAACGCACGCAGCAGGTTACGTTTGCACATTCTCTTATCAGTGCAGATGCCCAGGTCATGGGCGGATTACCTGTCTTTTCAGGAACAAGGGTGCCGATCGAAATCATCCTTGCTTCGCTTGACAAAGGCATCGATCGACAACGTCTGACCGATTCTTACCCTTTTCTCACCGAAGAGCTTGTCAGCGCCGCCAGAATTTATAACGAAATTCATCCGAGAAGAGGACGACCGCGGCACATGCTAGAGGCAGAGGGTTGGAAGATCAAGACTTCGAGAATCGTTAGGCCAGTTCGAGCATGACGTTTAGGTTTCTTATTGATGAATGCCTGTCTCCCGAATTAGTTGCCATGGCCAGGCAGGCGGGACATCTTGAATCTTTTTGCGTCCGAGATCGCGGATGGGTGGGGAAAAAAGATTGGCAACTCATGGAGCATGTATTAGAGGAAGATCTCACGCTGGTTACCCATAATGCAAAGGATTTTCGTGGCGCAGGACCAAACAAGCTGGGCGGGTTTCATGCCAAGGCGCCAATTCACGCAGGACTGGTCTGCTTGACTTCGAAACTTTCTCCAATGGATATAGATCGGCAAAAAGATTTATTCGGCGTTGCACTTGATGTACTTGCCAATCACAGAGACCTTATCAATCAAGCCCTCGATGTTCTAGAAAACGAAGACGCGTCTGTCTCGATTGTCCTGTACGAAATTCCGGCATTATCCAATACGAGCTGCTCCAGATAGTTGTAGCATTAGCAACAAAAACTAAAATCTCACTTGCAGCCCAATTTTTTAGGGAGTAAAAAGCTATTTATTTGCTACCCACTCCCCTGACTTGCCTCCATGCTTCTCCAGCAATTTTACTTCGGTAATCACCATCCCGCGATCAACAGCTTTGCACATGTCGTAAATGGTAAGTAACCCAATCTGGACAGCAGCCAACGCTTCGATCTCCACGCCGGTTTTACCGAATGTCTCCACCTGCGCAGTACAATTTATTTGACACGCGTCCTGGTTGACTTCGAATTCGATCGCTACTTTCGTCAATGCCAACGGATGACAAAGAGGAATCAACTCGCTCGCACGTTTCGTTGCCATGATTGCCGCGATTCTGGCAATACCTAGTACGTCCCCTTTTTTTGCCGTGCCGGACTGAATCAGCGCTAAAGTTTCTGCTCTCATCCGAATAACACCACCGGCGATGGCCGTTCGGTGAGTTTCGGGCTTTATGCCGACATCAATCATATGGGCTTGGCCGGTGCTGGTGAAATGCGTTAAATCACCGGTTTGGTTATTTTTTTTCAGATCAATTAAAAATTTTTCAGGTTTAGCCATCTTGTCTTTTGGTAAATAAATTGCATCCTAATTTAGTAAAAAATATAACCCAAAAATTGCGGTGAGTGACAATATTTGTCAGTCCCACAGTTTTTTGACAAAATGTGTCTTGATGAAACTATAAAAAGTGTTCAGCAAGCGAAAAAACATAGAAATACGCGATATTGCAAGCTGGCAAGCTTCCTGCGTAATAGGAATGGAGTTACAAATTTTTGTAACCAAACTACCGGAGCTATCATGAATTCAGCACGTATTAAATCTGCCGCACAACGCGGTTTTACCCTGATCGAATTGATGATCGTTGTGGCGATTATTGGCATTTTAGCGGCAGTGGCCTTGCCAGCATATCAAGACTACACAGTACGAGCTAAAGTGTCAGAAGGATTGGTTCTTGCAACAGCGGCAAAGTTAGCGGTTGCAGAAACTTTGCAAGCAACTGGCGTCGTTCCTGCAACAAGTGCTGCTGCGAATTATAATTTTACTGCTACTCAACAGGTTAGCGGTCTAGCTGTTGGTGCCGGTGGGGTAATTACCGTGACGTATAGTATCCCCAACCTAGGAGCTTCAAACACTCTTATTATTACGCCGAATCAGGGTGGTGCAGCAATTACAGCAGCCGGACAAGGTCCTATTAATTGGGTTTGCAAATCTGCCGGATCGCCGGCCTCTGCCGCGACAACCGCTGGGTTTGGTGTGCAAGGATCAATGTTATCCCGTTACGCTCCAGCGGCTTGCAGAACATAAAGAATACTTTTTGCTGGTGCATCTACGACAGATATCTTGTATGCACTGTAAAAATTTTACAGTCAGTAAAGCATGTGCTTTACTGACTTTTTAACCTTTCGCTTCTACCGTTAAATCCTTCAAAGATAAACAACTAGTTTGCATTCGTTTTTTGTGGATTATGTGAGTACGTGCGATACCATCAACCATTTCTTGCTGTTAAAGCACTCCGCCTACTCAGGCGCTCGTAGGTGTCGTTGTACATAGGCTAAAGTGGCGCTATGCGCTATCGTTCACAACTTGCCGCCACCCTCCTTTCGTCGTGTATTGCGCTGGCTTCAGCTTCAGCAGATGCTTATTTGCGTACGCCACTACCCACCCTAGGCGACACAGACCGCGAAATCCTCCCCCCCACCGCCGAACGCAAGCTAGGCGAACGCATCATGCGGAAAATCCGGCGCGACAACGATTACCTAGACGACGCCCCAATACTCGAATACCTCAACACCTTCGGCACCAAGCTCGTTGAAGCCCATCCCGAAGCCCGTGGCGAGGCGGAGTTCAACTATTTTTTCTTTGCCGTACGCGATCCCGCACTCAATGCCTTCGCTCTGCCCGGCGGCTTCATCGCTGCACATTCCGGGCTGATCCTCGCCGCGCAAACGGAGTCGGAATTGGCTGCCGTCATAGCGCATGAGATCGGCCATGTCGCTCAGCGGCACATTGCCCGCATGCTCGGCAAGCAAAGCCAGGATGCGTTGCTGCCGCTGGCGGGCGTCTTACTGGCGGTGCTCGCAGCGAGAAATTCGCCGGATGCAGCCAGCGCAGCAATGATGGGTGGGCAAGGGCTTGCCCTACAGCGGCAGCTGAATTTCAGCCGTGACGCGGAGCGCGAAGCGGATCGGGTCGGGCTGCAGATTTTGCAGGAATCGAATTACGATACCTCCGGCATGATCGCGTTCTTTCGTCGTCTGCAAAGCGCCAGCCGTATGGTCGATGATGTGGCACCGTCCTTTCTGCTTTCTCATCCTTTGACGACCGAGCGCATCGCAGACATTCAAGTGCGGTTGAGCGACCAACGCTATCGGCAACGAACCGATGGGCTGGATTTCTATCTGATACAGGCGAGAGCGCGGGTGCTGCAGGCCGGGTCGGCGCAGGGCTTGCAGGAAGCGTCGGCGATATTGAAGGAGCAGATATTGCAACGCGATTCGCCGCAGGCGATAGCGGGGCAGTATGGATTGGCGCTGATCGCGTTGCGACAGCGTGCGCCGGATCGGGCGCAGGCACTGCTGGAACAGGCGCGGGTGCTTGCGAAAGAGAAGGCCGGGCCGGTCAAAACGGCGAGCGACAGCATGCTGTTTCAGCACCTGGCAATCGATATCAAGCTCGCTGCCGGTGCGCCGGCTGCGGCGGTGCAGGAGGCCGATGCAGGCCGTAAGCAGTTTCCACTGTCGCGGGGTATCGCTTTGCAGTACGCCGATGCCTTGATTGCCGCTGGTCGTACCGACGATGCCATTAACTATTTGCGTTCCGAGTCGCAGCAGTACCGCACGGACGCGAAGGTGCAGGACCGACTTGCGAAAGCCTATGCCGCGAAGGGAAAGATGGCCTTGCAGCACATCGCCTTAGCTGAGTCGTATGCGCTGAATGGGGAAACTCAGCCGGCGCTGGATCAATTGCTGATCGCTCGCCGTGCCAAGGATGCTTCCTATTACGATCAGTCGGTCATCGACGCTCGCGAACGCACGTTGCAGGCGTTGCGCCGCGAGGAAATTGAAGAAGAGAAGAAGGCGCGCTAGTACCGCTGTTCCAATTTAATCTTGGCTTAAACCCTAGTATTGGTCTCGACCTTTGCTTATGCCTCGGACAGTACTTGACCGTCATTGAAATCTAAGTCGAAATATTCGTTCAAAACCCCACCGATCATGCTTACTATTTTTGTAAGTGCTCAGTCTCGGGTTCTGCCACAGCGGCAGCAACAATCTCCGCCATTTTCGGGCTAACCGGCTCGACACCGTCCGGTCGCGGTTGCCGCACGAAGGCGAATTGCTGCGTGACGTCCTCTGCGGCGATGCGGCGCAAGGTAATACTTCGATCGTTATAGACCAAAGCAGGGGCTTCAGAGCCGTCGTCGGTACCGGCCACCCACTTCAGCAATTGTGTATCGTCGATCGGTACGCCATGTACTTTTAACGATGGCAATACCTGTACCAAATCCCGGTCATCGACTTGCGCAATCCGGTCTTGGCTTTGCAAAAGCAACTGCCCGCCAGCGGTGAACCAGGCGGCATCGATCTGTTCCAGTATCTCACCGGTATGCAGCTGAAATTTTTTGGTGGCATCGGTGCGGGCTATGTAAGGCGTTGCTTCAAGATTCACGAACACGCGTTGCGGGCCATTCTGAAAAAACCAGCGGCCTTGGTCGTCGCAGGCGTAGTTGCGATTGATAAAGGCGAGTAAGGCTTCGTGCTCGATCTTGTCGCCATGCGTATCGGCTTGTTGTGCCTGCTCGTCGCGCATGTGCCAGGCACCGCGCGCGTCGAGCATCAGCCAGCCGTAGCAGTTCGGCACGTTCGGCCATTTTTCCATCGCTTTTTTTACATTCTCGTCCATCGTTGCATCCTTTGCTGTTTTCTACCGTCGTTTAAAACGTTGTGTATATTGTTGACGTTGCCCGTATTAGCCATTGCCTGTACCGCTCAAAAAATGCAGCGCCCGTTGCGGCAGCCACTCCAGGCTGCCAGGAAATCGGCCTGCCGTGAAGCCGACATGGCCACCTTGCTCTGGATAATCCAGTTCAACGCTGGCCGCAGCCGATTGCGGCAGAAATCTGGCTGGCAAAAACGGATCGTTGCGCGCGTTGAGCACCAGTGTTGGTACTGTGATGTCGTCCAGCACATGCTTCGCGCTGGCACGGTCCCAGTAATCGTCTGTGTCGCGGTAGCCATGCAGCGGTGCAGTCACGATATTATCGAATTCATACAGATTGCGTGCACGCAGCATTTGTTCCCGGTCGAACAGGCCGGGGAATTGTTCGAGTTTCAACAGGCACTTCGGTTTCAGCGTTTGCAGGAAGATGCGGGTGTATAACCGATTGGCACCGCTCGATAGTGCAGCGCCACCGCCGGCCAAATCGAGTGGTGCGGAAATGGCGCAGGCGGAATCGACGATTTCGGCAGCGTGTTGAAATTCGCCGAGCCAGCGCAACAAAGCGTTGGCACCCAGAGAAACACCGACCGTGTAAAACCGGCCGTCCGACTGTGCCTGATGGTGAGCATGCAAGCGACGCACGACCCAATCGACTTCCTGTGCATCGCCGGAATGATAGAAACGCGGTGCCAGATTCAACTCGCCGGAACAACCCCGAAAATGCACGACTGCGCCGCACCACCCGCGCGCTGCCACTTGCGCCATCAGTGCCCGCGCGTAGTGGCTGTCAGAAGACCCTTCCAGGCCATGAAAAAGCAACACGAACGGCCGGCCTGCACCTTGCGGCGTTTCAAGCAAATTTGGTGAACCCGGTAGCCCATCGACAAAATCGATGTCGATAAAATCGTCGTCCGGTGCCGGCCACCGCACCCGGCGGTATGCTACGGCCGGCTTGCGAACACATTTGGCGGGATAGATGGTTTGCAAGTGACCGCCGCGTAACCAGCGCGGCGCGTGGTAGGGCATGGCTAAATGCGCCTGTATGACGGTATCCGGCGACACAATCGGGGAAGTCGTCAAGACAGAGTGGTTACGCTTGTCGGTGTTGTGGATTCGGCACGCAGTTGCTCCTGCAGACACAGGCCCGCTAGCACGCAGACGGTAAGTGCATAGAATGCCGAGGGTACGTGATGCGAAAACATCACCTGCGTCAAGCCGAAGTCGACATACGACAGGCACAACAGCAGCCCGGCCAGTGCGTAAGGGCGATGCGGCCCCTGGCTTGCAAGCTGGCGATTGAAAAACAGCAAAGGTGCGGCATACAGGCAGAGCAATGCCAGCAGGCCGGGCAAGCCCTGGGTTGCCAACGCATGCAGCATTTCGCTATGCGCGTGCCGATACTGTTCCACCGCCGGATCGATATCGCCACGGGCAATCATGGTCTTCAGCGCATCGTTGTAATTGGCGCGTCCGACGCCGGTGATGGGGTGTTCGGCGAACATGACCCATGCGCCTTGCCACATTTCCAGGCGAGCACCGACGGAGCTGTTGGGGTTGCCGCTACGATAGAGATTGAATTCTTTCGAGACATCCGTCAGGCGTTCGCGCACACCGGTTTCAGGAATCACGCAAGCCGTGACCAGCAAGGCGATACAGCCGGCGAGTATGAATGTGGTGCGCTTCCGAAAGCCGTGCCGGCCGTATGAATAGATCGGCACGATGCATAACAGCAGCGCTAGCCAGCCACCTCGCGAGCCAGAGAGGATCGATGCCGAAACACCGGCCACGAATGCGATGTAAGGCAGCGCGGCCCAGCGGGTTCTGGCAAATACCTGAATGCCGGCCAACGACATCAAGGCCATGGCGATGGCGATATTGCCGAACGTGATCGGCATGCTGAAACCTTCGGCGCGCGGCATGAGCAGGTAAAACTTTTGATACACAGCGAAACCCGCCGCACCGAGCGTGCCGACGGCGAGGCCGAACCAGAAGCCTTTAGGGGAGGGGCGCAACAGCACGATCAGGCCGGTTGCCAATGTCACCAGCAACATCTTGGCGGGGTTTTCCATAAACCGGCCTTCGAAGCCGGTGGTCAGGAGCGACCCGAGCGCTGCAAGCAGATTTACAGCAAACGCCAAGGTAATTAGCCTGGAGCTGGAAAACAGCGTCGAAAGCGCCTGCCCTTGTCGCCATAGCTGTTTAGCGCAGGCAATTGCTCCGAGCAGCAGCGTGGCTTCGATCAAGCCGACGCTTAGATCCGTTGTCAGCGCCGTCGCCGGCAGTAGGAAAATCATCAGAGCGCAGAGTTGCGTCGCCCAAGCCGGAGTGGTCGATTGTACGATTATAGTCCCCAGGAATACACGCTTCGTGCTCAGTGGGCTTTAAGCACGACCCCGGGCTTCAGTCCATAGACCGTGCCGCAATATGGGCACTTGGCCTCGCCCTTTGCCGTCATGTCGAGAAACAAGCGGGGATGGGAAGACCACATCGGCATCGATGGGTTGGGACAATACACCGGCAGATCCTTGGCTTCGAGGAGAACTGCACCGGTGTCTTTCTGCAAATCTGTCATCGCATGCTTTCGGAAGAAATCAAACCAATGTGAGCCAATGCTGATACTGCGCTGCCCGGCCATTGACCACGTCAAAAAACATCGATTGAATCTTTTCTGTGACAGGTCCGCGCGAGCCGCTGCCGATGGTACGGTTGTCGAGTTCGCGAATCGGTGTGACTTCAGCGGCGGTGCCGGTGAAAAATGCTTCGTCGGCGCAGTACATCTCGTCGCGCGTTATGCGTTTCTCGATGATCTCGATGCCCATATCGCGTGCCATGGTCAATGCCGCATCGCGCGTGATGCCGTCCAGGCAGGAGGCCAGATCGGGCGTGTAGATCTTGCCGTTGCGCACGATAAACACGTTTTCGCCGGAGCCTTCCGATACATAGCCTTCGGTATCGAGCAGCAGGGCCTCGTCGTAGCCATCGGTCAGCGCTTCCTGATTGGCCAGGATGGAGTTGATGTAATAGCCGCAGGCCTTGGCCCGTACCAACGAGATGTTTACATGGTGACGGGTGAACGACGAGGTCTTGACGCGAATGCCCTTTGCCAGCCCGTCTTCACCAAGATATGCACCCCATGGCCAGGCAGCGATCGCTACGTGGATGGTATTGCCCTTGGCTGAGATACCCATCTTTTCCGAGCCGATCCAAACTAATGGGCGCAGGTAACAGGATTCGAGCTGGTTTTCCCGGACGACCTGTTTTTGCGCTTCCATGATCGTCTGCATGTCGAACGGAATTTTCATCTGAAAAATCTTGGCGGAATTGAACAGCCGTTGCGTATGCTCCTGCAGCCTGAAGATGGCCGTACCCTGCGGCGTTTTATAGGCGCGCACGCCTTCAAAGACGCCCATGCCGTAGTGCAGGGTATGAGTCAGTACATGGACGGTGGCATCGCGCCAATCGACCAATGCGCCATCTTTCCAAATTTTTCCGTCACGGTCGGACATCGACATCGAGCTTCTCCAGGTGATTTTTTAAAAACACGCGATTTTAACGGATTCCCAACCGCCGGCAGGTAATAGATCGTTACAGGAACTTGTTGTCGGAGCATGTTGCAGGAGCTTGACATAGGAGCTTGATACGGGAGCTTGATACGGGAGCTTGGTACAATAACCATGCCATGCCTCATCTTTTCCTCTTCGCATCATGACGCAGAGCCAGCCGCCAGCGCCGCCTGCACAGCCTGCCAGCGATGCGATCGATCGTCAGACTTATCTCGAAGCCATCCGCGTGACCGCAGGAACCTGGCCGGGTATCGTTGCCTGGGGGCTCGTTTCTGGCATGGCAATCGTGAAAGCGGGTTTGACGGTTTCGCAGGCACTGGCAATGACATTGTTGGTGTTTGCCGGTTCGGCGCAGTTGTCTGCCTTGCCGTTGATGATGTCACATACGCCGGCTCTGGTTATTTTTGCAACGGCGTTGATCGTCAATCTGCGCTTCGTGATCTTTTCCGCTGCGATCAGCCCGCATTTCTCGCATCTTCCTTGGCGTAGTCGTCTGTGGCATGGCTACTTTTGCGGGGATATGGCAATGGCCTTTTTTCCTCAACGTTACCCTTTTTCGACACTCGGAAACAACGCTGGAAAAAAAGGTTACTACTGGGGAATTGCAACATCCAATTGGGTTGCATGGCAGGGCGGCGCAATTGTCGGCATCTTGTTGGCGAATCAAATACCCGAAAGCTGGCAAGTCGGTTTCGCCGGTACGCTGGCGCTGCTGGCCCTGATGATTCCCTTGACAATCAACCGTGCGGCGCTGGCCGGTGTACTAGTCGCCGGTGGTGTGGCCGTCGCAGCTGCCGGGCTACCATTTCGAATGGGCATCGTACTGGCGGTGGTCGGCGGCATGGCTGCGGCGATGTTGGTCGATCGTTGGGACCGGCATGATGTATGAGTTGAGCGCAGATGTCGCCTACGTCTGGCTGACAATCGGTTTGCTAACGTTGGCTACCATCATCAGTCGCAGCACGTTATTTCTGATGGGGCGCTCGCTGAAGATTCCGCCGACGCTCATGCACGCGTTGCGCTATGCGCCGGCGGCGGCGTTGTCGGCAATCGTCGCACCGGACTTATTTATGCAAGCTGGCCAGGTGGATGTTTCGCTAACGAATCCCAAGCTCGTGGCCGGCATCGCCGCCAGCCTCTTCTTCCTCTGGACCCGACATATGCTGGGCACGATCGTGGCCGGCATGCTGGTGTTTTCAGTCATGCGCATCGCCGTCTAACTGGAATGCCATTCGAATCCGGAAAAATAATGTTCGTGGGAAATGTCGCTGCATCGTGTTGTGACTAATGTTGTTATGAATGTTGCTACTACAGGGTCGATTTGCCATATCGACAGCGCTATCGACTGCGGTAAAATAGCATTTTTTCAACCTTTATTTCCCAAAGACAACCATGCAATTCAATCGACTGAGTGATCTCATTGCCGGTAATGCGCTTCAAGGCAAGCGGGTATTCATCCGCGCCGACCTGAACGTTCCGCAGGATGACGAGGGCAATATTACTGAAGATACCCGCATTCGTGCCTCGATTCCTGCCATACGCCAGTGCCTGGCGGCCGGTGCCGCGGTGATGGTGACCTCGCACCTGGGCCGTCCGGTAGAGGGTGAATTCAAGGGCGCAGATTCTTTGGCACCGATTGCAGTGCGCATGTCTGAATTATTGGCAATGTCGGTACATCTGAAACAAAACTGGCTCGACGGCGTGGATGTATTACCCGGCCAGGTGGTTTTGCTGGAAAATTGCCGGGTCAATGTCGGCGAAAAGAAAAATAGTGACGAGCTGGCAAAGAAAATGGCGTCTTTGTGCGACGTATATGTCAACGATGCCTTCGGCACTGCGCATCGCGCCGAGGCGACGACGCATGGCATCGCCAAATTCGCGCCGATCGCCTGTGCTGGCCCGTTGCTGGCAGCCGAACTCGACGCCCTCGGCAAAGCCCTACTAGACCCGGCGGCACCGCTGGTGGCCATCGTCGCGGGCTCGAAAGTGTCGACGAAACTGACGATTCTCAAAACCTTGGCCGACAAGGTGGATAACCTGATCGTAGGCGGCGGTATCGCCAACACGTTCATGCTGGCCGCTGGCTTAAAAATCGGTAAATCCTTGGCAGAGCCGGACTTGGTCGACGATGCCAAAGCTATCATGGATATGATGACCAAACGTGGTGCCACCGTACCGATTCCTACCGATGTCGTGTGCGCGAAGGCTTTTTCACCAACAGCCGAAGCGACCGTGAAACTCGTGGCCGACGTGGCCGACGACGATTTGATTCTCGATATCGGCCCGCAGACCGCTGCATTGCTGGCGCAGCAGATCGCCGCTGCCGGTACGGTGGTATGGAACGGCCCGGTCGGTGTGTTCGAATTCGATCAATTCGCCGAAGGCACCAAGACGCTGGCGCATGCAATCGCCAACTCCAAGGCATTCTCGATTGCCGGCGGTGGCGATACCCTGGCAGCGATTGCGAAATACGATATCGCGAAGCAGATCGATTACATTTCCACCGGCGGTGGCGCATTCCTGGAGTTTTTAGAAGGCAAGACCCTGCCGGCTGTGGCCATACTTGAAGAACGTGCCGGCACCTGAGCTAAGCCACGCGTCATACTCCTCATTTCGAAAGTCGTCATGCATCGTGCCACAAAAATAGTTGCCACCATCGGGCCCGCTTCCAGCGACATGGAGACGCTCACGCGAATGATTTTGGCTGGCGTCGATATCGTCCGGCTGAATTTTTCTCATGGCAGCGCCCAGGATCATGTCGATCGCGCCGCACTGATTCGCGAAGCAGCGCAGCAATGCGGTCGGGAAGTGGCGATCATGGCCGATCTGCAGGGCCCCAAAATCCGGGTGGGTAAATTCGAGCAAGGCAAGATTCAGCTGGAAAAAGGCGCACCTTTCATCCTCGATTCCGACTGCCAGCTTGGCAATCAGGAGAAGGTCGGTCTGGATTACAAGCAATTGCCACGCGACCTGAAAGCTGGCGACGTTTTGCTGCTTAATGACGGCTTGATCGTATTAGTGGTTAGCCGGGTCATCGGCAATGCCATCCATACAGTGGTAAAGGTTGGTGGTGAATTATCCAATAATAAGGGTATCAATCGCCAGGGCGGTGGTTTGTCGGCACCCGCGCTCAGCGCCAAAGACATGGAAGACGTCAAGACCGCCATGAGTTTCCAGGCGGATTATCTGGCGGTATCCTTTCCGAAATCCGCCACCGATATGGTCATGGCGCGTCAGTTGGCAAATATCGCGGGTGAGCCATTCGCGCACAAGCCACTGATGATTGCAAAGATCGAGCGTGCCGAAGCGATTCCGGCGTTGCAGGAAATCCTCGATGCTTCCGACGGCATCATGGTGGCGCGTGGCGATCTGGCTGTGGAAGTCGGTAATGCCGCAGTGCCGGCGCTGCAAAAGCGCATGATCAAGATGGCGCGCGCATCCAATAAGTTGGCGATCACGGCTACCCAGATGATGGAGTCCATGATCGTCAATGCCGTACCGACCCGCGCCGAAGTATCGGACGTGGCCAATGCGGTGCTCGATGGCACCGACGCCGTGATGACGTCGGCGGAGACGGCCACTGGTAAATATCCGGTCGAAACAGTCGAAACCATGGCTTCGGTTTGCCTGGAAGCCGAAAAATATGAAAACTATAAACTCGACGCCGATTTCTTAAACGTCACTTTCACGCGCATCGACGAATCGATTGCCTATGGCGCACTGTTTACTGCCTACCATTTGCGCGTAAAAGCGATCGCTGCGTTAACCGAATCCGGATCGACGGCGCTGTGGATGAGCCGGCACAACATCGACATACCGATCTACGCGCTCACGCCATTTAAATCGACCGAACGCAAGGCTGCGCTGTATCGCAACGTCAAGACATTCGAGCTGGCGCAATCGACGGATCGGGAAGAAGTGCTGAAGGCCGCACAGGATTTGTTGCTGGCAAAAGGCATGGTGCAAAAGGGCGACCGTATCGTCGTGACATGGGGCGAGCCGATGGGCCAGACCGGTGGTACCAATGCTTTGAAGATCATGACCATCGGCGAGTATTAATAAGCGCTCATGGCATCAGCAATACAGAATTTGAATTTTAACGACCTTAGGAAATAGTATGCCACTCGTCTCTTTGCGCCAATTGCTCGACCATGCTGCCGAAAACAGTTACGGCTTGCCGGCTTTCAACGTCAACAACCTGGAACAGGTGCAAGCCATCATGGAAGCGGCACATGAAACCGGCTCGCCGGTGATCATGCAAGCCTCTGCCGGTGCCCGCAAATATGCCGGCGAGTCATTTCTGCGCCATTTGATTTCCGCAGCTATCGAAGCTTATCCGCATGTGCCGGTCGTGATGCATCAGGATCACGGGCAATCACCGGCTGTATGCATGACGGCCATCCGTTCCGGTTTCAGTTCGGTGATGATGGATGGTTCGTTGATGGAGGACGGCAAGTCGGTTGCCAGCTATGAATACAATGTGGAAGTGTCACGCCGGGTGGTGGAGTTTTCGCATGCGATCGGCGTGACGGTCGAAGCCGAACTGGGCGTATTGGGTTCGCTCGAAACCATGATGGGCGACAAAGAAGACGGCCATGGCGCGGAAGGCACCATGACGCGTGAGCAGTTGCTCACCGACGTCGACCAGGCTGCCGACTTCGTGCATCGCACGCAATGCGACGCCCTGGCGATCGCTATCGGCACCTCGCACGGTGCCTACAAGTTTTCTCGCAAACCCACTGGCGACATCCTGGCCATCGAGCGCATCAAAGAAATCCACGCGCGCATTCCGAATACACATCTGGTGATGCATGGCTCCTCGTCGGTGCCGCAGGAATTGTTGGCCGAGATTCGTGAATTCGGCGGTGACATGAAAGAAACCTACGGCGTGCCGGTCGAGGAAATACAAGAAGGCATCAAGCACGGCGTACGCAAGATCAATATCGATACCGATATTCGTCTGGCCATGACCGGTGCCATTCGCCGTTATTTCGGCGAAAACCCGGGCAAGTTCGATCCGCGTGACTATTTGAAGCCCGCGCGTGAAGCGGCCAAAGCCGTTTGCAAGGCGCGTTTCATCGCTTTCGGTTGCGAAGGACAGGCTGGCAAGATCAAGCCGCTGCCACTGGAAAAGATCGCCGAACTTTACAAGTCGGGCAAGCTATCGCAGATCGTACAGTAAGGTGCTGGCAGGGTCATGAACAGTCTTTACCATTCCACGATCAAATCCTTGCCGCTGCTGGGTCGCGGCAAGGTACGCGATAACTACGCCGTCGGTGACGACAAGATTCTGATCGTCACCTCGGATCGCCTTTCGGCATTCGACGTCGTGATGAACGAAGCGATTCCCGGCAAGGGCAGGGTATTGAATCAGATGTCGGATTTCTGGTTCGAGAAGCTCGCCGGCATCGTGCCGAATCACCTGACCGGTATCGCGCCGGCCACTGTCGTAGCAGCGTCCGAAGCGGCACAGGTGGAGGGCAGGGCAGTGGTAGCCAAACGCCTGCAGCCGATCATGGTCGAAGCAGTAGTGCGTGGATACTTGATCGGCTCTGGCTGGAAGGATTATCAGTCGACCGGTGCCGTATGCGGTGTCGCATTACCTGCCGGCCTGCGGCAGGCAGACAAGCTCGCTGCGCCGATTTTTACCCCGGCGGCGAAAGCCGAGCTGGGCGAGCATGATGAAAATATTTCATTCGCCGAAATGGAAATACGTATCGGTGCCGAGTTGGCGGCACGCATCCGCGACATCAGCATCGCTCTCTACCAACGTGCCGCCGATTTTGCAGCGACCCGCGGCATCATCATCGCCGACACGAAATTCGAGTTCGGGCTGGACGCACAAGGTACCTTGCATCTGATGGATGAAGTGTTGACGGCCGATTCTTCCCGTTTCTGGCCAATGGATTCTTACGTGCCAGGTAATTCACCACCGTCTTTCGACAAGCAGTTCGTGCGCGATTATCTGGAAACGCTCGCCGACTGGAACAAGATGGCACCGGCACCCAACCTGCCGGAAGAAGTAATCGCCAAAACCGGTGCGAAATATCGTGAGGCGCTGACGCGTCTCACCGGCGCGACGCTGGAAGGTTGACATGAGCATCGTGACTTCGACCGAACCGACTTCTCAGGCAGCACCGGCCACCGACATCGTCGTCGGTGTGGTCATGGGCTCTTCCTCCGACTGGGAAGTCATGCAGCATACGGTGGCCATACTCAAGCAATTCGATATCGCCTACGAGGCACGGGTCGTGTCGGCACACCGCATGCCGGACGCCATGTTCGCTTATGCCGAAAGCGCGCGAAGCCGTGGCTTGCGGGTGATTATTGCCGGTGCAGGCGGAGCTGCCCATCTGCCGGGCATGCTTGCCGCAAAAACCATCGTACCGGTGCTGGGTGTACCGGTACCCTCCAAGTATCTGCGTGGCGAAGATTCTTTGCTTTCCATCGTGCAGATGCCCAAAGGTATTCCAGTGGCAACCTTCGCTATCGGTGAGGCGGGTGCTGCGAATGCAGCGCTGGCGGCAATCGCCATGCTTGCCACCACCGATGACGCGCTAGCCCAACTTCTGGAGCTATACCGGTCGGCACAGACTGATGCTGCGACGGCAATGGTTCTGCCGTCGATCTTATGATTAAGTCCGGCGCTTGCACGCCCGGGGTATCGCCGGCCACCTGGCTCGGCGTCATGGGCGGCGGCCAGCTCGGTCGCATGTTCGCGCATGCGGCCCAGGCGATGGGCTTTAAGGTGGCCGTGCTCGAGCCGGTTGCGGATTGCCCTGCCAGCCATGCGGCGGATCATTTTTTGTGTGCGGATTACGAAGATGCCGTTGCCTTGAGCGACATGGGCGGGCAATGCCATGCCGTCACGACCGAATTTGAAAATGTGCCGGCGGATTCCTTGAAGGCGTTGGCACGTGAGGCGTTCGTCGCGCCGTCGGCGGCCTGTGTGGCGATCGCCCAAGACCGGATGGCTGAAAAACACTTTTTCAGTGAATGTGCCGCTGCTTCTGGTGTCATGCCGGCACCGCACTTCCTGATTCGCCAACGTAGCGATCTGGCCAATGTTCCCGATAGTGTGTTGCCCGGCCTTCTCAAAACCGTACGGCTCGGTTACGACGGCAAAGGTCAGGTTCGTGTACACAGCCGTGAAGATCTGCAGCATGCGTTCGACAGCATGGAAGGTGCCGGTTGTGTACTGGAGCAGCTACTGCCGCTTGCCTGCGAAGTATCGGTGCTGGTCGCGCGCGGTGCCGATGGTCAGGCGCTGGTCTATCCAATTGCAGAAAACGTGCATCGCAACGGTATTTTGCACACCACTTTGGTGCCAGCCCTGCACGCGCCGCAGGAAGCCGTTGCCAAGGCGCAGGCGGCCGCGCTGGTGTATGTCGATCGGCTTAATTATGTCGGTGTGCTGTGCATCGAATTTTTTGTGCTGACAGACGGTAGCCTGGTGGTGAACGAGATGGCACCGCGCCCGCACAACAGCGGCCACTATACGATCGATGCCTGCGTCACCAGCCAGTTCGCCCAACAGGTTCGCGCCATGGCACGCCTGCCCCTGGGTGATGTACGCCAGCATTCGCCGGCTGCCATGCTCAACCTGTTGGGGGATCTATGGTTCGAATCCGCCGACATCGAAGGCAAGTCCGATAACGCGATGCCGCGCGAGCCGGCCTGGGAAAAAATTCTAGCGCTACCCGGAGCCTGTCTGCATCTGTATGGCAAAGAGGAAGCGCGATGTGGCCGCAAGATGGGGCACGTCACCTTCGTCGCACCGACGCTAAAAGCGGCTGTCGCCAGCCTGCATGCCGCCTGCGGGATTCTGGGTATCGCGCCGTGAACAGCGCGTTGTGAACACTAGGCCCGAGACACCCGGGCGGGTATCGGACCTTGATCGGGAAATTGCTGCCGCTGCCCGAATCCTGGAGCACGGTGGCCTGGTAGCGTTTCCGACCGAAACGGTCTACGGCTTAGGTGCCGATGCAGAAAACCCAGTCGCTGTCGGCGCAATCTATGCCGCCAAAGGCAGACCCGCCAACCACCCGCTGATCGTTCATCTAGCCACCAACGCCGACCCTGGTTATTGGAGCAGCAATGTCAATATACCGGCGCAAAAGCTGATCGCGGCGTTTTGGCCAGGCCCGCTGACGCTGATCCTGCCGCGGGCGACGCACATATCAGATGTGGTAACAGGTGGGCAAGCGTCGATCGGTTTGCGTTGCCCTGCGCACCCGGTCGCACAGGCATTGCTGCACACGTTCAAGACAGGCGGCGGCGGTATAGCCGCACCGTCGGCAAACCGCTTCGGTCATGTCAGCCCGACCACTGCTAGCCATGTTCGCGAAGAATTCCGCGATTCGCCGTGGGTCGGCTGCATACTCGAAGGTGGGCAAAGTGCGGTCGGTATCGAGTCGACGATACTGGATTTAACGCGTGATCGTCCGGTGTTGCTACGCCCCGGTGGTATCAGTAGCGTGGAGATTGCTGAACTGCTGGGCGTCATGCCGGGTACACCCGATGTGCAAGCGCCCCGCGTCTCGGGTTCGCTGGCATCGCATTACGCGCCGCGCACGCCGGTGGCGTTGGTGTCGACCGGGCAGCTTCCACAAACCCTCAAAATATTGCTGGCGCTTGGTCGTCGTGTGGCGCTGATGCATCACACCGTTTTCGCTGCCGGCGACTTATATGCGGCAGATGCCGCACTCGGTTCTTCAACGTCTGTGGCCACCCACGCCTGGCCAGCTAAGATAGAAATGGCAGGCAATCTTGTCCGCCGGGCCATGCCTTCTGACCCCAGTGCTTACGCGCACGATCTCTATGCAGTGCTGCGTCAATTGGACCAGGCCGGTACCGACATGATTTTGGTAGAAGCATTACCTAAGTCAAACGACTGGCAAGCGGTTGGCGACCGCCTCACACGCGCCGCACACGGATCAGAGAGTGTCTTGCAGCACTTGATCGGCGCTTGATATATTTATTTCGGGCGCGCCAAGCGATTTACAGGCAATCATCCGAAGCGTATTTTCATACCCAATATAAACATTGCCAGGATCAGCGTCACCAGATTGGCAATAATGACGGGCCATGCACCGAGCATGAGGCCATATACCAGCCAGAGCGCAACGCCGATCGTAAAAATGCTGTACATGCCCAATGAAATACCTTCGGCACGTCTAGATTTCCACGTTAGCCAAGCTTGTGGGACGAAGGCCAGCGTGGTTAAGAACGCCGCGAGCGATCCGATGAGGTTGTCCAGCGCAGCGGAAGAATATAAGGTCAAGAATTGCGTCATTTGAAACATGATTTGGTGCGTGGGATTGTTTAGGGTTGCAGCCGCTCGCGCTTCCAGCCTGCCTGGGGTTGCAATGCATAGGCGATTCGGTCGTGCAGGCGCGAGCGCCGGCCTTGCCAAAATTCCAGATAATCCGGCTCCAGCCGGTAACCGCCCCAATGTGCCGGGCGTATCGGATGCATGCCTTGCTCCGTCTCGGTTGCAGCGAAACGACGTTCGAGCGCGGCACGGTCGGTAATCGGTTCACTCTGCGCCGAGGCGATGGCACCGAGGCGGCTACCCAAAGGCCGGCTTTCGAAATAGGCATCGCTTTCGGCGGCCGATATGCGCATGACCTTGCCTTCGATGCGCACCTGACGCTCCAGCTCGACCCAATGAAACAATAATGCCGCATGCGCATTGTTTTGCAGATCGTGACCCTTGCGGCTGGCATAGTTGGTGTACCAGACGAAGCCTGTCGGATCGAACTGTTTGAGCAGCACGATGCGTGAAGATGGCCGGCCGTTGGCATCGACGGTGGCCAGGCTCATCGCCGTCGGCTCCGGCATCGCAGCCGCGATTGCTTCATCGAGCCATTTCTCGAATTGCGCGACCGGTTCGGGCAGGGTATCGGCTTTCGCCAAGCTAGCCTGGCTGTATTCCTTGCGTAAATCGGAAATCGACATATTGGTGTTCCCTTCGAAGGCAGTAGGTTAACACCGTCTTGAGCGTCCAGTGATTCATAACTGGAAATGTTGAACGACTAGCGTTGGGGATAACCGACGTTTCGCTCCGTTAGAATGCAGTCATGAAACCAGAGCATGATATCGATTTCGAACGCCGCTTCGGCGGCATCGCCCGCCTTTACGGTGCCTTTGCACTGGCGCGCTTTCAGGGGGCGCATGTGTGCGTGATCGGTGTCGGTGGCGTCGGCTCCTGGGTGGTGGAAGCGTTGGCACGTTCCGCAGTCGGTCGTATCACCATGATCGATCTCGACCACCTCGCCGAATCGAATGTGAACCGTCAGATTCATGCCCTGACCGATACCATCGGCATGGCGAAAGTGTCTGCACTAGCGCAGCGGATTGCACAGATCAATCCGTATTGTGAAGTGGTACAAATCGAAGAGTTTCTGACGGCGGACAACCTGGAGCCGCTGATCGGCAGCCGCTCTTATGATTTCATCGTCGATGCCATCGACAACGTTCGTGCCAAGACGGCGCTCATTGCTTATTGCCGCACACACAAATTGCGGCTGGTGACGATCGGCGGTGCCGGTGGCCAGATCGACCCGACCCGTATCGAAGTGCGCGATCTGTGTCGGACCGAACAAGAGCCGTTGCTTGCCAAAGTGCGCAAACGGCTGCGGGCAGAGCATGGTTTTCCGCGAGGTACCAAGAATAAATTCGGTATCGACGCCGTATTTTCTACAGAGCCGTTGCGATTTCCGCTAACGCCGGATGAGGAAGGCGACGAAACGCCTGCAGATTCGGCTAAGGGCGTCACGGGCCTACATTGCGCTGGGTTTGGCTCGGCAGTCGTCGTTACCGCAGCATTCGGGTTGGTGGCCGCAGCACATGTGCTGCGGCTGTTGGCGCAAGATGAAATATGAAAACAAGGAATAGTGTTTATGCGATCAACCCGTGCAACGGCAGCCGTCGAGCGCTTAAAAAGGCGCTCCGACAATGCCGACTATTCATTCATTCTGGGGGCCAACGGCCTGTTCCAACTCGTGAGTACCGTTGTGAGTCCTGAAACTCCGGGCGCAGTGCAAAAAATTGGTGAGCCTTTACCGCTGGACGACTTCGTCGCTTACGTCAACGCCTACGGCCCGCAGATACCGCGTCGCATGACAAAAAGCGATATCGCTTTTGAAAAACAGCTTGTTAAAAAGAAGCTTTGAAGAGAGCCAGCACATGAGCGAACAACCCAATCAACCCAATCAACCCAATCAACCCAATCAACCCAATCAACCCAATCAACCCAATC
>JAZKGZ010000006.1:366081-371734 GCA_040385645.1 Pseudomonadota bacterium
AACCCATTCGACCTCCTCCTGCAGGTGGCGGAGGCTTCGATCCAGGCGGCTTGAAGCGCCTGCACGATGTCATCGAGGCCCGCGTGGCACGTGGCCATATTCCGGGTGCCGCGATCCTGCTGCAACGCCACGGTCAGCGATTCGAAGCGGCGTTCGGCCGTCAGTCACCTTTGGCTGAGACGCCGATGACGATGGATGCCATTTTTCGTATCTATTCGATGACCAAGCCGGTGGTGTCGGTTGCCATCATGATGTTGGTCGAACAAGGGCGTTTGTTGATCAGCGATCCGGTGACAAAGCATTTGCCGGAGTTTGCCAACGTCCAGGTTGGCGTGGAAGTCGTCGGCATCGATGGCGTGCCGGTGCTGCAACTTGAACCTTGCAAGAAGCCGATGACCATCCAGGATTTGCTGCGCCATACGGCAGGCCTGACTTACGGCAAATTCGGCACGCCGACATTGGTGAAGGCGGCTTATTGTGCGTCGGGTGTAGAGGAAATTTCGCTGACCAACGACGAAGTAGTCAGCAAGATTGCCGCCCTGCCACTGGCCATGCAACCCGGCACCTGTTGGGAATACAGCCGCGCTACGGATGTACTGGGTGCCTTGCTAGAACGACTATGCGGGCAGCCGCTCGATGTGGTTTTGCATGAGCGCATCTTTGCACCACTGGGAATGAACGATACCGGTTTCTGGGTCGAACCGGCGAAGCATGCCCGGATCGCCGAAGCGTTCGAGGTCGAGCCGGATCAGGCCATCGAAGTGCAATTGCACGACATCCGCACCCGGCCATTATTGCTTTCCGGCGGTGGCGGGCTGGTATCGACTGCGCGCGACTACCTGCGCTTCGCGCAGATGCTCGCCAATGGCGGCGTGCTCGAGGACGTGCGGCTACTTTCACGTAAGACGGTCGCTTTTATGACTGCTGACCATCTTGCGGTGTTGCCCGATGCGTTGAACGGCCCTGCCTATCTTCCAGGTCCCGGTTACGGATTCGGTTTGGGTTTTGCGGTGCGCACGCACGCAGGTGGTGCCTACACGCCCGGATCGGTCGGCGACTTCAATTGGAGCGGGCTTGCCGGCACTTACTTCTGGATCGATCCCCAGGAAGACCTGATTGCCATCTGGCTGATGCAGGCACCCGAGCAACGTGATGCCTATCGACAGTTAATTAGATATTTGGTGGCTGGTTGTTTGCGCTGAGACGTATGGGAGCGATTGCGGCGTTGCGGGTTACTGGAGCAAACTTACTGTAATAAGCTCACTGTAATAAGCTCACTCTAACAACGGCAACCCGACCGACATGGTCGTACCCAGGCCTGATCCTGGCGAAGCTGCATGCACGGTACCCCCGTGCAAGTCTACCAATTGCTTCACGATCGCCAATCCTAACCCAAGCCCACTGTGCGTTCGGTTGTCGGAGCCGTTCTCTTGACGCAGGCGTTCGAATACGTGCGACAGAAATTGCGCCGTCATGCCGACGCCGTTGTCGATGATCTCGATCAATACCTGATTGGTTGTCGATGTCAGCACCACTCGCACATTGCCGCCGGCCGGCGTGAATTTCACCGCATTCGACAGCAGGTTCCATATAATTTGCTGCAACCTGCTCGGGTCTGCCGATATCGGTCCGGCTTGCGGGCTCAGCATCTTTTCGATCGATACGCCTTTTGCGTTGGCAATCGGCTGAATGGTTTCGATTGCTGCCTCGATGGCATCGAGTGGATGCATGACTTGAACTTCCAGCCTGACTTTGCCAGTGATGATGCGGCTCATATCGAGCATGTCGTCGATCAGCTGGGTCTGAAGTCGTGCGTTACGCTCGATGGCTTCCAAGCCGCGCTTGATGTCGTCGGTGCCATCCTTGGTTTTAAGGCGCAGAATCTGCGCCCAGCCGAGTACCGCATTCAGCGGAGTGCGTAATTCATGCGATAGGGTAGCCAGAAATTCATCGGTCATGCGGTCGGCGCGTTCGGCCAGATCTCGTGTCGCCTGCTCGGCAATCGTCTGGGCCTGCCTTTGGTATTCCATTGGATCTTCGACTCTGGATGTCACGCCAACGAAATTGCTGGCTTTGCCATCGACGTCATAAAGCGCTTTGCCATGCGAACGCAGGCGACGTGTCGTCCCATCTTTACATGCGATGCGAAATTCGGTCGTGCACTCGGTACGGTCGCGAATGGCTGTGCCGATACGTTCGTGCATCTCTGAAAGATCTTCAGCAAACACGCCCGCCATCGATTCCGTGCTCGTCAAATCCAAGCGATCCTGATCGGCATCGAACAGCACCGCCATCGAGCGATTCCAGCGAACCCGGTTAGAAGCAAAGTCCCATTCCCAAGTGCCGATACCTGCGGCGTCGCAGCCATCACATAAAATTTTTACTTCTTGTTCGAGTTCGTAAGGCGACATCGTCGATCCGGTTTAACGTGATGGGATATAGGGTAACGCCATTCGCGATTTGAGGTTTAGCGGCAAGTTTGGTTCAAGTGGAGATGCACACATTAAGCATGGACATCAATCCTTCTGCCCCACCAAATCGATGCGAGTCGTTGATAGCCCGATTGGTTTGCGTTGTGGTGCAGCGAATACTGCGCGTTATCACCGCATAATATGCGGTGAATAATTTGTACATGCGGAGAATATGCCCTATAATCTCCGCATGAAAAGCGGCGATTATACTTACATCTGGCAAGCCAGCGACTGGCCAAGCTGGCGCTTTGATCTGACGGATCTAACTCAGGCAATGGTCAAAGTCAGTCATGCTCAGGGTTTGCTAACGGGCCGATTGGCCGAAGTCGGCATGGCCCTGCGTGACCAGGCCAGCCTGTCGGTGTTGACCGAGGACGTGATCAAGACCAGTGAGATCGAAGGCGAACGGCTCAACGTCGAGTCTGTACGTTCTTCCATCGCGCGGCGACTCGGCGTCGATATCGGTGCTCTGGCCCCGGTGGATCGTTACGTCGAAGGCGTGGTCGAGATGGTGCTTGACGCCACCGCCAATTACAACGCACCTGTCACCCGAAACCGTCTGCTAGGGTGGCATGCCGCCTTGTTCCCCACGGGCTATTCGGGTTTGGTTCAAATCAACGTGGGCGGCTGGCGCGACGATGTTACCGGTCCGATGCAGGTGGTCTCCGGGCCGTTGGGGCGTCAACGCGTGCATTTTGAGGCACCGCCGGCCGAACGGCTGGAGTCCGAGACCAACCGCTTTTTGGTCTGGGCCAACAGCGCGTCGAACGAACCGCCGCTGATCAAGGCCGGGCTCGCGCACCTGTGGTTCGTCACGCTTCACCCTTTCGACGATGGCAACGGCCGCATCGCGCGTGCCGTTGGCGATCTGTTCCTTGCCCGTGCTGATGGTAGCCCACAGCGTTTCTACAGCCTGTCGGCGCAGATCCAGCGGGAGCGCAAAGCCTACTACGACATCCTTGAGCGCACCCAAAAGCAATCGCTGGATGTCACCGAATGGCTCGCGTGGTTCCTCGCCACACTGCATCGTGCCGTCGACCAGGCACAGCACACGCTCGACGCCGTGCTGGCAAAAACGCGGTTCTGGCAGCGCTGGGCCGCGCCTGGCTCTGCACCGTTCAACGAGCGGCAAGTAAAGCTGGTCAACCGGCTGCTCGATGGTTTTGAGGGCAAGCTCACCAGCAGCAAGTGGGGCGCGATTGCCAAGTGTTCGCCGGACACCGCTCTGCGCGACATAACGGATCTGCTGTCCCGTGGCGTCTTACGCAAATCGGACGCGGGTGGACGTAGCACCAGCTACGAGCTCAACGACTTATAGAGGTAAGGTGACTTTCGAGAGGTCCCAGCCGCAAGCGCCAACTGGGGCTGTGTCAGCCCAAGCTGTTTGCGGGCGGCGCGCATTGTGTCGCCGAGTTGTTGAGGTGATTGAATGGATGTCATAGCCTGTCCAATTTCCCGTTCGGGAAATCATCAGCCATAAGCCGGCTGCATACAAGGTATATTTTCCGATCGGGAAATAAAAGAGGCGTTTGATTTCAAATCTGCCACGCATTCATATCCTACAAGGCGCAGTTTGCCCTTCTTATGCCTGATTTGTGCTGTTACATTGTTTTTGCAGAGAATAACGACGTAAATCTCCGCAAAAACTGCGGGATCGCCAATCGCGCGGCCGGGTTGGTCGTGCTTGTGGGTTAAATATGTGTGAGTTATCCACTAATCTGAGCCTTTACTACTTCAGACCCAAGTTTGCGAATACACGCCTCTGCCACAGACGACAACTCACTTTCATACCGCACACGCTTTTTCAAATCATCAATAATGAGCGCACGTCGAAGTTTCTTCAGTGCTGGCGGTTCGTCTACTGCAGCTTCATAGCTGGCCAGCTTTTCCTGGCAATTACGCCAGACATCGGCTCGTTTCTGATTCAGCCTATCCAGCCGGTTAAGCCCAATGATTTCGATAGTTGCCATCACGCGCGCACTGTCTTCCTCGTCGGCGCCCGGCATCGGCAAAGCCCTGCAGCCGTCCTCATCCATTTCGAAACTGACCAGTCTGGCGTCATCCGTGGTGGGGTCAATCAAAGTGGCGGCTTCCAACCGGAGGCTTCCGGGGTCATCGCACGTAGCCCTATATCCCCCTAAAAGCGGGAACACATCGCTCTTCTTGACATTAATGAGTTGGCCGCATATCCGGTAGTTTTGCCAATCGAAAGCCAGCCACCAATAACCCGATTCGGGCGTGATTCGCCCAATATCAGACACTTGCCCTTTAGGCCGGTAATGGTCAACGTGGTATGCCGATGCGGCCTCTTGGGCCTCTGTGTACCAGCATTTATTATGAAACAAGCTCAGCAGCCAGTTCCGAATTCGAGCATCGCGCCACAGTCGGGCGTGTTGTTCGATAAGGACATCGCGCTCGTCCCCACTTCTTGCAGCGGCCAGGGCATCCGTTATACATTTGGCTTCATCCAACCAATCTTGTGGGGGCTTCTGTCCATCTGGTATTGAGACTTTACGCATGGCTTACATGCCTCCTTGCTTTAACAGCTTGGCAAGTTCCGCCAACTCACCTTTGCGCTCCGTTGATACTAGCTCCCTCACGATACTGGCGGCCAAAGCTTCTTGCTCTGCCAATTCTTCCGGTGATAAAAGCTTGTTTATGGGTTGAGATTTGGCCGCGTACATCTTCTGAACGAATAGTTGGTACATCGGATCACGGTACTCGCGTGAAAACCCCAATTCCTCCAAGTAGCGGCGCAGTCGATCTAACTCTCCTTGTTCAGCCTTCGTCAGCCCTTCGCCGGCCTTTTTCGCGGTTAGCTCATTGCGTCGCTGCAGGTCTTCTAGCGTTTGTTGATCCAGCGTTGAAGGCAATCCGAACAGCTCGCTCTTCAGCAGCCCCGCCACACCCATTCCTTGGGGGTGTTCATGCGGGGTATCGACTACAGTGTTTCCGCCCTCACGTCGGATGATATGTACCTGTTCGCGTCGCAGGCTACCAACCATCATCGGGTCGTGGGTAGTGATGAGGATTTGCGATTCACCCTGCGCCCGCGTCGCATCATCCGACGTCAACACGCCTTCGATGTCGTCGAAGTAGCGCAGTTTCCAGATCGGGTTTAGATGGGTGGTGCGCGACAATCATTCTGTCCGGTTTAACGACAAACATCTTGGCCGGTAGCG
>JAZKGZ010000007.1:0-16279 GCA_040385645.1 Pseudomonadota bacterium
GCAAGGAGCTATCTTCTCAAATTATCCGCGGTCTTGAAATCCCCGGGCAGGTCACGCGCAACTCTTCGGTGGAAATATGGCCGTCCGCGATGATTCCTCCGACTACAGCATGTAGCCGCTGCAGATCAGCGGTTGTCTGATCATAAAATTCGGTTGAAGTGAGTCGCTTGCAAAGCCACAAAATGTCGAGACGCTCTTCCTCGGTAAGCAAGCCATCCGCTATAGCGGCTTGGACAACAGGAGCAAGCTCATTGAACGGGTGCTTGTCGAGGACAGCCCTGTGCTCAGCAAGCCATCGATCGAGGAACGCGACTTCGGCTGTGTTGATAAGACCATCGATGGAAATGCCCTCGATCAGTCCGACTAGGCCGTTAATGCTCTTATTTAGCCGTGCTGGGCTGGTGAAGGCGCGGTAAGAAGCTAGCTCTGACTTCATTCACAACTCCGTCATTTCTTGTATTCGAGCAATAGTACTCGATAACTCAATAACCAGAAGTGAATCAACTGTTGGGTTGCAGGCGCTTTCCCGCAAACAAGGACCTAATTGGCGGCCTTAGACGAGTCCGATACCAAATATTAATGGCACAAATCCGTCACAACCCCAAAACAAAAAGGGCCCACATTTCTGTGGACCCCTTGCTAATACTGGTGCGGCTGGCAGGAATCGAACCCACGACCCCTTGGTTCGTAGCCAAGTACTCTATCCAGCTGAGCTACAGCCGCGTAAAGCGAGATCATAGCAGCTTGCCGCAGACATTGGAAGCCCTGCCGAAGCAGCGCGCTATCGGTGCAAATGTTTCGCTGCACACTTAAAACCACCGCACCTATGCAACCCGGACAGTAATTTCCCTGAAGATATGTTATTGTTTCTCCTGAACAATTTATTGTACCAAGCCGCGTTGTCATCCTGTCATCGTCGCTTACCAATGTTTTGGGGTCCGACCGATGCGCTTTACAGAAATGACGACAGGATTTGCCCGGTCAGTCGTATTGGCTTTCGTGATGTTATCGACAGTAGCGTCGAACGCGATGGCTGGCAACGTGTCGGTACGGGTGACAGATTCCGCCGGCCAGCCGCTTGCAGATGCCGTGGTGTATCTGGAAGCAACTGGAAAGCAGGCATTGCCGCAGACGTTGCGCAAAGCCGATATCGAACAGAAAGCACGCAAGTTCGCGCCGCTAGTGACGGTGGTGCAGGTCGGCACCAAGGTATCGTTTCCGAATAACGATACGGTGCGCCATCATGTTTATTCATTTTCTACGCCAAAGGTGTTCGAGCTGAAGTTGTATTCCGGCGTGCCGGGCGCACCGGTTGTTTTCGACAAACCGGGTACCGTAGTAGTGGGTTGCAATATTCACGATCAAATGATGGCGTACATCCACATCGTCGACACGCCCTACTTCGCCCGTACGGATGCCAGCGGCATGGCGCGTATCGAAAATGTCGCTGCCGGCAAATTCGCTTTGAAATCCTGGCATTACTTGATGACCGAGCCGGGCCAGGTCCAGTCGCAAACAATGGTACTGGCTACAGCCGACACGACGGCCAGCGTGCAGGTTGCCGTTAAATCGCCAACGGTGCGGTAAGGAGAGCACGATGCGTTTTCGAAGCTTCGAAAGCCGGATCGTAGGGCTGTTTCTTTTTATGATGCTGCTAGTACAGCTGGCAGGCTTTGTCGCCATCCGTAGCGGCATCGATCACAACGCGCGTGCCTCGATTCGCAGTGAATTGGAAATTTCGGAACGGGTGTTTAAACGATTGCTGCAACAAAATGCCCAGCGGCTGACGGAGGGTGCACAGCTGCTGGCAGCGGACTTCGGTTTTCGTGAGGCAGTCACTAGCAACGATCGGGAAACAATCGCTTCGGCATTGGCTAATCACGGTGCCCGGATCGGCGCGGCGACAGCGGTATTGATCGGCCAAGACCGTATGATCAAGGCATCTTCCATAGACAAAACGCCGCCGGACTTGTTGCAGTCGATCCTGCGGCTGGTCGATCAGACTGCCGCCACTGGCAGCGCAAGCGGAAATACCTTGATCGATCGCCATCCCTACCAGGTGGTGGTCGTGCCCGTCAAAGCGCCACTCACGGTCGGATGGGTTGCGATGACTTTCCCGATCGATACGCAACTGGTAACCGACATGCGAGCGCTCTCCGGCTTACAGGTATCGATCCTGACCGCCGGTCGAGATGGTAAATGGGTCAATGACGTATCGACCCTGCCCAAAGAGGAAGCGGTGGTGGTTGCGCAGCAAATACAGAGCGTAGCGACCTCACTGAATATTTTTGTGACCGATCTGGAGACGACGAGTGGCCAATACACCGTGCGTGCCCTGCCGATCGCCCGCGAAGGCGATCATATTGCGCTGGCGCTACTGCAGCGTTCGGTGAGCGAGGCGATTGCACCTTACCGCAAGCTACAGACCAGCCTGCTGTTGCTGACGGCGCTGGGTATCTTAATCGCGGTGGCTGGTAGCTTCCTGACAGCGCGCCGCATTACCACGCCATTGAAAGACCTTGCACGAATCGCCGAGCGGTTCGGCCGTGGCGACTACAGCGCCGGTGTTGCGGCACGAGGCGACGACGAGATCGGGGCACTATCACGAGCATTCGAAACCATGCGTGTCGGCATTCTGCGACGCGAGCAGGAAATCGGCCGGTTGGCTTATTGGGATACGCTTACCAATCTGCCTAATCGTGCCCGTTTTTCCATGCAGCTTTCGGAAGCGATCCGCAAAGCGGCAAAGAGTGGTCGCCCGCTGTACATCATCATGATGGATCTGGACCGCTTCAAGAACGTCAACGACGTGCTCGGTCACACCTTTGGCGATGCCTTGTTGCGCCAGGTCGGCGAGCGTCTGAAATTGCAGATCCGATGTGAAAACGATCAGGTCGCCCGTCTCGGAGGCGATGAATTCGCGATCTTGCTGGAAATGCCCTTGCCCGAGGCGCAGGCCGTAGCAGCGCGTATCCTGCAGTCGCTGGAAGAACCAATTTCTTTGGAAGATCAAACCGTGGACCTGGGCGCAGGCATTGGAATAGCTGGCTATCCCGAGCACGGCAACGATGCAGAATCTTTGCTATCGCGGGCTGAGATCGCCATGTACGCGGCCAAGAAAACCGGCAATGAAGCGGTGGTGTACGACCCGGCTCTCGATAAGGGCAGCCAGCAAAGCCTGTCGATGCTGAGTGAATTGCGACGGGCACTGGAACGGAATGAATTCCGGCTTTATGTACAGCCGAAGCTGTCGCTATCGAGCGGTAAGCTGATCGGCCTCGAAGCACTGATTCGCTGGGTGCATCCAGAAAAAGGCATGATTTTTCCGGATAATTTCATCCCCTTTGCTGAAAAAACCGGTTTCATTCGAATGCTCACACGTTGGGTGCTGGAAGAGTCCGCAGCATTGTGTCGTGCACTAGCGCTGCAAGGCATTCACGTAAAAATATCGGCCAATCTATCGACCCGCGATCTGCTCGATCAAGAGCTACCGGCAAAGTTTGCCGAAGTGTTGGCACGTCATCAGGTTCAACCTTCGTCTTTTTGCCTGGAGATCACGGAAAGCGCGATCATGGACGATCCGGTGCGGGCGCAGCTAACGCTGGAGCGGTTCAATGCCATGGGCGTGCAGCTCTCCATCGACGACTTCGGCACCGGCTACTCTTCCCTCGCCTATCTGAAACGATTACCGGTCGATGAATTAAAGATCGACAAGTCATTCGTCATGAATATGGAAAGCGGTGCCGACGACGCCAAGATCGTACGCTCGACGATCGATCTGGGCCACAACATGGGTCTGCGGGTGGTAGCCGAAGGCATCGAAAGCGAAGCTGTGTGGAAGCAATTGGCGGCAATGGGTTGCGACCAGGGCCAGGGCTATTTCATGAGCCGGCCGATACCGTCGGACCAACTGCCGCAATGGATCAGTAATTGGATCGCACCGCTGGCCAGCACAGAAACCCCGAAAATTACCCGGATCGCGTGATCTGCCTCCGTACTTGAGGCAAAATATGAATCCTCGAAGCAACAGGTTAGCGGTTACCAGATGATTTCCATCAGCTCGACCGAAACACCACCGAAAGAGCAGCCTATCTCGCCGCAAATGGCGAGGCATGCGGACCTTGCCCGCGAAGACGAGCGCGCTCGGATCGCACGTGAAATACACGATGAATTGGGCGGCAACCTGACAGCGATAAAGATGGCCCTGGCAATGTTGACGCGCAATCTGCCGACCGAACCGACACTGGCGGAAAATGCAGCTTATCTGGATAGCCTGGTCGACCGCACCATCGAGTCGATGCATCGGCTTGCAACCAATCTTCGCCCGAGCGTTCTCGATTTCGGGCTGGTAGCCGCCATAGAGTGGCAGCTACGGGAGTTTCGCAAACAGACCAACATCGATTGCAGCCTCGATGCCGAAGATGAAACGGCAATCGTGCCGGCCGAGCTGGCGACGACTTTGTTTCGTATTCTTCAGGAGTCGCTTACCAACATCAGCAAACATGCCCAGGCTTCCCAGGTCTGCGTAACTTTGGGTGGCAGTAAGCGTACGGTGCAATTGAGAGTGGCCGACAACGGCGTCGGCTGCAGCGATCCGATACCAGATATGTCGAACCGTCAAGCGCTCGGTATTCGCGGCATGATCGAACGCGCAAACAGCATCGGCGGCAAATTGACGGTGAGCCGCAACGTCGGGGGTGGCACTGTGATCTCTGTCAAAGCTCCGCGGGCAGGACGATGACCGGTTCCTCGACAGGTTTGCCAGCGTTGCAAGTATTGATTGCAGACGACCATGCCATCGTGCGCGAAGGCTTACGGCACATAGTCGCACATACCCGCGATATCGAAGTCGGGGGCGACGCCGCAAGCGGGCTCGAGGCCTTCAAGCTGGCGCGTACGGCCGATTTCGATGTGTTATTGCTAGATATTTCCATGCCAGACCGTAACGGCATCGAAGTGTTGAAACAGTTTCGACAAGAGTTTCCGAAACTGGCGGTACTGATGTTGTCGATGCATCGGGAAGATCAGTATGCGATCCGCGCGCTCAAGGCCGGTGCTTCCGGCTACCTTAACAAGCAAAGTGCGCCGGCAGAATTAGTCGATGCGATCCGCCAGGTTGCGCAGGGTCGCAAATACATCAGTATCGAACTGGCGCAACAGCTTGCCAACCAGGTCGGCGACGATCGGGAAATTCCGCCGCACGAGACACTCTCGGATCGTGAATACCAAACGTTGCTCATGATTGCTGCCGGCAAGACCGTCGGCGATATTGCCGGAGAACTGACGTTGTCGGTAAAAACGATCAGCATGTATCGTTCCCGCCTGTTGCAAAAGATGAAATTACGGCACAACGCCGAACTGACGCATTACGCGATCAGAAACCGATTGGTGCAGGAAGAATAGTATGGCGAGCCACGACACCCCGCCGCCGCGGCCGAATCCTGCGGAAATCGCCCGTGAGGCATTTATCCGTCTGGCCAAGCAACGCATTGCGCCGACACCGGATAATTATCGGGAGGTCTACAACGACATCGTCGGCATCGCTGCCGAATCGAGCGCGGAGACCGTATTGTCGACATTCGCTTCTCAACTTTCCGCCATGCCCGGCGCTATCGGCACCACCGGCCAGCAGCTGGCGAAATCGGTGAAGGCGCGCGACTGGACCGATTACAGCTCTATGCTGACCGCTTTGGGCAAAAGCCATTTGCTCGAATCGGTCGACAACGCTGTCGCTTCTACAACGGCCAAGAAACCGACTGGTGCAATATCGCCTGCCATCAAGGCGACTGTTGCAGCCGCCGCCACTCCAACGCCGGCACCTGCCGATGTCGATATTCAAGTCAGGATATTGCGCGAGATGCTGACCCGCACACTCGGCTACGCTGTGCCGCCGTTGCTCGTCAATGCCCCGGATCTGGTGACCGAAGCGGAAACTTTGGCAGCCGGTACCAAGGAAGCGCGTACCGAAGTCGCCTTATTAGATGTGGCTGCGCGACTGAAAAAACTTTGTTTCAAACTCGACACCAAGGGCAGCGATCTGGCCGAACAACAGGAGCTATTGCTCAGACTGTTTCGCCTGCTGCTGGAAAACGTCGGAGAACTGGTGGAAGACGATAGCTGGCTGCACGGGCAGATCGATGCCGTGCACAGGCTGCTGGACGGGCCGATCACGCACCTGGCGTTGAAAGATGCGACCGCCAGCTTGAAGGAAGTGATTTACAAGCAAGGGCTGTTGAAGCATAGCCTTTCGGACGCGAAAATTACCGTCAAGAGCATGATGATGACCTTCATCGACCGAGTCGGTGCGATGGCGATCAGCACGGGTGATTATCACCAGAAGATCGACCAATATTCGCGAAAAATCACGGTAGCACAGGATGTCAAAGACCTCAACGGCATCCTCGAAGACGTGATGCGAGATACCCGAAGCGCACAGGACGAAGCCTTACGGTCGCGGGATCAGATGGTGAATGCCCGCCAGGAAATGCAGGAAGCGGAAAACCGGATTCAGTACCTGGAATCGCAACTGGAAAAAATGAGCGAGCTGGTTCGGGAGGATCAGTTGACCGGCAGCTTGAACCGGCGCGGGCTGGACGATGTATTCGAGCGAGAGCTGGCCAGGGTCGACCGCCAAGGCGGCACGCTCTGCATTGCCATGCTAGACCTTGACGATTTCAAACGGTTGAACGATACCCACGGTCATGTAGCGGGCGACGAGGCGCTGGTGCATCTGGTCGGGTTGGTGAAGGAAACGCTGCGCACGATGGATGTCGTCGGCCGCTTCGGTGGCGAAGAATTCCTGATCATCCTGCCGGATACGCAACTGGAGGCGGCCACGCAAACGATCACCCGCTTGCAACGGGAATTGACCAAGCGCATCTTCATGGTCAATCACGAACGGCTTTTGATCACCTTCAGCGCCGGCGTCGCCTTGCGAATGCCTGGCGAAGATGCCGTGACATTGATCAGGCGTGCCGATGGCGCCCTTTATGCCGCCAAAAAGGCGGGTAAAAACCGTGTGGCGATTGCACCCTGATCGGTCTCTGATTACACGTTTCGATCGTAACTTTAGATCATTCCCCGGGTCACTTTTTACTATCGCTCAAGCAATGCGCCTGAGCCAGGCACCGGGCCAGTGCGTGATGTTGTGGCGCAAATCGCTCTCATTGAACAGCCAGGCCGGCTGCTCCACTACGAAAGCAGGATGGCTGGTAGCGAAGTCGCGCGCCGCCTGCGTCGGATTGTCGGTAACCCAGCCAGGAGTGCCACGCGGTACGTCCGCCAGATCGAGCATGATGCCATCGGTGGCGACGATGTAAGAGCCTTTCGAGACCATGTCCGCATAGGCTTCGAGTTCGTCGTGCACGTGAGCATAAGTGTGATTGGAGTCGAGAATGATCAGCGTCGTCTCACCGGGCTTGATCAGGCTGCGCACTTGCGCAACGATCTCAGGTGCAGTGGAAGAGCCTTCGATCAGGGTCAGATAGCTAGCTAGCGGGTGAGCTTCGATCGCAGCGCGGTTATGCGCCCGAATATCGATATCGATGCCGACCACACGACCCTTGTCCATGGCCTTGCACAGGCTGGCGTAAAAAATCAGCGAGCCGCCGTGGGCGACACCGGTTTCGATGATCACGTCCGGCTTGAGGTTGAAAATTACTTCCTGCATACGTAGCATGTCTTCGGGTAGCTGAATGACCGGCCGGCCCATCCAGGAAAACGTATATTGATATTTCTGGTTCCAGCCAACCCGTACCCATTGGCGCGAAATCTCTTCGAACGCTTCTCGTGAATATAAGTCGAGCGTACGAGCCTGTCCTGATTCTTCGACCATCAAGGTTTTTGCATCCGTATCGAGAATTAATTTCATTAAATGCTCCAGTCCGTTAAAGCGATTTTTAACCCGAGGTCGTCGAGTAGTGCCTGGTTTTCAGCGCGGTAATTCGGATTCATGAGAATGATGCTGCACACGTCACGCCCATGCAATGCCGAAGGTGCGATGATCGGATGACCGGTGCCGGGCAAGAATCTGCCCTGCTTGTTGGGGTTGACGTCGATCACGCAGTCGATCAGGCTGCAGTCGGGGTCGAGCAGGCTGGCGAAGGTCGCTCCTTTAGCGCCGGCACCCCACAATGCCAGCCGTCCTTTGCCGCGCAAAGCCAGAGTGCGCTGGTACAACTCCTGTCGCAAAATGCTTTCCGATGCGCCATAGGCGGCTGCCAGCGTCGCGGTGACATGCGTAGGAGCGGCAGACGTTAATGGCATCGGCGGCTGCTCGGCCATCGAGTTGGTGTCAGGCGCACTGCCGGCTCGGGCTTCGAGCCACAAATACTGACCACCGAAGATATGGCCGACTTTCTCGACCTGAAACCCGGCCTGCGTGAATGCCAGACTGAGCGATGCCGCTGAAAACAACGAGCAATGCTCGTAGAAAAAATCCCAGACCACACGGTTTTTGAAAATCCATTCCACGCAGGGTGTCTCGAAAAATACCCGTGCCTGCGGAGACGCCTGCAATGCATCGTGGATCGAGCGCAGTAAGGCGACCGGGTCCGGCACGTGTTCGATCACGTGGCGGCAGATAACAATATCGGCGGCGATGTCGGCGCAGGAAGCATCGTAGAAACAGCGGCGAAATGCCAGCCGGCCATCGAGGTCGGTATCGGGCCCGACGTAGGTCGGATCGAAGCCGAACCCGCGGTTTCCCGAGCCCGGATATGCCACGAGCTTGCGCAGAAAATGACCTTTGCCGCAACCGACTTCGACGATCTTGCAATCACGTACGCCCTGCTGCACCAGATCGTGGACTAAAGTATCGAGATAGTCGTCGAAAAAGACAGAGCAAGACTGGGTGTTATCGTAATCTTGGTTGTAAGCCAGGCGATCGACATCGAATTGTTGATTGAAAACGAAACCGCAGCTGCGGCACGCCACAAAGTAGAGGTCGCCACGCATAGCGGTACGCGCCTCTACCTGGGTTTGCACAACGAGATTCTGATGTACCGGCACCCGGCTGCGTTGCAAAAAAGGATGAAGATCGACGCCGCTACAGATCGGGCAGCTGGACGATTTCATAGACAAGCCTTTTGACTGGTTATTTTATATTCATCGATCGTACGGGCGAGGCCGCCGGCTAAATCGTAACGGGGCCGCCATCCTAATGCGCGCAGTTTGGTGTTGTCGCCGACCAGCAGCCGCGGCTCGTTTTCTCGTACCTGATTCAGCGCCAATAAAGGGGCCGGGTCGGCATGTAATTGATGCGCCAAAATCTTCGCTACGGTACCTAGAGCTACCGGCTCGCCACTACAAAGATTAAAAGCACCCTCGGCCGGCGACTGCAGTAGCGTCATGAAACCGCTGGCGACGTCGGCGGCATGTAAAAAATCGCGCTGGGCGGCAGTGTCTACAGAAAACGGTGCACTGCCGTTTTGAAACACGTCGATGAGCGACGGCACCAGGCGGCCAGGTGCTTCACCGGCACCATGTAGCATAAATACCCTTGCCCAGACGCAGCGCACGCTGTTGGCGGCACATAAGGCTAAAATTAATCGGCGGGTCGCATCTTTGGCGACGCCATACAGCGTGCCGGGTATCAGCGGCGAACTGTCTGGATCGCATACGTTACCTGTCCAGGCATATTCAGCACCGCTTCCGGCTACAACCACATGCCGCCCACCCGCCGCACAAAATGCTTCGACCAGACGCACCGTGGCATCGACCCAACGTAGGTTCAATGGCGAATGCCAGTACTTACGGTGCTCGACATACCAAGCCAGATGCAACAGATGCGTGACACCAGAAGCTTGTTCGACTGCAAGGGCCGGATGTTGAAGAAGATCGACGTCGATGAAATCGGCGGCGGCAACACCGACCGGTTGCCGACGTCCTGCAGCTACATAGGGTATCGACCGCTGGTTCAGGCAATCAAGGACGTACTGCCCTAGAAAACCGCTGGCACCGGTGATCAGCACCTTCATTGCATCACCTTCATTGCGGGCTCACCGGCAGCACTTCGAGCATAGGTATCGCTGTGACGAAGCGCGCATCCCACTCGTACACGTACGCCAGCTGGGTCATGACTTCTTCTCTCAGATTCCACGGCAGAATCAATATACGATCCGGACGATCAGCCCGCAAATGATCTTCGGTGACGATGGGAATGCGGCTACCTGGCATCCATTTTCCTTGCTTGGCCGGGTTTCGATCGACGACGTAAGGCAACAGATCGGGCCGCACGCCGGCATAGTTCAACAGTGTGTTGCCCTTGGCAGCAGCGCCATAAGCAGCCACCTTGATCCCCTGACGCTTGGCGTCGATTAAAAAATGTAATAAGTCATTTTTGATGGTGTCGGCACTTTCTTGCATGCGCGCATAAAAGTCGGCTTGCAGCATGCCGGCGTCTGCTTCGCGAGACAGCATCGCAACGACACGGGTAGAAACCGATTGTGCGCCTAGGTCTGCGCGCTGGGCGAACACCCGCAGGCTGCCGCCGTGCGTGGCAAGCTCTTCTACATCGAATACCGCCAGACCGGCGTAAGCAAAAATCCGGTTGACGGCAGTCAGGGAAAGATAAGAGTAATGCTCATGATAGGCAGTATCGAACTGGTTTTCTTGCACCATGCGCAGCAGGTGTGGAAACTCGAATGTAGCGACGCCGTGTGGTCTGAGCAGTACGGTAAAACCGGCGACGAAGTCGTTGATGTCGGGTACATGGGCTAGCACATTGTTGGCGACCGTGAGGTCGGCGGCGTGACCCTGCCCCACCAGTGTCTTCGCCAACGCGACGCCGAAAAACTCCTCAACGATTTCGATACCTTTTTCACGTGCCGCTCGAGCCGTGTTGGCGGTGGGTTCGATACCTAAGCAGGGTATATGCCGCTGGCGAACATATTGCAGCAGATAACCGTCGTTGGCGGCCACTTCTACGACCTTGCTCTGTGCGCCCAGAGAAAACCGAACCGTCATCTCCTCGACATAATGGTGTGCATGCGCCAGCCAGCTGCTGGAAAACGAACTGAAATACGCGTAGTCGGCATCGAATAATATTTCAGCCCTGGCGAAATCTTCGGTTTGCACCAGCTTGCATTCGTTGCAGGCCATCAGCCTCAGGGGCAACCAAGTCTCAGGCGCTTGCAGCATCGCTGCGCTGAGGTAGGCATTCGATGGCGGAGCCGAACCGAGGTCGAGAAACGGTAAATGCAGAGGCGCGGCGCAGTGGCGGCAATTCACAAATACACTCCTTTAAAATGCGCATCGATCGACGGCTGCCCAGCGTCGCGTACCGATAGCCCGGCTACTGAAAGTGGCCAGCGAATCGCCAGCCTTCCGTCTTGTGGATGTAAGCCACGTTCGGCAGCCGGTGCGTAGGTGGCCGAATGACAGTAATGCAGCGATACATCACCGGTCAGCGCTTGAAAACCGTGCGCGAAACCTTCCGGTATCAGCAACGCGCAATCATTGTCGGGCGAAAGCTCGACGCCATGCCAACGCAGAAATGTCGGGGAGCCGTGGCGCAGGTCGACCGCCACGTCCCATACCGCACCGGCAAGGCAACTGACTAGCTTCATCTCGGCATGCGCCCCTTCTTGATAGTGCATGCCGCGCACGGTGCCGGCGTGGCGTGTGCACGTATGGTTGATCTGAACAATCGGCTTGACCCAACCGGCAGGAGCCAGTGCTTCCATGCAAAAGAGCCGCGACAAAAAACCGCGGGAGTCAGCCAGGGTAGTGCGCCGGATGATCTTCAAGCCAGTCAACGGCGTGTCGAGTATGACAATGTGACTCATCGGCCGGCCTCGAAATCATCGATATCGGCGTTGCATAGTGCGCGTGCATTCGTGCTGTGCTCGAAGCGGCGATACCATTCAACGCTGCGACGCACGCTTTCCGTGAGACGCCAGTGCGGCGCCAGCCCGAGCAGAGCGCGAATTTTTGCGGTATCCAATGCCAGCCAACCGGCTTCATGCGGGCCGCCGGTACCATCGCCCCATTCCACCATACCGCTGCCGTAGACGGTTCGCGCAAGCTCGATCACTTCGCGCACCGATGCGGCCTCATCCGTCGCCGGACCAAAATTAAAGGCTGCAGCGTCATTCGGCGTATGCCACAGGTGTTCGGCCAGCAGCAAATAACCGTTCAACGGCTCCAGTACGTGCTGCCATGGGCGCACCGCATCGGGGCGGCGTACTAGCAGGGGTTGGCCATCTTGCCAGGCCCGCAATGCGTCGGGCAATAACCGGTCAGGAGACCAATCGCCGCCCCCGATGACGTTGCCGGCACGTGCTGAGGCTACTGCGATCCCACGATTTTTTAAGAAAGCATCGCGGTAGCTGGCAACTACAATTTCTGCAGCCGCCTTACTGGCACTGTACGGATCATGGCCACCCAGCGCATCGTTTTCTTTGAAAGGGAGCGTTGTTTCAAGGTTACGGTAGACCTTGTCGGTGGTAATGGCTAACACTACCCGCGCATCGTCGCAGTGGCGCACTGCTTCCAACAGGTGCGTCGTGCCCATGAAATTGCTAGCCAGCGTACCGACCGGGTCGGTATAGCTGGCGCGCACCAACGGTTGCGCCGCCAGATGCAAAACGATTTCCGGTGCAGCGGTACGCACCAGCGCAACCAACCGATCGAGATCGCGTATGTCGCAAAGATGATGATGCAAAATCGAAGCGATGCCAGCGCATGCGAACAGATTCGGTTCTGTAACGGGTGCCAGCGATATGCCGTGAACTTCTGCGCCGAGACGGTGTAACCACAATGCCAGCCAGCCACCTTTGAAACCGGTGTGGCCGGTCAATAGAACACGCTTGCCCCGCCAAAATTCGGCGGCAGGACGTCTTAGGGTCGGCAGCGTTACCATTTTTTCCATGGTGCCTTGCCGGTCTGCCATAACTCTTCCAGCATGTTTTTATCGCGTAGCGTATCCATCGGCTGCCAAAAGCCGGTGTGCTCGAACGCCATCAATTCGCCATCGGCTGCCAAGCTGGAAAGCGGCTGCTCTTCCCAGCTCACCTCATCGGCGGCGATGCGCTCTAGGCACTGCGGCGAAAGCACGAAGAAGCCACCATTGATTAACCCACCATCGCCGCGCGGTTTTTCTGTAAAACCACGTACACAGTCGCCATCCCGAGTCAGCGCACCGTATCGCCCCGGCGGATGAACGGCGGTCACGGTAGCGAGCTTGCCGTGCGCCAGATGGAAAGCGATCGATGCGGAAATATCGACATCGGCGACGCCATCGCCGTAGGTAAAACAGAAATTCGATTCGTCCCGCACATAATCGGCCACGCGTTTTAGGCGACCACCGGTCATCGAATCGTCGCCGGTATCGACCAACGTTACTTTCCACGGCTCGGCGTGCTTGTGGTGCACCTTCATTTTATTGTTAGCCATGTCGAAGGTAACATCGGACATGTGCAGAAAGTAGTTGGCGAAATATTCCTTGATTAAATAGCCTTTGTAGCCGCAACAGATCACGAAATCGTTGACGCCGTGCGAGGAATACATTTTCATGATGTGCCACAGGATCGGTCTGCCACCGATCTCGATCATCGGTTTTGGCTTCAGGTGCGTTTCTTCGGAAATGCGGGTACCCATTCCGCCTGCAAGGATCACGGCTTTCATTAGGATTGCTCCTTACCTGTCGTGTCGCACCAGGTTGTATACATTTCTTGAAATGCAGCTTCCACACCCTTGGCAAAGCCAGGCCCATCCATCACCGGCGAAGCGCGCATCCGCTCCCGCATCGTGGCGCGCAATTCGACGAGCCCCTCCGGCTGCTTTGCAAACGCGCAGGCTTTTTCGATATATTCCTGCTCGCTACGCGCTACCCACTCCGGCAACCCTAGATTGATCATCAGGCTCGTGCCGATCAAACCCACCGGCGGCCTGCCAGCCAGCGTCAAGGCCGGAACACCCATCCACAAGGCATCGAAAAGCATGGTGCCACCGCTGTGCGGAAAGCAGTCCAGCAATATGTCGATGTCGCCCAGGCCTTCGAAGATGTTGGGGCTGCGCCGCATGATCACCCGGCTGGTGTCCACGTCCTGCCGCGTCATGAAATCGATGTAATAGGCTTGCGTATCTGGATTTTCAAACGTGGAGAAGTCCAGTATCAGGCGTGCAGTTGGTAATTCCTCTAAGATTTTTCCCCACACCCTGAACGTGTGATGGTTCAGCCGCTCGGTACGGCCTGAATAACCGAAGGTGAGGTAACCATTTTTTATATGTGGCGGCACTACCACTTCGGCAGTTGTTTCCGGCGGTTGGTATGCCACGAAGAAGTGTGGCAAGCGCACGATGGTTTCGCTGGTTAACGTGCCTTCGGGCGCCATGTACGGGTCCGACAACACATAGTCGATCATCTTCAGGCCGGTAGTCCAGGCCGCACCCAGCCAAGTGGCCTGGATCGGCGCCGGTTTGAGCGTGAACACCCCAAGTCGGTCGCCCTGCATGTGGTTGCAGCAATCGACCAAAATGTCAATGTTGTCATCTCTGATCAGTTGTGCTGCTGTCGTATCGTCGAGATGACGGATCGGTCGCCAATGGTCGAACACGGCCTTGAACTGCTCTGTGAAAGAGTCCTCGGTAAAGACGTTGGAATAGGCAAACAATTCCACGGTAGCCGGGTCGTGATTGGCAAACAGCGGCAGGAAATAGAAGCGCGAAGTGTGGCGTCGAAAGTCGGGTGAGACATAGCCGATGCGCAGGCGTCGCCCAGGAGTGCGGTCGTGCCGGGAAAAGTCGGTAACAGGCATGGGAAAACGCTCGCCCCAGCGCTCGAACTCGCGGTAGATCTGTGCTGCGCTCAAGTCGGCATGATAGGAGAAAGCGTACAGCCGCTGCTCCCACATCACAGGCAAGTCGCGGCCAGTTGCCAGCGCGCGGTCGCTGCAGGCGACCACCTCGCTAAAATCCGATAGGTAGGCATGTGCGGTGCCAAGATTGCTCGACGCCTCACCGAATGCCGGATCGGCTTCGATAGCCCGTACGAAACACTGCCGCGCCTCGACTAGCTTCAACCGCATTTGCAAGAGCAAACCCAGATTGTTGTGCGCGTCTGCCAACACTGCATCGCAAGCGATTGCCTGCCGGTAACAGTGCTCGGCTTCGTCGATCTGCCCCATGTGCCTCAGTGTGATGCCAAGCTGATTGTTGAGCAGAGCGTTGTGCGGTTGCATCACCAGCGCCTGGCGCTGAAAACTTTCTGCCTCGTCAAGTCGATTCAGCTTGTTCAGGGTGAAACCGAGATTACCGTACACCTCCGGCCACTCCGGCCTTGCCTTCAACGCTCTGCGATAGCATTGCTCTGCCTCGGCATATCGCTGCTGTCCTTTCAACGCATTGCCAAGGTTGTTGAGCGATTCCGGGTGCGTGGGTTTCAAACGCAGGGCACGGCGCAGCATTGCCTCGGCCTGCATACAATTATTGGACGTGTTAAATGCAGCACCAAGATTGCTGAGTGCTTCGAAATCATTTGGTAAAAGTTGCACCGCTTTTTGCGAGCAAGTCAAAGCTTCGACAGGTCGGTTTTGCTTTTGCAAGATCGCACCGAGAATTTTCCATCCATTGCCGTTTTTAGGATGACTGGCGACGAGCGTGCGCGCCTGCGCTTCAGCTTCGGCAAAGCGGCCCTGCTGAAACAGCACGATGCTGCTTTCAATGATTTGATGCGGCGTCATGCGCTTCGACGGTTTTTGTTTCACCAGGGCGGTATCCGCATCTTTTATATCGATCGCTACCGCCGCCAGGCTTCGCTCCAATGCATCCAAAACTTCGCCTTCCAACCCGCTCTCCCGGCTTAGAGCGATTGCATCCTGAGCGGCATCGCGGCGACCGGCCTTGATTGATGCGTCGATATAGCTCAGCCAATACTGACCCCGTTGCGGATCTGCTTCCAAAGCGGCTTGCAATAGCGGCAGTGCTGCTACCGCGTCACCCAGCTGGACTGCCAGAATGCCTAGATTATGGTTTGCTACCGGATGCTGTGGCGCGACATCGAGGATGGAACGGTAAAGCGCTTCGGCAGTGGCGAATTCACCCATGTCTTGGCAGGCAAGCGCTTTTTGCAGGGCCTGGGCGATTACGCGTTCGGCGTCCGCATGGAAAGCGGGAGAAGCAACGCCTGGCGCTACGACTTCGTCGATCTGGTTGAGCTGGGCCGTCCAGGTCGCGTACATTTTCCGGAAGGCATCTTCGACGCCTTTGGCAAAGCCTGGGCCGTCCATGACCGGCGAAGCGCGCATGCGGTCTCGCATGGTGGCACGCAACTCTATAA
>JAZKGZ010000008.1:0-25877 GCA_040385645.1 Pseudomonadota bacterium
TCCCATGGGCAGACTCTAGTTTAGCGCCGTACTAATCTCGGGGAGCAGGTCAGAAAGGCTGAACGTTGCCTGATTTGTCGCGCTAGTGAAAATTTGCAGGAATGATCGGGATTAATTTAGGGGTATGGTTATAACCTGAGCTACTCCAAATTGAGTCGGTCTTATAAAACCAGGCAGGTCATGTCCAGGCGTTAGAAACAGGCCGATATTCTGCGGTACAGATCTTGCAGTTGCGCTCTGCTTCTCAAATAAAGCCTCCCGGCCGCCGTGATGCCGAGACATTCCGATACGTCTAGTGATTCAAGTTGTGTCAGCTCTTTCAAATGCGCCAAACCAATTTCGGTGATGCCGGAGCAGCCGCGTAAATTCAGCAACTTTAGTTGCTTCAAAATTTTGAGGTGCGCCAAGCCTTCATCCGTGATGCGAACACAGTTCCGCAACACGAGCGACTGTAGCGTCGTCAGATTGTGGAGGTGGGATAGACCTACATCGCTAATGTTGTTGCAGTTGAGGAGATTGAGCGACTGCAGCCATGTCAAATTTTTAATCTGTGCCAGGCCGTCATCGGTGATGTTGTCGCAATCGGCCAGACTCAGGGAATGAAGCTGGGTTAAACGCTTGAGATGCGCCAACCCGGCACCTGTAATATATTTGCAGTTGTGCAATATAAGCAGCTGCATTTTTGTCAGATTTCTTAAATGTGCAAGGCCGGCGTCGGTAATGTCGCAATCCCAAAGATTCAGCCGCTGCAGCCCGGTCAATTCTTCGAGATGAGCCAAGCCGCTGTCCTTGATGTGCGTGCAGCCCCATAAATTCAGTGACTGCAAACGTGGCAGGTCGCGCAGGTGCAGGAGGCCGTCGTTTGTAATGCCACTGCAAGAGCATAGATTCAGTGTCTGCAGTTGCGGTAACTCCTTGAGATGAGAAAGACCGATGTCGGTTACATGGATGCAACTGCTTAGATGCAACGTGTGCAGGTGTGGCAAATTTATCAGGTGAAGCAAGCTATCGTCGGTAACGCCGCGGCAGGCTCGTAGATTCAGTGACTGCAGCTGAGAAAAATTTTTTAAACAGGCAAGCCCGGCGTCGCTCAGTGTGCTCGTGCCTAAGTTTAAATCGGTGATCTTGGCGAGTGCAGCAGGCGGTAGTTTTTCTAACTGCGCAAGATCGGCGTCGATGTCTTTATTCCATGCAGTGATATTGATTGTGCATACCGCAGGCAAACCCTTCAGCAAAGCCGGCAACTGCGCAATTTCACATGCGGGAATATCGATTTTTGTCAGATTGCGTGCTCCGATGTGGCGGAAGCTACGGTCCACCAATCTGAGAGCTTTGCCCGTCTGCAGATCGGTTTTTTCAGCGATAAGCGCCTGCAACTCGTAGGGCAGCTGCTTCAAGACCATTGGCCGTTCACTACGCACCGCTGCGGAGGCCGGTTCCGGCAAGACTTTTGCGTTGGTCGCCAAGGTTATTGGCATCGAGCGGGAGGGCTTGCCGGTTGAGTCGCGCATCGATGTTCCTTTTTGATGACAAAGCAGTTTGTTGTCTTTATGAAAAATAGATAGCCAAATGCGGTCTAGATGCCGGTGCGGAGTTGTCATAGAACGCAGCGTACGATGTCGAGGTATTGTGCAAGTCGATCCCTAGTTTTAATAAATCAGGTGACGCTGCCAACCCTTCGTCCGTAATATTTACACACCCCGACAAGTTCAAGAAAGGGGCTGAGGTATAACGCGGTTCGATGCGCCAGTTATTGACGAGGCGCAGAATTTAGGCAGTGGCTAAAACTGAATTTTTTATGCTTCGCAAACGTTACACTCATGAGTAAGAAAATTGCATCAGCTAATTTCAAATCAACGCGTCACGATCAACTTCATGAAGCTGCCACCGGGCGATGACTTAAAATTTTTCGATGGCGCGTAGCATGTTCGGGTCAACCGTCAGTGGCACCTGAGCTTAAACGGCAAAGCAAAATGCGCAGGCAATGCAATTGCATTGAAAGAGTAAGGCAGTTGCATTACCATATGGTGTGTCAAACCCCGAACTGGAGAACACCATGGCCGCTACGTTCGAAGTCGAATCCACGCTGACTGACCGCTACCAAACCACAGTGCCGGAAACCGTACGTCGCGCCCTCAAACTGGGTAAACGCGACAAAATTCACTACACCATCCGCCCAGGCGGCGAAGTTGTGCTGACGCGCGCCCACCCTTCTGGAGAGGAGGACCCGGTGCTTGGTTCTTTTCTTGATTTTCTGGCCCGCGATATTGCCAACCATCCTGAACGACTTCAGACTGTCGACGCCAGCTTCGTACAGCGCCTTCAATCGCTGACCAGCAGCATCGAAGTCGATCTCGATGCACCTCTGTCGGCGGATAATGAATGAGTTCGAGCAAGCTCGCGCCCTTGTTGATTCACGGCTGGACGGTTTTTGCTCATCCGCTGTTCCTCGCAGAGCTCGAAGTCTTGACGCAGCAGGTCGAGGCTTCCAGGCAGAAAGACCCGATCGGATATGTGAAGAAAAACAGCGCCAAGCGGCTGGCGGCGATCACCAGGTTGGCGTTCGACATTATTCCGCAAGACCCGGCTCGACCGGAATACCGGCAGGGCAGCACCCTGGGCGACAATCACAAGCACTGGTTCAGGGCCAAGTTCTTTCAGCAGTACCGGCTGTTCTTCCGCTACCACGCGCCAAGCAAGATAATCGTGCTTGCCTGGGTTAATGACGAGGATACCAAGCGCGCATTCGAAAGCAGCGACGACGCCTATCGGATATTCCGTAAAATGCTCGAAAGCGGCCATCCTCCAGATGACTGGAACCAGTTGCTGGCCGAAGCTCGCGCCGAGGGCCAACGGCTACAGCAATTTGCTGCTTGGTAAATTTGCTGCATTTAATAGCTTAAAAACTTCATTAGCGCTTCTGAAAACAGTTCGAATGCATTTGTCCATAGAAACTGAGCAGCCAATGTTCGTTTAAAAAGGCGGATCAATTCCGTTTTGTACAAACCGTTGATTGTTTCAGCCAACGCATTGTTGTAGCTGTCGCCGCGGCTGCCAACCGATGGTTCGATGCTGGCTTGGGCCAGCCATAGATACTTTGCTCACTGACCCCGTGACGTTTCGCTACCTCCGGGACCGGGTCCTTGTCTGCCTCACGCAATATGCGCACAATCTGCTCATCGCTGTATCGACTCTTCTTCATGATGCCCTCACTTTCGCAAGGAGCTATCTTCTCAAATTATTCGTGGCCCGAAAATCCCCGGACAGGTCACCATGAGCAAGTAGCTGAAGTATTTCAAATTCGCTTTGCTTAAAAGTTAACTCGAAAAAATAACATCGGTCGTTAGCAAAAAATTGAAAGAGCTCAAAAAGTGGCGAATGGAAACCTGCGCAAGATTGCATCTTTTGAAAACCTTACCTCGTGAAAGCATCCAGATAAATTAAGCGAGTACAGCTGGGCAAAGCCCTCCAGCGCTGCCAATTCTTTATCTTTAAACTGCCGGCAATTAGACAAATCTAGCGACTTAAGCTCAGGCAAATTTTGGAGGCGCGCAAGTCCGGCAGCGGAAACTGATTCGCACCACTGCAAATTCAACGACACTAGCTGCGTCAAATCTTGGAAGTGCTCAAGTGCATCGTCTTTAATATTAGTGCAGCCTGATAAATCAACGGATTGCAAAGCCGGCAGAGCTTTCAGATAAATCAATCCTTCACCGCCGATTTTTTTGCAGTTATACACTGACAACGTTTTCAGTTTTGTAAAATTTTCAAGCCGACGTAAACAAGCATTTGAAATTGTGTCCCCACCAAATTTTAACGATTCTAGCTGCTTCAAATCTTGAAGATGCGCGAGTCCAATATGGTTGATGGACTGCGCGCGTACATCAAGATTTTCAAGCTGCGTCAACTTTCTGAGATGAAAAAGTCCTGCATCGGTAACATCCCAATGACTCGCTATTTCGAGCGAGCGAAGTTGCACCATGTTTTCTAAATGGGCAAGGCCTGCATCGGTAATTGTTCCCCCGTTTAAGTGCAACTTACGCAGCTTCGGCAGAGCCTGGAGATGGATGAAGCCGGCGTCTGTTATACCAGTGCCTGACCACTCAAGTGATTCAATATTCTTTAGATTTGAGATGGAAGCAAGCCCTACATTGGAGATGCGTTCGCAACCGTATAAATTCAATGCTTTCAATTCCTTCAAGGCGTGAAGGTTATTAAAAGCAGTGTCCGTAATGTTTCTGTTATTAGATAGATCAAGAAATTCAAGCTTTGTTAAAGCTTCGATATTTGCCAAATCTTCGCCTTCAATGCTACAAGCGTTCAAATTTAACGATCGCAATTCTGTCAGGCTTTGAATAACGGTAAATTCCTTTTTATTGACGCGTGCGTACTTCAAATTCAGTTCGCTGATCTTATGAAGGTCAACCGGCGCCAGCTGTTGCAAAACCTTTAGATTAGCTGCCTTGCCATACTTAAAATTTGAAATGCTGATTGTTTCAAGGTTAGGAAACGCACGCAGAATTTCCGGCAAATTTTCCAGTTGGTCGCCATTGACTTGCAATGCCTTGACATCATCCTTTAAAACCTGTCGAAAGCTCTGGTTCGTCAGGTGCAGCGCTTTTCTAGACGCCGGATTAGAAAATCGGGTAACTAGTCTTTGAAGGTCTGGTGGCAGGGTGTTCAACTTTGCGTGGGTTGAGTCAAGCGCTGTAGTTAGTTGAAGGGAATCGACATCAAGCGCGGCGTTTGAAGCCGATTTCCTAAATTTGCCAATTTGATTGCCCATAAGATTTTCTCCTTCTCAAACCGATTAGATTGAGATTTACTCAGAGGGACAGGGTAGCAGTTGTAATGCAAGGCAATATTCAGAATTGCGCATATTAGACAATGATAAAAATAGGCTACGCGGCCACTTTTGTCCAAAAATTAGCTCGGCAGTAACTATGGCACCTAGCGCTAACTTTTCAACTGGCAAAGTATGTGCACGTACTCATTAGCTGCGAAAACACGGGGCGGATTATGAAAAAGAAAATGACGATCACGATCGACGAATCGGTCTACGCAGGTCTGCAAAAGGTTATTGGGCGTGGAAACATCAGCCGTTTCCCCAAGACCTTGCTTGCCCCCATGTAGTGCATGAAGACTCGCTTGAAGCAGGTTATAAAGCCATGGCTGCCGATATTGAAAGAGAAATGCAAGCAGACGAGTGGTCCGATGCATTGATTAATGACGGTGCTCATGATTCAACTAAGGATCAGCAAATCGGACTGACAATCAACGTTACCAATGATGTTCAATGTATCAACCGGGTACCAGCTGCTTAATAGGTACGGTTGGTACGGTTTGCATCGGCGTCGCAATCATCTGCACCATTTCCAGCCCCTCCTGAAACAGCCGGGCCAACGGCGTACCGAGGTAGGGCACCACCACTGCCAGCATCATGAAACCGACTGCCAGCGTGACCGGGAAGCCGATACCGAACAGGTTCAATTGCGGTGCCGAGCGCGCCAGCACCGCCAGCCCGACGTTGATGATCAATAGCGCGGCGACGATGGGTAGGGCGAGCTGCACGCCGGTCGAAAATATCTTGCCGCCCCACAGCGCCATTTGTTCGAATACCCGGCCATTCATCGGCGACGCTGAAATCGGCATCGTGGAAAAACTCTCTGACAGCGTGACCAGCAGCGCCAGGTGCACGTTCAGGGCCAGATACATCAGGATGGTCACTAACGACAGGAATTGCGAGATGGCGATCGAGCGGCCTTGCGTTTGCGGATCGAAAAACGTCGCGAAACCCAGGCCCATCGACAGGCCGGCCAATTCCCCGGCCATTTCCATGCAGGCGAACACCACCCGCATGACGAAGCCCATGGCCAGGCCGATCAGCAGTTGCTGCACCAGTATCAACAACCCGTCGAGCGACATCGGGTCCATGGCGGGCAGGGCCGGCACTGTTGGGGAGATGATCAATGCCAGCATGATGCCCAGGCCGATTTTTACCAATACCGGCACTGTCACGTTGCCGAACAATGGTGCGACCGACAGCAGCCCAAGTATACGGGTGAGCGGCCATAGGAAGCCGGCGATCAAGGTATTGAGTTCGGCGCTGGTAAAGGAAATCACGTCAGGACCGAATCGGAGTCAAGTAGGGGTCAGAGTCAGCTGACCATGCCGGGGATGCCGGTAAAAACTTCGCGCATGTAGTCCAGCATCACGGTCAGCATCCAGGGGCCGGCTACGACCAGTGCGACGAAAATGCCGATCAGCTTGGGGATGAAGGAGAGCGTGGTTTCATTGATCTGCGTAGCCGCTTGAAAAATACTGACTGCCAGGCCGATCACCAGCGCCACTAGCAGCATCGGCGCAGCGATCATCACAGTGATCTCCATTGCATGGCGTGACAGGCTCATTACGCTTTCCGGGCTCATGGCGTCCTCGATCGAAGCTTAGTAAAAACTTTGCGCCAGCGAGCCGATGAGCAGTTGCCAGCCATCCACCAGCACGAACAACATCAGCTTGAATGGCAGGGAGATGGTCGAAGGCGACACCATCACCATACCCATCGACATCAATACGCTTGCCACGACCATATCGATGATCAGAAACGGGATAAAGATGGCGAAGCTGATCTGGAAAGCGGTTTTGAGTTCGCTGGTGATGAATGCAGGTATCAGGATGCGCAAGGGAGTGTCTTCCGGGCTTTGCAGCGCCGGAGTGTTCGACATCTTGACGTACAGCGCCAGATCGGCTTGCCGGGTCTGTTTCATCATGAAGGTCTTGAGGGGCGCTACACCACGCTCCATGGCCTGGCTCATGGTGATCTTGTTTTCTGAAAGCGGCTGATAGGCGTCGATATAGATTTTGTCCAGCACCGGGCCCATCACGAACAGCGTCAGGAACAGTGCCAGGCCGACCAACACCTGATTCGGCGGCGCGGATTGGGTGCCGATGGCCTGACGTAGCAGCGAGAGCACGATCACAATGCGGGTGAAGCTGGTCATCATCATCAGCGCTGCCGGCAGAAAGGTCAGCGAGGTCAGGAGCAGCAGTGTCTGCAGTGAGAGCGAATAAGTCTGGCCACCGCCAGCAGTCGGCGTGCTGGTGACAGCTGGCAAGCCATTTTGCTGAGCTAGGGCCAGGGCAGGAAGCGCCAGCAGCGCCAGTAGCAATACTGCCTTCGGTGCCACCGGTGGCGCGAAGCTGCAACCGAGTCGGAACTCAGTTGCCATTGTTGTTGCGGCCATTGCTGCCGTTGCGCTGGTCGATCGTTCGCTTGAGCCAGACACCGAAGTTCTTACCGGCCGGCAGATCCAACGTGCGGCCGTCTCGCGTGGGTGTTTCCTGGCGCGGCATGGTTGCCAGGGTGTTGATGCATCCTGGTGCCACACCGACGACGATCCATTGATCGGCTATTTCCACTACCAGAATACGTTCGCGGTTACTGAGGTTGACGCCACTGACCACGCGCACCGTAGTGCCGGTCGGGTTGCGCGCCAGGCCGAGGCGTCTGAGCAGCCATGCCATGCCGGCGATGAGACCGATGACGAGCAGGAGCACCATCGAAATTTGCGCCAGACCGCTGGCCGATGCCACCGCAGCACCGGCGGCCGATCCTGGTGTCGGTGTGGATGCTGCCGTAGATGCCGGTGTGCCCTGGATTACGCGGGCCGAGGATGAAGGGGCGGCAGGTGTATCAGGTGCGACGGGTGCCGCCGGTACAGTAGGTGCAACCGGCGCGGCGGGTACAGCTGGCAAGGTAGCTGCTGCTGACGGAACGGGCGTGTCGGACGTAATCGGGGCAGCGGGTGAGCTGGGTAGGGTTGTTGTAGCAGGTACGGCAGGTGTAACCAGTGTGGCCGGTACCGCTGCAACCGTGGGCACAGCCGTTTCAACGGCGGCTGATACCGGTCCGGTTTGCAGCATCGCTGCGACCGCCAGGGTTGCCAATATCGCCAGCAGCGGGCGGGTACTGCAGCTGCAGCGATCGATACCAAAATACAAAATCGTCATTTACTGAGCTTTCGGACACGTTCGGAAGGCGTGATGATATCGGTGAGGCGAATGCCGAACTTGTCATTGACCACGACCACTTCGCCTTGGGCGATCAAGCAGCCGTTGACCAGCACATCCATCGGCTCGCCGGCCAAACCGTCGAGCTCGACCACGGAACCTTGTGCCAACTGCAACAGGTTTTTAATAGCGATCTTGGTGCGCCCGAGTTCGACGGTGAGCTGCACCGGAATATCGAGAATGAAATCGAGATCGTTATGCGTTGCGCCATTGGTGGAGGCTCCGCTGAAATCCTTGAATACCGTGGCAGTCGCCTGTTGCGCCTTCAGAGCAGCAGCCTCGGCTTGCTCTTGTTCGGCAATCGCTGCGCCCCAGTCGTCTTCGGCGGCCACCTGGTTCTCGTTGTCATCTGGCATGACCATCTCCTGAGGTTAAATCGTTGGCACTTTCGATCAGCTTTTCTATACGCAGTGCGTATTGACCGTTGAGTTTTCCATAGCTGCATTCCATGATCGGCACGCCATCGACCTTGCCCGAAACCAGATCCGGCACGGTCAGTGGAATGACATCGCCGACACGCAAATTGAGTAGGCCGCCCAAGGTGCTTTTGCCGGTACCGAGGTCGGCGATGATTTCGACTTCCGCAGTCTGAATCTGTTGCGTCATGAGGCGTACCCAGCGCTTGTCCATCTCCATCGTCTCGCCTTGCAGACTGGAAGTCAGGATGTCGCGGATCGGCTCGATCATCGAGTAGGGCGCGCAAAAATGCATTTCGCCACTGACCGGCCCCAGTTCGATGGTAAATGTCGTGGTGACCACGACTTCATTGGGCGTGGCGATATTAGCGAATTGCGTATTCATTTCCGAGCGGATGTACTCGAACTCGATCGGATACACCGGCTCCCAGGACTTCGAATAATTCTCGAAAACGATTTCTAAAATACGGCGGATGATGCGTTGCTCGGTTTCGGTAAAATCGCGGCCTTCGACCCGGGTATGGAAACGGCCATCGCCGCCGAACAGATTGTCGACCACCAGAAAAACCAGGTTCGGGTCGAGCACCATCAGCGCAGTGCCGCGCAATGGCTTCATGTGGATGAGGTTGAGGTTGGTCGGCACCACCAGGTTGCGAATGAATTCGCTGTACTTCGACACCTTTACCGGACCGATCGATACTTCGGCGGTGCGGTGAATGAAGTTGTACAGACCGATACGAAGCAAGCGTGCAAAGCGTTCGTTGATGATTTCCAGCGTCGGCATGCGGCCGCGCACGATACGTTCCTGCGTTGCCAGGTTATAAGGCCGCACACCTGAGCTGTCTACAGCCGCACCGGCGTCGTCCTGATCGCCATTGACCCCTTTTAATAGGGCGTCGACTTCTTCCTGTGAAAGAAAGTTTTCAGCCATGATGCTACTGGATCACGAACGAAGTAAAAAACACATCGGTGACTTCCTGCTTCTTGCCACCAGGCGTGAACGGCTGATTGACCGTCGCCATGATTTCGGTGCCAAGTTTTTTCTTGCCCTCGGCGGTATTGATGTCGGCCGCTTTTTTAGACGACAACAGCAGCAGTAGACGACTGCGCACCTGAGGATTGTAGAGCTTCAATAAATCCGCTTGCGCAGCGTCGGCCACCTGCAGGGTAAAGGAGAGTTGCAGAAATTGTTCACCGCCGTCACTTTGTAAATTCACGGTGAATGCTTCCATCGTCACAAAGACCGGCGGTTTCGGCGCTTCGACTTTGACCGCTTTTACGCCTGCGGCCTCCGGTTTTTGGCCGAGCATGAAATAGGCTCCTGCACCGGCAGCCAGCAGCACGACTACTGCCACGATCAGCATCAATTTCTTATTCGATTTTTTGACCGGTGCCTCTTCGGCTGCGGCCTTGGGTACTGCTTTCGGAGCTGACGTCGCCATGTTCTTCTCTTGGATTACTGGTTCATAAATATTGCCATGTCACCAGAACTTCAATGCCGGGAAAAAAGGGGCGAAGGCGCAGCAGATCAACGCTTCGCTCCTAATCGATGCTTTCAAGCACTTTCGGCATTAAACCATTTTTAAACCGTGCGCGACACGCTTCCCCTGGAAAAATCCGGCCGGCGTGCACAAGTGCATGTCGCGGCAGATACCCAGTGTTCAAGCAAAGGTATCGACCAGACCGCTACCGCCTGCATTGCGCGCACTGCGCATCACCGGTGCGGCTTCGGTGGTATCCACGGTTGCGCTTTTGCCACCACGTTCACGATCGGTGCCGGCCGTATGTTGGCTGCCACCGCCATGCTGATTCGGCGTGCCGGCATTGACGCTGGCCTGGCCCAGTGAAATTCCGGCATCTGCCAGCATCTCTTTAAGCTTCGGCAACGCTGCTTCGAGCGCCTGCCTTACTTCTGGTTGGTCTGCAGTGAAGCTCGCTTCGGCATGTGCATTATTGACATTGATTACTACCTGCAGCGGTCCCAGATCCGGAGGATTGAGCGTCAGCGATGCGGTTTGCTGTGCACCTGCAGCCATCCACACGACCTTTTGGCCGAGAGCCTGATCCCAGGCCGAGGTTCCGACAAAGGGTGTGAGTTTGTCACTGGGCGCTGGGTTAGTTGCTGAGAGTACGTTGCTTGCCAGGCCCGCCGCGGTGCCTGGTAAGCCGGTCAGCAAAGTCGGGTCGGTGGCGGTCGATACATTCGCGCCAGTGATGACGCCGGCGGCGAATGTGGCTGGCATCGTTTCCAATTTTGCGCTCATTGCCGAATCGTCGGCCGAGGCAAGTGCCAACGCATCGCTGAAATTAGCCCGACCGACTTCTGCCCCAGGCCGGACGGTCTGCAGATCGCTGGTACTGATGACGCCGGCGTTTTGGGCGGAGCGCGCAGCCAGTGCCGTTTGGCCGGTTTGGGTTGTTTGGGCGGCAGCTGCAAGCATGGCTTCGAATGCCGCATCGCCGGCCTGCGCAGCATCGTCCGGCATTGCATCGAGCTTGGCATTTGGGTCCGTGAGGGCAATCGTGCCGTCCGAGGCACCGGCAACCGTCGTGGCGGTATCGCCGGTAGCGTCGTTGGGCGCAGTGCCGTCGGACGTCGCCGATTTCTGCGTCAGGCTACCGACGAGTGCCAGTAATTCTGCAGAGGCGGTGTTTTGTAGAAAAGTCTCTTCTTCTTTTTCTATTGCTGCAGCATCTCGTGTGTCGCTCTTTGTGATGTCGGTTGGTTGTTTGGTCGCCGTGTTTTTAGCCGCCGATGCGTTCGTCGTCTGGGTATTGGTATTACCTTGCCTCGCTGCCGCGCTGGTTTGTTGCCGCTCGCCTGCGCGTTGCTGTTGTTGGCGTGCCCTGGCATTCGCCGCTTCAGCGCTGCCGTTTTTGTTCTGCACCTCCGGGCGGGAAGATTGCGTCGCCCGACCGTTGAGTTCCCGTGAAAGCACGTTGCCGAACGATTGCGCCGCTGTACCCGCGCCTTGTGCCTGCTGTTTTGCATTATTTGCTGCATTCGTTGCCGCACTTGATGTCGGCGACGCGGCTGGCGTGCTGAACAGGGTGTTGATTAAGGATTGCGTCATGAGTGTCCTCGTTTATTTTTTGTACAGATATTGGCGTGCTGCATGTTCGTCCATCGCTTTCTGGTCCCGCTTGTTTTCTCGATGCTGCGCCTGCTGTGCAGCACGGGCGGCGAGGGTGCCGTAGGACATGCGCTTTTTTTCTCCAGCCTGCCAGGCTGCCCGCCGTTCTTCGATTCGCTTGTTCGCTTCCAGAACCACTTTCTGCTGGCTTGCCACGGCGTTGTCGAGCTTATCCATGAATAACTGAAAATTACGGTATCCCATCGCTGTCAAGCCCGCCGTGAGGCTGTTTTGAAACCGCGCTGCGTATTCCTCGCGATAGCCACACAACAAATCGAGCTTGCTCTGCGTCTCTGCCGCTGCTTTGATCGCCATGCCGAGCCGTTTTGCGGCATCCTCGGTTTCCGTGGTTGCCAATTCAATCAATGTATCGAGGGCGGAAGGATGTGCCATTGACTGAAATTATAGAGTTGCAGGCGTCGGTGCAATCACGAGAACAGAGCCGAAAGTTGGGCCAAGCTCTCGTGAAGATCGGCTTGTTCGTTGATACCTTGTTGTAAAAAATGCTCGATTTTCGGATTTAGGATGATCGCTTCGTCCAAGACCGGGTCAGTGCCGGCACTGTAGGCACCGACGCTGATCAAATCGCGATTGCGTTGGTAGCGTGAAGTCAGTTGTTTTACCCGACGCATCAAAGCTTGATGCTGCGGTGTGGTGATGCTATGCATCGCACGGCTGATCGATTGCTCGACGTCGATCGCCGGATAGTGGCCGGCCTCTGCCAGCTTGCGGTCCAGGACGATGTGGCCGTCCAGGATCGCCCGCGCCGAATCGGCGATCGGGTCTTGCTGGTCGTCGCCTTCGGTAAGGACGGTGTAGAAAGCAGTGATCGAGCCACCACCTTCGCGGCCGTTACCGGCGCGCTCCACCAGTGCCGGCAACTTGGCGAACACCGACGGCGGATAACCTTTGGTTGCGGGCGGCTCGCCGATGGCCAATGCAATTTCCCGTTGTGCCATGGCATAGCGAGTCAGCGAATCCATGATCATCAGCACATGCTTGCCCTGATCCCGAAAATGTTCGGCAATCGCCGTGGTGTACGCCGCTCCCTGCAGGCGCATGAGCGGCGGGGTATCGGCCGGTGCCGCCACCACCACCGAACGCGCCAACCCCTCGGGCCCGAGGATCTGCTCGATGAATTCTTTGACTTCGCGGCCTCGTTCGCCGATCAGCCCAACCACAATTACATCCGCTGTGGTGTAGCGCGCCATCATGCCGAGCAACACGCTTTTGCCAACGCCGGAACCGGCGAACAGCCCCATGCGCTGACCACGGCCGACGGTCAGCATGCTGTTGATGGCGCGTACGCCTACATCGAGGATATCGGTGATCGGTGCCCGCCCCAGTGGATTAGCAGCGCGCACGTTCAATGGGGCGGCATGCGCGGCATTGAGCGGGCCGAGGTTGTCGAGCGGCCTGCCGGCGCCATCCAGCACGCGGCCAAGCAATTCGTCACCCACAGGCAAATGGCGACCGCGGTCGCTCGGCCGGCGCCGCGGGTGCTCAACCGTTCCCACACGCGGCAGGGAATGCACCACTTCGACCGGGAACACCCGCGTACCCGGCACGATGCCTTCGACATCGCTTTGTGGCATCAGAAAAATACGTTCATCTTGAAAGCCCACGACTTCGGCCTCGATCCGCGCGCCATTTGGCAGCGGCACGGTGCAGGCACTGCCGACTGCCAGTTTTAAGCCTACCGCCTCCATCACCAGGCCGGCGACTCTGGTCACCCGGCCGGACACTTGCAGTGGCTCGGCAATCGCCAGCAGTTCGCGGCAATCACGCAGATACGATTTCCAACGTGCATGGTTGGGTCGCGTGGCGGTCTCGGCAGTGGTCAGTACCTCTGACATTATTGCGCCAGCCAATCTACATTCTTGCCCAAGGCACCGGCGATGCGTTGCCAGCGTACCTGCATCGCGCCGTCTATCTGATTGCTCGGTGTTTCGACCCTGCACCCACCGCGTTCGAGCATGGCATCCTCGGTTACGCGCCAGCCGGCTTTGCTCAATTCTTCACCGATGAATTCGCGGGCCAGCAAGGCGTCGGCCGGATGCAAGAACAGCATGGCAGGTTGTTGTAGGGTGGGTAGGTAGCGAATCGCTTCGGCCACCACCGGCAGCACCAGTTCCGGGCGAATCTCCAGCGCGGTTTTTAGCATCGCTTTCGCCAAGTCCAGACTCAGATCGAGCATTTCTTCTGCAATCACTTCGTCGGCGCGCCGTACCTCATCAGCGAAAGCAACGGCGATCTGTTGTAGATGCAGCAGTTCGTTGGCCGATTCAATACGGCCGATATCCAAGCCTGCAGCATGGCCTTGGGCGACGCCTTCGGCATAACCTTGCTGACGTGCAGCCTCGCGAATCGCCGCCAGCTCGGTCTCGCTGATGGCGGGTAGCGCCATCTTGGAATGGGCCGAGCCGTGATCCTCGAAAGACGCCATCTCCCAGCGCTGGTAGGCGGATTGCTTTTCTTTTGGCAGCACGTCAGACATAAGCATCGTCGCCTTTCGCACCGAGCATGATCTGGCCTTCGTCGGCTAGGCGACGTACGATTTGCAAAATTTCTTTTTGCTGTGCTTCGACTTCGGATAGCCGTACTGGTCCTTTCGATTCCAGATCCTCGCGCATCATCTCGGCGGCCCGCTGCGACATGTTTTTGAAAATCTTGTCGCGCAATTCCTGGCTGGCACCTTTCAACGCCACGATCAACGACTCGGACTGTACTTCCCGCAGCATGGTCTGGATACCGCGGTCGTCGATATCCATGATGTTGTCGAAGACGAACATCTCATCCATGATGCGTTGCGCCATGTCGCCGTCGTAGTTTTTCAGGTTGGTCATGACCGACACTTCATTCTCTCCCGATAAGAAATTCAGGATTTCGGCAGCGGCACGCACGCCGCCCATCGGCTTTTTCTTCAGGCTTTCATTGCCTGTCAGGAGCTTGGTGAGCACTTCGTTGAGTTCGCGCAGCGCCGCCGGTTGCACGCCATCCAGGGTGGCGATACGCAGCACTACGTCGTTACGCAGGCGTTCGGTGAAATGGCCGATCACTTCGCAGGCATGGTAACGCTCCAGATGTACCAGAATCGTGGCGATGATCTGCGGATGCTCGTTGCGGATCAGGTCCGCCACCGATTGCGAATCCATCCACTTCAGGCTTTCAATGCCGCTGGCGTCTTGCGCGCCGAGAATACGGTTCAGCAGCGACGAGGCTTTGTCGTCTCCCAGAGCTTTGGTCAGCACTGTGCGAATGTAATCGTCGGAGTCCAAGCCAATTGAAGTGTTTTGATCGGTCTCGAGTCGGAAGTCTTCCAGCACCGCTTCCAGTTCCTCGCTCTGCACGGCTTTCATTGCCGACATGGCCGTGCCGAGTTTCTGCACTTCCCTGGGCCCGAGAAATTTCATCACTTCGGCAGCTTCGTCGGCACCGAGTGCCAGCAGCAGGATCGCCGCTTTTTGGGTACCTGCATCACTCATTGCCTTCTACCCATCCCTTGACGACGTTGGCAACCACTTTCGGGTCTTGTTTCGCCAATGTCTTGGCGGCATCCAGATTTTCTGCGTATCCGCGCTTCTTTTGGCCCATGGGTTCGCTGGTATGCAGATCGACTACCGTATCGACGTTGTCGTCCTCTACCACTGCAACCGGCTTGGTGCCTTCCATCAGTTTTTTCAACATCGGTTTTAAGAATGCGAAGAACAGGTAGAGAATGACGCCGGCACCGAGCAGATATTTACCGATGTCTTTTCCCATCTGCAGCGTGTCAGGATTTTTCCAAAGCGGAATCTCGGCCGCCGGCGGCTGCTCGGTGTTGGCGAATCGGCTGTTGGCGATATTGAGCGAATCACCGCGGTCTTTATTGAACCCCATCGCTTCCTTGACCAGGTCGCTGATCTGGGTTTTTTCCGCTTCCGTTAGTGCACGGTTTGTCACTTTTCCGGCTTTATCTACATCTTGCTTGTAATTGACCACGACTGCCACTGACAGCCGCTTGACGCCGCCCATCGGTTGCTGCACGTAGCGGATGGTTTTGTCGACTTCGTAATTGATGGTCGATTCGCGGCTACCGCTCGGGCCTACTGGCGCAGTACCTGGTGCTGCACCGTTGGCAGGCGGCGTAGCAGCAGCCGTGATGGGTGCTGTGGCGGGTGTCGGCGGCTGGTTCGACAATGCGCCCGGTACGCCGGAGGCGCCGGCACCAGGTCCAGCACCGGTTTCGTTGGTTTGCTGGCTGCGGATCGCGCTGGTGTTGGCCGCCTGATTAGGCTTGTAGACTTCTGCCGCCTGCTCGCTGCTGGAAAAATCTACATCGGCAGTGGCTTCCGCGCGCACGTTATTAGGTCCGACTAGCGGTGAGATGATCGATTCGATACGCCGTACGATGCTTTGTTGCAGGTCGTGCACGTATTTCAATTGCGCAGGGTCTAAACCGTTATGTTTGCCGGTCTTGTCGGATTCGGAGAGCAGATTGCCATTCTGGTCTACCACGGTCACGCTTTTTGCTGCCAGTTCCGGCACGCTGCTGGCAACCAGATGCACGATGGCGCTGACTTGACCCGCATCGAGCGTGCGACCCTGATTTAAATTAAGAATGACCGAAGCGGTCGGTTTTTGCTGATCGCGAATGAATACCGATGCTTTAGGCATCGCCAGATGCACGCGTGCAGTTTGCACGGCACCGACCGCTTGAATCGAGCGCGCCAGTTCGCCTTCGAGCGCCCGCTGAAAATTTACCTGCTCCAGAAATTGCGACACGCCTAGTTTTTGATTTTCCATCAGCTCGAAGCCGACGTTGCCACCCTTGGGCAAGCCTTGCGCTGCCAGTTTCAGTCGCGCATCATAGACTTGGGCCGCCGGCACCAAAATCGCACCACCACCTTCGGCGAATTTGTAGGGCACGTTCATTTGTTGCAGGGAAGTGACGATGGCACCGCCGTCGCGATCCGAAAAGTTGGAAAACAACACACGGTAATCCGGCTGCTGGCTCCAGAGCCAGGTACCGACCATGAAAGCGATGATCAACGCCGCACCGATCGCCAGTGCCAGGTTACGGGCCGCGTTCGAGGACGTAAATCCGGTCAGACCGCCCATACCAGAGCCTGGGGCTGCGCTACCAATGTCTGCCGTTACCGCCATGATGGGTCTCCCGACTGCATCCGCTGATCGGGCTGTGCGCCCAGAATTGTCTTTTCCACATTAACCCCCGCCAGGTCGATCCAATTGCCTGTGCATGGATTGTCGTGCCCTGTGGCAATTTCAATCGTTGGAATAGAGCAATGTTTCTCCAGCTTATCAGAGGGTGAGGGCAGCCGCCAGCTTGTTACCTTGATCGTCGACGATGGACCAAGGAGGAAATGTATGGCAATGGCAATCGATACCAGCCGCATCGAAGCGATGGTGGCGCAGCTACGGGCAACGGCCAACCGCGTTCAGGGTGTACCCAATCCGCTAGAATCTGCGCCAGCGTCGGGTCTGGGTGGTGCCGTCGGCAAACCCGACTTCGCCAGTGCGTTGAAAATGCAACTCGACCAGGTCAGCAGTGCACAGAACAGTGCATCACAGCTCGGGCAACGGTTCACCATGGGTGACGATAGCGTCAGCCTGTCGGATGTGATGATCGCGTCGCAAAAAGCCAACATCGGTTTCCAGGCGACGATTCAAGCGCGTAATAAGTTAGTCAATGCTTATCAAGACATCATGAATATGCAGGTATAAGGTACAAGATATAAGTACTACCCCATGCGCCCGGTAGAACGTGCGTTCTGCTCGCGCTCCAATTTTGAAATATAACGCTGCACCGCTGTCATCATCCCATGCGGCAGATCGACGAACAGGCATCCCAAGCGACAGACGTGGCGGCCGTTCGGCAAGCGAATCTCCTGAGCGTTGCGTAACTCGAGCGAGGCGACGACCAACGTGCCGCCAGGCAGATCGATGCGGCAATCCCGGTAAATGCGCCCGATAGTATGGTCGAGCACGCCATGCTCGTCGATCAGCGCCAGACCACCGCCACTGACGTTTTGTAGCGTGACCGTTACCGACATGATGCTGGTATCGCTGATTTTCGGTATCGTGATCGAACACGATACCGGCATCGCCAACGGTGTCGGCACCCGGTAAAACTCACGGCGCTGCAGCCGCACTACGGATTGCGGCAGATCGATTTGCAGTGCCGGCTGATCTTGATAGCTGCAACGCCGGATGCCTCGCACGAAAAACAGGATACGAATCTGTTCCAATGCGGTTTCGAAAGATATCGTATCGCTGGCCAGAAGCTGCTCGTTGGTATGCTCCTGCTGTGCGCAATCGAGCACGACCACGCCGGCATCTTCGTCGACGTCTAAAATCGACGTGACGATCGCCGAACCGCCTTGATTACCCTGCATGTTGATGAGCTGCTTATGCTCGCCGATATTGCGCAGGAGACTGAGGATTTCCCGGCGCGAATGGACTTGGTAGGGGCTGAGATCCTCGGATTGATTCGCTTGCGTAGCATCCATCTGATTTATGGTGGGTGAGGTTAAAGTGAGGTAAGCATTCGATCGAAAGCAATCAAAGAACAGGCCGATCTCATGATACCTTGCCGCCGTCGGTACGGGCGGTTTCGATGCGGTATAACCACGCCAGTAATTCCGCCACTGCCCGATACAATGCTGGAGGAATCTGGTCATCAAGCTCAACTTGCATCAACAGCGTCACCAGCTCCTTGGAGTGGTGCACGAAAACGCCGTGTTCGCGCGCACGGGCAATGATCTGCTCGGCAATCAACCCGCGGCCCTTCGCCACGACCTTCGGTGCGCCAGTGTTACTGTGATAAGTGATCGCCACGGCGTTTTGCAGTGGCTTCAAATCAGGCGCTGTACCGTCGTCGGTCGTGTTTTTTTTATATCCCTCGGGCAGGGCATCCTCGATACCTCGATTTTCAGTTGGCGTCATGGGTTGCCACCCGCTGTATTCCCGACATCCTCGACAGAAGGGTCGCGCCGAACGATCAAGCCATCGAGCACCGAGCCTGCGGCATCCAAAGCACTGGCCAATCCGGCACCGTTCTGGCGCAACGTCGCGGCGGTTTCATCGTTATCGGTGCGCACCGTGATCCGAACCTGGTCACCGGTCAAATCAATGACCGCGTTTACCGCACCCAGGCTCGGTAGCGTGAAACTGACAACGCTTTGCCAATGTTGCCGCTCAGGCGTAATCGCTTCAGCTGAAGCGCCGTCTTCATCATGATTGACTTGCCACGTCATCGACTGCCCTGGCCAAACTTCACCTTGCCATTGAAACCGCTGCTGTTCCAGTACGTTCAGTTGTAGGCCGACCAGTTGTGCCAGCCCTGGGTCGAGCGTATTCGAGCCGGCCGCAGGTAGCGGCGCGGCAGAAAAATATTCCATCAGATTACGTCGTGTCTGAATGACCTGCGGCGAAAGGTCGGCAGGGTTTAGTACGGGCGTGCCTGGCTTAATGGTCGTTTCAGCGACACGTTCGCCGGCGTTCGCAGTCGTCGTCCCGGCTTTGGCCTGCGGTTCGCGCAACAAATCGGTGAGCGCGCGCTTGCCGTCGGCCCACTGGCCCACATGCGACTCGTAGAACAAACCGCTGAAGGCTACCGTGTCTTGCAATGCCGTGGCCAGCTGCGGTGCGCTGCCGCCAGGAGCCGATAACAGCGGTAATTTTCCGACTAGCCCGGCTGCACCGTCACCGGGCTTGGCTCCCCCCAGAATCTCGGCGATCAGGCGGCCTGCACTCGACAAGGCTGCCGGGGCCGCTGCTGTATCGCCTCGGGAGTCGAGGCTGAAGGTGGGGCGTGGCGAGGTATTGAGTAAGGTCAGTAGCAGGGCGTCGCCGACATTGCCGCCACCGGGAAGCGCCACGCGGGCGTTGGTGTCGGCGATACGCAACAGAAATGTGCCGTCGTTAAAACGTGAGAGGATTTTTGCTGGAAATTGCTGGCCGACCTCGAGTCGCGCCAGGCGATCGGCACTTTCGTCGCTGGCGTCGCCAATCGGGGCGACGGTGCGAACCGGATCGACCGAGGTCAGGGGCCTGGCACCTGCACCTTCGGTAGGGCCTAGTGCCATGGTCGCTCATCCTCGATGTTTGGGGGTATCAGCTGTTGAGGCCGACCCCGTAGGCCTGCGAGAGTTTGCGCTCGGCACCGGTGCTGTTGATCATCTGTGCAAGTTTTGCCATCCATGGTTCCGCAATATTACGGATTTCCCGGTCGTCGGCGAGGATTTTATTAATGATCTGTACTTTGCGCACACGAATTTCGCCGCTCAATGGCTTCGGCGGATCGGTTTTAAGAATTTCGACATGGCGGGCGCAGTCCGTTTCCAACACTGCGAGTTGTTCCCAATCGCCGCTTCTGGCGGCTGCCAGCATCTGATCGGTAATCTCGGCCACGGTCTCGTACAGGGCAATGACTTGGTGGTTGTTCATAATTCTCAGGCCTTTGCTAGATTCGCGCTGTATAGGTCGGCACCGGCAGCCGTATTCTTTTGCACCATCGGTACGGGCTGCAAGGAGGGTGTCGGCTCCGAACGTGCACCGATCTCCACCCACGCGCTTTTTAAATCGGCTAGCAAGCGATGTACTTCTTCCAGAATATCCGGCTGGTTTTTCAAATTCGCGATTAGCAGCCGGTTGCTCATGTACTCATAAAGAGAATCGAGGCTGATCGCGATCTGACCGCCGACTTTCTTATCCAGACTGGCCCGCAACCCGCTATCGATGATCATGATCGCCTTGGATATCGACTGCCCTTTGGCGGCGATGTTGTGCGATTGCATATGTGCCATGGCGCTGGTGACGGCTGCCATCGCACCGTCGAACAGCATGACGATGAGCTTGTGCGGCGTGGCCGCGGCGACCCCGGTTTCGATGCCGACACTGGCGTAGGCATTCGCGCCTCTTGCGGGTGATCCGAACATTGTCTGGGTCCTTTTAAGAATTGTTGTTGTTCAGGCTAGCCAATTGCTGACTCAGAAAAGCGCTGGTCTTGGACATGCCGCTGATGACGCCGTCTAGGGCGGTAAATTGTGCGCGGAATCGTTTTTCGGTCTGTATCAGGCGTTGCACCAGCGCCTCGCGGCTTTTGGCGATGTCTTTGATGCTCGAACTGATGCCGTCGGTGCGTGAATTGATCGGGCCGTCGGATGCCAGTAAAGAGGTTGCGACTTTGTTAAGCTGATAGGCGTAGCCGAGCGAATAATTGATCGTGCCGCGGGCACCAAGGTTACCGCCGGTGATCAGCAGATTCAACCCCTCCGAAGCGTCGCCAGTCGCACCAGTCAGAGATTGGCCGTTGCCGACGGCAGTCAATCCGTTGATCGTGCCGATGACGTTTTTGCCGTCGGTGATCGTCGCGCCGGCACCGAACAGGGCGTCCGCCTGAGCGGTGCCGCCGATAACTTCTGCATGCGAGCTCGCGCCGTAGGAATTGGATGTGATCGACAGCGATCCATCCGCCTCGGTTGTGACGGCGGCGGTGAAACCGGAAAAGGCACTATTGCCATTGATCTTCGACTGTATTTCAGTCGCTAACTTTGCCGCATTGTCGTAATTACCCGCTGCCAGCGTGATCGTGCTGGTGAGGCCGTCGAGCTTTATTTCCAGCGTGTCGTTGCTACCGGCAATGACCACGAACGGCGTGAACGGTGCCGTGGCTTTGGTCACGCCTTTGGTTGCCAGTTGAGAAACTTCGACCGCAAAAGCGCCGGCGCGTGTTTTGGGGCTGGCGCTGATATAACCGACCAATGCGTCCGAACTTTTGCCGACATTGCTGAACAAGCCTGCGATGCCGTCGAAACCGGTGTCCACCGCTTTTTGCAGTTTTGTAGCATCGACTGCTAGTGCACCGCCTTTTTGCACGCTCACGCCAACTTCGGAAAGCAACGTGAAAGCGCTGGCACCACCGCTAATCGGTGCCGTCAGTACCGAGCGAATTTGATTTTGAATCGTCCGTACGCTGGCTTCACCGTTCAACACCGCGCCTTTGCGGGTATTCGCATCGTAAGCCGAGGCATCCTGCAGGGTCTGGTTGATATCGTTGTATGCCTTGACGAAAGCATTTACCGAATTGATGACTGTAGTCGTGTCGCGCGTGATCGCTACCGTGGTTGGCGTGCCGACATTGGTCTTGGTCAGGTTCAATGTCACGCCGGCCAGCGCATCGGTGACGGTATTACTGCCTTTGGTGATTTCGATACCGTCCAGTTTGAATACGGCACTTTGCGCTGCCGAAGTCTGCGACAGCGCCTGCCCAGCGCTTGGATCGTTGCTCAATAGTGAAGAAATCGTCGCGTCGCCGGCCACTGAGAGCTTTAAACTGCTGGCAGCCCCGGTCGCATTCGAGGTCAGCGAGAGCCGAAACGGCGTGCCGCTGCCGTCGTTGACAATACTCGCGGTTACGCCGACGGCCGCCTTGTTGATGGCGTCGCGAATGCCGGACAGCGAATTATTGGTCGCATCGATCGTCACGGTCTTGATGCCGGTGCCGGCGCTGCCGAAGGCGGCACCGGTGTACTTGCCGGTGGCTGGGTCGAGCGTGCCGCCGGTAATCGTTCCGAAGTCGAAATTCAGTGTGGTCGTTACGTCGTCGCCGATTTTTGCACTGGCGCTGAACTGACCGACCGCATTGAGCTTCTGCGCTTGGGCCAGCTTACTGACTTCTAAGGAGTAGGTGCCTGGTACGGCGATCGAGGTACCGCTTGCCGAGGCCACCGTCGCATCGCCGATCGTCGATTTAACGCCCTGAAATTTGGCAGGATCCGATAAGCCGTTCAGGGCCACCTGAAATTGCGAAAGCACGCTCTTGAGCGTGCCGAAACCGGACAATTTCGCCTGAAAACTGGCTGTTTTTAAGTCGAGCTGGGTAAGTGGTTGCTTTTCGATTGCCATCAGTTGCGAGACGATACTGGTGACATCGAGATTGGAACCCAGGCCTGGTGAGGAAATACCCATGATCTTTCCTTTTGCGTCTTACGCTTTATCCTTGAGCAACAAGCCTTGCAGCTTGCCTAATTCGCTGGAAATGGCGAGCGCTTCCTTGGAAGGGAACTGCCTCAGTACACTGTTGGTGTCGGTATCGATGACTTTTACCAGGGTACGGCCGCTGTCTTCATCGACACTGAACTGCACGCTACTGGCAATGGGCTTAAGAAATTGATTGATGGTCTGGACTGCTTCGTCGAGCCTGGCTTTTTCTTCTGTTGCTTTCGCTGGCTTTATGGCAACGACTGGCGCGGTTTGCGCTACTGCCGATGCTGACTGTGTATTGTCTGAGGCGGGCAGGGCAGATCTGGCCGGTGCACCGGATGGCCCGCTCGAAGGCGTGCTGGTTGCGTAACTGGTAACTGAAAAAGCGCTCATGATGCGTTCCCCCTAGTGGGAAAACGGAAAACGGTTGCCCGCTTCCCGTTTTGTTCGAGGCGTCTGAAACCAGACGCCTCGGTCACTGCCTGTTACTCGCTTGCTGGCGATAGTCTTAGCGATTAACCGCGCAGCAGGGCCAATACACCCTGTGGCAACGAGTTCGCCTGAGCCAACATCGCTGTACCGGCTTGTTGCAAGATCTGACCACGTGTCAGCGATGCTGTTTCCGATGCAAAGTCCGTATCTTGAATCCGGCTGCGGGAAGCAACCAGGTTTTCTGATTTGGTTTGCAGGCTGGTAACAGCCGAGCTGAAACGGTTTTGATACGCACCCAGTGAAGCGCGGGAGCTGTTGACGTTTGCCAAAGCCGCATCGATCGAAGACAAGGCAGCTTGTGCTCCCGAAGCCGTCGAAAGATTCAGCGACGAGATACCGGCGCCTGCTGTAGCGGTTGCTGCGGTAGCTTGTGCAGCAATACCGAGAACAGCTGTAGTTGCTTGCGAACCGCCAAGCGTGATGCCAGATGCCGAATTTGAGGTCAGGGTCACTGAACCGGCAGTCGTTGCAGTGGCTGCACCTGAAGCACCAGCCGTTGTTGCACTGATGTCGATGTTGCGTCCGTCTGCAGCAGTCAGCCTGTATGTGTTGCCCGTGACAGTTGCCGTGACACCGGTTTGTGCGCTAACTGCGTTGAATGCTGCTGCAACTTCCGAAGCGTTGATCGCAGCGGTTGTTGACGTCGTGCTACCGGCAACAGTCACGCCATTGACTTGCAAGCTGAATGCACCAGCAGTGGCACCAGCGGTGTTTTGCAGTGTCGCACCGGTAATCGAAGCACTCACACCAGTTGTGGCGGTAACCGAGTTGATCGCATTTGCCTTGGCCAATGCGCTACCAGCTGCTGACGCAGTAGACACGCCATCCGATGTGGAGACACCAACGTTGAAGCCGTTGATTACCACGCCAGTTGCAGTGAATGCCGCTGTCGAAGTGATTGCTGCACCGGTAACGGTTGTGCTAAAGCTCGAGTTCGAACCAACGCCCAGTGAATTTGCCCGTGCGCTGGAAATTGCATCGATCGAGATACGATCGTTTGCAGCGTTGTTTGCACCGACTTGGAAAGACTGCGAAGTGAACGAACCATCGAGCAGCTTCACACCGTTGAACGACGAGCCGCTAGCGACACGGTCGATCTCTGAAATCAGTTGGGTTGCTTCGTTGTTCAATGAAGCACGGTCACTAGCGCTGTTGCTGCCGTTTGATGCCTGCACTGCCAATTCACGAATACGTTGCAGGTTGTTGCCGATCTGTGCCAAATCGCCCTCGGCAGTTTGAGCCAGCGAGATACCGTCGTTGGCATTACGTGCTGCCTGGTTCGAACCGTTGATCTGTGCGGTCAAACGATCCGAGATCGCAAGGCCGGCTGCGTCGTCTTTTGCACTGTTGATACGCAAGCCCGATGACAACCGTTGCAGGGACGTTGTCAACGACGACTGCGATGCATTGAGGTTACGTTGTGCATTTAACGAAGCGGTGTTGGTATTGATGAATGCGGCCATGGTGAAGCTCCTTGAATACTGGGGTGCGATGACATTTGTCGAATTACCGTCAGCCTTGGGTTGCCTCGTTTGGCGAGTGGTGCAAACCGCGGTTGTAACTTTTTATCGGTTGCTCCCAGGAAAAGTTTAATGTTCTGGGTAACTTTTTTCGACATTTTGTGTAACGCCTTGATTTTTATCCCCTTTTATTCTGGTTCGCTGCTCCTTTCATGGCTATCCACTGCGGATGAATGAATAATACTGCCCGTTCCGTTTTGTCAAAGCAGGTGATAACCGGCTTTCCATGGCTCATTTCCTCGCTTCGAATGCTTGGAGCCGGATATTGGTTGCCGGTTTATTAATCTAAAACCGGTGGTTGATCGAAAAACCACTAATCGATGCTGTAAACAAGCAGTTTGTGCAGAGAAGATGCTTGGTAACAAGCGAGATACTTTCCTTTTCGCAAGAAACTGGTACAGTCAATATAGTGCGTAAAAACAACTAATCCACACTATTTATCTCCATGCCCACTGCCTCCTTGCAAAATCCAGGTATCCGAGCCAGCCAGCCGGAGATCGACCGTTCGCTTGCAGAGTTCGTTGCGGGCCGCCTGCCGACCGCCGAACAGGCTGCAATACAGTTGTGTCGCAATTATCCGGAGGATGCCTTCGGTTGGAAATTGCATGCAGCAATACTTCAGGCGCTGGGCAAGTTTGAAGAGGCTTTGGTGCCAGCATTGCAGTCGGTGGCATTGGCTCCGCACGATGCTGAGGCCATCAGTAACCTAGGCGCTGCGCTGCAGTCGACCGGGAGGCTGAACGAAGCTGAGACGCAGTTGCGCGCAGCGGTAGCTCTATCGCCTTCCAGCGCTGAAGCCAATAACAACCTGGGCAATGTGTTGCGTGGCAAGGGCTTGAATCATGAGGCAGAGCAGTATTACGCCGCTGCCTTGCAGCTAAAACCGGGCTGGGCCGAAGCGCATCTAAATCTTGGTATTGCGTTGACCGATACGCACCGCCTAGTTGAAGCAGGTGAAGCTTTTGAACGGGCATCGGCGCTTAATCCGGCTTTAGTCCAAGCATTTAATAGTCGCAATATGAATCGGGTATCGCGGTCCGATTTTTCCGAGATTGTTACCGGAAGCGACCATGCTTTGCTGCTTGATCCGGAGGGTTACATTAGCTGGGAGCAGCGGCTGTATTGTTTTTCCTATCATCCGGACTTGAGCGCGGCACAGATTTATCGTGAGTTTGAGCGCTGGGGCGAGCGTTTTCCCATGCCAGTCACCGACTTTAGCCGACACGACCGCACTCCTGGGCGACGCCTGCGCATCGGCT
>JAZKGZ010000009.1:0-31218 GCA_040385645.1 Pseudomonadota bacterium
AACCAGCGACCCTTGGCTTCGGAGGCCAATACTCTATCCACTGAGCTACAGCCGCATTCGAACTACTAGACTATCGGACTACGGGACAGCAGGCACGAAGGATACCGTTTTTCAACAGGGTCGTCTATAATTAAAGGTTTGGCATGTGGTTGCAATCGAGAACAGCATTGAGGAAATCATGAGTGACGCGCATAACGAAGAAGGGGCCGGCATCAAGACGCCGAAACAGCTGGCTGCTGCGGTAGCAGCCGCATTTTTGGTACCGATCATCGGTATCGTCTTGCTGGTGCAGTATGTCGTGATCGATCCGACTGGAGGCGCGGGATCGACTGCGCAAACGCCGGAGGCGGTGGTCTCGCGTATTCGCCCGATTGCCGATCGGGATTTTGTACTGAAAGATGTTAACGCACCGCGTATTTTGCAGACCGGTACGCAAGTGTACACAGCCGCTTGCGCTGCTTGTCATACCGCTGGTGTTGCCGGTGCACCGAAGCTTGGCGATACGGCTGCCTGGTCAGTGCGGATTGCCAAAGGCTACGACACGCTGGTCAAACATGCGGTGGGCGGCATCGGCGCGATGCCTGCTAAAGGCGGCAACGCCGACTTGGATGACGTCGAAGTTGCCCGGGCAGTTGCTTATATGGGTAATCAGGTCGGAGCAAAATTTGTAGAGCCTGAAGCACCCGCCGCAGCACCAGCGGCAGCGGCGGCCGAAACTGCAACTCCTGCACCGGCTGCAATGCCTGCTGCGGCCAGCCCGGCAGCGAATGTTACGCCACCTGCTGCATCGACAAGCTCTGCGGCTAATGCAGCTCCGGTTATGGCCGTTGCCGCCGCACCTGCCGCTTCAATGTCTGCTGCAACGACACCATCGGCAAAATCTGCTACAGCTGCACTATCAGTCGAAACCGGCAAGAAAATATATGAAAGCGCTTGCGCAGCTTGTCACGGCGCAGGCATTGCGGGCGCGCCGAAATTTGCTGACAAAACCGCATGGGTCGAGCGCATCAAACAGGGTAATCCGGTGCTTTATGAACATGCGATCAAAGGATATGTCGGTAAAGCTGGGGTAATGCCTGCAAAGGGTGGCTCCAGTGCGTCGGATGACGAAGTGAAAGCTGCTGTTGATTACATGACAGCGGCGGTGAAATAACCACGTGGCCTATTCGGAAATATAAAAGCCAGCTGCCTAAGCTGGCTTTTTTTACGGCCGACAATTTCGCAAACCAGTACAACTAAGCTAGCTGACGGCTTGTTAACTCAATAACTTGTCAGCGTGCGTCTGGATCAAGGTAGTTCGGATAAGCCGCCATTGCATTTTCCGCATCCTGCGTCGCTCGTCTACGTTGCCACAGCAGATACGCTCCACCGGACACTGCAGCCAGTATTCCTGCGCCTTTCATTAGTGGCTTTCCAAGATTGCGGCGCTTGATGATCGAGTAAGCAGTTGCAGCAAGAGGTAGATAACGCGTTAGGTTATTGCGCACGTTGCCGGCTGTAAGGCCACTACTTTGCAGCATGTGCTCTACCTTGTCGGAGGCAGCACTCGTAAGGTGGGATACTGCGCTTTTGGCGAGGCGATCGACGTGTAGATTGGTGCGAACGATATCGATCGATCGGTCCGCTTCGCGTCGGCGGGTAGCACCTTGTGCGATCAATGCCTTTTTACGTTCGTCGAAAGAAAGCTCATTACTTCCATTATTCTTGCTATCGGTCATGAGGCATTACCCTATAACAGCGCGTCGCGGTCGCGTCGCAATTCGGCCAATGTGGCAGGAATCGACAGTTTGCCCGGGCCGAGCAAGCTTTTGGCATAAAACACCGCACCTACTGCAATGGCGGTAAAGGCGGCAGCCATGATGAGCAATATCTTTCCACCCAATGCATCCCAACTTACGTAGACGATCAATACAGTCCAATACGCCAGACCGAATAAAGCTGCTACCACCGCCGAGACGCCGAGAATAAGTAACTTCACGACGTTTGCACGTACCTGGCCTAGCTCGAGCATCGCAAGTTGCGCACGATTATTCAACAGGCCTGCCAAATTGCGCCATGCGCCGTTTAAGCCAGTGAGTAAACCGGGCGAATCGGGTGCGGTCATGTGGGGTGCAGCCATGTGAGGAGATTGGGGATCGATCACGATAGCCTTACTTACGTGCGGCGAGGAGCATGCCGACTACGACACCGGCAATAGCTGAAATGGCGACCGATTTCCAAGGGTTTTCTTGTACATACATATCCGTGGATTCAGCCATTTCTTTGCCGGTTTCCATTGCAGCGGCTTGTACCTCGTGGGCGCGGGTGAGTGCCGAGTCCAACAAATTCGAGCCTTGGGTGCGCAGCATATCGGCCTTTTCGCCGGTGGCACTCGTCGCTTGGCGAAACAAATCTTGTGCATCCTGCAATAGCGTTTTCATGTCGGTGCGAGCGGTTTTAAGGTTGGACTGCATCATGATGTGTAGCTCCTAGAACAAAGATGGTTTCGTGCGCCGTAATAGAATTTTACGGTACTGTACTTACAGTAGACGCAATCAAAACAGGGCTCCGTGCGCCAGCCAACATAATGTCATCTTTGCATTGCTTTGTTGTCATGCTGTTGCGCGTATCGGACCTTGCAGATCTTCTTGCAGAGCACGCAATGCCGTACGTAATCCTTCCTCCACAACAGGATGATAAAACGGCATTTCCAACATCGCCGATACGGTCATTTCGCTCTGCAGAGCCCAGGCCATCAAATGCGCCAAATGCTCGGCGCGCGGGCCGCATATTTCAGCACCAAGGAAACGGCCGCTGCCGCGCTCGGCATACACACGCAACAGGCCATGATTTTGTAGCATTACACGGCTGCGGCCTTGGTTGCGGAAACCGACCTCGCCAATGGCGTGGCTGTTGGCTGCAATAGTCGTAAAACCTGCACCGACGACGGCCATTTGCGGGTCGGTGAATGCAATGGCTAGTGGTACCCTTCGCAGGCCCGGGCGCACATCCGGATAACGGCCGGCATTGTCGCCGGCGATGCGTCCCTGATCGACCGCTTCGTGCAACACCGGCCGCTCGCTCGTCACATCGCCAGCGATGAAAATCGCACTCGTGCCGCATTGCATTGTGTGACTGTCGAAAACCGGTATACCACGTTCGTCGAGCGCCAAACCGCTCTCGGCAAGGGATAATTGTGCAATTGCGGGCTTTCGCCCGGATGCTGCCAGTACCAGGCTGAATTGCTCGGTCTGCTGGTTAGTTTGCTGCTTGGTGCGCTCGTCGTCGCTTCGGCTGGCCCATGTGAGAGCGACGCCTGCACCGGAGCGCGTTGCGCTCGACAACTCAACATTCAAACGTAGGTCCAGCTCTGCGCCGAGGGTTGCATGGGCGGCTGCGAGTACGGTCGGATCTTTTATGCCAGCCAACTGCGCGCTACGCCCGAAAAACGCAACCCGCACGCCCAGACGGTGTAATGCCTGACCGATTTCCAAACCGACGACGCCAGTGCCGACAACGGCGACCGATTCCGGCAACTCCTTCCACTCGAATATCTGGTCGCTAGTGACCAACCGGTCGCCGAGGTGCTGCAAAACTACTGGCACATGCGGCTGCGATCCGGTGGCGATCACGATTTGCCCGGCTTCGACCAGGGTGTGGTCACCTACCTGCAGACGATGCGGACTAAGGAATCGGGCCGGGCCGTGCAATTTATCGGTGTCGGGCATGTGGTCGATGGTATCTAGAACGAAACCGACGAAGCGGTCGCGCTCGCGCCGTACCCGTGCCATGACTTCACGGCCGTCGATTCGAACCGGCGCAGTATGTACACCGAATGCCGGCGCAATACCGGCCATGTGCGCAGCTTCCGCTGCAGCGATCAACAGCTTACTGGGCATGCAACCGACTCGGGCGCACGTCGTGCCGTGGGGGCCGCATTCGATCAGCAATACTTTTTTCCCATGCGAACGGGCGGCGCGGTAAGCCGTGAGGCCGGCACTACCGGCACCGATAACGACCACGTCTGCAGTAATGGAATGCATCCTGGCTTCCCCAAATACTTTAAGGGAGCCAGTGTAAGCCAAAGCAATCGTTATCGATCCATCTGCGGCAGGGCGACCGAGCGAATCTGGAAACGACCGTCGTTATTGAAGAGCCAGGTTTCGGAGACTTCCAGCCGGCCGTTGCGCAACAGCATTGCTGCCGGCTTCGGAAACGGTGCAGTAGCGCGCAAGGTTTTTAGAGCCGTCGCTTCGGTAACGCGATCGCGATTGCTGCGCACGATTTCGCTACGCAACAGCTTGCCCTCGGCATCGACCACAAACTTGAGCACGACCACTGAACGTAGCAGTGCCTGCGGCCGATCAGGATAGATGTGGGTCGAATTGACCTGGGTAATGCGCAGGGCGAGATCGCGTTTGTAATCGTCCACGGTGCGCGAGGTGGAAGTACCGTCGCCGGTGGTCTCGACACGGTCGATGTTGGCTAATGCACCGGCAAGCGGTGCCTCGCCGGGTTGTACGGGTTTGACCAGCGGCGCTGGCGGTGCGCAGCCGACGAGCAGCAAGATGCAGACAATTAGTGTAAGTGCAGACATTGGTACTGCGCCGATCGACAAGATTTTCATGATGCGCTCCTGTTCGGTAGTGCACAAAGGCAACTGTCCAACGAAGTGTGCATGATTTTGTTGCCTAAAGCAAAGACAGTCTCAACTGTTTAATTCGAAATGTCGATGTTTGCGAAATTGTTCGGTCGCTGCAACCAATGCGCGTGCGATATCCGGCTCGAAACCCGCATGCCCCGCCGCACCGATCATTTGCCACTGGGCTTGCGGCCAAGCCCGATGTAAGCGAAAAGCAGAAACCGGTGGACACACCACATCGTATCGGCCCTGGATGATGATCGCCGGCAGGTGAGCAATCCGTGGCACGTCGCGCAGCAACTGGCCTGGAGCCAGAAACCCGCCGTTCAAAAAATAATGTGCTTCTAGGCGACCGACACCGAGGCTGACTGGATCGGAACTGAACTCGGCGATGGCTTCCAGGTTCGGGTGCAGATATAGACATCGGCCTTCGTAACGGCTCCAGGCACGCGCAGCCGGCGTGTAAATTGCTGCATCTTGCGAGAACAGCCGACGCCCATACGCTTGTAACAGATCGTGCCGCTCGGCAGTGGGCAAGAGCTCGACGAATTCGGCATGCACCTCCGGGAAGAATTGTTCCATGCCGTACAAAAACTAATCGATTTCGGTGCGGCTACAAAGAAAGATACCGCGCAAAATGAAGCCGAGACAGCACGTTGGATGCGTCTGCCCGTAAGCCAGCGCCAGGGTCGAACCCCATGAGCCACCGAACACCAGCCATTGGTCGATGTTGAGCAAACGTCGCAACCGCTCGATATCATCGACGAGCAACTGTGTCGTATTAGATCGGTATTCGCCCAACGGCGTCGAACGGCCGGCACCCCGCTGGTCGAACAGGACGATACGATAATAAGCAGGATCGAAAAACTGGCGATGGCGCGGCGAGGTACCGCTACCCGGGCCGCCATGCAGAAATAGCACGGGAACACCGTTGGGATTACCGCTTTCTTCCCAATACAACGAGTGCAGGTCGTCGACGGCAAGCATGCCATCGCGAAAAGGCGTAATCGCTGGAAACAGGATCTGATCCAGGACGTGGTCGGTGATCGGCATGCCTTCTGACTGTGGAAATTTGAATGTGACCAAACAAATTATAACCGTGCCTGCAGGCAATTACCTTTTTGATTCGGCAGGAATATCTAGTCATCGCCGCGAAACTATTGTAGACTTCTGCCGCTTCAGGTGTCGCGTCGCATTTACATTGCATATGCGCGGCATCGTTTCACCGGTCACAAGGAGTGGTAGTTCAGTTGGTTAGAATACCGGCCTGTCACGCCGGGGGTCGCGGGTTCGAGTCCCGTCCACTCCGCCAATTATGCAAAAAGCCCGAGAAATCGGGCTTTTTGTTTTTGCGACTGCTTCTAAGATGGCCACTGTACTGTCAAACTTCGTATTTAATGGGCCAGCAATGCCTGGACTTTCCCTGCTTAGGTGGACATTCCTGCCCTACAATTTAGCCAACCCTATCATCGCATCAACAACATCTCTGATTTCGTTTTCATGATCACGAAAATTTTTTCAAAAAACAAAAATCTATGTGCATCTACAATGACCAACACTTGCTCGCTCTAATTATCAAGCATGCAAAATCTTAAGCGCTACATCTGGCTCAGTTAGTACTATTTTCAGTAGGGCAGCAGCCGGCCCAGTAGGATTACGGCGGTGCTGCTCCCAGTTTTGAAGCGTTTTTATGCTGACACGCATTAGCTTCGCAAATTCGCTTTGAGAAAGACCAATTTTTTCACGCACTGCTTTGACATCAGCCGGCGTTATTGTAAAACGGCGTGAAGCAGGGGTTTCTCCATCGGCGATTTTTTTGGCTTCCCTTAAGCTCTGCACCAGATCATCAAACAAATTTTGTTCCATCGTCATAGCTCCTTAACAAATTCACGCAGCAAGGCGGTTTCCCGGTCGGTAAGCGTATCCTTTTTAGACTTCGGATAAATCAGTAACATGTAAATCTGCCCATCATTTCGCAGCCAGTAATAAATGACGCGGACTCCACCGCTTTTGCCACGTCCAGGCAATGCATAACGCAACTTACGGATTCCACCGCCACCTTTGAGAACGTCGCCACGCTCGGGATTTTCTACCAAGTCACTCTGAAGGCCAGCGTACTCGTCATCCGTCAATAAATTGGACAGCAAACGGGTAAAGGTCTGAGTTTCGATGAATTCCATACTGCCCATTATATACGCCATTGGCGTATATAACACAGCTCTTCTATCCTATGGCTTTTTAAGATTTTTTTATGTCGCTGATCTTTATGCTGTGACGTCCTTCACTTTCGATCTGCACAGTTACGCATTCGGATGTGGCATTGCGTTTGGTGCGATGAGATGTCGATCAGGGCGCTTTGCCTCGCTCTTGTCCTTAATAAATTTTGAAAGTTTGCATAGTTGGTATGGCGTTGCCGAGAATTTTTGTGCGGAAGCAACCGCCGCCTAATCTCAGCGCAACAGTCGGCCTGGCTCGCTCCCTCGATTGCTGGAACAGGCGAGCTCTTCCTGGGTTCCACGCCTTGGGCAAGGTATATCAAGACTGGCCATCCTCTTTGCGCCTGATTGTTGCTCGAATCATCTAGTGATCCCACCTTGGTTGGCTTTTTTTCTAGGCCCTGTTGCATCCCTTGGCGGTCAGGTCAACAAACTTGTGTATTGCTCGTAGAGGGAAAACAAATATGCAACCCGGTCGGCGTCCGTTTTTAATCCCTTCTTGCCATATGCTGCGTCAACGGCTTTGTCTAGCACAGCGTGCGCCTTGCTCAGATTGGCGGGCATGGTGGCCGGATTGTAAAGGTCAGCAAGGCTGGCTGGAGTCTTGCATTTTTGATGTATAGCTCTGGTGTCCAAAACGCCTTGGGCCGCATTCCGCACCGTCTCACGTTGCTTGTCAGTCAGTTCCTGCGGCCATGGATAATTGTTGTAGACGATACCCGCAGAATAGCGGAAGTCGCTTTTAAGCCGCCCACAGGTGTAACGAACCCATGCGTTGTGCATGGTGGAACTTAGGATGCCGAATTCGTAGGTTGTGGCGTTGGGAACGCAAAGGTTGCTGTCGCCAACAATGATGTCGGCCTTCAAGAAACCCATTGGGACAAACGCCCGAGTCTCCGATGAATGTCGGGGCACCAATACGTATTGCCCAGACGGTTGCCGGTCCTCTCCAAACAAAGCTGGTGTCGCCGCAAGCACTTTCGTCGTCTGCCGTGTGCTATTGGCACGATGCAGTCTCACCATGTCTACGCGCTTTCTTACCGCTTTTAGCTTGGACAGTGTCTGGGGGGTGCAGTCTTTCAGCCAAAGGCACCAACGAGTGCCGTTGTTTAGGAACTCGTCGGCGCCCATGAATCGGCGAATCCAGACGGCTGCATCGGGCTCTACCGCCAGCAGATCAGCCTTTTCCTCTGGCTTTAACAGCAAACCACCGCCGTCATTGGGCATGGAGCCAAACACGATCGGAGATACCTTGCATATGGGCTCACGTCGGTTAGGCAACGCAACCGATGGCGCGTCAACCAGGTAGGGGTTGATGTTGTTTGCGGCGACCTCATGGGCAGCGCCCTTGATTTCGGCGTATTCAAACAGCCTGGGCGCTTTTACTTCTTCCATGCCGAATCCGACGATGACGCAATGCACTGCGGCCTTGCCCGGTGCGTCGTTCGTCCACTGGAATGTGCGATGAGCAAAGTGGATGCTTATGCCCTGAGCCATCATCCATGACCACAGCACGCCAACCTGTTCGCCTTGGGTGATGCTGTTGGTGGACACGAAGCCACATCGGATGGCACGGCGTCGCTTGACCTCGGCAGCGTCAGCATCCGCAAACAGGTCGCCCAGTCCTTGCCCAAACTTCACATCCTTGAAGTTCTTGCGACCCTTGTTGGCTTTGGCTGCGATGCTGCCGAAGCCGTCAGGTGTGGTGCTGATGTATTGGCCCGCTTTGACGAACCAGCCCGCCACAAAGTCCAGCACGCCAGCACCTGCGATGCCATGCGTCACCGCTTCCAGTGATGCCTTCTGCTCTGCCGATTGGTTCGACTTTCCTATAAACGGCGGATTGCCCAAGATGTAGTTGAGTTGTCGCGGCGGCACGAACTCAGCCCAATCAATTTCTAAGGCATTGCCCTTGCGGATATTGGCACTCTTAACCAGCGGAATGCGGGTGATGACTTCACCGAACTCCACGCCAGCTAAAACGTTCATTTGGTGGTCGGTGAGCCACATGGCCACTTGCGCAATCTGGGTGGGGAATTCCTCGATTTCAATGCCGTAGAATTGGTCGACATCGACCTGTAAAAAGCCAAACACACTGCCGACCCGCTGCCCGAACTTGCTTGCCGCACGTAGGACTTCCAGTTCAAGCTTGCGCAACTCGCGATAGGCAATGACTAGAAAATTGCCGCAGCCGCAAGCGGGGTCAAGGAATGTCAACGTTTGCAGCTTCTTGTGAAACTCGAACAGCTTGTTTTTGTTGCTCCTGATCTTCTCAAACTCTGCATGTAGCTCGTCTAGGCACAGCGGCCCGAGCAGTTTGAGGATGTTGACCTCGCTGGTGTAATGCGCCCCAAGCTCCCGGCGACGGTCGGCGGCGTCCAGCTCGATCACTGTCTGAAACATGGCGCCAAAAATGGCTGGAGAGATGGCACCCCAATTCATGGAGCACAACGCCAGGAGCTGTTTACGCATCGCCGTATCAAATTGCGGAGGCCGGTAGTGAGCTTCAAACAGTTTGCCGTTCACATACGGGAATTGCGCAAAATGTTCGGCCAACTTGCCTTGACGCTGGTCCGGCGTCTCGTTAAGCGTGTTGAACATTTCATCCAGCGCAGCGCCAACGTCCGAGCCGTCCCCTTTGGTATGAAACTCGATCAAATCGTGGAAACTGTCTTTCGGCTGAAAGATACCGGTGTCGTCAGCGAACAGGCAGAACAGCAAGCGCACTAAAAACACTTCCAGCTTTTCGCCCTTGTAATTGTCACGCTTCAATGCATCATGGAGTTGGCCAACGGCAACCACAGCTTCTTGGTTGATTGGGTCGGCCTCGCGGATGTGCTGCGTCCTGTATCCTGCGATGAAGGCAAAGCGGTTTATATTCTGTGGCAGCTCTGCCAGCTTGAACTTGTGCACGGCTTTGGCACCCTCATCAGGCTCCAAGTCGTGTAGCTCAAAATGGGCGAAGTCGCATACCAGCACATAGCGGGGTAGTTCCTCGGGTTTAAGGCCAGGGAAATAGTTTATGGCTTGTTGGTAGGCTTTACCCAAGTCGTGTCCAAGCGACTTGTGCTCGATGAGCAGGGTGCCCTTCCAAAGAAGATCAATCTTACCTTGAGCCGTGCCGAGTTTGTGGACACGCTTTTCAAAACTGGCGACCTTTCGCCTGGATACCCCGAAAACTTCGAAAAAAGCGTCCCAAAACGGTTTGGCATCGGCGTCTTCGCTTGTGGTGCCCTTCCAGTCGGCAGCGAAGGTTGTTGCGCGTGCGCGAATTTCATTCCAGCTTAATGGCATACGATCTTCCTCGTGGCTACTTCTTTATTGCTGGCAATTCCTACGGTTTAGCTTTGAATTTGGTGCGTAACAGCGTGACATATCAGCACGGATCAGGTGCCTCGGTTGGTTGCGCAGCGCTTCAAGGCACAGTGTGCTCCAGCGCCACCGGTGCTGTCGCGCATGTAGTTAAGTCAACCTACGACTGCCGAAAACTCCTGCTCATCGGCCAAGCGCGCAATTAAAAACGTCACCCATGCATGCGTGTACACGTAGTCATGGTGAACCGAGTCGTACACGCACCACTTGAGGTCGGTGGCCTCTGGGTTGGTAGTACCGAACGACGGCCTCGCTTTGTAATGCTTCCAACACCGTTGGTGTCCGGTCTGATTAAACCTGTCTACCTGTTTGCCCGCTCTTTCCACTTTAGGGTTTCCAAGCGCAGCCTGAACCTGAGCAACTACACTACTCGGCTTGCAGTAGCCCTTGTTTCCCCCACCAGCATCTTTCCACTTGATCATCACGGCAAACTTATCAAATTCCGTCTGCTGTTCAACTGTGAGCTTGTCACGATGGACAAACTGGATTGGCAAAGCATCTTTGGACGCGTGGTTTGCAACTTGGATAAGAAATGCTTTGAAAGCGAACTGCGAGCTACCAGCAACATCTGCTGTTAGCATTGCCCGGTAGTTATCAACAAATTTTTTGATGTCAGCTAAATTTTTGTTTGCCTTGACCGCTTGCGCGAAAGATTCTCCATTAGGAAAAAGCTGCAACGAGAAGGAAAGGCTCTCACGAACTTGGTTTGCTTTTCCGAAGTGCTGGCCCATCGCATCGTCGAAGTTCAGCAGCAAGGCCTGACATTCTCCGAAGATTGCGTTGTCAAGCGCTGGAAGGTAGCGGTGTTCAATCTTGTTTCGAAGGGGTATAAAAAATTCAAGATTGAGACGCACGGGGTCGTGAGGAGTTTGCTTCCAATATTGACGCACGCATTCGCCAAGCTCCCAATGACGAAAATCGTCGTCAATTTTCTCAAAGCGCCCGTTGGCAGTTTTGTAATAGGGTTTTCCGCCCCCTCTTAAGACAATGGCGTGGAGCAGAGCTGTCCAAGCCATTACCATCAACGCGATGTAGGCAGAGCTTTTAAATGCGACCGCAGGCTTGTTGTAGATCTCTACTGCCAAAAGTGCGGCGTCTCGCGCCTTTTGAACGTAGGGTTTGATCGTCTTGCCGATACGTTGTTCTGCCATATTGCCTTTCGCTTACTTCGCTTGCAAGGTGGAGCACCCGGCGTCAATCAGCAAAGCTGGTACCAATCGCGCGCTCCAACACCACGATTAGGGCTTGGCGCAAATCTTGACCATACAACTCGTCCAGCGCTATGAACATCAATGCCCGAGACTTGCCCAACGTCGGTGGCGATTTGACCAGCAGATATTGCTTGCCGCACTCGGCGTAGACAAGCTGCTGTATGGCACGCATGCCGCGTTCATCAGGCCTGCTTAATACGCCGGTTCGTTCTGTAGTAATCGACATCGAAAAGACGGTGTATGCACTGAGGATTTTTGTGCTGCCGCTCAAAATTTTTTGAAGGCTCATAAAGGCTTATAAAAGCTCATAACGGCTCATTGCTGATCAATGTATAAAACGCGCCGCGACGTAACCCATGCTGCTCAAGCTTGCCATTAGCTTTGAGCCGTTTCAACAATTTAGCCGCTTGGTCGCGGCTCAAATGGCACAAATCAATAACTTCACTACGCTGTATCCGGCCGTAGTGCTGTGCGTGGTTAAGCACCATCTGTTCATGTTGCAGACTGCTAAATCCAGCCTGTCGCGTGTACGCCACCTTGCTGCCCTTGGCTTGGTACATCATAGCCGATAGGGTGTAGCAGCGATTACGGGTGTTGCCATGAGGTTGCACTAAGCCTGCTTCCACCAGTTGCTCGAGTGTGCGACGAGCTTGGCTTGAATCTCTGTGAATATGGCGTGCGAGTTCGTCCATACCTAGCCGTTTTTGTTCACGCAGTACAGCCAGCGCAATCAAGCTGTCAATGGGCAGCAACACTCCATTTTGTTTGCTCTCCTGCTCTACCACCATTTGCAAAAAGACCTCATCCGCTGCCACCGTGGCCATTTGCAGAACGACGCTGTTCATATTGGTTCGGCTGTAATCGGGTTCGGGCCGCCCAAAACGCAACATGCCGCGGTAAATCTTGTCTACTCCACGCCCCGACCTTTCAACAATGCCAATACGTTTCATAGCATCAGCCAAGGCCGGATTACGCGGGCGCGGCTCAGTGGTTAGTAAATTGTCTAACGTAACGCCCTCTACTAGCCCACCCGGATTGCTTACGGTAAGCCCGTGGTCGTCCAGCCGCACATGCACGGCACCAAGCCGATGATAATCTCGATGCACCAGAGCATTTGCCACCGCTTCGCGAAAAGCTCCCATGTCCACTTTTGGAACAGGTACACGGAATAAACCTACCTGCACCTCTTTTTCCGGATTGTAGGGGCGAAAATTAGTTTCTAGCCAGCCTAGCGCCTTCAGCAGTGGAAAACGCCGGAATTCATTGAAAGTAACCGTTTCCCGTGCTAACACTTGGAACGCCAGCTCGTGCGTCGCAACACGCTGCTGCAATACCGACTCGCGCCCAAGTAAAAGCAAACCAGTGAGCGTTGGCACCCGACTTCCATCAGGCTGCCGCTGGGTAAAACCCAAAGCTCCATCCAGTGCTTCGTCGTCCAAATCCAACAGCACACGTTCGCCACCGTATTGCTGCACAGCCTGGCGCAAGCGCTCGCGTTCCAACGGATCAAAATCGTCCAGCGTGCAACCAGCAACCGGTTGGGCAGACACATCGACTAAACCGAAGCTCGACGCACGACTGATGCGTTCATGCGGCAGCATGGGAATACATTCGGGTGTGCCATCGTGCTTGATACGGCGACGCACATATACACCGGCCTGGGTCGCCACCTCGCTAGTAGCTTTAAGCACACTAATACGAGCGATACGCGCACCGTTGATGTCCACAGGCACCACATCCACTTGAAGTGATGGGGATGTGCGCGCAGCCACCAGCCCAGCCAGCCCGACTAGTGATACGCGGTCGGCGTGCAACCCCGTTGACTGCCCGTCATCCTCAACTCCTAACCAAAGATCGCCACCCTCGGTATTGGCTAGGCAAACTAATGTCTCGACCAAATCAGAATCGGACAATCGTTTTCGGTCGCTTTTAAATTCAACGGTGAGTGATTCCGCTAACGGTAAAACCACTGGTGCGGATGTTGGAACTAAGTGCGCCTTGCTCATGATGTTGCCTCTCCTGGCGTAACCTTATAGTTTTCTTGAAGGTATATAAAGAAAATCCGACATCAGGAAACAACGGGCTAAAAGCATTTGACTCGCCAAGCGCACTGTCGAAACGTCCCAAACAAATCGCGTAAAGCGGGATTGGCTATGCCCAGTCACTGCAAACGGGTTGGGGAAAAACGCTTGGCACTCATGTGTATTTCTACTTGCATGCTTGAATATCAGCAATATTCAAATGTCAAAAATCGCAGGTTTTCTGAATTAAGCGGGTGGCTTATGTCAATTTATATACCTTCCGAGCGAGCTTTAATTCAGAAAACATCGTTTTTTTGACACTGCCTTATGCGTATATCAACTAGTGCTCTACGGCATTCATAAAAGATTTATTCCGTGCGACATCACTTCGGTTTTTTCCATGACAGCGGCCCACGCCCTAGCGGCAAATCATATTCCATACCAAGCCCCCCTACCCTTGCCGTAGCCCTGCAGATGCCTGCACTCGACAAGGTTTCGAAAATGCTGCTTGAGCGTGTTGCGGCTGGCCCCCGTCAAATTTACCGCTTCTGCCATCGTTATGCGCCCATGCTCACGTGCGAACTCGATGATTTGCAGTGATAGTTCCGGCATGGCTGCCAGCACGATTTTTTCACGCTCGATCTTTTTCTCCAGCCTTCTTACTTGCTCGGCCAGTGATCGTAGAAAAAACACAAGCCACGGCTGCCAATCGGGCGCATTGGTACGGATGCTTCCCTGGGTCTGGCGCAAGGCCAGATAGTAAGCTTCCTTATTTACCTCGATGACGCTTTCCAGTGAGCTGTAAGGCACATAGGCATATCCCGCCTGCAGCAGCAGCAGGGTTGTCAATACCCGACTAAGGCGCCCGTTACCGTCTTGAAAAGGATGAATTTCGAGAAAGACCACTGTAAAAATTGCGATGATCAGCAGTGGATGCAGTTGCGCCTTATCTCGTTCTTGCACGACCCAAGCCATCAACTCACGCATCAAGCGCGGCGTATCGAACGGGCTGGCGGTTTCGAAAACGATGCCGATCTGCCTGCCGTGTTCATCGAAGGCAGCTACATTATTAAAATTGTTTTTGTATCCACCGCGATGCCGCTCATCCTTCTCGCTGTAGCGCAAGAGCGTCTGGTGCAGTTGCTTGATATGGTTTTCGTTGAAGGGAATATCTTGCCACGAGCCAAATACTAGATCCATCAATTCGGCATAGCCGGCTACTTCTTGCTCATCTCGGGTTTCAAATGATTTAATTTCAAGATTCGCAAGCAGTTTTCCTACTTCGCCGTCAGATAGTTTACTGCCCTCGATGCGCGTAGATGAACCGATACTCTCAATGGTGGCAACCCGGCGAAGTGCTCGAAGCCGCTCAGGGGATAATGTGCCTAGAGCTCGCCACGCACCTTTAAATTCGTCGATTCGCGCGATCAGTCGTAAAACTTCCGGCGTAATTTGTAGGGAAGCAATGTGTAACATAAAACCAATAATACGCCCATTTACACCCATTTACACAGGGTGTATTTGGCTGAAATCCTCAGCCGTATCGCCGCAATCTACCGAAACACCGCCACGATCCGCACCAGTTCCTGCGCCTGAGATTCCAGCTTGGTCGCAGCGACCGCTGTTTCCTGTACCAGCGTGGCATTTTGCTGGGTGGTCTGGTCCATCTGCATGATCGCTTCACCGATCTGGGTAACGCCCGATGCCTGCTCGTGGCTGGCGGTGCTGATGTCGCCCATGATGTCGGCGACGCGGCCAATACCGCTAACGACTTCGCTCATCGTGACGCCGGCTTGATCCACCAACAAGGTGCCTTGCGATACGCGTTCGACACTGGCGTTGATCAACGATTTGATTTCTTTGGCGGCTTCGGCACTGCGGCCTGCAAGAGACCGTACTTCACTGGCGACCACAGCGAAGCCGCGGCCCTGTTCACCGGCGCGCGCTGCTTCCACAGCCGCGTTGAGCGCAAGAATATTGGTTTGGAAGGCGATACTGTCGATGACGCCGATGATGTCTGAAATTTTGCGCGATGCTTCGTTGATGCCTTTCATGGTCTGCACGACTTTGGCAACTACCTCACCGCCTTCGATGGCAACTTTGCTCGCACTGGCTGCAAATTGATTGGCTTGCTGCGCACTGTCGGCGTTTTTCTTGACTGTGGCATCGAGTTCTTCCATCGATGCTGCCGTTTCTTCCAGCGCACCGGCCTGTTGTTCGGTGCGGGCCGACAGATCTTTGTTGCCCTGCGCGATATCCGCGCTGGCAGTTGCCACGCCGGCCGAGCCTTGCCGGACCTGCTCGACGATGCTGGAAAAATTGTCGCGCATGATACCGATCGCATGCAGCAGACTCGTCTCGTCGTTTTTCTTCAATGCGATATTAACGCTAAGGTGGCCCTCTGCAATTTCTCTGGTAATTTGCGTTGCATACATCGGTTCACCACCGAGCATTTTCAGCAAACCACGCGTGATCGTCAAAGCCATTATTAAGCCCACTGCGACGGCCGAGGCCAACAGGCTCCACAGCCACATTTTGGCAACCTTATAGACCTTGTCGGCATTCGCGGCTGCGATATCGCCGCCTTTGAAGTTGTAGTCGGTGAGCTTATCGAGCGCCAGAATTGCGTCGTCCGACGCCGATTTGCCCGCACCTTCCGCGATCTCTTTCGCATCCTCCTGCTTTTTGGCACGGCCCAGGCTCAACACCTTGGCATTGATTGCCTGATAATCGGCCCAGCGCTTCGAGAAGGACTCGAAGAGCTTTCTTTCATCGGTGTCGCCGATACTTTGTTCGAATTTTTTCTTATTAGCATCGATGATGACCAATGCCGCCTTCATCTTTTCTTCATAGTCGTCCATGTATCCGGCATCTGCAGCACTTGCATGCTTCGTCTGCAGATCGAAGCTTTCGAGCATGGCCGTTCGCATCGTGGTGGTATGCCCGACTGCCGGCATCCATTTGCGTGCCAGTTCGCTCGATACCTTATTGACTTCGGACAGCTTCACCAGAGCAAAACATCCGACGACCACGGTCAATGCCAACACCAGAAGAAATGCGCCGAGCATCTGCGTGCCGATCCGGAGTGCCGCGAGCCGGTTGAAGAGTCGATCGAATAGTTTCATGGGAGGCTTTGCTGAAATAGGGAAAGATGCTTGCAGGTGCCACCTGCAAGCTATAGCGAGCGACTTATAACGCTATCGAATATTTATTTTTTAAAGCCGATATAGCTCACACCCACGACCTTGCCGCCTTTGTCTTTGATAGCATCGTAGCAAGCGTCGAATGCAGTGCCCAAGACATCGACAGGGCCGCAGAACATTTCACCCTTGCTGACTGCCTCGTATGCTTTTGCCTTTGCCAACATCGTGCCGACGCCGCGCTTACCTTCGGGTGTCAGTACATTGGTGCTGACACGAACGAATTCCTCACCGTGTTTGACGAATACGGTTGCAGTGGCGCCCGTGGATTTTTTAATGTCGTCAACAACGTCATAGTTGTTATTGATCTTGCGGGAACCGAAATACAGGCCGGGCACGGTCAACTCACCCGCTTTTTCTGTACCTTCAAGCTTGGGCTCGCCGATTTTAGCGAGCTTTGCGTTTAGTGCAGTGATGGTTTCTTTTGGATCTGCAGCATGGACCGATGTGGCAAACACAGCGCAAAGGGTCGCTAACGCGGCAAGGCTTTTTTTCATGAATGGCTCCTGATGCAAAAAATGGAAAGGTTAAAGTCGGTCTTGAAGAATAGAAATATTCTATTACCGCAATAGACGCTCTCAGTCTACGTCGGCTCCTGTAGAACGTGAACAGCGCCTACGAAATTTTTCCATAGATCAATGTTTTTCTGAAAACTTTTCGTGTTTTTAGCGACGTTCCGACGAGCGGTCGTGGTTGTATCGCCACGTATTGCCACGTATTGCCACGTATTGCCACCGACCGCGAGGTTTATCCGTGACAACCCATCTACTAGACAGGCGCAGAGTCGTTGAACAAACCCAACTGAAAGTCCACTTTTTGCATGAGCGTGTCGGGCACTAACCGCACGCCGATACCTAAGAGCCGCAACGGCCGGCCTTCTCTGGCAAATCCTTGCGTCAACAACCCAAAAAATGATTCCGCCACCAATGCGCTGCCGCCGCATTCGACTGTCGTCTGCGTAAAATCGGCAAACTTTATTTTGACGATCAGTGTATTGATGCAGCACATCGCGTTGTGCGCTTCGATTCTCGTTTGTAGTTGGCCGATCAGTGCTTGCAGCGGTTCACGGCATGCGGCCAAATCGGGCAAGTCAACGTTGTAGGTTTTTTACACGCTGATGGATTTTCGTTCACGCACTGCACAAACCGGACGATGGTCGATACCTCGCACCAGCTCGTGCAAACGTACGCCGAACTTACCGAAATGCTGTTTATCGCGCATTTCAACGGCTGCATAGAAACAGTCGCAGTCACAATGAATGATCTTGCGGATGGGGGTTGTCACGGACGCGGCATAGGCATAGGCATAGGCATATGAGGAGGCAAAGCTGCCGAGAGTGCAATAAAAAAGCCGGCTCGAGAATAACTCGGCCCGGCTCAATATCGACGATCAATCTGGCGTTACGATGTCTTATTTACCCGAATAATTAGTCTGCCCTGGCATCGCTGGCTTCGCTGGGTCAGCGGCAATTGCCGAACTACGTTCTGTGGAGGCTTCGCGCTTTTCCATCTTCATATCCGATTTCGCTTCGGCTTTTTCGGTTTTGTATTCGGATTTTGCTGCGGCTTGATTGGCCTTGTACTCGGCTTTAGTAGCACTACGTTTTTCTTTGTACTCTTTTTTCGCCGCAGCATCGGCCTCGCGTTTTTGAACGAACGGGTCCGCAGAGGTGCTTGAAGCCGGCGCGCCGGTATTGATCGAACCGGGTGCCGGTACGGGTGCTATGACGCCCGGCGCGACGTTACCAGGTGTACCACCCTGGGCAAGCACAGCGCTAGACGCGGCGACAAACAACGAAGCGATCAACAATTTTGTAGGTTGATTCATGATGGTTTTCCTTTTTAAACGTGGTGATTACCGGAATGTTGTTGAAGGTTGATGCGAACGCACGAACGTCCTGGATCGATACCCACAGAATCACGCTGTCAAATATTTGCGATCATAAACTTTCGACAAGATCGCAGCCGCACAAGTTCCGGCATAGGTATAGTTTATCGACGACTTACACAATTTCTTACACATGTCGCCTGATGGTATCGCGCGAAGACTTAGGGTGGCCCGTAGCAAAGCTCATACTGTTTTTGGCTTTTGCAGCAAGGCCTTGAGATTTGCTAGGCGAAGCTGGGGCGTGATCGTTTCGGCTTCGGTCGGTACCGCGTCGCCGACATCAAGCTGCATCTCCTTGATAAAACGCGACATTTCGCACGAAACGCTTTCGCGGGCCCGTTGCCGTTTCTTGCACCACGTAATGTGCAGGCTGCGCTGCGCTCTGGTGATGCCGACATACATCAGTCGCCGCTCTTCTTGAATACGTGCGGCCACAATATCGGCGGCAGCGTCGGGGTCGCCTCGATGCGGCAGGATGCCTTCCTCTACACCGACCAGAAATACATGTGGAAACTCCAGCCCCTTGGACGCATGCAACGTCGACATGCGAACTGCATCCGGCTCTTCGTCACGGCCTTCGAGCATCGTCATGAGCGCGACCATCTGGGTTAGCTCCATGAGATTTTTTTCCGGGTCGGTACCGTCTTTACCGCCATTGCCTTTTTCTTTTAACCAGGTCGTGAAGTCCAGCACATTCTGCCATTTGTTTTTGGCCTGGCGGTCGTCGAAGCTGTCGTAGAGATAGGCTTCGTAATTAATCTCTTTCATCATGTCGTCCAGTACCTGTGCGGCATTGTCGCCACTACCGGCTCTGCCGATTCGCGTGGCACGCGCTTCGAGCTGGTTGATAAATTGGCAGAATTCCCGCAGCGGCGTCAATTGACGATCGGCTAGAATCGCTTCGCTCCCGCCTTTGAATACGGCTTCGAATAATGAACACTGCCACTTACCGGCGTAGGCTCCAAGGGCCTCTAACGTGCTCTGCCCCACGCCACGCTTGGGTGTGGTCACCGCGCGAATGAAAGCAGGGTCGTCGTCACCATTGGCCACCAGACGTAGATAGCTGACGATATCCTTGATTTCGGCGCGGTCGAAAAAACTTTGGCCACCCGACATCACATAAGGAATACGCTCGCGCCGCAATGCTTTTTCGAATACCCGCGCCTGGTGATTGCCGCGATACAGAATCGCGTAATCGGAAAATTTCGCGCGACGCTCGAAACGATGCGCCGACAGCATGATCGCCACCTGGTCGGCTTCCTGTTCATCGTCTTGCATACCCAGTACCTTGACCGCATCGCCCAGGCCATGCTCGGACCACAGCGACTTCTCAAACAGTTTTGGGTTGTTACCGATGACGGCGTTTGCGGCTTGCAGGATGCGTGTGGTGGAGCGATAGTTTTGCTCCAATTTCACGACCTTCAAATCCGGAAAATCGGTTTGCAAAGTTTTTAAGTTTTCAACCGTCGCACCACGCCAGGCATAGATCGCCTGATCGTCGTCGCCTACTGCGGTAAACATCGGCTTCTTGCCGACACCGGTAACGAGCAGTTTTACCAGTTCGTATTGACAGGTATTAGTGTCTTGATATTCATCCACCAGCAGATAGCGCAAGCGGCGTTGCCATTTGTCTCGTATCGTTTGATCGCTGCGAAACAGTTCGACCGGCAACCGGATCAAATCGTCGAAATCGACTGCCTGATAGGCCGACAAAGTCGCCACATAATTACGATAGATTCGTGCGCATTGGGCTTGATCTTCGGTCACCGCCGATTTAAGTGCGGCTTCCGGATCGATCAGGCTATTTTTCCAAAGCGAGAGCGTATTCTGAATACGCCGCACCAGCTGCTTGTCGGTCGTGACGGCAAGGTCTTGCACCAGCGAGAAACAATCGTCGCTATCCATGATGGAGAAACGGTCTTTCAAGCCCACACCTTGCGCCTCTTGCCGCAGGATCGTCACGCCCAACGAATGAAAGGTACTGACGGTGAGTTGATTGGCTTGTCTGGGTTGTTGCAGCAAGCCCGATATGCGCTCGCGCATCTCTGCTGCGGCCTTGTTGGTAAAGGTCAGTGCTGCAATATTTTTCGGTTCGTATCCGCACTGCTCGATTAAATGCGCGATCTTTTGTGTAATCACGCGGGTCTTGCCGGAGCCGGCACCGGCCAGCACCAGGCATGGCCCATCCAGGTAACGGATTGCCTCGCGCTGCGGTGCATTCAAGCTGGATTGCGAAGGGGTGGACATGAGCGTGGAATGGAGTTTGAGATACGCCGGCCGGGCTTGCTGGCCACGGCCATTGTATCAGCGCACCACCGTGAAATTCTCTACACTTGCAGCTTCTCAAACCCGCAATCCTCGGTATGAAATTCGATCACGTATTGAAGATTAACGACCCGATGCATCCTCTCATCGAAGACATCACCCATGCGCAGCTCTGGCGAGGTTTAGTGCTACGGGCGCGATCGCCGATGTTGTTCATACCCTGGCTCGATGCATGCGACGTCGTCGTGCACAGCCCAACGGTCTTAGAGCGTGTGCTGCGTTATGGAGACGTGAAAATCCACGATAGCGTAACCCTTCTGCCCGAACGACAGATACGTTACGAGGTGCCATCCCAACCGGATATACCCGCTTCGCAGTTAGTGATGGCGATCGAGGCGCCTGATGGCACACAGCTAGACGTGCGCTTCACCTATGACGATGGCGTGGAAGAAATTCCGGGCAGTATGGAAGCGTTTTATAACGATCATCGTCGCGCCGCTTATCGAGAAGCGGATATCGATACGGTCCGCATCATCCGGCAAATGGCCGGCGAAGGACGGCTCGATTAGCCAATGTCGCAGGTGCGCAAGCGTGTTAAATATCCACAGGGTCGACTTCAAGCGACCAGCGCACCCGGCTTTTCAGCATGCGTAAGTCAACGATCCATTTCTTTAGAAACGCCTGCAGCGCTGGGCGTGATACCGACTCGACCAATAACTGCGCCCGGTCGATATTGGCGATACGCGTCATGGTCATGGGAATCGGGTCGTTGATGATGATGCCCTCCTGTGGCGTACAAGTGCTGGCCTGACGCAGGAAATCAAGCGCGAGGGCTAATTCTTTGGCTTCGGCACGCAACATCGCCTGATAAATAAACGGCGGCAATCCGGCCTGCTGGCGTTCGGCCAACAGATTGCCGGCAAAACCGTCGTAGTCGTGCGCCATGACGGCCGCAAACAGTGGGTGTTGCGGATATCGCGTCTGAATCAATACTTCGCTCACGCTTGTCTCGGCGGTACGGGCACGCCTGCCGGCACGGCCGGCGACCTGCATCAATTGTGCGAACAGCCGCTCGCCGGCCCGATAATCTTGCGAAAACAGTGCCATGTCCGGATTCAATACGCCTACCAAAGTCAGGTTTTGAAAATCGTGCCCCTTGGCGACCATCTGGGTGCCGATCAGGATATCGACCTCGCCTCGATGCACTTGCAGAAACGCGGCCTGCGCAGTTCCTTTGCGACGTGTCGAATCGGCGTCGATGCGCAGAACGCGCGCCTCCGGAAAAATTGCCTGCAGGCTCTCCTCGATGCGCTGCGTGCCACGTCCCATAGGTTCGATATCGACATTGCCGCAGGTCGGGCAATGTCGCGGGATGCGGTGTTCCAGACCGCAGTGGTGGCAGCGCAATTGCCGGTCCAGTTTATGCAGCACCATGAAAGCGGTACAGCGGCTGCAATTGCTGATCCAGCCGCACGCTTGGCACGCCACTACCGGTGCATACCCACGACGGTTCAGGAACAACAGCGATTGCTCGCCGCGCTCCAGCCGCAACTTTAACGCGGCGATCAGCGTCGAGGTCAACCCTTGCACTGGCTTGTCGCGCTCGGTATCGATCAGGCGCACCACTGGTAATACCGCATCGGTAGCAGCACGCTCGCGCAGCACCAGCTTTCGGTAGCGACCGGCCTGTGCGTGATGCCAGGTTTCCAAAGAGGGCGTGGCCGAGCCGAGTACGATCGGAATCTCCAATTGATGTGCGCGCCACACTGCCAAATCGCGCGCCGAATAACGCAAGCCCTCCTGCTGCTTGTAGGAAGGATCATGCTCTTCGTCGATGATGATGAGCTTCAGATTCGGCAGCGAGGCCAAAATTGCCAGGCGTGTACCCAGTACGATGCGGGCATGGCCGAGATGCGCGGCCAGCCAGTGCGCCAGCCGCTCCCCTTCGGCAAGGCCGCTGTGCAGACTGGCAACGGCGACCTCTGGAAAACGCGCGCGGATGTTGCCCTCAAGCTGAGGCGTCAAATTTATTTCCGGTACCAGGATCAGCACTTGAGCACAATTCGCGCTACCGTCTGAAGATGCCGCCGTCAACACCGCTGTCGTCGCCTGTAGGTAGACTTCCGTCTTGCCACTGCCCGTTACACCGTAGAGCAGGATCGGTGCGAAACCACGCGCTTTGGTGCTTGCTGCAATCGCGCTAGCAGCCTCGTTCTGCGCAGGCGTAAGGGCATGCATTGGTGTCGGCGTGGCGTCGTGCAACGGCCGAGCTGCACCGGCTTTAGCGAGTGCCCGTTTCAACGCAGCGGGCTTCACCGTGCGCAAACTTTTCGGCAACCCGGGCAACATCACTTCGCCCAACGGCCGCTGATAATAATCCGAGGCAAACATGCACAGAGCGCGCCATTGCGTCGCAAGCGGTGCCAAATCGCTGCGTACCAAGGTTGCCAGCTTTAACTTGTGTGGTGCCACATCGGTCGACGTGAGGATGGCGATGATGACACCGACGACCTCCCTTCGGCCAAACGGCACCACGACCAGTTGCCCTGTTTCGGGTTGGCGATCGTCGCCACAATCCTGCCAGGCGTAGTCGAAGCAGAAATCGAGCGGAGTGTCCAGCGCCACTCTGAGGATCAATTGTTTCACGAAGTTAATCAAAAACCTTCTACGACGCCGTAAGGTGCCGTTTTATAAGCGTTTTTTTGCTTATCCACTAATGCTGTGGATAACTTTGTGGATAAGCCCAGCTTGACAAGCCCTGGGCCGAGCACTGACGCCGATTGCTACAGATTGATGAAAACACACGCAGAAATAATGTACATAAGAATCAACAGCTTATAAAACTCAAAAATAAAGTGAAAATATATTTCATGCTCTTCCAAGCGACTAACTCCATGCAAAATTTTGTGCATAACTAGGAAAATACCGTATTTCCTTGAATAAACTTTCGGCGTTTGCAGTATAAAAAGCGTTCGATTCGAAATTTCTTAACCAACTGTTTCAGATCAGAAGCCCCTAGTCTGAAATATCAAGATATAGCGGAAGTCAACCCGTTGAAATATTACCTTTCAACAATTATGCTTTAAGGTACCTGCTGTAGTCGCTATTTCTTTCGCTAAGTCCTAGATTCAAATGAACTTTTTTACCTATCCACAATGCCTGTGGATAACTTTGGGGACAACTCCCCTCTTGACACGGCGCAGGCCTGTAGCCGCGCGGGTTTCCATAGAATGCTCGTCTGACGTGCAGAAATAAACTCTATAATAATCAATGGCTTATAAATTTGGCTAAATTCTAATAAAATATTTTCGAGATCAATTTTATCTTTATGCGGTTGTTCGACAATGTGCATAAGTGGTGAATTCTGTGCCGGATCGAGAACCAATTATTACGATTGTTAAAGCAGATTGTCTGTTTTATTTATCTGTACAAATTCAGAACGTGGCCGCGCTATTTGCTGTTAAGCACTTATTAGCAACCAGCTGCAGCATCGTCAAAAAGACCTGTGGATAACTTTGTGGACAAAAGCGAGGGAATCCATCAAGAAACATTGCCAAAAATTAAATAATCATCGGTAATAATATTCCTGCAACAAAGATTATCAATAAAATCAGCAGGTTACATGAACGGTTAAGCAGCGTTTAACTATTAAATACTAGATAGAGTTATAACAATTTTGTTCTCGTCCTGTGTACAACTCTTCGTTCGCATCGAATAGCAGGTAGCTGATGCAGTAATTAATTAGTAATAACCCAACTCGGTTAATGCGCCGTACGACTGAATTCATGCACCGCTTCGGCGAGGATGCTGACGGCTTCCGGTGGAGTAAATTGGGAGATACCGTGCCCAAGGTTGAAAACATGACCATGGCCGGGTGTAGGCGCACCAAACGCATCGAGCACTTTTTTTGCCTCGTGCCGGATTTGCTCTGGATTGGCAAAAAGTATTACCGGATCCAGATTACCTTGCAACGCCACTTGCGCGCCGACCGCTCTGCGCGCTTTCGTCAGATCGACCGTCCAGTCTAATCCTACGGCGTCGGCACCGATGGCGGCGATTTGCTCCAGCCACAGCCCTCCTCCTTTCGTGAACACGATGCTGGGAATTCGCACGCCGTTTTTTTCCCGTTGCAGTCGCTCGACGATCATTTGCATATAGGCCAGTGAAAATTCCTGAAAAGCGCCGTCGGCCAGCGCGCCGCCCCATGAATCGAAAATCATCACCGCCTGCGCGCCGGCGTCGATTTGCGCATTCAGATAAGCTGCAACGGCTTCTGCGTTGGTACGCAGGATGTGGTGCATGAGATCGGGGCGGCTGTATAGCATCGTCTTGACACGCCGGTAATCGGTACTGCCGCCACCTTCGACCATATAGCAAGCCAGCGTCCAGGGGCTTCCGGCAAACCCGATCAAGGGCACTTTGCCATCGAGCTCGCGGCGAATCTGCGTAACGGCATCGTAGACATATTGCAGCGAGCCAGGTGTTGGCGTTTGCAACGCCAGAACGGCTGCCTCGTCGCGTAACGGCCGTTCGAATTTCGGCCCCTCGCCGTCGGCGAAATAGAGCCCTAGCCCCATGGCGTCCGGCACCGTCAAAATATCTGAAAACAGGATCGCGGCATCAAGAGGAAAACGCGCTAGCGGCTGCAACGTGACTTCGGTGGCATAGTCAGGATTTTTTGCCAGACCGAGAAAGGATCCTGCACGTTTGCGGGTCGCATTGTATTCAGGGAGGTAGCGGCCGGCCTGTCGCATTAGCCAGAGCGGGGTGTAATCGGTCGGTTGACGCAGCAGCGCGCGGATGAACGTATCGTTTCGTAAAGGCGCAAATTGTGAAGACATGGCGGCGATCGCGGGTTTCAGAAATTTTGTGAGTGCGCATTATCGCCCAAAGCCCGAATCACGGGGTTTGGCACGACAGCGAGCCGCGTGCATCGAGAAGGCAATGTGCCCGCCCGCTTCCGTAGTGGGCATCACGACCAGCCATCGCACCCTTGATCTGTCCAAGAAAAAAGCAGCCGAAGCTGCTTTTGTTATGATGCGCCACCTGATACTAGCGCTGAAATCAGCGCTTCTGGCGCAACCGGGCAATTGCTGCCAGTTGCGCCATGGCCACCGATAGCTCCGCCTGCGCAGCGGCATAGTCGATTTTCGATTCCTGGTTCACCATGGCTTCCTCAGCGCGCTTCTTCGCCTCGGTCGCTTTGGCAAGATCGAGGTCGCCGCCACGAATCGCCGTATCGGCCAGCACCGTGACGCTATCCGGCTGCACTTCCAGCAAACCACCGGCGACGAAGACGAACACTTCTTCCGCTTGGCCCGGCACGCGAATGCGCACCGCACCGGGACGAATACGCGTCATCAGTGGCGTATGCTTCGGAAAAATGCCCAGCTCGCCTGCTTCGCCGGGCAACGCGATGAATTCGGCTTCACCGGAAAAAATCTGCTCTTCCGCGGAGACCACATCGACGTGAATAGTATGTGCCATGATTAATTAATCTTCTTGGCTTTTTCGATGGCTTCCTCGATCGTGCCGACCATGTAAAACGCTTGCTCCGGCAGGTGATCGAGTTCACCGGATGCGATCATCTTGAAGCCCTTGATTGTATCTTTAAGCGAGACGTATTTGCCGGGCGAACCGGTAAATACTTCAGCGACGTGGAATGGCTGTGACAGGAAACGCTGCATCTTCCGTGCGCGTGCAACCAACAGTTTGTCGTCCGGCGCCAATTCGTCCATACCCAGAATCGCAATAATATCGCGCAGTTCCTTGTAACGCTGCAGGGTGCCCTGCACAGCGCGGGCTGTGTCGTAATGATCCTGGCCGACAACCAGCGGATCGAGCTGACGCGAAGTCGAATCCAGTGGATCGACGGCTGGATAAATACCGAGCGAAGCGATGTCACGCGAGAGCACGACGGTCGAATCCAGGTGGGCGAAGGTGGTAGCTGGCGATGGATCGGTCAAATCGTCGGCTGGCACATACACGGCCTGGATCGACGTGATCGAACCGGTCTTGGTCGAGGTGATGCGCTCTTGCAGGCGACCCATCTCTTCGGCCAGTGTCGGCTGATAACCCACGGCCGAAGGCATACGGCCCAGCAACGCCGAGACTTCGGTACCGGCCAGCGTGAAGCGATAGATGTTATCGACGAAGAACAGCACGTCCTTGCCTTCGTCACGGAACGATTCGGCAATCGTCAGGCCAGTCAGCGCGACGCGCAGACGGTTGCCTGGTGGCTCATTCATCTGACCGTAGACCATGGCGACCTTGGAGTTTTCCGGGGTTTCCAGATCGACGACCTTGGCGTCCGCCATTTCATGATAGAAGTCGTTGCCCTCGCGGGTACGCTCGCCGACGCCGGCAAACACCGACAAGCCGCTATGAGCTTTAGCGATGTTGTTAATTAATTCCATCATGTTGACAGTCTTGCCCACACCCGCACCGCCGAACAGGCCGACCTTGCCACCTTTGGCGAACGGACATACCAAGTCGATCACCTTGATACCGGTTTCGAGCAGATCCTGAGAAGGCGAAAGCTCGTCATACACCGGCGCTTTGCGGTGAATCGATGCCATCTGATCGTGGCTGACCGGACCGCACTCGTCGATCGGACTCCCCAGCACATCCATGATGCGACCGAGTGTAGCCTTACCGACCGGCACCATAATCGGGTGGCCAGTGTTTTGAATCATCATGCCGCGACGCAGACCATCGGACGTACCGAGCGCGATTGTACGAACGATGCCGTCACCGAGCTGCTGCTGCACTTCCAGCGTCAACTCCGAACCTTCCATCTTCAAGGCGTCATATACCTTGGGCATCGCATTGCGGGGAAACTCGACGTCCACCACAGCACCGATACACTGAACGATTTTGCCGTCAGCCATGTTCGTTCCTTCAATATAAGTAATTTAAAATCTGTATTAGTGAATTTTTTAGACGGCAGCCGCGCCCGCCACAATTTCGGAAAGCTCTTTGGTAATTGCTGCCTGCCGGGTCTTGTTGTAGATCAGCTTCAACTCACCGATCACGTTGCCGGCGTTATCGCTGGCCGACTTCATCGCCACCATGCGCGCCGATTGTTCCGATGCCAGATTTTCGGCAACTGCTTGATAGATCAGCGCTTCGACGTAACGCACCAGCAACTCGTCGATTACGGATTGCGCATCGGGCTCATACAGGTAATCCCATGCCAGCGCATCCTTATCGGCTTGCATCTGCGCAGCCGACAAGGGCAACAATTGCTCCAGCGTCGGCTCCTGTTTCATCGTATTGATGAACTTGGTATAGACGATATAGACCGCATCGAGCCGGCCTTCCTGGTACGCATCGAGCAACACCTTGACCGGCCCAATCAGCTGATCGAAGTGGGGTGCGTCGCCAAGCTGGATCGCATGCGCGACGATGTTGGCACCGATACGGTTCAGAAAACCTAACCCCTTGTTGCCGATCGCCACAGCCTGAATTTTGTTGCCTTTCAGTTCCAGATCGCGAGTCCTGGTCGTCAGCAACCGCAAGGCGTTCGTATTCAGGCCGCCGCATAACCCTTTGTCGGTGGTGACTACGATCACACCGACCGTTTTTGCCGTGTCTTGAGTAACGATGAACGGATGCGTATATTCCGGATTCGCCTGCGCCAAGTTGGCCGCGATATTGCGAATCTTGTCGCTGTATGGACGCGCCGAGCGCATGCGTTCCTGCGCCTTGCGCATCTTCGACGCCGCAACCATTTCCATTGCCTTGGTGATCTTCTTCGTATTTTCTACGCTCTTGATCTTGCCTCGTATTTCCTTGCCGACTGCCATGAGTCACATCTCCGATCAGAACGACTGCTTGAAACTGGCTACCGCCGCCGACAACGCCGCCTCGCTATCCTTATCGAGCTGCTTGCTGTCTTCGATTTTTTGCAACAACGGTGCATGGCTCGATTTCAGGAAACCGTGCAGGCCGGCTTCGAATGGCAATACACGCTTGACTTCGATATCGTCTAGAAAGCCTTTATTGACGGCAAATAGCGACGCCGCCATCAGCGAGATTGGTAAAGGCGAGTACTGCGCCTGCTTCAGCAGTTCCGTCACGCGAGCACCACGGTCCAGTTGTTTGCGGGTGGACTCATCGAGGTCCGAGGCGAACTGCGCGAAAGCCGCTAATTCACGGTACTGCGCCAAGTCGGTACGAATACCACCGGAAAGACCCTTGATGACTTTGGTCTGTGCCGCGCCACCCACCCGCGACACCGAAATACCGGCATTGATCGCTGGCCGCACGCCTGAGTTGAACAGGGAGGTTTCCAGAAAGATCTGGCCGTCGGTAATTGAAATTACATTGGTCGGCACGAAGGCGGAAACGTCGCCGGCCTGGGTTTCGATGATCGGCAAGGCTGTCAACGAACCGGTCTTGCCGGTAACTTCGCCTTTTGTGAAAGCTTCGACGTAGTCGACATTTACGCGTGCTGCACGCTCGAGCAAGCGGCTGTGAAGATAGAACACGTCGCCGGGATACGCTTCGCGACCCGGTGGGCGGCGCAACAGCAGCGATACCTGACGATAAGCCACGGCTTGCTTGGATAGATCGTCGTACACGATCAATGCATCCTGGCCGCGGTCGCGGAAATATTCACCCATGGCGCAACCGGAGTATGGCGAGACGTATTGCATGGCCGCCGATTCGGACGCCGAGGCGGCGACGACGATGGTGTACTCCATTGCGCCATGCAACTCCAGCGAACGCACGATGTTCTTGATCGACGACGCCTTCTGGCCAATGGCAACGTAGATACACGTCACGTCCTGACCCTTCTGGTTGATGATGGCGTCGATGGCGACAGCACTCTTGCCGGTCTGGCGGTCGCCGATGATCAGTTCGCGTTGACCGCGGCCGATCGGCACCATGGCGTCGATCGATTTCAGGCCGGTCTGCATCGGTTGCGACACGGATTGACGGGCAATGACGCCCGGCGCGATCTTTTCGATCGGGGCCGTCAACTTGGCGTTGATCGGGCCTTTGCCATCGATCGGCTGGCCGAGGGCGTTGACGACACGACCCTTAAGTTCAGGACCGATCGGCACTTCCAAAATACGGCCGGTACATTTGACCGTATCGCCTTCGGAAATGTGTTCGTAATCACCCAGAATCACGGAGCCGACCGAGTCGCGCTCCAGGTTCAGCGCAAGGCCGAAAGTGTTACCTGGGAATTCCAGCATTTCACCCTGCATCACGTCGGACAAACCGTGGATGCGGCAGATGCCGTCGGATACGGAAATAACGGTGCCTTGATTGCGGATCTCGGCGCCATCGCCCAGACCTTGAATCCGGCTCTTGATCAGCTCGCTGATTTCAGACGGGTTGAGTTGCATATAAACTCCTAAAATTATTCTTTGTGCCTACGCGGGGACAACCGATTGGTTTCGGATCAGCGATTACGCCGTCAATGCCACTTGCATCTGTTGCAACTTGGCGCGCACCGACGTGTCCAGGACTTCATCGCCGACGATGACTCGTACGCCACCGATCAACGACGCATCGACCGTGACCACCGGATTGAGCCTACGGCCAAATTTCTTTTGCAACGTCACGATCAATTCATTGACCTGTGCCGGAGTCAAAGCATAGGCACTGACGATTGCAGCATCTGCGGCACCTTCTTGCGCGTTTTTCAGCACCTGGAATTGCTCGTCGATTTCAGGCAGCAGCGTCAGCCGGTTGTTCTCGATTAGCATCGCGATAAAATTTTTCGCTTCCGAGGTGACAGGCGCTTTGACAGCTGAAAAAAATACGGCGCTCACATCGGCGTCGGCGATTTTCGGATTGTGCGCAAACGCCTTGAAATCCGGATTGCTGGCCACTGCTGCCATTTCACTGACCAGAACTGACCAGGCGTTCAGATCGGATGTCTGGGCCACGCGAAATAATGCTTCTGCATAAGGACGGGCGACGGTTGCGAGTTCGGCCATGATTACAGCTCGGTCTTCAGCGAGCTCAACAGATCGGCGTGAACCGATGCATTGACTTCGCGTTTAAGAATTTGCTCTGCGCCTTTGACTGCAAGCGTAGCAACCTGGTCGCGCAACGCTTCACGCGCCTGCGTCACTTGCTGATCTGCATCAGCCTTTGCAGCCGTGAGAATACGATCGGCTTCGATGGAAGCGGTTTTCTTGGCCTCCTCGATGATGGCCTGCGCATGCTTCTCGGCGTCGCTCACGCGCTTTTGACCTGCTTCGTTGGCGGATGCAAGTTGTGCTTGCACACGCTTTTCGGCAGCAGCCATTTCCGTTTTGCCGCGTTCAGCAGCGGCCAAACCGTCCGCGATCTTCCTGGCACGCTCGTCGAGCGCTTTCGTCAACGGCGGCCATACGAATTTCATCGTAAAACCGGCGAGGATGAAGAAGACCACGAACTGTGCAAACAGGGTTGCATTGAGGT
>JAZKGZ010000010.1:0-231167 GCA_040385645.1 Pseudomonadota bacterium
CGGTACCTGGAAAGACTTGACCGATTCGGTGAACTCCATGGCCGGTAACCTGACCGGCCAGGTACGTAACATTGCCGACGTGACGACAGCGGTTGCAAATGGCGACCTGTCGAAGAAAATTACCGCCGACGCCAAGGGCGAGATTCTGGAATTGAAGAACACCATCAACGTGATGGTGGATCAGTTGAGTTCGTTCGCCTCCGAAGTGACGCGGGTGGCACGTGAAGTCGGTACTGAAGGCAAGCTGGGCGGCCAAGCACAGGTAAAAGGCGTGGGTGGCACGTGGAAAGATCTGACCGAAAACGTCAACTCCATGGCCGGCAACCTTACCGGCCAGGTCCGTAACATTGCCGAAGTCACCACCGCCGTAGCCAACGGCGATTTGTCGAAAAAAATTACCGCCGATGCCAAGGGCGAGATTCTTGAGTTGAAGAACACCATCAACGTCATGGTGGATCAATTGAGTTCGTTCGCTTCGGAAGTCACTCGCGTGGCGCGTGAAGTCGGTACCGAAGGTGAACTGGGTGGCCAGGCGAACGTGCCGGGTGTGGCCGGTACCTGGAAAGACTTGACCGATTCGGTCAACTCCATGGCCGGCAACCTGACCGGGCAGGTGCGTAACATCGCCGACGTCACCACCGCGGTGGCGAACGGCGACTTGTCCAAGAAAATTACGGCGGATGCCAAAGGCGAGATTCTGCAGCTGAAAAACACCATCAACGTGATGGTGGACCAGTTGAGTTCGTTTGCTTCCGAGGTTACGCGGGTAGCGCGAGAAGTCGGCACCGAAGGCAAACTGGGCGGGCAGGCGCAGGTGAAAGGCGTGGGCGGCACCTGGAAAGATTTGACCGACAACGTCAACTTCATGGCCTCGAACCTGACCGGGCAGGTACGTAATATTGCCGAAGTGACAACGGCTGTTGCGAACGGTGACTTATCCAAAAAGATTACCGTGGACGTCAAGGGTGAAATTTTTGAATTGAAAGACACCATCAACGTCATGGTGGACCAGTTAAATTCGTTTGCTTCGGAGGTTACTCGGGTAGCGCGCGAAGTCGGTACCGAAGGCGAGCTGGGTGGCCAGGCGAATGTGCCTGGTGTGGCGGGTACCTGGAAAGACTTGACCGATTCGGTGAACTCTATGGCCGGTAACCTGACCGGGCAGGTGCGTAACATCGCTGACGTAACTACAGCCGTGGCGAACGGCGATTTATCGAAAAAAATTACCGCCGATGCCAAGGGCGAGATTCTTGAGTTGAAGAACACCATCAACGTCATGGTGGATCAATTGAGTTCGTTCGCCTCCGAAGTAACGCGGGTGGCACGAGAGGTCGGTACCGAAGGCGAGCTTGGTGGCCAGGCGAACGTGCCGGGTGTAGCCGGTACCTGGAAAGACTTGACCGATTCGGTGAACTCCATGGCCGGTAACCTGACCGGGCAGGTGCGTAACATCGCCGACGTAACTACAGCGGTAGCCAACGGCGACTTGTCGAAGAAAATTACGGTAGACGTCAAGGGCGAAATTCTCGAATTGAAAAACACCATCAACGTGATGGTGGATCAGTTGAGTTCCTTTGCTTCCGAAGTTACCCGGGTAGCGCGCGAGGTTGGCACCGAAGGCAAGCTAGGCGGGCAGGCGCAGGTGAAAGGCGTAGGCGGCACCTGGAAAGATCTGACCGACAACGTCAACTTCATGGCCTCGAACCTGACGGGCCAGGTGCGTAATATCGCCGAGGTGACGACTGCGGTGGCGAACGGCAATCTGTCCAAGAAAATTACCGCCGACGTCAAAGGCGAAATTCTTGAACTGAAAGACACCATCAACGTCATGGTGGATCAGTTGAGTTCCTTCGCCTCCGAGGTGACGCGGGTGGCGCGCGAAGTCGGTACCGAGGGTAAGCTGGGAGGCCAGGCGAATGTGCCGGGTGTGGCCGGCACCTGGAAGGATTTGACCGATTCGGTGAATTCCATGGCCGGTAACTTGACATCCCAGGTACGTAACATTGCCGATGTGACGACAGCGGTCGCCAACGGCGACTTGTCGAAGAAAATTACGGTGGACGTGCGTGGCGAGATTTTGCAGCTGAAAGACACCATCAACACCATGGTGGATCAGTTGCGCTCGTTCGCTTCCGAGGTCACGCGGGTCGCACGGGAGGTGGGTACCGAAGGCCGGTTGGGAGGTCAGGCGAATGTACCGGGCGCGTCCGGCACCTGGAAAGATCTGACCGACAACGTCAACTTCATGGCATCGAACCTGACCGGCCAGGTGCGTAACATCGCCGAAGTGACGACGGCTGTTGCGAACGGCGATTTATCCAAAAAAATTACCGTGGACGTGAAAGGTGAAATTCTGGAACTGAAAGACACCATCAACGTGATGGTGGATCAATTGAGTTCCTTTGCTTCCGAGGTAACCCGGGTAGCGCGGGAAGTCGGCACCGAAGGCAAGCTGGGTGGTCAGGCGCAAGTGAAAGGCGTGGGCGGCACCTGGAAGGATCTGACGGAGAATGTCAACTTCATGGCGGCGAACCTGACCGCACAGGTGCGCGGTATCGCCGGCGTGGTGACTGCCGTGGCGAAAGGCGATTTGAAAAAGAAATTGACGGTTGCAGCCCAAGGTGAAATCGCCTCGCTTGCCAACACCATCAATGAAATGACGGATACCTTGGCGGTGTTTACCGATCAAGTAACCACCGTGGCGCGGGAAGTGGGTGTCGAAGGCAAGCTCGGTGGCCAGGCCAGCGTACCGGGTGCATCCGGTACCTGGAAAGACTTGACAGAAAACGTGAACCAGCTCGCCGCCAACCTCACCACTCAGGTGCGAGCGATTGCCGAAGTAGCGACAGCGGTGACCCGCGGCGATTTGTCGCGTTCGATTCAAGTGGAGGCGCGCGGCGAGGTGTCGGATCTGAAAGACAACATCAACGAGATGATCCGCAACCTCAAGGAAACCACGCAAAAGAATGCCGAGCAGGATTGGCTCAAAACCAACCTCGCCCGCTTTACCCGGCAATTGCAGGGCCAGCGTGACTTGGAAACGGTGACCAAACTGATTCTCTCGGAATTGGCGCCGCTGGTGTCGGCGCATCATGGCGTGTTCTATATGATGGGCTCGACGCAGATGCAAAAGTCTGCACGCCTGCAGATGATTGCCAACTACGGCTACCGTCCCAACAGCGATGTGCCGACATCGTTCGCACCGGGCGAAGGCTTGGTCGGCCAATGCGCCATCGAGAAAAGCCGCGTCTGGCTGACCAACGTGCCGCGCGATTACATCACGGTTTCTTCAGGATTAGGTGCGGCGCCGCCGACCAACATCGTGGTGTTGCCGATCCTGTTCGAACAGCAGGTCAAGGCGGTGATCGAGATCGCTTCGCTGGACCGATTCACGCCGACGCATATGGGTTTCCTTGATCAACTGATGGAAACCATCGGCGTGGTGCTTAACACCATCGAGGCCAATACCCGAACCGAGAGCTTGCTCACGCAATCGCAGTCGCTGGCGCAGGAATTGCAACAGACCAACCAGGAACTGGCGGAAAAGGCGCGCTTGCTATCCGAGCAAAATAGCGAAGTCGAACGAAAGAACCGGGAGGTCGAACAGGCCAAGATCGCGCTGGAAGAAAAAGCTACGCAGCTCACGCTATCTTCGAAATACAAATCGGAGTTTCTGGCCAATATGTCGCATGAGTTGCGCACGCCCTTGAACAGCCTGCTGATTCTGGCACAGCAGCTGAGCGACAATCCGGTCGGCAATCTGACCTCGAATCAGGTCGAGTATGCAAAAACCATTTACGGTTCTGGCAGCGATCTACTAACGCTGATCAACGATATTCTCGATCTCTCGAAGATCGAATCGGGTACGGTCACATTGGAGCTTTCCGAATCGCGCTTCCCGATTCTGGCCAGCTACGTGGAGCGTACCTTCCGCCACATGGCCGAAGCCAAGCGCATCAGCTTCGCGATCATTCTGGAGCAATCGTTACCGGCGGCAATGGTGACCGACACCACTCGACTGCAACAGATCTTAAAAAACCTGCTATCGAATGCCTTTAAATTCACCGCACACGGACAGGTGCACTTGCGTATCGGCCTGGCAGATCGTGGTTGGAGCGTCGACCATCCCTATCTAGGCAAGGCTGAAGGCGTGCTGGCGTTTTCCGTCACGGATACGGGCGTCGGTATCGCTGGCGACAAACTGCAGTTGATTTTTGAAGCCTTCCAACAAGCCGACGGCAGCACGGCACGTCGTTACGGCGGCACCGGCCTCGGTTTGTCGATCAGTCGTGAGTTGGCGCGTCTGTTGGGTGGCGAAATTCGGGTCACCAGCGCCGTCGGTGTAGGCAGTACCTTTACGTTATTCCTGCCCTGCAACCGAGCCGGCAATCTGCAACCCTCACCCTTGCTGCTGCCGGAACGGCCGGCGCTGGGGCAACAGCTGGATCTGGTACCGACATTTCACCCCGCCAGCCCGGGCGCTGACGTAAGGGATCAGGTACTGCCTCCCCCCGTAGCCAGCGACACCAGCATCTTGCCATTCGTAAAATCGCAAACCGCGATCGACGACCGCAACATGATCGCGCCCGGCGACCCTGCCCTGCTGATCGTCGAGGACGACGAGCGCTTTGCCAAGGTGCTGCTGGAAATGGCGCGCGAAAAAGGTTTTAAAGGCATCATCACCGAAACCGGCGACGCTACGCTGACTCTGGCCCGTGATTATTTACCGACCGCGATTTTGCTCGACGTGATGCTGCCCGACGGCGATGGATTCCAGGTGCTGGATCGTTTGAAACGCGATCCAGCCACACGGCATATTCCGGTACATATTTTGTCGGGCTCGGAGGACCGTGAACGCGGTTTGCGCAAGGGCGCGATTTCATATTTGGTCAAGCCGGTAACGCTGGAGCGGTTGGATGAAGAATTCACCCGCATTCAGCAATTCCTGGTGCGCGGCAAGCGTAACTTGTTAGTGGTGGAAGACGATCCGGTCCAGCGTAATCGCATCGTCGAGTTGATCGGCGACGCCGACCTCATCATCACCGCCGTCGATACCGGCCAGAAAGCGTTGGATGCTTTGAAAGAAGGTAGATTCGACTGCATGGTGCTGGACCTGACGCTACCGGATATCGATGGCTTCAAGTTGCTGGACATGATCAGCAAAAATGCTGCGCAAAAGGATTTGCCGATCGTGATCTATACGGCGAAAGAACTCGACCGCAAAGAAGTGGCGAAGCTCAGCCGCGTAGCAAAAACCATCGTGGTAAAAGATGCCCGCTCGCCGGAACGCCTGCTAAACGAGACCGCCCTATTCCTGCATCGCTCGCCAGCCAACTTGCCGGAGCGGCAACGTAAGATGCTGGAAGAAGTGCTGGTAGCCGAAGGCGATCTGGTTGGGCGTAAGGTATTGATCGTCGACGACGACTTACGGAATATCTTTGCCCTGACGACGGTACTGGAACGGCAACAAATGCAGGTATCGTTTGCAGAAAACGGCCGGGACGGCATCGATATGCTGGAAGCCGACCCGTCCATCGAAATCGTTTTGATGGACATCATGATGCCTGAGATGGATGGCTACGATACGATGCGCGCCATCCGCAACATTCCTCAATTTAAAACCCTGCCGATCATCACGCTCACTGCGAAAGCGATGAAAGGCGACCGCGATAAATGCTTCGATGCCGGTGCATCCGACTACATCACCAAACCGGTGGACGTGGCCCAACTTCTTTCACTGATGCGCGTATGGCTATCACAATAATGGATGGAATAAAAAACAAACAGGTGCTGCAGACTCACGCCCGGCGTTTCACAGATGATGGCACGGACAACGGCACCGACGTCGTGCTGCAACATGGTGATAGTGCTGCCATCGAGCGCTTGGAAACCGATTTGCTGCTGGAGGGTTTGCATCAGGTGCACGGTGCGGATTTTCGAGGATTCGTGCGGACTTCGTTGATGCGCCGACTACGCGCAGTGATGCTCGTGGAAGGGCTGGCGACGATTTCGGCGTTGCAAAATCACATTTTGCGCTCGCGGGTACATGCCGAAGCACTGGTGCGCGCATTGAGTCTGCGGCCCGGTGGGTTGTTCGACGACCCGGAAGGCATGCAGGCTTTGCGAGCCGTGCTTGGCCCATACCTGCGCTCCTGCCCGTTGCCAAAGATCTGGATCGCCGAGTCGACCAGTGCCGAAGATGTATTCGCCCTGGTGATTTTACTGATCGAAGAAGGGCTGTACGACAAGACCCTGATCTTCGTCACCGGTGCCGATGAGGCATTGCTAGCTGAAACCCGGTTGGGATCGATCGATGGGGCGCAACTGCCGCGCTATGAAGCCGACTATCTGCGCAGCGGCGGCACGCGCTCTCTGCAGGATTACGGCACCCTCCAGCAAGACGGGCAATTCGTGTTCGCGTCAACATTGCGCAGCAACCTGATCTGGGCACAATACAATTTGGCGACCGATCGCTCCTTCAATGAATTTCAGTTCATTATCTGCAAGCGGGTGCTGCCGGAGTTCGGCCCACTGCTTCGGCGTCGTTCCCTGCATCTGTTCGCCGACAGCCTGTCGCCCTTCGGCATTCTCAGTGTCGATGTGCCGGAGGATCTGGATAGTGCACCGATGGCTTTGCGGTTTCAGGCGGTGGTGCGGGAACGAGGGTTGTATCGGCGCATGGCTTGAGTGTCGTATGCCTGTGCACTGCGGTTAAAAATCTGTCTACAAATGCTACCTATTTGGATACCAATCCGGCCAGTCCCCATAAAGTCCATGGTGTCGATGAGATTTCATTTGAGTTGTTGCACTAAAAGACGCGAGTGCCTCTGGCGTGACGCCATCACACCCATACATATTTAGAGATTGAAGTTTTGGCATTTTTTGAATGTAGGAAAACCCAACATCCGTGATCGCCTTGCAGTCGCTTACACTAAGCTTACATAAATGCTCATAATTTTGTTGCAGATGTTTAAGTGAATCATCGGTAATGCCAGGGCATCCACTCAAATCTAGCGACGCCAACGCCGATAAATTTTTAATGAGCATGAACGCAACACCATGCATCAGGTGGCAATTCGAAAGATCCAATACACGTAAATTTTGTAAATTATTCAGGTGCATCAAGCATGTGTGAGGAATATCGTTTGAAGATAACTTTAACGACTGCAATTGCATCAAGCCTTCAATATGCGACAAGTGGCTGCCGCTGACATGGGTTCCTGAAATTTCTAATGTCGTCAGCTGGGTCAAATTTTTGATATGACTGAGGCCTTGGCCGCTAAAATTGTAAGAATTTATATTGTTTAGATGTAAGGCTCGTAATTGCTGCATGTTTTGCAGGTGCGCTAGTGCCTCATCCGAAATCCGACTACCAGAAAGATCTAGCATGTTTAGTACTGGCAGCGCTTTTATGTGAGCGAGCCCAGCATCGTCGATGCCATGACAATCCGACAGATCGAGTGATTGTAGCTTTTTAAGCTTACTCAAATGAGCAAGCCCTTCATTGGTAATTTTCGTAGCGTAGTTCAAACTCAATGACTCTAGCTGTGACATGCTGGAAATCTCATCGAGCACTGTATCTGTAATACCGTAACCCTCGGTTAGTTCCAAGGATTTCAAATTCGGCATGGATTTAAGAAAAGCAACACCGTCCGAATTAAATGCGCCAGTTGCCGGCATTCGGACAAATTGTAAATTTTTTAAGCTTTTTAAATGATCAAATGTATTTGTCGCAGTACAGTTGCCAACTAGATCCACTGTAGTAATTTTCTCAATAACAGAAAGCGGTAGTTTTCGTAACTCTGCAGCTTCAGTATCTCTAAAGCCATTGCCGGCAATACTCCGTATTTCGATTTCTTTAATGTTGGGCATGGCACTTAGCCTATGCGGCAAACTTCTTATTTCCCTACCGTTAATTTCTAGCGACTTAACTTGATCGTTGACGATTTGTCGAAAACTATGGTTTGTCAAACGTAACGCCTTTTTAGATTCCGGGTCGGAAAGACTAGCGACTAATCGCTGAAGCTCATGTGGCAGCTCGTCTATTTTTATATCGCTTGTGGCAGGCATTTTGACCGGTTGAGGCGTGCTGATGTCGGACAATGGACGCGAATTCGACTGTGTTAATTTGCCAATTTCACCTGCCATAATGTTATTCCTTTGCGCGGAAGCGCTGCATCGATGTTTTGCAGAAAGTATCTTAACGTTTGTCGTGTACGGCTGTATTCAAATCTGCGCGGTGTTGCATAAAAGATATATTTTTAAATCCAAACGAACGGGGGGTCGATCGTTGGACAACCAACAGATGTGAGGACATCATGATGAGATTGAAGGCTACTGCACGTAAGCGAATAACTTTCAAAAAAGACGTGCTGCAACACTTAAGATCAAGCCAGGCGAAAAAATTGAGTTGGATTCAAGCCCAGACGGTCGGACCATACGAATGGCGGTAAACCGAAACTATCGTCGGCTTCGTTGGGCTGCTCGCGGGCCGGACAAAGAAAACCGCTACGATCAAAGAACTCGACGCCGCTACTGCACAAGGCTGGGCTGGCAAAGTCAAATAGACTGCATTTGAAAAGTCAACGGCACCGCGTACAGGCCAATTCGATGACCCATCAAAAAATTTATCGCTTTCTGCGACAATGCAGCGACCATGACGCAGCAAAATAATTCGCCTGCCGAGATGCAGTGCAAAGCCAGCCGCGAAGAACATTGCGACGTAGCCAACAAAGCGCCGCTGTTCCATATCGCTTTCTATCAATTCACTAACATTGAAGACCCGGCCGTCCTCACCGAGAGCTTGCGCCAAGTAACAGTCGATCTGTTGGGAAGCATTCTGGTGGCCACCGAAGGTATCAACGGCGTGCTCGCCGGTAGTGCATTGGCCCTTGATGCATTCGAGCAAACCATCACCGACCAAAATTATTGCAACGGCATGTTCGCCAGCATGGCTTTTAAACGCAGCGCCTGCAAAACACCGCCGTTCGCCCGGATCAAAATTCATCATCGCGATGAAATCGTCGCGCTCGGTGTGGCGGGTGCCCCGATCGATGGCCGGCGCGGCATCGATGTGACACCGCAAAAATGGCGCGAGCTATTGAACTCTGACGATGTGGTGGTAATCGACAATCGCAACAGCTTTGAATATCGGCTTGGGCGATTCAAAAATGCGATCGATCCGCAAGTACATAATTTTCGGGATTTTTCTCGTTACATCGAGGCCCAGGCACCGGCTTGGCAGGCGGCCGGCAAACGCATCGCCATGTATTGCACTGGCGGCATTCGCTGCGAAAAAACCAGCGCCTGGATGCAAGACTTCGGCATCGACGTTTACCAGCTCGAAGGCGGCATTCTGAATTACTTACAGACCATGCCGGATGCCCAGCAGGATTGGGAAGGCGAATGTTTTGTATTCGATAACCGCATCGCCCTCGACGCCCGCTTGCAGGAGACTACTACCACGGCCGAACAGGTGTACGACGACCCGGCCGATGCCTGGCGTCTGGCACGCGCGAAGCGGCTGGATCAGAGTGAATGAAATCGTCTGCAGGTTTGCCCACCCGTAACGGCGTCGGTGCAAGCTGTGTCGCCCTGCCACCGGGCTCCTGGCCAAGCATCGCCGAATTTTTGGCAGTACGGTTTCCAGCGATTTCGCGGATGCAGTGGCTGGCGCGCATGGCTTCCGGCGAAGTGCTCGACGCGGCTGGCACCGCGCTCAGCCCGGACACTCCGTATCGCCCGCATGAAAAAATTTTCTACTACCGCAGTCTTCCCTCGGAAGTACGCATACCGTTCAACGAACGTATTTTGTTTCAAGACGATCTGATCGTCGCTGTCGATAAGCCGCATTTCTTACCCGTGACGCCTTCGGGCAGCTATTTGCAAGAAACCTTGCTGGTACGCTTGAAGCGCACGCTCGGTATAGACACCTTGACGCCGATGCATAGGCTCGACCGCGATACGGCAGGGGTAGTGCTGTTTGCCGTGCAACCACAGACGCGAGACAGCTATCAAGCGCTTTTCAGAAACGGAAAAATACGCAAACATTATGAAGCGCTGGCACCGCGACGCGACCATTTGCAATTTCCAATAACCCATCGTAGCCGGTTGCGGGAGAGTGCGTCGTTCATGCAAATGGAAGAAGTGCCAGGTATGCCAAATGCCGAGACGACCATCGAATTGATAACTCTGCACGGAGAATTAGCGAAGTATAGGCTGAGCCCTGCAACCGGGCAGAAACATCAACTGCGCCTGCACATGTCAGCGCTGGGCATGCCGATTGTTAATGATCGGATCTACCCGGTGTTGCTCCCGGCTCCCGGCCCGGATGCGGCACCGGACTATAGCCAACCGTTGCAGCTAGTGGCCAGAAGCATCGGTTTTCGAGATCCTATCACTAACGCAATACGCAGTTTCGACAGCACATACCCGCTATCGATGTAAAAAGCCAGATTAGCCTAGCGACTGATCCGGCCGAGCTTTCCGATCGATGAAAAATCGCATCATTTCTTGCGCGGCATCCGGCCCGTTTGCGTCGATATAGGTATTCGTCGCATCACCGCCATACCAGGCGTGACCGCCGCCGTGCACCATCCACTGTTCCGAAAAAATTCGTTGCTCCGAGTCGAGTTGTACCGTGCGAGTCGTGCCGTAGTGGCCAGGTCGCCACGGCGATACTTCCGTGTAGCGCTCGCCCTCCGCTACGTCGACCCAAGGCCATTGCGCTTTCGTCAGGAATTGAGCGGCATGGGTGGAATGCACGGTGTTGTCCTGGTCGCCATGAAAAACGATCGTCGGAATCTTTCCATGCGAAGGATGAGACGCATAGCTTGCCATCGAACCATGCTGCATGGCGATCATGGCCGACATAAAATCGCGCGCCGCACCATGTGGTACGCCGGAATGGATACCCAGCGCTGTATACAACTCAGGATAAATCACGGCCATGGTCGCAGCCATCGCGCCACCGGCCGAAAAGCCGGCAACGAACACATTATCCGTAGCGATCGGATATTTGCCGAACAGGTCGAGCGTGAGTTCGGCAATGCTGGCTGGTTCGCCATAGCCGCGTTGCTGATGCGCCGCTTCGTACCAGTTCCAGCAGCGCGCTCGATTTGCCTGTACGGATTGCATCGGGTAAAGCACGAAGCAATTGTGCAGCTCGGCATAGCGGTTCATGCGCGTTCCGCGCGCGAAATCAACGGCTTTTTGATGGCAGCCGTGCAGCATGATCAGGAGAGGAAATTGCGCTACTTTGGTCGATGCCTGGGCAGCGGATGGAATGTAAAGATGGTATTCAAGACTGCTCTTACTGCCGGCGAAATTGCCTAGGGAAAACGTACCTGTTGCATTTGCAGAGAGCAAGGGTTTGATGAACGGCTAAATTGAAAGATTGCAGAAACTGCTGCGAGCAAACCCATATCGACGGGCCTGAAGTAATCGGAAGCGCACTGAGCACTCCCGATTTACGACGCTCTAAAATCCGTGGTGGCTTTGGCTAGAGAGCGGATGGTCGTCCTTTAGAACGGCCACGACCGACCCGAACTCCGTACTAGCTTTGGCGGATGGTTCCTAAAGCTCGTTATGCCGGCTTGTTTGCCTGTGGCTTTTGATTGGACTGCTGCGCAGCTTGCTGGGCTGAAGGTTGACCGGCATTGCCTTGTGGTGCCGATGCGTTGTTGCCATCGTTAATCGGCTTGGTCAGCTTTTCAAATGCAGCTTTTTGACGCTGTGTAACCTTGTCGGTCTCTTCGGCACCACGGCGTACGACTTCTTCAGCAACCGCTGCAGCAGTACGTGTAGTTTCTGGCACATGCTGCTCTGCTGCTCTCGACAATTCGACCTGAACACCGGCAGTGATGTTGTTGAGGTGCTGTTGATAAGCACGCAGCTTTTCAGCGGCTGGCTGCACTTGCGAAGCGGCGACCGATAAATAATCTGTCGGGGAATTCGATTGAATCAGTTGCTGTGCGCTGTTGAGCGTTTCTTCCATCAACGTCTGTGCGACTTGAATATTGAGTTGACCGATTTTTTGCACACCGTCGAACATTTTTTTCGAGAGATCGGACATGAATGCAAATTGCGCCTCGAGGTGGGACTTCAACGCTGGCGGGACTTCTTGTTGTGAGAATGCGATCATGATGGTGCCTTTCTGTGAGGTTAATCAAAAGTGCAACGGCAAAAAATTTTGTGATTCCAGGATAAATATCATGCAGATATCAATGCATCGACATGCACATAACAGACAGATGTAAATCTGACAAGTTCAAAAAACACAAAATTAATCTCGCACCGCAGCATAGCCGAAATTTGTTCAAAATGCATCGAAATGTTTATTCGGCAAATTTTCCGACTTCGCATTGTTTGGGCCGGGTTTCATCTCCCTTGATGCCCCGATGCTGTAATTTTGATAATTATTCGATGCGACTAGTAGTGATTCCTGTACCCTGCTGCACCTTGCTCGGTACTGGCCATATCTTTTCGACTTTTTCTTTTCCCCTCCTTTTTCTACTCTCTTTTACTATGCCGATTCCTTCCAAACCCATTACCCGCAGCGCATTGCTCCAGACGGCAGAGGTTTCGAACAACCGCGTGATCGGTCAAGCTGCCTGCGGTCTACTTACAGAACTGCAAACTGTTGAATCGCAAGCCGCTGACCCGCAGGCCAATCGTCGCGAGATGCAAACCCCGCCATTAAAGGCATTGACCGAACTGCGCCGTCAGGGCAGATTGAACCGAATTCAGCAAACTGCCCTTGGTCATCTTCAATCCGCAGAGCATCATGTTGCAATACGTTCTAACAACGGCGATGTGAATTATCCGTTGCGAGACTACATCGAAGCGGCAATGCCGCACATCAAAAACGACCCTATATTCAAGCAAGGTTTACAACGCACGGCAAGTTTCATGCTGATTCGGCCAGTTTGCGAAGATGTAAAACAAAATCTGAGCGATAAAGCCGATTGGTATCTCACTCGAAAATTTTCTCTACAAGACCGTATGCTGATTACCGCGCAAGTCGATGCGTTGAAAAACCATATCGAAACGTTTAACCGACGCGCAACGGATGCCGCGTTGCGCGGCGAGAGGTGTGCACCCTTGAGTTTACAAAAAACGGCTTTTAATAATTTTTTGTGTGCGCAGCAGCCGGTGCTACAGAATATTGTAAGTGCTTGCACGCTTTCTGGAACGCTTCGTCGTGAAGCATTGATTAAAGCCTTAAAAACAGTGGCAGAAAAGTATCTGCATGAAACTGGCAGTCTGCCGACCGGCCTAAAACCTGGCGAAACAATCAAAGAGGGCGCTTTTACAGTCGACCACTCGCGTATATCCCTGCTGCTGCCGGATCAGGAATATTGTGGCTCTGCTCATAGAGTCGAGCTTACTGGCGATGCCGCGATTATTTTTGTCGCTATCGACGGCCTCGATGACCCGCTCGACGACCCTTGCCGTGGAACGCCGCGCTCGAAGATGTATGTGGAGGGGCTGGAGGATTTTGACATTCCACAAAAGCAAGCAGCGGTATTCCTGCAAAAGTTGTTGATGGAATTAGTCAATCTGGAAGAGCATATCTACGTGGTGCGTCATGCCGGCAAAGACGGAATGCCGATCAACGCTGCGGCACGAGCGACGAAAATTGAATTGGAGTACCAAGGCACGACGCATTTGGGTGACAACGTTCTGGCACCAAATACTGAAAGCGCTATACCGTCCCGCATGGAGATGTTGGCAACGTTTAATCAACTCAGATTGCTCGCCGAGAATTATCAGCAGACACATGACGAATCGTTGCTGACCGACCCGGACTTGGATAAGTGGTTACAGAGTACAACGTTTCGCCGCGATGCAATGTCGCTGATCGACCCACCTTCGCGGATGAAATTGGCGCTTTTACCGATCACGGCGACGGCATTGCGGGAGAACGGCTTTCTCTCCGAACAACACCGCTTGGAAAAGCCCGCTTGAAACGACGCTGCTTACTGCAGGTCGTGCCGAATAACCGCAGCCATATCTTCCAGCACATGCGGAGTAATGCCTGCCGTTTCAATTTCTACCCGACGGTTACGCGCGCGGCCTTCGGACGTGGCATTGCTGGCGACATGGTCTCCGGCAGCCATGTAATTGACCTGCATTTTGCGCGGATGAATGCCGTTGTTTGCCAGGAACACGCGAGCATTCAAGGCCCGTTGCATGGCGATTTCACGATCGACAGCGTTTGGCGCGGCAGCATCGGTGCGGCCGCGAATCTCGATACGCTTGCCGGCGCGAGCTGCTTGCAGCAATTGCTGCTGTAAAGACTTCGACGGCCGGAAATCCGTCTTGGCGTAACCGTGCATGACGCGAAACACCATACCAGTATCTTGAATGACGATCGTCTCGCGCGGCGCGCTGCCGGTGCTTGTAGGAGCCGCCGCGGCTGATTTAGGCTGTTTTGGTTTTTTAACTTTCGTCGTCGCGACCGGCGTGGCGACTGGCTTGACCGCTGTCGTCACCGGTTTTTCCATCGCAGCGGCGCTCGCGGGTGTCTTGGATTGCAGTTTGGTTTTCAAGTCGGACAATTCATTGCCCAACTCGCTGATTTTTTGCATCAAGCCCGAACGCTCTTGCTCATACGACTGACGCTCCAGTGCAGCCGCGTTCAAATTTACGAGTTTCTCGTTTGGCTGTGAGGGTGTGGTGCCGCCATTTTCATAAACCAGCGGCGCCGGAGAAGAAGCACAGCCACCGATCAAGACACAAGCCATCGTGGTAACAAGAATTTTTCGCTTCATGATGTTTTCAAAGAAAAGTGGATAGGAGCTGGCAGGCGAAAATGGCGATTGCACCGAGAAGATTTGCTTGTCCAGTTTGTATATTATTTGACAACAAATTGTAACATGGCACGTAGTGCGAATATTAATACGCGATGGCGATTATTTTGTCCGCCTTGAGTCCCTATTTGCGGACCCAAGCGACAGCAACAATTGATGCAGATGGTCGATATCGTAAGGCTTGGTGAGCGAATGTGCGGGAAAATCTAGATTGGCTGTCAGAGAAACGCCGTAACCCGACGCGAAAATGACATGCATCTCGGGTGCCAATGCAATCACCCGGCGAGCCAGATCGACGCCAGACATGCCTGGCAGGCTGACGTCACTCAATAAAACGTCGAAGTCGGTCGCACTGTCGAGGGCGACCAGAGCGTCTTCGCCACTACCGACCGGTATTGCAACATGCCCGAAACTGCCGAGCAGCTCACACACCAGCTGGCACAGATCAAGATTATCTTCGACGACGAGAATACGCAGCGGCGCTGTACCTTCGGCTGATACACACAAAGCACTCGGGTCGGTGTTGGATACTTGTATGGACATCTGGCTGGCGTTTCGATCGACATGCGGCCGATCATTTTACGGCAGGAATTGCCACGCGTCGCGTGATCCGGTCGAATCCGATGCCCGGTGCACTAATTTAGCCGGCGTGACTGTCCGATCCGACTTGCTTGTTAACACTATGCTGAACTCTCGAGATGCGCGCCTGCTGATCGACGATCCATCGATGCAGCGGCCCTTCGATGCCGATTTTCGAAATGTTTTTCGACACTTCCAGATTAACCAGCAACATCAGCGGTATGTGATGGAACGGTATGCCGAAGTTGTCCATGAATGCATGCATGAATCGTTCGGAATGCACGACCGCCATCACCCTTTCCCCACTCATGAATTGCAAAATGCTGGTGATGCTATGGCCTGCGCCGATGCTGCTGTTGATAAATTGATTGTACTGGCGATGCAACGGATCGAAATCGATTTCCTTATCGACCATGATCTGACTCAGGTAAAACAGCCCAACGGCCAGCCGAAAGTATCCAAGCGCCTGCTTACTATTGTTAGCAATTTTGGCGATAGCAAGAATCCTTTGTTGTGCGTAGTCGTCGAGCATTCCGGTTACCTGCGCGTAAAACTCGATTAAACCATGCATACATACAACATAGTGATACATAGAAACATTTTTACCACAACTCGATGCTCAGTTTTGTTTTGAAAATGAGCATTTAGTGCCATGATTCGGGGGTTTTCTCTAAAACCTCAACAAGGCAGGTATGGCACTTATCTTCACCCGGAATCACACTAAAACTTATCCAATCAAATGCGCGAGAAATCGTGCCGGATGTTTCTTGTCCTTCGGTTCTGCGGCTTTGATTACGGCGTTAAGCGCTGCACCGGCGTATGCCCAAGACGCGGAAACCAAAGCAGATACACCCGGAATGCTGTTGCAAGAAAAGCTGGATCGCCAGAACGCGGCGCAGCAGCCGCTACCATCGCTCTCCGGCGGTGGTGAAGAATTTCGTCCTGTTCCACCGAAAAAAGACTATTTGCTACCGGGGCTCGAGATTATCGCTTTCGACGTGCTATTGAACCGCGTTAACAATACTTTCGACAAGAGCACCGACGACTACGCCGTCACGATGCGCTCGTGGAAACGTAATTTGAAAAGCAGTTGGGTAATCGATCGCGATCCATACGAAACCAACCAGATCGGTCATCCGTACCAAGGGGCGATGTATCACATGTTCGGCCGCTCCGCGGGCATGAGTTATTGGGAATCTGCCGCCTACACCTTCGGTGGCAGCGTGTTCTGGGAGATTTTCGGTGAAACCACTGCGCCGTCCCGCAACGATCAAATTGCCAGCGGTATCGCCGGCAGTTTTTTAGGTGAATCGCTATTTAGAATGTCGAGCTTGGTATTGGAAAGAAACACCCGGCTATCGCCGTTCTGGCGAGAGATGAGTGCAGCAGCGATTTCGCCGGCGACAGGTTTTAACCGATACGCCTTCGGCCGCCGCTTCGATGCCGTCTTCAACAGTCGCGACCCGGCTTACTACGGGCGTTTTCAAGCAGGCGCAGTAGGCACGCTATCCGATACGCGTGGTGCCTCCAGAAGCTTTGACCGTAATGAAGCACAGGTAAGTTTCGCAATGGATTATGGCTTGCCCGGCAAAGGCGGATACGACTACTCGCGCCCGTTCGACTATTTCAATTTCGAGATCAACGGCTCCTCGTCGAACGGTGTCGAGAGCATCTTGAATCGCGGTCTGATAGTGGGCACGAAATATGAAATGGGCCCGTTGTATCGTGGCATATGGGGGTTGTACGGCAGCTTCGATTATATTGCGCCACAGTTCTTTCGAGTATCGAGCACTGCGCTCTCGATCGGCACAACGGCTCAATGGTGGCTGACAAAAACCATGGCATTGCAAGGCACCGGCATGGCCGGCATCGGCTATGCCGCGGCCGGCTCGGTGCGCACCATTGGCCTGCGTGATTACAATTATGGTCTGGCACCGCAAGCGTTGTTGTCTCTACGGCTGGTGATGGACGAACGCATGGCACTAGCCGTCAACGCGCGTCAATACTATGTCAGCCGGGTCGCATCGTCGGACGTCGGCGGTACCGAAAACATCACCCGCGCAGATGTATCGCTGACCATGCGCCTGAAAAACGATCATGCGTTGGCATTGAAATATCTACACTCCCGCCGTGACAGCTCGGGTGCGGCATCGGGCGATCAGACACAGGCACGCGATACGATCGGTCTCTACTACACTTTGCTCGGAAAAGACGGTTTCGGCACAGTGGACTGGCGCTAACGCGCGCAAGTCAGTTAGTCACGCGAGGTACGGTAACGATTCTTACCCGCGTGCTTGGCTTCGTAAAGCGCCTGATCGGCACGCCTGATCAGGACATCGACATCAAGGCCGTCGTCTGGATAAAAACTTACGCCAATGCTGGCCGTAACCGACACCTCGATGCCGTCGATCAAATAAGGTTGTGACAGTTCACGGATGATCGTGGTGGCAGGCCGGTCTATATCGGACAGCTCCGAGATATCGCCGATGACGACCATGAATTCATCGCCACCCAGGCGGGCGATCGTATCTTCTTCGCGGGTTGCAAAACGCAGCCGTTCGGAAGCCATGATCAGCAACTTGTCACCGCAGTCGTGGCCGTGGACATCGTTGACGGCTTTGAAACCATCCAGATCGAGGTACATCACCGCGATACGGTGTTGGGTGCGCTTAGCGTGCAGCAAGAGCGTCACCAGCCGATCTAATAGAAGGCGGCGGTTCGGCAAGCCGGTTAGCGCATCGTGCAATGCTAATTCTTTGTGGATGCGGGCATATTCCGCGACTTCCTTGTAAAGCAATCGAACTTCCAGAATGTTATGGATACGTTGTCGCACTTCGACAAGATCGTACGGTTTGGTGATGAAATCGCGGGCTCCGGCTTCCAAGGCGGCGATCTTGAAACGCGGCTGTGCTGTGATGGCTAGCACCGGCAGATAAGAATCTTCCTCGATTTGTTTAAGCTTGGCCATTACCTCGAAGCCGTCCATACCCGGCATGTTGAGATCGAGCAAAATCAAGTCGTAACGATTTTCTTCATGTAGCCTGAACACATCGTTCGGCTCAGTGGTCGACGATACGCTGGTATAACCCGCCTGGTAGAGAATAGCTGCCAGTAAGTCGACATTTTCTGCGCGGTCGTCGACCACCAGAAGTTTCGCATTCAGGATAGCGTCTTGCTTGATCATGCACTGTGCCCTGGAAACTGGATGGGAATAGAAAATCGACGACTAACATGATGCCACACGGTAATAGAAGTCCCGGATCGGGTCGGTACGTTACCCCGCATAGAGTCCGAAGGGTACAAAAGATACGTAACGACTGATTGACAGCCTCTAGCGCTAACGCTCATCATCCGTGACGTTTTAGCATGATCGTTCGTTTTAATTTCTTAAAAACAATATTGTATCGGACTCCGAATGAACAAACTCATCTCAATGCTGGCTGTCGCACTACTCGGTAGCCTTGCTGCTTGTGGCGGCGGCTCCAATTCACCGACGACAGGTGCCGGCAGCAATGGCACATTGCTGTCCCAATCGACAGTTGCTACGGTGTCGGTTGCGGAATTGAATATCAAGGCAACGTCGACCGGCCTGATCGCGTTGAGCGGCCTGGCAAAGTGCGACGTAACGCTTACCGCCATCGATTACCAGACTTCCGGCGTTCAACCCGGGGAAGTCACCAACGCCACGGCAGCAGTACTATTGCCATCCGGGCCAAATTGTCCGAAGGAGCCTGCACCTTTGCTGGCTTATGCGCGTGGTAGTGAAGTCTCGAAAGCCTATGTATTAGCTAAAGTGGACAATCCCGAGACATATTTGCTCATGTCTTTGTATGCTGCTCAGGGCTATGTCGTCGTTGCCACCGATTATTTAGGCTATGCCGGCTCGCGTTATCCGTATCATCCTTATCTGCATGCCGATTCCGAAGCCTCCAGCGTCATCGATTCGATCCGCGCTGCCCGGCGGGTGGCTGGCGATGTTGGTGTCGCACTCTCCGGTAAGGTCATGCTCACCGGCTATTCGCAAGGCGGGCATGCGTCGATGGCAGCCCATCGTGCGATCGAACGCGACATTCCCGGTGAGATCAACGTCGTGGCGGGTGGTCATATGGCCGGCCCTTACAATCTGGCGCAGGCCATTGTCGAGGGTGCCACGGTACCGGTCGCAGCGGGGCAGTTCTTTGCGCCGTTCTTCATCACTGCCTGGCAAAAAATTTATGGCGATCTGTATCGCAACACCAGTGAAGTTTTTCGCGCTCCGTATGCAGCCGATATAGAAAACATCTTTCCGGGTGCTTTCGACTACACCACGATGCTCGAAGCCGGCAAGGTGCCTGCCGACCTCAACTATCTGCCGACATTATTTCAGCCGGCTTATCTCGCCGATTTACAAGCGAACCAGTCCAGCCCGACGCTTCGCGCTGCGCGTCGTAACGATCTGCTCGGCTGGAATCCAAAGTCCAGCATGGCATTGTGCGGTGGTGCACAAGATCCGACGGTTGGTTTTGCTTTGCACGCCGAAGCGGCGCAGGCAGACTTTGCCTCACGTGGTATTGCCGTGCCGGTGATCGACGTCGATCCGATCATCCGCGGCCTTGCAGCCGCGGCCAACCAACCTGTCGATCTGGAGCAATATCACGCGGTGACCGCGCCGCCGCTGTGCATGGCGGCGCTGCGCGAGCAATTGTTCGATCCGGCGCGCTGATGATCGATTTGATACCCGAATCGATCGCCGAGTAATCTGGCATAGCATCCTGTGCCATTTATCGACCCTCGGGCGCGAACCGTTTTTCGGCATCCGTTCGCTTTCGCGTGGACGGTGCTCAAAGCGTTTCGTGCCAACCAGGGCTTGCTGCTGGCTGGAGCGGTCGCCTATTACGCGTTGTTATCGATCGTCCCGTTGTTGATTCTGTCGGTCATCGCTTTGTCTCAAGTGATCGAAGAAGCGTTGCTGCTGCAAACGCTGGCGCGTTATCTGGAGTGGCTGATTCCCGGCCAGTCTGCCTCGGTGGTCGCCGAGCTGGCAAATTTTCTCGCGCACCGCGACGTAATCGGCTGGGTATTGCTGGCGACGATGATCTTTTTCAGCTCACTTGCGTTTACCGTGCTGGAAAATGCTATGTCCGTAATTTTCCTGCATCGAGTCGCGATTCGCCGACGGCATTTTCTGGTGTCGGCCATACTGCCTTATTGCTACATCCTGTTTTTAGGCATCGGCCTGTTGCTTACCACGCTAGTGTCTGGAAGTTTGCAGGCAATCGGTCAGGAAGACGTCGATTTTCTTGGGCGAAGCTGGTCGTTGCACGGCGTGTCCGGCGTACTGCTGTATTGCGTGGGTTTGGCCGGCGAGATTTTTGTTTTGACATCGGTCTACCTGGTCATGCCGGTCGGACGATTATCGCTGCAACATGCGCTTTTCGGCGCACTGACTGCCAGCCTACTTTGGGAAATCACCCGCCATGTCCTGGTATGGTATTTTTCCACGCTTTCACAGGTCGGCGTGGTGTATGGTTCGCTGACGACGGCGATCGTGGTATTGCTCAGCCTTGAGGTCGCCGCGGCGCTACTGCTTCTGGGCGGGCAAGTAATTTCCGAGTACGAGCGTATCGGCAAAGATGGTGATGTGCCACCAAAACCAGCAGAGGGCCTGCGTACTGAATCGCCACACCGGTGAGAAATGTTGGAAAGAAAACTTCCGGCCAAACCAATAAAAAAGAATAAAAAAAAGCCCGCCTAGGTCGGCGGGCTAAATCCATATCGTTAGATACAGAGGAGACAGCCAAATTATCGCGATATCTCGATCTTGCATCCAATCCTTAATTCGAATACCTGATATCACTTGTCTGAATGACAAGATTAAAAAAGCCCGCGCAATATCGTATGCGCGGGCTTCGTGTCTCCTCGTTCATGCCCCACGAGATGGATTTTATTATCGCGTTAGAAGTGTGCACTAGATCAAAGAAAGTGCCAAGCGTTAATTTTTGGCCAATCTCGAAACATTCTTCACAAAATCTTTATTGCAGCAGGCTGGTGCCGTCAAGGTGTTGCATTTGCATTTGCAGATCAACTTCGGCAATACGTCTGCTGGAATGTAGCCGCGAGGACTTTGCTAGCAGTATCAAGCCTACGAATGACGTCAGCAAACCGATGGCGATCCAGCGCCATGTACTGCGTTTTTTCCAGACGGAGGCAAGCACGCCGAGCCAAACTGCTATCGTCAAATGCAGCCCGGCGATCCATCCTAAGGTAATGACTGACATGGTTCGCCCGCTAATGGTTGATCTGATTTAATTTTGCCTCGGGGCACCAGATCTGGCCATAGCTGCAACAATATTTGACATATATTGGCCACAATCACCGCACTTGTTTCACACCCAATCGCCAAAGGGTCGTCACTTCTTTGCAACGCGCCGCATGTAGGATATCGGCCGTATCGGCGACGCGTGGATGGTTTGGCTTGGCGTCGAGTTGCCCTAGCACGATCAATCCAGCGACTTCGATCATCGCCAGCAGTTCTGCGCGCGAACGCAGACCGAGGTGTTCGGCTAGATCGGACAGTATCAGCCAGCCCTCGCCACCAGGCTGCAAGTGCGCAGCCAGCTCGTTGAGAAAACCGCGCAGCATACGGCTGTCGGGATCATAGACCGCGTGTTCCAGCGGCGAACTCGGGCGCGCCGGCAACCAGGGTGGGTTGCACACGATTAGCCCTGCCCGCCCCGGTGGAAACAGATCGGCGTGCATCACCTCGACCTGCTCCAAATAACCGAGCCGGCTCAGGTTGTCGATCGCGCACGCCAAAGCCCGCTGATCCATGTCGGTGGCGACGATGCGCCGAACACCGCGTTGCGCGAGCACTGCCGCTAAAACGCCGGTGCCTGTACCGATGTCGAAAGCGACATCCAAAATAACATCCTTATCGGGCAGCGCTGCGCTCGCCACCAATCCCACGTACTCGCTACGAATCGGGGCGAATACGCCGTAGTGCGGATGAATGCGAGCACCGAGCGCTTCGACGGCAACGCCTTTTTTGCGCCATTCGTGAGCGCCGATAGCTCCCTGCAATTCACGCAGGGAAGCGACGGCCACGGTCGTAGCATCGGTACCGTCTGCAACCGATTCTGGAATTGATTCTGCGGCAACACCATAAGCCCTACTGCAAGCCTCGCGTATGTCCGGCGCGCGTCGCAAGGCGATGGTAAAGCCGGCGCTAAGCGGAATCAGTAACCTGCCGAGGGAGCGCGCACGTTGCGCCTGTGCCTGCCTGTGGCTGTTGAAAAGATTGGTCATTCCCAGATCGGTTATTGCCGGCACCGAGGCTGACGCTGTTTGTTTTTTTTGCGGCTTACGCACCCCGCGGTCGATCCGACGCGCCATCGCTTGCAGCAGCTGACGGGCATTTTGAAAATCGCCTCGCCACAACATCGCCGTGCCTTCGGAGGCCAGCCGAAATGCTGCATCGGCAGTCATGCGGTCGTCGGCGATCACGACCCGCGACGGTGGTGGCAGACCGCTACTCGAATACCAGTGGGCGCTACATGGCAGATCGGCTTCGATCCAATGGATGATTGGCGGTGACATGGGTGGATCAGTGACCAGAATCAGTTGTGCGGATTACTTGTGCAACTAAGTTGTACGGCTCGGTTGCGCAGTTCAATTGCGCGGATCGGTGCTGGAAGTGCGAGTGACTTTGCCGGTGGCCTGATCCATGTGGACGTTGAACAGGCGACTCTCCTGGTTTTCCAGATAGCGGTAATCCCATACTTCTTCTTTGAGCCGGTTGAAGTTGACGACCGTGCGTGGTTTGCCGAGCAAGCGTCGTACTTCGTCAATACGCATGCCTGGCTTGATGCGCGCGAGGTTTTCCGGCGAAAGTGCCTGGTGATATGCGGCTAATTTGCCGGTAGTATCGATGGTAAATATCCAGGTGCGCGATCCTTCCGGGCCTTTCGGGTACTCTAGAATGCGGGTGCCGTCTTCGTCTTCCCAAGTCGTTTCAGGCTTGCCCATGGCGCTGCGCACTTCGCTCTCCGTCGATGTGCCCACGGCCAGTTTTTCCAAGCCGAATTCTTGTATCGGACGCCCGTCCTTATCACAACCTAGACCTAATAGGCCGAGCAATAACATTATCAAACCAGCTGCCGTACCTCGCATTGCCCCTCCTTTAATCAGAGCGCATTATAAGGTGTGCCGCCACACCGCTCGGCTTTAAGCAGCGGTATAACCTCAACGGCTTTCCAAAACGGCAAACGCTGGTTTTTCCAATGGCTGCAGCAACCCGGGGGAGAGTTTTAATGTAACGGTCGAAGCTTGCGCAACATTGCGTTGAAGTGTTGCACTGGACGCCACTCGCAGCGCTGGCTGCTCGGTCCGGCCGGTGCCGCTTACCGGCGAAGTCATCGATGGTAAAACTATTTCCGGGGAATTTGCAGCGGGCAGGCTCACCGCCGGCTGATTTGCAACTGGCTGATTTGCAGCTGGTGCAGCGGCCGGGGTCAAGGCCGATGCGATACCGGCAGATTTAGCCTTGCCGCCTTCACAAATCGACGCCGGCAATCTATAGACACCTGCAACGAGATGGTACACCGCGTGTTCGGTTACCATGCGCACCGCTTTTTGGATCGGCTCCTGCGCTTTGTCGGCGGCGCTGAAATCGATCACGCTGTCCGACAAGAAGCGGAATATGCCGGCCCGAACCTCGGTACCGATAATTTGCTTCTGAAAACTGGCCACTTCCACGACTTGCAACGTGCGTGTATTGATCAACCGTAAATCGATTGCCACATCCAGCACCGCGTAGCGTGCACTCGTGCCAACGCTGCCTGCCGTTCCTTCGATACTGCCGCTGCGCACGTTGTAATTGACTTCGGTGACACCGCCGACGATATGGTAATCCGAGCCGACTACACTGCCGGCTAAGGTCCGGCGAAATGGATTTTCCGGGGTATTGGTACTGTCGCCGCCAATCAGCTTGTTATCGCTGTACTTGAATTCAATTTCTGCAACCGAAGTGTCCAGCCGCTCGACGATCGGCAGCTTGGTATGTGACAAAGCCGAGATCACCATCAATGCCGTACCTTGGGTAATACGTTTTCCGTTAATCAGATCTTGTTTGCCTGAATAATCTTCTACGCGGCCGACGGCGAATCGCGCCGGTGGGAGGCGGGCATCTTTAAGGTGATCGCCCAAGCAACTAAGCGCTTCCGTGTAGTTAGTAGTATTGGCCGTCACTTTTGCGCCGGATAACGGTGTGACGTAGCGATCGGCATCGAATTTCGGAATCGATCCACAACCCGCCAACACGCTCGACAATGCACTCATAAGCACATACGAACTGACTCTAAATCGTGATTTAAGCATTTTCAACCTGACTGTAAGGCGCTACATTGTTATTGAACGTCGATAAAAGTTTGGTGGACTACTTGCAAAACCTTTACGACATTGCGTGACGATGGTCTCGTGACTAAGCGAGCGCCTTTCAGCCAGACTGCAAATTTATTTGCTCTGCCTTAACAGCTCTCACAAAAACCTAAGCTTGATGTTATTTAATCAACTCTCATCATAAAAAATTTTTAATGCGTGGTGCGTTATTAATTAATTAATTCGTGTGTTATTTATATGTTGCATAAACAGGCGTTCCACCTGCCGATGCCGCACTTTGGTTCACAGCGGTATTGCTTACCGCTGCTGTGCTGTTAGAAGCCTCGGTTTGCTTATCACTTGTTTTATCCGATGAAAATCCAATTCGCGCCTGTTGCGAACCTTTATTGATCTGCGACGCATTTACCATAATCGTGTTATTCGAGCCTGTGGTAACAACATTTACTAAATTACCGATTGCCGATGCCGTAAATCCCCACTTAGGTGTGGCATTCACAACTTTATTCATTGCACTATCGCGCGTACCGACGGCGTTCATATCACTGTCTCCAGCGTCTCGCATGCTGTAAGGTGCCTCGAATGTGGAAGACGAAGATTCTTCCATTGTTTGTGCACTGGCAGGTGCTGCAACCATACAAATTGCAATAGCCATTAAATTAAAAACATTATTAAACATTGCTCGCCCAGAAAATTTGAATTCTTTCAGGCGCAGCAACCGCTGCGCCTGAAAGATGTTTTTACAAAAAATTACCGTGTCTTTACGCCAAACGACATGTTGTTACCGATCGCGGTCGTGCTGACCTTGATATTTGCTGCGGGATCTTTGCGGTAATCGGTGAATGCAATGACATTTCCGGTATTGCACTGCGCCAATGAACTAACCAACGAACCGACGTTCTCAAACCCTCTGATTTCGCCATCTTTTTTCACGGCAAAAGTATTGTTGCTTGGGTTTTTATCCGTAGTCAGATCCCAACCGATCGACGCATTGTTACCGATTGCGGTGGTGGTGACTTCAAGGTTGCCACCAATTTCAGGGCGCGTAACCGTGTTGATCGCGGCGATGTTGCCACTATTTTTCTGAGTCACTGCCAGGTGCGCACTAGGTATGCCAACTAGATCGGCTGCAAAATTGTTTCCAATAGCGGTCACGTCGATTTGAGCGTTGCCGCGTGTGACGACGGCATCGTGGCCGCCATTGCTAACAATGTGACCGCTGTTATTTTGGCTGAACGTTCCGACAGCGGTATAAACCGCCTTCAAGCGTAAAGCAGCATCTGCGCTGGCAGGGGTAAAAACGGTCGTGATTTCGTTGGTGGTGCTATTACGAACCACGGTGCTCGCATTGTTTTTGATTCCAGTATCACAATTTGCGCCGACACACGTTGCAAATGCTGAAGACGCAACGCCAGTTGCTAAAATCATTACAATGTTTTTAGCCAAAAAATTAAGATTGTTCATGTTTGCTTTCAGTTGGGGTAATTAAAAAAATTCCAAAAAGAATTTCCATTGCTGCAAATTTGTGGAACTAGGAAAATGTTAATTTTGGCCATAAAAATTTAACATCAGCCTGTTCTGAATCAGCAATTTATTGCTCTTATGGAATTGTCATTATGGTAACTTGTCGCTTTATTAATTACCAGTAAAACATCACATGGCCAGCACAAAAATTATTTTCTGACAACTTTTCAGAGCGGCTTACAATTTAAATAATTTGAAAAAATTTTATTTGTGGATTAAAAAATTTTGCAATTTAAAAGCTTTGTTTATTTGCTTTGGCTTAAACAGTGAAGCACCTGTAGTGATGCGCAGATAAAATTTGTGGATTGGGGTAATATACTGGCTTTACATACAGTATTTATTTGCCACCATTTTTACATTACTCTCGCTTTTAATTTATGCGATTTGATCTGGACAAGACCCGTCTAGCCTTCGTGGATATTGAGACCACCGGCGCTACGGCAACGGTCGATGCCATTACTGAAATCGGTATCGTTGAAGTCGATCGAGATGGCATACGTGAATGGAGCAGTCTGGTTCGGCCGTTTACCCGCATCTCGCCGTTCATTGAATCGCTAACCGGCATTTCTAACGAGATGGTCGCTGATGCGCCGCCTTTCGAGCTGCTAGCCGAAGAATTGCACGCACGCCTTGACGGCTGTCTTTTCATTGCACATAACGCCCGCTTCGATTACGGTTTTTTGAAAAATGCGTTTCGCCGCTGCGGCATCGAATTCAAGCCCCAGGTACTCTGCACCGTCAAGCTTTCGCGCAAGCTCTATCCCGGGTTCGGCCGGCACAATCTCGATTCGTTGATCGAGCGCCACCGGTTGCCGGTGACGCAGCGCCACCGTGCCCTAGGCGATGCCCGCTTGATCTGGCATTTTTGGCAAACGCTCTATCGCACCTTGCCTCCGGAACAAATCGTGCAAGCTGTGCAAGGCCTGACGGCACGTCCGAGTTGGCCGCCGCATCTCGATCCCACTTGCATCGATGCGATGCCCGATACCCATGGTGTTTATTTGTTTTACGACGATACGGCGCTACCGCTCTACATCGGCAAGGCAAACCAATTGCGTCACCGGGTGCTATCGCACTTCAGCGGCGACCATCGCTGTTCTAAAGAGATGCTGCTATCGCAGCAAGTGCGGCGTATCGAATGGATCGAAACTGCAGGTGAAGTAGGCGCGTTGTTGCAGGAAGCCGTATTGGTAAAACGGCTGCAGCCAGCACATAATCACCAGTTGCGCCGCAGCGAAGAAATTTGCGCCTGGCGCTTGGTGCAGCGAGGTGATGTGTTTCGCTTGGCGCTGGTGCAGTCGGACGATCTGTTTTTTGGTACCGAAGATAATCTTTACGGACCGTTCGTTAGCCACCGAAAAGCGACTGATGCATTGCGCTCGCTTGCTGACGCGCACCAGCTGTGTCATGGCTTATTAGGTTTGGAAAAGGTGCGTGTGGGAAAGCCCTGCTTCGGTAGCCAGGTAAAACGTTGCTTAGGTGTTTGTACGGGAAAGGAGGCAGCCGCTGCACATATCGAGCGTTTGCAAGCCGCTCTGAACTCGTGGCGACTGCCGCCCTGGCCATACGATGGGGCGATTGGTCTGCGGGAAGGCACCGGCCTGCATGTGCTTCGCAATTGGCGGTTTATCGGCAGTGTCGCAGTCGATGATCGAGAAGGTGCCAGTGCACTAATCGCTACTGGCACGCCAGTGTTCGACCGTGACGTATATCGGATTCTAAAAACGCATCTTGCGCGCTTGTCCGACGAAGTTCTACCACTGAACTGACTGTCGGAAAATCGGTAAAAATGCGAAGTCTTGTTTCTGACGTCAGGAAGAATAACCGGAATTAGCGGCCCTGATAAGAACCGAATATTCCATGCCTGTCGTAATCCGCATATGCAGCGAGGTTATCCGATTTTTTATCCTGAAAATAAAATTCACCTTGCAAGACACACGGCGATGTATCGCTGCGTAGCGAGCTATTTGACGAGGCAGTAAAGCTGGGCGAATTACCCGTCGAGGCATGAGCCGACTCCGAAGTGACCACCTCCCATGATTTTGCAAGTGCGCTGAAAAACTTCTTAGTCGGTCCAATTGGTATGCTGAGCGATTTTTGCCGGCGTGTTTTGATTGGGGGTGGCAGCGAGTTGCCGAACTCTTCGCTACCAATTGATTTGGCATAGAACGGCTGAGCAGTAGCGAGTGGCTCGCTATGTACACTTGAGGGTGAATCAGTCTGCGCCGCGACCGGGACGGAATGATTTAAAGTAGCTGGCGCAGAAAAACATCTTAAAAGGGGCGAGACCATGATGATAGACCTAAGAAATTAAAAAATCTGTTGCTGTGGAACACATTCCACATCGATGAAAGAGATATTATCGATATTAGCAAAAGAATAACTTTAACATTCCGAAGACCTGTTGTAAAACCCGAAACGATGTTTTTTTGATAAATTACAGTGAAAAGCTCGTTTTTTGCATGTTTGTGTGCGCCAGCGCCTTTACATTTCGAAAAAATTTTACATTTGCCGAGAAAATCAACACGTCTTCGACGTTATGTAATGCGCGTTATCCGCCGAAATACGGCGGTATTGGAAGCTCCAAAGTTTCGTTTGATTTGCCGGCTCTGTCGGTTCGCTCGGAACGGGGATCGTCACTCATAAAATGGTCGCCCCATGTGCCGTAGGGAGAAAAATCGCCCATCGGCGACTGCGTCAAATCGCTTCGCGGCGAATTGCTTGTGGACACATGTGCAGATTCAGAAGTCACCGCTTCCCACGAACTCGCTAGTGCACGAAACAGGCGTTTCGTCGCCAAACCTATGGCTTTACGCGGGGCTTGCCTGCCTGTTTTAATCGGTCGAGGCAGGGATGCAGCGAATATTTCGCTAGCGGCAGAATTAGCGCAGAGCTGCCGCGTACTAGCGATCGGCTCACTATGCGCTCCTGAGAGCGTGTCTGACGGCGTTGCGACCGGAACGGCACGATTGAGCGTAGCAGGTGCAGAAAAACATCTTACGAGGGGGGAAACCATGCTGATGGGCCTAAAAGATTAAAAAAGCTATTGCTGTGGATACATTCCACATGATCGAAATAATCGTGCCGATATTAGCAAAAGAATAACTTTAACATTTAAGCGACCCGTTGTAAAACTTGAAATCACATTGTTTTGACAATTTTCGACGCTACGCCTGTTTTTAAAGTGGTTGTATGCGCCAGTCGTTTTGCATTGTCCAAGAAACTGACATTTGAAATGCGTTTTACGCCACGCCTCGGCCAACTTCCTGTAATTTGAATATTGATAATTATGCAACTTGTTACAATGCGGTGCGCTCGCGGGTGGCCATCTTCCGCCGCTCAACCACACGGAGCTTCATCCATGAAAACCGGCCGTCTTTCCCCATCGATCCTCCGCAATTCCAGCCCTGCCAGCGCCACCGCGACGACCGCCGCTGCTGAAGGACTACCTTCGCAGTCGTGCGGGTCGTTACGATGGTCCGACACCGACGCCAGAGAAAATTCATCGGCGGCTGGGCCGGCGTTGAAAAAACGGCGGTTACCCGGCGCGTCAACCGACTTCAAGTCTCTACCTAAAGAGTTACATCGCCGCCTCGCAAAAAATTTTACGGCGGGAACGGGCGATACGGTGCGCCTTGGCACGGTCAACAAAGCACTGCGGGAAAGCCTGCAAGATCAAGTTTGGCTGGAACGCCTGATTCATCGGGCGCGGTGTGACGAAAACGGTGTCCCGCGCACGGTATCGACCCTGCAGCAAGTATTGCAGGATCCGGATTTGCTCGACGATCGACAGCGCCCGCTACGGCTGCGTGCAACGATACTGGCTGAAGCGATATCGCAGATTGCAGCGGTGTGCCGGTCGCACATAGAGGCCGGTGAGGTATTGTTACTCGGCGCGACCGTGCTCGAACGCATCCATGTATTGGCACGGCCACAAGATGAACAGACCATGGCCAATCTTTTGTATGGCATAGCACAGGCCTTTCCAAAACACGAGTTTGCTCGTGCGGTCTCCCACGGCGGCGCGCATAATTCCCAGGTTGCGCCTACTACGCAAGAGTTCTATCGCCGCTTCAAAGCGATCGCAACGAAGTGGGCAGGAGAAACCCCGCAACAGATGGAAACTGCCACCGTATCAGGTTTGTACATGATCAACGATCCTGATGAGCGCGTGGCGGTTTGGCAGCACGCTTTTGCCGAGCGTGACCCGAGTTCCCCGCACGATCCGGCAATGGTTGTGGCGTTGGCGAGGGAATTGGGATATTTGCCACTGCAACCCGCGCGCGAAAGTGCCCGGCTCGCGCTGATGCGACTGCTACCTGATCTTGCCCCATCAACACGTGCAAAGGTGATTTCAGCTTTGACGGCGGTCGTAGTCGGCAATCGGGCTCATCCTGATTATGTGCAGTTGGTCAGCGATTTATGGGGCCACGGAATGGCGATCGATAGAGACGATCTGCGCGCTGGCGTAATCGCTACCACAACCAAGTTGCTGCGTTTTATGCAAAGCCCGATTCGGTATGAACGCTATAGCGCAACAGCAGTGGCATTGACAGACATGGATCCGGCCGAAAAAGATTTGTGCGTGCCGGAGTTAGCAAAATCCATTGCGTATTTGCCGCAACTTTTGGAACGCTCCCATGCGGTGGTTCAATGTGCAAACAGTGTTCCCGTCCTGAGCGAACCGGAACGCATTCAGACTCTGACCACACTGGTGCCGATGCTCGATCACGTATTCTTGCTGCCGACGCAGCGAGAGCTCTTTTCACAGTTTTGCCATGACGTCCAGCAGTTGCCGGCAAATAACCGCAACGGTATGATCTATCTTCTCAGTAGCGCGGCGCGACTTTTTCCGCCATCTGCCGAGCGTCAATGCGCGCTCGGCGATCTGCTGTTGCTGATCGGGCAGACCGAAGGCGCAGCGTTGAAAAATCATCTGCTCCATTTTGGTAATGACGTGAAAAATATCACGCCTTCAAGCGATGCATTAAACATGTTGCATTGGGTACTGGTTACGGCTAACCGCTTGCCTGATCGCGACCGTGCCGATGTATTTTCTGCAGTTGCCAACCAGGCATTCAGTTCAATTAACGGAATGTTGCCGGCGAAAATCGTCAGGTATTTATGCGCACAGACCCGCACCTGGCCGGCCGTCGAGGCGGAGATCGTGCGTAATGTCCTCCAAATTGAACTGACAAAAATCTGTATGACCGTCCGAGAGGGCGTGCAGGCAAATCGCCCCGCTGCGCTTCAGATACATAGTTTTAGAGCACTGTGCAGCACATTACAACAGGCGCCTGAAGAGATCGTCGCCCCGCTTGTCGACAGTGTTGCCGAAACGGTCAGGCTGGCACATGCAAGCGGCAAACCTTATGCGCGCGAATTCATGAGCGTGTTGCGAGTAACCCGCCTGCAAGACCGTTGCATGGCAAGGCTGACACCAGAAACTGCGTCAGCACTGGGTGCTTTGCTACGTGCTGAAGTAGCTGCTGAAGTACCGGCGAATATGCCTCCGGGTGCACCTGCACTGATTTGATTCGGCTGGATGGCGGGCGCACACGATGCGACGCGTGTCTTTACCGTCATCGCCATGTCTGTCAAGATGCGGCGGATCGATACTTCGCCGGCCCTGTCATGTCTCGTTTTCCTGCGTTCCACTTATTTAGATTTCATCTCTCAAGATTTCGTCAGTCGACGTTTCATTCTTTTCTTTTCTATTCCTTCATGCCGGTGATGTTGTTTTTCATTGCGGCCACGGCGCAAGCCGATGAGCTCAGCATTGCCGTTGCCGCCAATTTTGCGGCACCCATGCAAAAGCTCGCCGTCCAGTTCGAAAAAGCCACCGGTCACAAAGCCCTGATATCGATAGGTGCCACCGGTAAGTTTTACGCGCAGATCAAGAATGGCGCACCGTTCGAGGTGCTGCTGGCTGCCGACAGCGAAACGCCGGCCAAACTCGAAGCCGAAGGGGCCGCGGTTGCCGGTAGCCGATTTACCTATGCTATCGGCAAACTGGCCTTATGGAGTGCAAAAGCAGGATTCGTCGACGAGCAAGGTGCCGTTCTCAAGCAAGGTGCTTTCACGCATCTCTCAATCGCCAGCCCCAAGGTTGCACCCTACGGCGCCGCTGCAGTAGAAACCTTGACTGCCCTCGGTTTGCTCAATGCATTGCAGCCTAAGTTCGTCCAGGGAGAAAACATCGCGCAGACGTTCCAGTTCGTCGCCACCGGTAATGCGGAGCTGGGCTTCGTGGCCATGTCTCAGGTCTTCGAAGACGACCGGCTCAAATCCGGTTCCGTCTGGATCGTGCCCTCGGATTTGTATCGGCCGATCAGACAAGATGCCGTGGTACTCGAAAAAGGTCGGAACAACGCAGCCGTCGCCGACTTCATGCGCTTCCTAAAAAGCGAGCCGGCCAGACAGTTGATCCGCCGCTACGGCTACGACCTTTAGGATCGCAATGCTCGGGCCAGAAGACTGGGGCGCTATTCGCCTGACATTGAAACTGGCAACGATCGTCACGGTGCTGCTGCTGCTCGTCGGCACGCCGATCGCTTGGTGGCTGGCCAATACCAACTCTAGGGCCAAAGGTGTGGTCGCTGCGATTGTGGCGTTGCCCCTGGTCCTGCCGCCGACCGTGATTGGTTTCTATCTGTTGGTAGCGATGGGGCCGCAGGGGCCGGTCGGGCGGTTGACCGACTCGCTGGGGATCGGATTGCTGCCATTCAGCTTCCCGGGGCTCGTGATCGCCTCCGTGTTTTACTCGCTACCTTTTGCGGTGCAACCGATTCACAATGCCTTCGAAGCGGTGGGCAAGCGTCCGATGGAAGTGGCGGCGACACTGCGCGCTAGCCCTATCGATGCATTTTTTTCCGTTGCGGTGCCGATGGCCAGACCGGGTTTCATCACCGCTGCCATCCTTGGCTTTGCCCACACTGTTGGGGAATTCGGCGTGGTGCTGATGATTGGCGGGAACATCCCGGATAAGACCCGCGTGGTATCCGTACAGATCTACGATCATGTGGAGGCGCTGCAGTATGCCCAGGCGCATTGGCTCGCCGCTGGCATGCTGGCGTTCGGCTTCCTGGCGTTGCTCGGGCTTTACGCCTTCAATCGCACGACCAGACTGCAGTGAGCCACCCCGCCATCCATCTTGCATTGGATGTACGTCGCGGTACTTTTTCAATGCGTGCAGATCTGACCTTACCCGGACGCGGCGTTACAGCCCTGTTCGGCCATTCCGGCTCGGGTAAAACGTCGTTGCTGCGTGCAATCGCCGGATTGGAGAGGCATGCGGGGCGCTTGGAGGTGAACGGTGAGCTGTGGCAAGACGACGGCAACCATGTTTTTATGCCCACCCATCAGCGCCCGATCGGCTATGTATTTCAGGAGCCGAGCCTGTTGCCACACCTGACGGTGGCGGGTAACCTAGCCTTCGGCTTGCGACGCATAGCATCGGAAAACCGTAGGATCGACAAACAAACGCTGCTGCAATTATTGGGGATCGAGCATCTATTGGAGCGACGCCCTGCCGGCCTCTCCGGTGGCGAGCGTCAGCGGGTGGCCATAGCCAGGGCCTTGCTGACGAGCCCCAGGCTACTGTTGATGGACGAGCCGCTGGCGGCGCTAGACCACGCGCGCAAACAAGAAGTATTGCCCTATCTCGAGCGTATCCGCGATGAACTGGATATGCCGATGCTTTATGTGACGCACGCGCCGGAGGAAGTAGCACGTCTGGCCGACCATATGGTATTGCTCGATGCGGGCAGAATTCTAGCTAGCGGTGCGATTGCAGACATCACCTCCCGTCTGGATCTGCCGACTGCGTTAGCCGATGGTGCCGGTACCGTTGCCGAGGCAACCGCAATGTCCTACGATCGGCGTTATCAGTTATTGACCGTACGCGTGGCGGGTAATCTAATTTACCTCGCGCATGCCGAGGTGCCTGTTGGTACCCGTATGCGATTGCGTATCCTCGCGCTGGATGTGAGCCTGTCGCTTGGCCGGCAAGAAGATAGTTCGATTCTCAACCAGCTACCGGCGCAGATCGTCGCCGAAGTGCCCGGGGCACTGGATGCCCAGGTTGTGATGCGATTAAATGCCAGCGGCATGCCGCTTCTGGCCCGAATCACGCGCCATTCCAGAGACCGCTTGCACGTCGCCCCGGGAAGTTCAGTCTGGGCGCAGTTCAAAGCGGTGGCGGTCCGATCGTAAGACTTTTTCTGCGGCACCTACCGGTGCAGGTGCCGATCAATCGACCCTGGCCACGGCACGTAAAGCTGTCATACTGTCGGTCGTTCGATCCTGCCCGTATTGCCATCATGAGCACCGTCAAAAATCTTTTCTCTTATCCGGTTGTTGCCGCGCGCAAGGTAAAGCCGGTGCCGTTTCTGCCGATGTCGCGCGCGGAGATGGATCAGCTCGGCTGGGATGTGTGCGACGTCATTCTAGTGACCGGCGATGCCTATATCGACCATCCGAGCTTCGGCATGGCGCTGATCGGCCGTCTGCTGGAGGCGCAGGGCTTCAGGGTCGGCATCATCAGCCAGCCGGACTGGTTGTCGGTGGATGCGTTCCGTGCACTGGGCAAACCGCGGCTGTATTTCGGGGTCACTGCCGGTAACATGGATTCGATGGTTAACCGGTACACCTCGGATCGCAAGATCCGTTCCGACGATGCCTATACGCCTAATGGCGAGCCGAACAAACGGCCGGACCGGGCGCTGGTGGTGTATGCGCAACGTGCCCGGGAAGCGTATCCCGACACTACGATCGTGATCGGCAGCATCGAGGCCAGCCTGCGACGCATCGCCCATTACGATTACTGGTCCGACAAAGTGCGGCGTTCGGTGTTGCCGGACTCCAAAGCCGACATTCTGTTGTTCGGCAATGCCGAGCGGGCGCTGGTGGCGCTGACGCATCGCCTGGCAGCCGGCGAGCCCGTGAAGGCCATTCGCGACTTGCGCGGTACGGCGTTCATGACCAAACCGGGCTGGTTGCCGGCTGCTGACTGGAGCGAAGCCAATTCGACACGGGTCGACACGCCAGGACGTGTGGAGCCGCATCCGGACCCGTACGAGATGAAGGAAAAAAATACCTCGTCTTGTGCCACGAGCGCTTCTGGCCCGGCGGCGGATGCAGACACGGCAAAGGCTGCAGCTGTAGAAGCCCCCGTGACTGTAGTCGCCAAGCCGATGCTATTCCTGTCGCGCCAGGAACGCCAGGCAGCATTGAAGGAGCAGCGCGACAAGACCGTGATTCGTTTGCCCTCCTACGACGTCATCAAAGACGACCCGGTACTGTATGCGCATGCATCCAGGGTGTTTCATCTGGAATCCAATCCCGGCAATGCCCGGGCGATGGTACAGGGGCATGGCGAGCGCGACGTCTGGCTCAACCCGCCACCGCTACCATTGGCGATGGATGAGATGGATGGCGTCTACGACATGAACTATGCACGGGCACCGCACCCAAGCTACGGCAAGGCGAAGATTCCGGCGTGGGACATGATCCGGTTCTCGGTCAATATCATGCGCGGTTGCTTCGGCGGTTGCACTTTCTGCTCAATCACAGAGCACGAAGGGCGCATTATTCAGAGCCGTTCCGAACCGTCGATCCTGCGCGAGATCGAGCTGATCCGCGACAAGACCAAAGGCTTCACCGGCACCATTTCCGACCTCGGCGGGCCGACCGCCAATATGTACCGGCTGGCCTGTAAGGAAAAAACCATCGAAGAATCCTGCCGCCGGTTGTCGTGCGTCTACCCGACCATCTGTAGCAACCTCGGTACTGACCACAGCAAGTTGATCCAGCTTTACCGCAAAGCGCGGGCGATACCGGGTGTGAAAAAAATTCTTATCAGTTCCGGCCTGCGCTACGATCTGGCCGTGCGCTCGCCAGAATACGTCAAAGAGTTGGTGACACATCACGTCGGCGGTTTGCTTAAGATAGCGCCCGAACATTCCGAAGAAGGCCCGTTGTCGAAAATGATGAAACCCGGCATGGGTGCCTACGACAAGTTCAAGGAATTGTTCGATCGTTATTCGAAGGAAGCCGGCAAGGAGCAGTACTTGATTCCTTACTTCATCGCCGCCCATCCCGGAACCACCGATGAAGACATGCTCAACCTGGCGTTGTGGCTGAAGAAAAACGACTTCCGGCTGGACCAGGTGCAGACCTTCATGCCGACACCAATGGCACTTGCCACCACCATGTATCACACGCGTAAGAATCCCTTACGCAAAGTCACTGCCGACTCGGAAGTTGTGGAGACCGTTCGAACTGGCAAAGTGCGCAAGTTACATAAAGCATTGTTGCGCTATCACGACCCGGCGAACTGGGAAATCATCCGCGATGCTCTGCAACGCATGGGGCGTAGCGATCTCATCGGCAGCGGTAGTCATCACTTGGTACCGCGGCACGCCGCGCCGGCGATTAATATGCCAACCTCAGCTCGAGGGCGGGAAACACCCGCGGTCGCCAAACTGGCAAAAAGATTCGGACAAAATAAACCGCGGCCAGGAGCCGCAATCGTACGGACGCCTGTTGGGGTGCGATCAGGTCGAAAAGTGACTTGACGAAAATAATTATCTAAAAAATTAAAATTGGCTTTGCACGGTCATTTACAAGGAAATACCGATGAACGCGTCCACACCGCTTGGGCAAGAATGGCAAATTCTGCAGCAAGAGCAGGCACTGCACGAACGTAATGCACTGTGCATAAAACTAGTTGCAACTGGTATTGCGTTTGTTTCCCTGGCCGTCGTGGTGGACTTGCTGCTCGTGGGTATTTTGATTGCGATGTTGTGGTTGCAGGAAGCGATAGTGCGAACAACCCAATCGCGCTTGGAAAACCGGCTGTTGCAACTGGAGTTGCTGTATCGCGAAGATCATGCGCGAGCCGACGCAGCGTTTCAGCACCACACGGACTGGCGGGCACAACGCCAAGGATTTTTGGGACTAGTCGCAGAGTATTTGCGTAGTGCCGTGCGCCCGACGGTTGCCATACCTTATGCGGTGTTGTTGCTGGTTTTGCTGGCGGCATTGTCAATGCCGCCTGGTTGAGGCGGCGCTGCCGATAGCTTCTGCGCGACATACGCGAACAACAATTTATTCAACTTTTAACAATTCTGCAAATCTCCGGCTAAGCCCGGGATTTACTGTGTGGCGTGGCATCGTAGCTGAATCGGTGCCTGATCAGGTGCCAACTGCTGCCAGTGAAGATCGGCAGAAAGCGTTTTGTGAGTTTGACAGAATTGTAACTAGTGGTTAAATTTCATTGGTTATCAACCACTGTCTGGCCCATCCTATGTCATCGACACGACCTAAACTCTCGGACGAGAGCTCATACGACCCGAACAATCTGTTGGACCAACTTATTCAAAAGCTGGATCTCAAAAACGACGCGGCATTGGCTCGTGCTCTCGAAGTTGCAGCACCAGTAATTAGCAAGATTCGGCATCGCCGGCTCCCAGTCGGCGCATCGATGTTGATTCGCATGCATGAGATCAGCGAGATTAGCATCAGCGATTTACGTAATCTGATGGGAGACCGACGGGAAAAATTTCGGATCAGTCCCGAGCAATTCCGGCCTAAAGATACTGACGGCCCACCTGTGGTCGGATAGCTTTTGGACTGCGGTTGAGATCTAAACTACATCATGATAGCCACTGCAAATGACGCTTTTGGTGGGCGATGGTCACATTAGCCGTAGGCTAATACATCACCCTAACCCTGGATTTACGCGTTGTTTTGCTTGAATGGCTTGCTGCTGATGCGGTACTTGTCGCGCCGATCGCCCATCAGTGCTCTTAGCTCCGTGATACTCAATGCGCTGATCTCGTGCATGCGAATGAGCAGTGATGCGGCAACCGGCAAGCGCCGATGACGGATTTTGCTAATCATCGGTGGCGCAACTTCCAACGCTCTCGACAAAGCTGCATCGTTTTTTAAATTCAGTTTCGAGATCAACGACGACAGTAGGTTGTCGGGATCATACGATTGGCTGGTTGTCATGGTCTCACTTTCGCTAACGAGTTTTTTAAAAACAAATTCATCCAGCTCGCGACCGATAGGTCGATTAGGTTTGGATAGCAACGCATCATACGTGATGCTTGGGAAAAATTGTTATTAAGTACATACAATTTTAACAACAATTTTCTCAAATGTGAGGATTTATTCGTGGAATGTCAGTTCGTCAGTGCCGGTATCACACGCCAGACGGTATTTCCAACATCGTCTGCCACGAGTAAGGCACCGGCACGGTCGATTGCAACGCCGACTGGCCGTCCTTGAGCGTTGCCATCACTGTTGACGAAGCCGCTCAGTACGTCGGTAGGCACGCCACCTGGCTTGCCGTCATTGAATGGCACGTGAATCACTTTGTATCCGCTGCGCGGTTTGCGATTCCACGAGCCATGTTGACTGACGAATGCACCGCCCAAGTATTTTTTAGGTAACAAGCTTGCGTTATAGAATGTCAGGCCGAGTGGCGCGGTGTGCGCCCCGACGGCATAGTCAGGCGCGATCGCCTTGGCTACCAAGTCCGGGCGTTGCGGCGTAACGCGGGTATCGATATTTTGCCCATAGTAGCTGTAAGGCCAACCGTAGAATCCCCCATCCTGAACTGAAGTAATGTAGTCCGGCACCAGATCGTTACCTAATTCATCACGTTCATTCACAGCGACCCACAGTGCGCCCGACTTCGGTTGCCAAGCCAGACCGTTCGGGTTACGCAGCCCGGTAGCGAAAATTCGAGATTTTCCGGAAATCCGATCGTGTTCCCATACCGCGGCCCGACCCTCTTCCTTGTCCATACCGTTTTCACCGATGTTGCTATTTGAGCCGACTGTTGCATAAAGCTTGTTGCCATCCAGGCTCGCAATCAGATCTTTGGTCCAGTGGTGGTTGATAGGCAAAGCAGGCAGGTCGAGTACTTTAGTACCGGCCGTAGTAATTTCAGTCTGCCCCGTCTGGTACGGAAACCGCACGATACCGTCGGTGTTAGCCACATAAAATTCATCGTTGACCAACGCCATGCCAAAAGGGGAATGCAGGTTTTTTAAAAAAACCGCCTTCGTTTCCGCTACGCCGTCGCCATTACTATCCCGCAAAAGCGTAATACGGTTCGGGCTTGGCACACCGGCACCTGCAACTTTCATGACTTTCTTCATGATCCATTCGCGAATCCCTGTATTACCATTTTCTTTGGCAGGCGCATTGCTCTCGGCAACCAAAACATCGCCATTGGGAAGCACATGAACCATACGAGGATGATTCAAGCCATTCGCAAAAGACTGCACCGCCAAGCCGGGAGCGGGTATAGGCGTCGTATTCGCCGGCCAACCCTTAGCCGGTGCAATCGACACAGTCGGTATCCACTGCGATTGTGGTGCCGGTAGCACTGGTTGAACGCCATACCCAGAAGGTGTGTCGCCGGACGGTACGCTAGTGCAGCCTAGCGCCGGCATCAACGATAGCAGTGTGACACCTGCACGAAAATAGTGATTCAAACGTCTCTCCTGTAGGTTCTGCCGGTTCTGCAAGCAGTATGGAACGTACTTATTGAGAATACCGGTCGCATGGGTTTTTGATCGAAACAGAATTGGTAATAGCTTACAAAATCTTGCGCTGTTTGCACTGGGTTAGTAACGAGGAGTACTGCGAGCAACGGTGCGCGTGACTTTAGTAAGCTCGTTACTTTCGGTCTGTGCGGCAGAACACAAAAGTCAGGAAGCGCTGTTTTAAAATTGGACTGTAGGAGCGTCGGAAAATACGTTGCGGATAAAAAAGCGAGGGTGAAGACCCTCGCTTTTAATAAAACTGACTTCGCTTATTATTTTGGTGCAGCTTCTTCAGCTTCAACTTTGGCAGCCTTGGCACGTGCCTTGGCTTTTTCTTTATGTGCAGTTGCGTGCGCTTTAGTTTTCTTTACGCCGGCTTTAGTTTCTGCTTTGGCAACAGAAGCGTCTGCCTTAGCGGTGGCATTCATTTCTTTCGCTTCTGCTTTCGCGCCAGTCTCGGCCTCTTTAGCCTGAGCTTTGACGACTGCAGGTGTTGTAGCAGCTGGGGCTGCAGCAGGAGCAGCTGTGTGAGCGGCAGCAAATGTCGACGCGGCAAACAAGCCAGAGATTAAAGCAACGAGTAATTTATTCATGTAAATGTCCTATTCAATGTAATTGCAAGATACAGAGATTGTTCTCTTGCTTATGCTACAACGCAAGCTCGCGTAAGCCGGTTGACATGAATAAACATTTCCCTAGCTAATATTGATTCGTAACATCTCAGCGTCGTCACCATCTGCGGTTTTATTTTGAAACGGTCAGAATGCTTGACAATTAAAGACGCAACTAACAAACTAAATTTTTGAAAATAAAAAATAAGCGACAAAAGTTCAGCAATATAAAAGTCTGAATGTTAGTTGCAATTTGAATTATGCCGACATCTTTGTTCGACGATGCTGAGTTTTGGAAAGCTGATCCTTTAGAAGCCTTCCAAGCATTTGTACTCAGCCCAGAATTTCAACTGTTAGGTCGTCGTAAGACAACCAAAGCTGAGGGTGCAGTACCACTGCCTATGCGTGCTAGTTCGGCGCGCATATACATTTTGATGTTCGGCAAATTTCTGCGTTGGCTCGATTTAAATAATCTGCGCTTGATGCATGTTGCAAGTACAGATATTTTGGCCTTCCTCGAACATGGGTCGGATACAAAAACCGATGAATCCGGCGAACCGAAAAAAGATTTGAACAGCAGTATCCGCATTCGCTATCTGCGTATTTTTGAGCGAGTATTCCAACATTTGAATGTTCACCCGAATCCGGCGCGCCATGCCGCCTTCGATATCTACAAAAGTTCGGATAAAAAGCTGCGCGGGAGCGATCTTGAAAAAGTTGTCATGAGCGATGCTGAACAAACCGCATTCATGCGAGCATTGCCGGAAGCAAAGGCTAGTGAGTCCAATCCCGGCCACGCCGGATGGAAACGTCGACGAGATCGCGCGATGCAGGCGATGATGCTGGGCGCTGGCCTGAAGGTTTCAGAAGTCGTCGGTATCGTTACCGATAACGTCGGCGTCGCAGACGCTACCGGCTGTATTCCGGTGGCAGTCTCCCCTGCTTCGACCGCCGGTACCAGTCGCTGGCATCAAACCCAGTTACGTCAGTTCGCGGTACGTGAAGTCGCCGCATGGAAAATCGAGCGTATCGCGATGAAAATACCTGGGAAACTACTGTTTCCTGCGAATTTACAAGGTAGTACGCTCGACAAAGCGACTGTGTATCGACAGGTTAAAGCGACATTTGCACGCGCAGGAATCGATGTTCAACGATTGGGCGGGCGCACTCTGCGCAACTCGTTCGCGGTACGTGAATTGACATCAGGCTCGTCGATCGAGCTGGTCGGCGAGTTTATGGGACACCGCAAACGAAAATCAACCGAGCAGTATCTCCTGGAAGCCACACCGAGAACGCCGATACGTGAGTAAGTGATCGCTGACCGGTCGTTTCTACGTTGAGGACTCCGATACAGCGCGCATTGCTACCTCAATCAAATCGGCATCTGATGGTTTGTCCCAGCCATCCTCCCAAATTGCATTGCCAATAAATTTTAGAAATACCGGTCGAACGATTTGGCTGCCGATACCTTTTCGAAAAAAGGTCTTTTTGACTGCATCGTTGTTGGGCAAGCCTTCTGCGGCGAAGCGATCGATCCATTCCTGCTGCTCGAATGCGTTTAGCTCCTGAAACATGTCAAGTAATTCAGCACGCTTGCCGGCATAAAATTGTTCGATCAATTTGAGCCGTTGAACTTTGCTGTCGTAAGGTTTGGAGGCATCGAGAACCGGCGGCATTTTCAGTTCACCGAATTGCCCTGATTCAAGTAGAGTAATTAAATATTTTTCGGGGCTGCGTACCGGTTCGAGATTGGTTTGTCCATGACGCAAGCTCATGGCGACTAATGCCTCATCGATTGCCTTCGCGCCGTACTTCACGATCAAGCGCTCCGCCCTGTCTTGCGCGACGCCCGCTCTAATTGCAGCGCCAACGGTTTTCAAGTCGACCGGAGTAATTGCCCGATCCTGGGCCACGCGCAATGGTGTCTTGCGTCGTACTCGGAATTGCAGATCTTGCACCGCCCTACCCTGCTTATGTTCGATCAACTCGATTTCCAGGTCAGACACTTCATTGACTTTTTTTATGGCTTTTTTCAACACATCTCGGTTGAAAATTTTGTATTCCAAATAAGCTGCAGCTGCACTGTCGGGAGATCCCGTCAACACTGGTCGCCACCAGGCCCACGATTGCCGCGCTGTCAAGCCACCAGGGTTATCGACATAACGGCAGCAAATTTCATACAACGCCAACGCCGGCATGGTGTTGAGCTCAGCTTGCACCTGCAACGACATTTTTGCAAAGCGCTGGGGATCGAGTAACTCGTGCTTGATGTTCGGCGCATAGCTCCATTCCAAGATCAACTCATTACCCTGCTTAATCAGCGCTGCGTGCGCAATCAATGCAGAAACACTCCACCGCACCCCTTCTCCAGTCGTCGGTGATTGCCATTCCACGCCAGTCGTCGCCATCTGCCGAAAATACTGCTTGATGATTTCGGTATTGTTGGAGTGAAAATCGATTCCAGTTGCAATGGCTTTAAATGGCACACGGTAAACATCTTGGATTACGCCCTGACGTTGAGCGTGGTGCAACATCACGTTATAAATCTTTCGAGCAGTGAGTGTGATTTTCTCGGATTTCGGTACGATCGCAAGCGTATTAACCGGTTTTCGGAGTAACTGCTCGAGCTCGCTAATTGCCGACGGTGAGCGCGATGATGTGAACTTGCGAGGTGGCGCGGCTTGCTTGTTCATCATTGCAGGTACGGAAGCGAGCGAAGTGAAGCGGTCAGTTTATAGTGAGTAACGCGATTTAGCAATCTCACCTTTCAAGCGTTGGTACTCGATACATACATCCCAAATTCTCTCACCACGCGATATCTTTCCTTTTAACAAGTTTGATCTGCGTTTCCCATATCCTCTCACTCAGTGGCCCAAAACTACTCACCTAGATTCCTATTTGTTCTCACTTTTCATCCCATATGTTCTCACTTACACTCCCAAATTTACTCACCTAAAACGGTGTAAGCATATGATTTATATAGGTAAAATTAACCCTAAAGGTTTTAAAGGTTTTAAAGGAAGTTATACTTTTTATAGCCTGTGAAATTTACGATTTGTTTAATTCAATGCATTTCTGTCGTATCAGCACAAATTTAGCAGAAGCAAGTTAAACAACGTGCACAACTTTAGCTCACAATATTATTGTTCACGTAGAATGTTTCTCGTATTTACAACTCAGGAAGACACATGGCTGACTTGACAATGAAATTGCCAGAGAAAATTACAATCAGCGACATTGTTGACCAGGCAGAGCGGGCCACGCACATGGTCGATCAAATACGTAGCCGGATGTTGGCACCGAATACAGCTAAAAATTCGCCGGTTTTCTCCATTACACAACTAGCTAACCTGTGTGGCATCGATAAGGGGCAAGTGACCTATCGAGTAGGTAAAGGCGATCTACCGTTTGGTCATTTGAATGACCGGGGTACGAGGCGAGAATTCAGCTTGGCGGATGCGAGAGTCTGGGTGCAGCATTACCGTACAGCTAGTCAGCGTCCCGCTGGTGCGCGGGCGGTAACGCTTGCGGTCGGTAATTTTAAGGGTGGTGTCAGTAAGACAACGACTGCAATGGTGTTGGCACAAGGGTTGAGCCTACGAGGCCATCGGGTTTTAGCGATTGATGCCGATCCTCAGGGCTCGCTTACGACATTATTCGGCATTATGCCCGACACTGAAGTCAGCGAGAGCCAGACGATTGCACCGTTGGCTTACGGCGAGACGGATACTATTCGCCCTTCGATACAGCAAACTTATTGGGATGGCGTCGATTTGGTCGCGGCTTCTTCGAGCTTATTTTCAGCCGAGTTTGTGTTGCCATCTAGACAAATGAAAGATCCATCGTTTCAATTTTGGGATGTTTTAAACCTCGGTTTGGAAGATGTGCGTGACGATTATGATGTGATCATTATCGACACGCCCCCTTCATTATCTTATGTAACGATCAATGCTTTCATGGCGGCAGATGGGTTATTAGTGCCCTTGCCACCCAATGCATTGGACTTTGCTAGTTCGGCACAATTTTGGAGCTTGTTTTCAGACCTTGCATCGAATTTGGTGGAGAACGCCGGTATCGCGAAACAATTCGATTTCATTCACGTGCTGTTGGCGCGGGTAGACTCCTCCGATGTTGCGAGCGACGTTGTTCGCGGCTGGATTACGGCTACTTACGGCGAGAAAGTTTTGCCGGTTGAAATACCGAAAACAGCCGTGACGTCGTCCAGTTCAGCCGAATTCGGCACTGTGTACGATATTAGTCGCTACGAAGGAAGTATGAAAACTTATAGCCGCGCACGCGATGCCTACGATCGAGTCAACGATCTAGTTGAAATTTCCATCCGCAATGCATGGCTAGGCCAATTATGCGAGGAGAAATAATATGTCAATCAAAGACCGCTTGGCTAGGAAGACCCAAGATCTGGTTTATCCGGTGAAGGGCGATGCTGTTACATCGCCTAATCCTATGCGTACCGGTCCTGGCCAGATGTTGATGGTAAATAGTTTAATGAAGGAGAGTAACGAGAAGTTGGCGGTGCTGGAAGGGCGCTTGAAGCAGTTTGAAGGTGCCTCGCGAGTACTGTTGCTTGATGCGGATAAGATTTGTTCGTCGCGGTGGGCAAATCGAATTGCCGGAAGTCTTGAGAGCGCTGAGTTTGATCAACTCAAGGGCGATATCGCAGAGTCTGGGGGAAATGTTCAGCCGATTAAAGTCCGGCCGATGCAGGGTGATGCGGAGCGCTATGAAATTGTATTCGGGCATCGTCGACATCGTGCCTGTGTAGAGCTTAAGTTGCCGGTACTTGCAATGGTTGAAGAGTTGTCGGACGCAGAGTTATTCAAGCAAATGGATCGTGAGAATCGTTCGCGAGCGGATTTGTCGCCGTGGGAGCAGGGCACGATGTATCGACAGGCGCTGCAAGATAAATTGTTTGTTTCACGCGAACAACTGGCGCGAGAGCTAGGAATTGACGCCGGCAATCTTAGCAAAGCGCTCCGACTTGCCGAGATCGATGCGCAGGTGCTCAAAGCGTTTCCCTCCCCGTTAGACTTGCAATATCGGTGGGCCAAGCCGCTTGCGGATGCGCTGTTACATGACCGTGAGCGCTTGATGAAAGTGCTGCGCGAGTTCGAGTCGAACCCGCCAATTGGTCAAAGTGCGAAACATATTTTCGACAGATTAGTTGGCGCTGTTGTGCCCGAAACGCGAATTGAGCATGTTCGAGTAGCCAAAAAAATCGTTGCAGAAATCCACGTGGACGGTCAGAAGGTTTCTGTAAAGTTTGCTAAAAACACGGTTGACGAATCAGCAATCGAGCGCTTGAGAGTATTTATCGAAACAGAACTCATGGGGAAGTAGTTGTACGGTACAACTTGATGTGCTGGCTGTATTAAAAATATTGAGACACAGTAAGTGAATGTCCCACTAGATAGCTACTCTCGATACAAAGTTGTACGGTACAACTCGCTCAAAGATCTTTTACTTGGTCGATGCAGATTTAAAGCAGGTAAGTGGGCATAGTCCAATAGCCTAAATTTAGCGGCGACAGGTCATATCGCAGCACTGGGCTACTCACGGATTTTTTATTGCCGAGGTAATTTCGATTCTCAACGCTTCGAAACCGGCCTTAATGTTTATCAGTTACAAACTCCTACGACTGTCATTCCTCAGTATTGCTGAAGTGCAGAACTAAATAAGGGCATGCATTGCAATTTTCCCGTCGCCGTATGCATGCCCAAATGTTTATCTGTAATGCAGGCAGCAAAACCCAAAGAATACCCAGCCATTAAACATACGAGGCATTTGGTGCTGTTTATTAAAGTTTTGCAGTAAAGCGAATTTTTGCGCCCCAAATTCTCTCACCTTAGTTTTTTTGCGTGACAATTTTGCTCGCGTTATTTGAGTTGTACCGTACAACTTTGGGCCATTTCAGCTACCAAATTTAAGTCAAGCGCGCAACATCAGGGATCAACGCTGGATTTTCCCAAATTCACTCACCTAGACAAGATATAGCGTTATCAAATACAAACATCGTGGGTTGTCGAATCGAGATCTGACAACAGACCATGAATTTTATGTGAGTAGGGCTACAGCGAGCCTCGCGTGAATGTTGAGCTAGCGGAAATAAGTTGCAAGATCCGAAAAACTGCATTCCCATCGCTCACCGGCGTTAATTGGGCCGGTGGAGTCTTTCTACTGGCGAGGTCGTTTTTGGCTTCACACTTTGTAGATGAGCCGCACCCGGCTCGTAGGCCAACGGCGCATGGCCGCTTGGACGAGCACGGACTACATTGATATCGTAAGTTGCCTGCAAGCCGCCTTGATGAATTTCGCAGCGATCGCGACCTTTTTCTTTTGCACGGTAGAGTGCTAAATCAGCTTCTTTGATCAAAGCTTCAAGCGTACTAGTTTCTGCCTTGACTTCCGCGCTGCCCATGCTAAACGATAGCCTGTGATCTTCTGGTAGCCCGGCAATTGTAAGTTCGGCGACAATTTCGCGCAGCCGTTCAAAAATATCAAATACTTGATCTTCCCGCGTGTCTGGCATGATCAATAAAAATTCTTCGCCGCCAAACCGGCCAAAAACATGGTTGCTACGCAGGTGTCGTTGACACGCGTTGGCAAATGCAATCAATACAGCATCTCCGACGTCGTGCCCGTATTGGTCATTGACTCTTTTAAAATGATCCAGATCGAGTAGGGCGACGAAAAGCCGCGTGCTAAGCGTGCGCCGCATACCGAATTGAACACGTGCAAATTCGAGAATGCTACGTCGATTTCGTAGGCCGGTTAATTCGTCGCGCATCGCTAGATTGGCGAAACGCTGCTTTTGGCGCACTTGCCGGATCAAAACGAATACGGCAAGCATTAGGATCGCAACACTGCCTAATAACGCTAGAACGAGCGTGACTTTCTCAAGTTCAGCACGCTTTTGTTGTTCCTTTAACAAAGCATTTTCAGTTTCGCGGATTTTTGCATCGAATCGGGCTTCGGCAACGCTGGCGCTAACGTGGGCTGTGTTGTCGCTATTGCGCCGCAATTCCGGCGTGCCGAGCATTTCTTGGTACGCTACTTGGTACTCATTGAAGGGTGCCTGCAAACGGCTGCTGCGAGGTACGCTTTTGCCCTTACGTTCCAGTGCCAGCACCGCATCGGCAGCTTGCTGGGCCTGCAGCATTGCCGCAGCGCTGTCGTTTTTCCGGCCCAATGCCGATAACGCATCTGCTCGGAAGCGGTGGGTTTCGAAGAGGGCCGGCAGATCGTTGGTGCGCGCATAGATCGGTACAGCCCGATTCCAATGCTCCAGCGCTTTAGCAAAGCGGCGTTGCGCGAGTTCGACCCGCCCCAGATAGTATTCCGCATAAGCTACATTGACTGGTATGCCAAGCTCGGTGGCACCTGTAAGTGCCTTTTCTAAATTCGCCGTCGCCTTGACGTAATCTTTGTTGCGATAGGACGCTGCACCGAGGTAATAGTAAATCAGAGCAGAATCCCATCGGTAGACCGTAGCGTCCGATAGATCGGCAGCCCGCTCTAGGTACTCTACAGTGCGGTTCGGATCGGAGCTGTGGATGCCGAGCGCGCTGAGCATTTGTGCCATACCGCGTGTATCGCCATGGGTAGCGAATAGATCGTAGGCTTTGGTAGCAAACACCACGACATTATTTTTTAAGCCACGGTCAAGGGAGGCGTTGACGATTGCCGCATAGCTCATGGCGACGCCTAACGAGAGCTGAGACTTCTGTGCGGTTGCCAAAGCTTCGGCATAGCGTTTGTCGGCCTTGGCGTATTGCCCTTCGAGCTGTGCGTCGTTAGCCCGTGCAATGACGAATTCTAGCCAGGCTTGGGGATTATTGAGCTCGCGCGCCAGTTGCTCGCCGCGGCCGATATCTTCACCAATTACAAACATGTTGCCCAGTAGTGAGTGCGCATTTGCAAGAATGCGCAGCGCACGCAGCTGTTGTAACTTATTCGATTTGATTGTTGCTTGCTGTAGCAAGATTTGTGCTTCAGCTGCTGCTTGCCGAGGATTTTTTTGAACAATTCGATCAATTTCAAGCGCCTCATCAGCCATTGAACCGGCGAAAGCACCTGAAGACAGGGCCAGCAGGAGCATTAGGCAACTGAGAAAACGCCGGATTGACATACCAAACTTTCAGGAAAGATAAGGCGCAGAGTCGCCTTGGAGGCGCTGCAATCACCTACCGCTTTATACTAGCGCAATGGTTACAATAAGCAACTAGTTTATTCAAAGCAACTAATTGTGATGATGGCGTTTCCCGAATCACAAGTTCTATGATGAACAGCGTTATCATTGGTAGATAAATCCTGTAGAGGATTTTCGTTTCTCGGAACCGCCATTTGAATCTTCCTAACATTATCAATGACTTACAAAATAATCCCAGGGGACCTGGGCAGTAAATTCGATACTGTTACAACTGCACAGCATCTGGATTCGAGGCATTTCGCATTTATGCGTGCAGTAATTCAGGGAACAGATGCAGTTGCCAGTTGGAATCGGTACTTGTATTCATATAAAACACCTCCATCAGCACCCAATTCAACAGATATCGCGCAGGTAATACGCAGAATAAAAGATGCGTTCATTGTTGCTTCAAAGCATCATCAGTGTTTGGGTGTGCAACAGATCAGGCGGCCACGTCGCAGTATGTCGGCGCTATCCTCAACAGAACCGATGACGCTCGAAAATTTTGTTGATGAAAAAAATTTAGAAAATTTTTCTGAAGCGGAACAATTGTCGCTGTACCAAGAATGTGCTCACAGAAATTCAGCGCGATGCGACAAAATGTCCACCCGAATAGCGCGGCAATTAGCAGCACTGACTTGGTTACAACAACATTATTCATTGAGCAGCGTGCCCAATGGCTCGGATTCGATTGTGCAGTGGATGGATGCGCGCGTCGCAGCACTCTTAGCCAAAATCGGCTTGTTACAACTATCGCAACTAATCGAGCATATTAGGTATTTCAAACATCGCTGGTGGATACCTATCCCAGGCCTAGGAATCGTAAAAGCCGTACGTGTGGAAAATTGGTTGCAATTGCATGCCAATACGATCGAAACAGAATTTAATCACGATGCCGCCCGATCCGATGCGCACCGCCTATGGCGAACAAAACAGGGTGTGCAGCAACCCGCTGCGACGATCGTGCCGCTTGAGAGGCTGGTCATACCGGCAGAAATTTCGAGACGGGATGCGCCGCTGCGAGCACCATCGCAGCACTGCTTGATCGCTGCTACCTGCGACGTCGAAGCCTTGCGGGTCTGGTTATGTGCAAAAGATTTGAAAACGATGGATGCGGTTCCAGGCTGGGAAATGTTGCGAAATATGTCGCACACTCAACGCGCGTATTGGAAAGAAGCGGAGCGGTTTTTTCTCTGGTTGGTGCTGGTGCGTAGTACGACGATGTCGGCAATCAGCCAAGTCGACTGCGATCAATACGCCGCATTTCTTAAAAACCCACCTGGACACTGGTGCGCCGTAAGAGGGCGGGACAAAAGCGACGTATCCTGGCGACCCTTCGAAGCAGCATTATCGACAGTTGCCGGTTACCGCGCGATGAAGGTTTTGCGGGGAATGTACGATTTTCTGGTCGCTCGCCGTTATTTGTTGGCCAATCCGTGGGCAGACTATTTGCGCGATACCACCACAGGTCGTCCTAAGGTTTCGCAAGTGCCGCGGCAGCGGGCACGCTTTGATGCGGTGGCATGGGAAACGATTTACCTACAGTTGGACAGGTTGAGCAACACTTCGGCAAACCTTCGGTTGAGCATGGCAATTCACTTGTTGCGAGACACCGGGGTAAGCATCGGCACTCTCGTGCGTGCGCGAATTCGCAATGTCGATCTAGGTCTGGCCGATACGACTGATGGCCATATAGCGATCAAACCGGCTACCGCCAAGCTGTTGCAGGCCTACTTCAAAAGTCGTGGGTTGAGCGACGACTTGCGTGCACCTGGCAACGCCGACGCATCGTTGCTGGGACGTGCAACCGATGTGGCGGTGCGTGCGCCGTGGGTGCCTTGCGCACGCGAACCGGTCGACCCAAAAGCAGGTATCAACATCGGTACCTTGCGCGACCAACTCAAAAGTTTTTTCCTGCACTGCGCACAACAGTGCCAGGATCAGCCTATCTTGGCGGCACAGTTTCGACACGCAACCAGTCACTGGCTGCGCTAACTATTTTTCCGGAAGCCTCTGATGACGCAATATGTACTCGCTATCGATCAGGGCACAACCAGTTCCCGCGCCATACTGTTCGATCGTTGTGGTCGACCCTGCAGCATGGCACAGCAAGAGACGCGGCAATATTTCCCGAAACCTGGCTGGGTCGAGCAAGACGCGCTGGAAATTTGGCATGCGCAACTGGCGGTGGCGCGACAAGTGCTCGCACAACAACAGATCAGCGCTGCCGATGTGAGTGCAATCGGGATTGCGAATCAGCGAGAAACGATCGTGCTCTGGGATCGTCTGACGGGCTTGCCTCTGGCACCGGCAATAGTCTGGCAAGACCGCCGTACCGCCGGCGATTGCGATGCATTGCATGCCGCCGGTCGTGCGGATGTAATACGACAGCGCACCGGCCTGGTACTCGATGCTTATTTTTCAGCGACGAAATTGCAATGGCTGCTTGACCACGTGCCAGGTGCACGTGCGCGGGCAGAACGCGGCGAGCTTGCTGCCGGCACCATCGATAGCTGGCTGATCTTCAAGCTGAGCGGTGCCCACCTGACCGACCCCGGCAATGCTTCCCGCACGATGTTATTTAACTTGCACAACCTGCAATGGGACGACACTCTGTTGCACTTGTTTGATATTCCACGCAGCCTGCTGCCGGAAATTGTGCCTAGTAGCGCCGTGGTTTGTCTGACCGATCCGACCTGGTTCGGCGCGCCGGTACCGATCGCCGGCATCGCCGGTGATCAACAGGCAGCCACTTTCGGCCAGGGGTGTCTAAGTTTGGGAATGGCGAAGAATACGTACGGTACCGGTTGCTTCATGCTCATGCCAACCGGCGCCGCGCCGGTCGTGTCCCAGCACGGTTTGTTGGCGACGGTCGGCTGGACGTTTTTTGATAACCAGGAAAACAGTAATAAAACCAAGCAATACCTGCTCGAAGGGTGCGTCTTCATGGCCGGTGCAATCGTGCAATGGCTGCGTGACGGCCTTGGCCTGATCAGCGACGCTGCGCACATCGAAAATCTGGCGGCGCAGGTGCCCGATGCTGGCGGTGTGGTGCTGGTGCCGGCTTTCGCAGGCCTAGGCGCACCGCATTGGGATTCATATGCCCGTGGCACGATCGTCGGCATGTCTCGCGGTACGAATAAGGCACATATCGCCCGAGCGGCTTTGGAAAGCATCGCTTATCAAAATGTCGATGTGTTGGAGGCGATGCAAAAGGATGCCGGCATCGCCTTGCGCGAGATCCGCGTCGATGGTGGCGCGGCGCGCAACGATCTACTGATGCAATGTCAGGCCGACATGCTGGCTATTCCAGTCATGCGCCCGGTCGTAACCGAATCCACGGCGTTGGGTGCCGCTTATCTGGCAGGCCTGGCAACAGGGTTCTGGTCTTCGCTCGACGAGGTCGGCGCACAGTGGCGTCTGGATCGATGTTTCATGCCTAACATCGGTTTCGACGAGCGGGAACAACGGTTATACACCTGGCGACGCGCACTAGAACGCTCACGTGGCTGGATCGAACCGGAAGCATTTGTGGCACCGACGCCATAGACGGTACAGAAAACCAATCGCGCCGCGAGAAATGGCGAAGTGCGATGTTAGAATCACGCCTCTTTCACTCGACCGGATCGTTGACTATGAACAAGACTGAATTGATCGATGCCATTGCCACAGACTGCGACCTCTCCAAAGCAGCAGCGCAACGTGCGCTGGAATCGCTTCTCGACCACGTTATCCGTACCGTGTCAAAAGGCGGTAGCGTGCAATTGGTAGGTTTTGGCACGTTTGCCGCAGGTAGCCGTGCGGCACGTACCGGACGTAATCCGCGTACCGGCGAAGATATCCAAATCGCTGCCGCAAAAACGGTAAAATTTTCGGTTGGCAAAGCGTTTAAAGACGCCGTCAACAATAAGTAATCTCAACAATTCACACGCACGGCAACACTAATCTGGCCGACGCTTCCCCTCACTTCACATCGATTTTCCTGCGGCGCCGCCCTTGGCGCCTGTAGACCTCCCCGTTTTCCTTCTTTTCGAATCGTCAGATTGACCTCTGGCCGCCTCCATTTGCCCGCTTTCCAACCTTTCTAACGTCACTATTAAGCGCGCATTCTCGATGTTACAATTCCGTGAAAAGAATTTTTCATTTGCTTTATAGAAATTTATTCAGATAAAGTGCGGCTGCAAGACCTGCGATCAGGACGCAACGCCGTACCTTGGCGGGCACCTTAGCAGGCCTGCATGTTGTCGCGACGGAGTTGCCGGGAAAGAGTCATCGATGGATTTAATTAAGCCGCTAGTGCAACGACCGACACTCTGGCTTTTAATAGGCGGCGTGGTCCTGCTGGGTATGAGTGCTTTTTTCTATCGCAATGTCGAGCAGTTTTCAGCATCCGACCGTTTGATCCGGCACACCCATCGGGTCGTCGTCGCTATCACCAAGGCCGTATCGTCGCTACGCGAAGCCGAGGCCGTCCAGCGTGGCTACATCATATCCGGTGAAAATTCTTACCTATTACCCTACGACGCACTCGTGCAATCGGTACATCAAAACTGGGATGATTTAAAACGTCTGACTGTCGACGATGCTGCGCAACAACAGCGGATCGCCCGCTTGGAACCGTTGATTACTGAAAAACTGGCCGATCTGGATCTGACGATCAAAGTTCGAAGCGAGCAAGACTTCGCCGCTGCACAACGACTGTTAATGAATCATTATGGTAAAGATGTCATGGACATCATCCGGGTCGAGGTAGACGCCATGTTGGCCGAAGAAGCCAAGCTGATGGTACAGCGCAACGAAGATGCCGAAGTCGCCTATCGCACCTCGATAGCGACCATTATGATCTTTCTTTCAAGCGGTCTTTTGTTGATGCTGCTGAGCCTGCGACTGATTCGCAACCGGCAGCAGACGCAGCTGGCGGCAGCCGAGGCGCGACGCCGTCACGATGCCGAGCTGGAAGAAAAAATCATGTCGCGTACTGCCCAGGTCCGGCAGCTCGCCAGCCATTTGGAATCGGTACGAGAAGAAGAAAAACGCGCGATCGCTCGTGAGCTGCATGACGATATCGGTTCTTCCATGACGGCCTTGTCGATGATCCTCGAAGGACATTTTCGCGCGAATGCCGACCATCCGGCGATTGCAAAAAGCGCCGAAAAGGTCAGGGCGCTGCTAAAAGAGGTTACCCATAGCACGCGCAGGATTCAATCCGGCCTGCGGCCTAACACGCTCGATACGCTCGGCCTGGTCGAGGCGATGCGCGAACTCGTCGGCAGTTTTTCGCAGCGCACTGGCGTAGTCAGCGACATCCGTTTGCCGCCAGGGGATGCGGCGATTCCAACGTTGTTGCAAGTGCCGCTATTTCGCATGTTGCAAGAGTCGCTCAATAACGTTGCAAAACACGCCAAAGCCAGCCATGTCGTCGTGACATTCGTGATCGAGCGCGAACATGTGCTGCTGCAAATCGAGGACGACGGCATCGGTATTACACCCGAGCGTGCCGGCAACGCCCAAACGCACGGTTTGCTCGGCATGCGCGAACGCGCGGCCTACCTCGATGGCACCGCGGAAATCGCCAGCCGACCAGGTCGCGGCACGATTGTAACGATTCGCCTGCCGCTTGCAGCCAGCCCGAGCGCTAGCAAGCTACCCGAGCTGACGCAGACCGAGACTGAAGCGGACCGAAACTAACCGGCAAGACCAGTCCAAAAGTTCAATCCAAGTTCAAGACGGGTACCGAACCCGGCTTTTTGGTGGTCCACTACGGTGGACTTTTTTTGTTATACTGATACCTGAAGTTTCAGGAATTACTGAAATTTCAGAATAGGAACCTTGATGAATTTGACACCTCTGATTCAAAGCTTCGTGCTGCATTTCGGCGAAATGGGCAGCCGTTGGGGCATCAACCGCACGGTCGGTCAGATTTACGCGTTGCTATTCGTATCCGGCAAGCCGCTGAATGCCGACGAGATCGCCGACACCCTGGCGTTTTCCCGCTCCAATGTCAGTATGGGTTTGAAGGAATTGAGTGCCTGGCAACTAGTGCGTTTGCAGCATTTGCCAAACGACCGGCGTGAATACTTCTCCACACCCGAAGATGTATGGGCAATCTTTCGAACGTTGGCCGAAGAGCGCAGAAAACGAGAAATCGACCCGACGCTGTCGATGCTGCGTAACGCATTGGTTCAAACGCCAGCAACGGCCGACGAAGCTCATGCGCAAAAACGCATGAAAGAAATGCACGATCTGATCGAACTGGTCACGCAGTGGTTCAGCGATATTCAACGTCTGGACACGCCGACGCTGGTGCAATTAATGAAGCTCGGAGCGAAAGCGCAGAAATTTCTTGAATTCAAGCAAAAGCTGGCTGCTGTGGCTAGCGTGAAGAAGGTGCGGCTGGTGAAGCCTGCCAAAAACCTCGCTGCCAGCCAGGAGACGCAACCCAACGGAGTTAGCGATGACTGATCCACTGCTTTTGGCGCGCATACAGTTCGCCGCCAACATCACCTTTCATATTCTCTTTCCCACCATCACCATCGCGATGGGATGGCTGTTATTGTTTTTTCGTTTACGGCATAACAAAACCGGCGATGTGAAATGGGCAGATGCCTATCAATTTTGGGTCAAGATTTTTGCGCTGACGTTTGCGCTCGGCGTAGTTTCCGGTATCACCATGAGTTTTCAGTTCGGCACCAACTGGCCGGGTTTTATGCAAAGTGTGGGCAATATCGCCGGGCCGTTACTGGCTTACGAAGTTCTCACCGCATTTTTTCTCGAAGCGACGTTTCTCGGCATCATGCTGTTCGGCGCGCAACGCGTATCCAAACGTGCTCTTACCGTAGCCACTTTCATGGTCGCCTTTGGCACCACGCTCTCGGCATTTTGGATCATCGCCTTGAATTCCTGGATGCACACCCCGGTAGGATTCGAAATGATCAATGGCCAGGCGCATGCAACCGACTGGCTGGCGATTATTTTCAATCCTTCCATGCCATATCGCTTAACGCATATGTTGATCGCTTCAGGCTTAACAGCAGCGTTTTTAGTCTCAGGCCTGTCGGCATACCGCTGGCTACGTGGCGATCGCGGTGCCGATGTCATGGCAGCTTTGAAGAGCGCGGTGGTCATGGCGGCATTCCTGATCCCGGTGCAAATCGTGGTCGGTGATCTGCATGGTCTTAATACCTTGAAACACGAGCCGGCAAAAGTCGCTGCCATGGAAGGGCTGTGGCAGACGCAGCGCGGCGCGCCGTTGGTACTGTTCGGCTTGCCCGACGCTGAATCGAAAAGCAACCGCTTCGCCATCGAAATTCCACGGCTTGCCAGCTTGATTCTTACCCATGATCCGATGGGCGAGATCAAAGGCATCGAAGCCTTCGGCGACGAACATCCGCCGGTTGCGCCGGTTTTCTGGGGCTTTCGCATCATGGTCGGTGTCGGCATGCTAATGCTGGCCGTTTCATGGTTCACCGCCTGGAACTTACGGCGCAAGGGCGATCTCAACCCGACGCTGGCACGGGTGTTGGTGGGCATGACCTTTGCCGGTTGGGTTGCCACGCTGGCCGGTTGGTACGTTACCGAAATCGGGCGCCAGCCTTATCTAGTCCATGGCGTCCTGACCACGGCCGAAGCTGCATCGACGATTGCCGCACCCATGATCGCTTCGACGCTGGCGCTATACATGACGCTTTATCTCGCCTTAACCGTGGCCTACATCAGCGTGCTGTTTCATCTGGCACGCAAAGCTTACCTGCAACCTTCAGGGCAGGAAGTTCGGCCTTCCGACATGATGCACAGTTCCGCAGCGCAGTTAAATACACCGCTGGCAAAACTTTAAAGGTGCGCAAATGCCTGGATTAAGCCAACCCGGCGGCTGGTTACCCGTTATCTTCCTAGGCCTCATGGGTTTGTCCATGATGGCTTACGTGGTGCTCGACGGTTTCGATCTGGGCGTAGGAATTCTGCTCGATCGCGCCACCGACGCCCAGCGCGACATGATGATCGCTTCCATCGGCCCCTTTTGGGACGCCAACGAAACCTGGTTGGTACTAGGCATTGGCTTACTGCTAGTGGCGTTTCCAGCGGCACACGGCGAAATTCTGGGAGAGCTGTATCTGCCGGTTGCTTTCATGCTGATCGGCTTGGTGCTGCGCGGCGTGGCTTTCGATTTTCGTGTCAAGGCACACGACAATCACAAGGCGGCATGGAACTGGGCGTTTTATGCTGGCTCGATTTTGGCGACCGTGGCGCAAGGTGTGATGATCGGTTTATACGTTACCGGTTTTCAGTACGGTTGGCTGTCTTGGTTGTTCGCTACCTTTACCGGCTTATCGCTGTTAGCCGTTTATGCATTGCTGGGTGCAACCTGGTTGATCATGAAAACCGACGCCGCATTGCAGTTGCGTGCAGTGAAATGGGCGCACCGCAGTTTGCTTCTCAGCGCGCTCGGTATCGCCGCCGTATCGATCGTCACACCCTTGGTCAGCACGCAAATCTTTACGAAATGGTTCGCTTACCCGAATATTTTGCTGCTGGCACCCGTGCCTTTGTTAACAGCCGGCCTTTTTATATTAGTAGACCGGGTTTTACGCTGGCTGCCGGCCGAACTGGCGCAATCGCGGGAGCGCTGGTGCTGGGTGCCGTTTGCTGCCACGGTCGGCATCATTCTGTTGGCATTCGCAGGGCTCGCCTACAGTATCTTCCCGTACCTGGTGATGGACAAAATTACGGTGTGGCAAGCCGCCAGCGCCCCCGAATCGTTACGGATCATATTAATAGGCGTAATCGTCGTGCTGCCAGCAATCATCGGATACACGATTTTTTCTTACAAAGTGTTTTGGGGTAAGGCACGCGCGCTGAGTTATTCGTAACGCAATCGTGACAACTTCTTACCTTTAGCCAGACTCAACGCCGTTGGGTGGGATTTTGCTGGGTCGAATCTTTACGATCACTGCCGCCTAGGTCGGCAGGGCAAGTAGCGGCAACCCACCGGCCACGGGTCTCGGCTTGCTGGGTTACCGGCATCCCCTGCACCACCCCGTCGAACGAACTTTTACCCACAAAATTCTCAGCAGTTGTAAATACACCACTGGCTGAACCTTTGCCACGGATCTGCTGACTTTCGCATCTAATATCCACGCTGTAATGATCGCCAAACCGATTGGCGTTGCTACTTTCACAACCGGCATAACGCTGATTCAATTCCGGCATGATATTGCGTTGGGCCATTTCCGGTGTGACGCATATCTTCGCGGTGGCGCTTCCCCCGTTGATTTCCGGCACTTCCAGACCGTACTGCTTCGCCAATGCACGCAGATTCGTTATCTGCTCTGGCGGTATCTGCGATGCAAGCTTCAATAATTCCGACGTCGTCGTCACTTCCCACATACCCGGACGCATCGACTTTTCAGCCTCTGCAGCCGCCAAAAGTGGCATTGCCATCAAGACAACACACGAAAAACTTACCGGAAAACCGCGCATTTCGCTCCCAACATCTTAATTATTCATTCAGACAAACAAATAGTTGAAATAAAAACTTTCAAAGTACGGTAAATTCTACAAAGCAATTAAATTCCTATGGGGCAAACCTTCTATCCATGTTTTTTTAACCAATTTTTTGCCTATTTTTTCTGCCAAGCACCGAAATTTTTTCAAATAACCGACGACTCTTACAAACGAAGAATCATGAGATCCGCACCAATTCGATTGTTTCATCATTCGCGCCGCCATGCCGGATTTTCTTTGGTGGAAGTGCTGGTGTCGGTGTTCGTGCTCACCATCGGTCTGGTCGGAACGGCGGTGATTCAATTAAATGCCTTCCGCACGACCGAGCAGTCCGGCTTTCACAATACTGCCGTTGCGCTGGCGATGCAAATTGCTGACGAAATCCGTACCAATAGCGAGCAGATGCGGTTACCGATCAGCCCATTCAATAGACTCCGGTTTGACGCAAAAAATGGTGAGCCGAAGTATTCGCCACCGGTTAATTGCTATAGCGAGACCTGCACGCCCAGGGATTGGGCTACGCACAGCATAGCTGAATGGCGCAAACAAGCATTTGCGACGTTACCAGGCGTACGCCTGGAAATTTGTCGCGATGCCCTCGTGGTCGATCCTGATTCGGGTGAATTTCGCTGGTGTACCAATAACCTCAATCCCTTCGATGCGCCATTGGTAGTGAAGATTAGCTGGGACGAAAAAGATCCAAGCGGCAAAATCGTTGCCGCCAATACACCCCGGGTTGTCATACTTGTCTCGCCGTTTAGCCAATGAGCCGACTACCCACTCCGCACAAAGTTTGTCGTCCCGGATGGTCAGGCCGGCGGAAGCTTCATGTGCAACACGGGTTGACCCTGATCGAACTGATGATTTCCATCACGCTCGGCATGCTAATCGTGGCTGCCGGCTTGATGGTGTTGGTATCGACCAAATCGACTTACGTGATCCAGGATGAAAATGCCCGTTTGTCCGATACCGGGCGGTATGCCGTTGAAAACATCGCCCGCTCGATTCGTCAGACCGGATTTGAAAACCTCGAAACCGATTTTGCACCGATTGTTCATAACCCGGCCAAAAATGCCCCCAATATCGATGGTTTTGATGCCCGAACATTGAGCCCGACTTCAGGTAGTGTCACACCGATAGCCGGGTCGACGACAGTTAACGGCAGCGATGTTCTACGCTTGCGTTTTTTCGGTACCTCCAGAACCGTCAACGGCACGCCAACTCCTGACGGCAGTGTCATCAACTGTGCCGGTATTCCGGTCGGCGCGGTCCAGACGATCCAAGATGCGGATGAAGGCCGTGGCTGGAGCATTTTTTTCGTCAACCGCGCCAGCGGCGGCGAACCCCAACTGTTCTGTGCGTACGTTGATGCTACCGGCGAACTGGTTTCCACACCGATTGCCAGCGGTGTCGAATCTTTCCAGGTTCTATACGGACTCGATTTGGGCAGTGATGGTATTCCTGATCAGTTCGTGAATGCCACCACTGTAGGTGCCCGCTGGAGGAACGTTGCGGCAGTCAAAATCGCTATACTCGTGCGCGGTGGGCGCAGCGAACGGGCAGACGTCGAAGATATTAAATACGAGTTGTTCGGACCTGAATATCCGTTTGCAGCCACCGACGTCGGCTCCCTGATCGACGAAACAAATCTGCCGCAGGCCGAGAGGGCGCGTTCCCGTAAGATTTTTTCCACCGTCATCCAGTTGCGTAACCGCGCAAGTGGTGCCAATATCGCGCCGATCCAATGAACGCCTCTCGTCAAGCATGCCGGTTACCGCTGAAACAGCGTGGCGTTTCGCTCATCATCGTGTTGCTGCTTTTGATCGCCGCGGGTTTCCTCGGATCGTCGGCAGCGGTAATTGCGTTGCAGGCAGAAAAAGCGTCCAGGGGCGACCGCGACCGTCAGATCGCATTCCAGGCAGCCGAGGCGGCGATCGTCGATGCGCAACTCGATATTGATAAAGCGCCGATCATGAGCCGAGGGGTGCGCAGGGCCTTTCCCTTCTCGCCGGAGAGCGCGCTCGGCTTTCCTGCAGTAGACGGTGCTGCACATTGTTTAAATACTGGTGCATCGCGGGGGCTCTGCCGGCAAGCCTATGACGGCGACATTCCGAGCTGGTTGGAAGAAGATATCAGCATTGCTACAGCAACGTCGGCCGCTGTGCCTTATGGCTTTTTCACCGGTCAAGATTTTCCGGTTGGTGACTTGGTGCTGTCGGCTAGAAGGCCGCAGTATGTTATCGAACTGATCTCCTATCACCAGCCAGGTGCCGAAACCAGCACCGAGGTTCAGTCGTCCTATTTTTATCGAATCACTGCAATCGGCTTCGGTGCCGACGTGAATACCCGTGTCGTCTTGCAAGCGTTTTACCGAAAGGAAAATTGATGAAACCTACATCCACCCCAGTATTGCGTACCGGCGGAGTCGGTTTAGTGACCGGAATTGTCCTTGCAACTCACGTACACCTCGTTGCCCATGCAGCGCCTCCGGTCGTGAATCTTCCGCCAGGGCCAGTATCGCGTACTTTAGTACACCCGAATGTTTTGCTAGATTTGTCGGTGGAGTATCCAACCGCTGGTAGCGCTTACAAAGGCGAATACGACACAAACCGGGAATATTTCGGTTATTTTGATCCGTCGCAATGTTATGTCTACCAGGGTGGAAAATCCACGTATAGCGGCGGCAAGTACGACACCTCCGACGACGGCAAGAAATATTTTGTGCCCGCTGGGCCGGCCTCGCCAACTGATCATAAATGCAAAAAACAGTTCAGCGGCAACTTCATGAACTGGGCAACAGCATCGGCAATCGATATGCTGCGTCTCGGGTTGACGGGCGGTAATCGGGTCATCGACGAGGTGGGTAAAACCGTGCTCGAGCGTGCTTACTTGCGTGACGAAATGTATGCCAATCCCATTTTGTTTTCCTATAAGGAAGTTGGGACCGGGAAAGCGAAGATGGATGCCAATCCAGATGAAGTAACACCGTTTTCTAACAAGGCAATCTATGCCGTGTCGTGTCGCAACCGGGTATTATTCTCGACGTCGAAACCGACGGCCGAGGCGGACTTCGGTTACACGTTGTGCGACCAGAGCGGTGGACCGGATAAGAATCTTGGCGAATTCGTCGTACGGGTACAGGTTTGCACCGAAGCTGAACGGTCTTCACGTTCAGAATTGTGTAAGCCATTCCCAGCCAACAACACTGCCGCAGGGGAGCTGAAGCCTGTGGGCGAAATTCAGAGACGTGCAAACGAATTCTATTTCGGTGCAATGGGCTATCTGTTGAAAGATGGCCCTGAGGCTTATGGCGGGGTATTACGTGCGCGGCTCGGTCACGTCGGACCTTTCCGATACGATGAAAAACTGCGCCGTTTTAATAATGCAAGCAAAGAGTGGCGCGAAGATACCGGTATTTTTACCAACGTCGAAGGCGTGGTTAATTATCTGAACAAATTCGGCAGCAACGGCATTTACAAAAGAAATGACCCGGTTAGTGAACTGTATTACGAAAGCCTGCGCTATCTGCGCGGCCTGGAGCCGAGCCCGGAAGCAACCGCTAGCATGAGTTCGCCGCAGTCTGCGGAATATGCAAAGTGGCGCTATTGTGCCGCAGAAGGTGGTACCTGTACCCTTCCTGCAGGCACTTGGGAAGTGCGCTACGGTGAAAACAACAAGTATGTCACCCGCTTTAGTTCTTCATCCATCGGTTGCAATAATGGTGTTTTCGGTGACCCAATTCTCGGCACTGTCAAGCACTGCGATATCCGCCCGGTACATGATGTAACCGAAGGTTTCCCGGTGATACGTCCGTGGAAAAACAAAGATCCGATCGTCTCTTCTTGTCAGCGTAATGCCATTATTTTAGTTGCTGATGCCAATGCCAACTTCGATTTTTCCATTCCTGGCAATACCCAGACAATTTATACCTCTGGCAATCCGGCAAAAGTTGCCGATTCGCCAAAGCCTGGTGCAGATGGCGAAAACTTGGTTACACCACTCAACGCCCGGGATTGGGCTAATAAAGTAGGTGCATCCGAGGTTAATAACGTTAAGGGCACGAAACTGAAAGACGCTCTGGGTGACCAAAAAAATGGCTGGAGAGATCAACCACCCAACGAGCAAAGCCATAAGGGGTCTTATTATGTTTCCGGTCTGGCATATTGGGCCAATACCAGCCAGATGCGTGAAGATAAAAAAAATATTCATGCCAAGACTTTCGTCATCGATGTCGACGAGCGCGGTAATGGTGCTATCAATAATACAAAACGTGAATTTTTTGCGCCGCGTGATAGTCAGTTGTATCTAGCGGCTAAGTATGGCGGCTACGATGCATTTGCCAGCGATGATTATGTACACGCCACGCCGCGAGGCCCTTATACACCGGGGCCGAATCCAACCAATGCTCAGACTAAATGCGATAGTTATCTGTGGGACAAAAATGGCGACTGCGATCCCGAAAATTATTTTCTAGCAAGCGATGGCGTCAGAATGGTCGAAGCCATTCATAACATCATGGAGCAGGTATCCATTCCAGGAGAGTCGGTTAACTCGGTATCAACGACGAGTTCCGCGGTTACGCCTGGTGAAACGCAATATATCTACCAAGCCAGCGGCAATCCGCAAGGCGGTTGGTCGGGCGATGTGGTGCGCGCAGAAGTGACGGTCGACGACACAGGCAACGTCGCTATCAAGCCTTTTTCTCCGAGCGAGACGGCCGCCCGCAATTTAACGGACTGGTCGAATCGCAATATTTTGATGATGAACCGGAAAAATTTTCCAGACCCCAACCGATCCACCGTTCCCTTCTTGTGGGACAACCTGTCCCCTTTCCAACAGGCCCTGCTTTCCGGTAGGCAGCCCACTTACGGACCTAAACGTCTGAATTTTTTACGTGGATCGACCGTTGACGAAATTTCTGAAAGAAATATCGACGGGTTATTTCGTCGCCGCCCATCGCCGGCTGGTGTGCCAAACGTTTTAGGCGATGTCATCAACAGCAGCCCGGTATATGTCGGCGCACCACGCATCGACATATTGGATAAAAGCTACGAAGCATGGCGTAAGACCAACGCCAAGCGAACACCTGCCGTCTATGTCGGTGCCAACGATGGCATGCTACATGCCTTTAGCAAGGACTTGAAAAAAGAATACTTTGCGTATGTTCCCAACCTGATTTTCGACAAACTCCGGGATTTGACAAAACGCGATTATTTGCACAAGCCAACGGTCGATGGTGGCATCGTCGTGACCGAAGCCAACACCGGTAAACGTGGCTGGAAAACAGTTCTCGTCGGCGGTCTCGGAGCAGGCGCCCAAGGCGTGTATGCACTGGACGTCACCGATCCAGATGACTTCGATAAAAAGAACGGTGTGCTTTGGGAGTTTGGCGATGTTCACGACAAGGACATGGGTAACGTATTTAGCGCACCCAATGTCGCAAAATTCGTCAGCCAGATTGATAAGAACGGCGTGCCGGTGTATCACTATTATGCAGTCGTCCCCAGTGGTGTGAACCATTACGCACCGGACGCCAATACTGGCGACGATGCAAAAGGTGGCGCGTTGTTCTTGCTGTCTCTGCAAAAACCGTTCGAGGCGCCTTGGGTTGCGCATCCTGGCGCTGCGAAAGGTGGTTCGCCCAATTATCACAAAATCACGATTGGCCTGAGCGTGGATACGCTTCAAAGTGGGTTGAGCGCGCCGGCCTTGGTGACCGGGCCAGATGGTGCTGTGCGTTACGCTTACGCGGGTGATCTACAAGGCAATCTGTGGCGTTTTGATTTTACTAAGCCTTTGAACGGTGCGCGCACGGCACCACGCATCATTTTTACGGCAATGACAAAAGACAAGGTACGTCAGCCAATCACAGCCGCACCAAAAGTGGTATTTGCCGAAGGTGGTGGTTTTGTAGTGCTGTTCGGTACTGGAAAATATCTGGAAGATTCCGATTTGCTCAATCTTGGGCAGCATTCTTTCTACGGTATCTACGACGAACCAACGAATGCAAGTTACAAAGTGGCCAGTCGCGCTTCGTTGCAGGAACGTACGATCAACGGCAACGCAAGTGCCAAAACGCTGGCTGTCGTCGGTGAAGATTTTGTCTACTACAACATGGACCGTAACAACAAGGAGGCAAAAAAAGGCTGGTATGTTGATTTTTTGCAGCCGGACGACCCTATCGGCGAGCGTAATACGACCACCGCACAGCTGGACTTTGGCAAGGTGTTTTTTAACACGCTAATACCACCGACAGACATCTGCGAACCCAAGATCAACGGCCGCTCCTACATTCTCAATGCTTTGACCGGGCTCACCGATGGCGGTAGTGGCAGTTCTACCGGTCAGCTAACGGCAGTCGGAGCGTTGAGTACGCCGGTCGTGTTTGCCACAAATGAAAATAATCCGGGTGCTGCCAACTCGATTGGCAAGAGCACGGTAAGCCGCACATTTTCCGTTCTGGCCGTCGGTAAGGAATCGTTGACTGCGGGGTTAAAGAATGAGCAAAAAAGTGCTGGCAATATCAAGAAAGTGATCAGTCTCACCAATGGACGCATGAGCTGGCGGGAAGTCTTGAACTACAAGGAACTCCATGATGAACGCAAACCATAAACCGAGTCTTTTGGTCAGCGCGCGATTCGAAAAAGGGTTCACCCTGATAGAGGTCATGGTGGTGGTGGCGATCGTCGGAATACTTGCCTCCATTGCGATTCCGACTTACCAAGACTCGATACGTAAGGCTCGCCGCGCTGAAGCGCGTGCTGCAGTACAACGAACGATGCAAATGCAGGAGCGATATTTTTCGACAAGAAACACTTACCTGGCTTTCGACAAAAATTCGGTAGAAGCAGCAGGTGCCACGGGGGCCGCTGCGCGGTTTTCATGGTTTTCCGGGGATAGCCCGGACACAAGCCATTACGAAATGGCTGCAGCTGCTTGCCCAAACAGCACGATTCAACAGTGCGTAAGGGTAAGCGCCCGGCAAAATAGAAACACCGTTGTTTTATTTAAAGATCCCTACTGCGGTAATTTTCACCTGTCTAGCGATGGAACAAAACTCAACACGCAAGCTTCAACACCTAATGTTTGCTGGTAGCTTATGTCGACAAACTTCTCAATGCGCCGTATCAATTTTCACCGAGGTTTTTCCATCGTTGAATTGATGGTGGTATTAGCAATTGCCGGTATCCTCGTGACACTCGCGGTTCCAAGTTTTCGCGATACGATCGATCGACAAAAGCTCTCGGCTGCTTCGAGCGACCTATTTGCATCCGTCGCGATGGCACGTAACGAGGCCATTCGGCGGGGTACCAGGGCAGATTTGCAAGCCATCGGTGGCGATTGGAACCAAGGGTGGGAAATTCGGATACCAACAGGTGCCACGACTTCTGACTTGATTTACACGCACGGGGCGATCCCGAATGGCATTACGATCGCAGCGGCGAGCAATATTGGGGCGATTCTCTCGTACACCGGTACTGGCCGTACGCGCACCGCAGGAAATTCTCAGACAGTCGTAACTGGCAACTTGACGATCAGCGTTAATACAAATGGAAGCCCACACCGGCGTCTTTTACGCATCAATGCCGTTGGCCGGCCACTACTGTGCAACCCGGCAATCGATACGACCTGCGTTTGAGTGGTGGCGAGAAAGCGTTCAATATTCCGCTTTCAGCCTTGTCTAGCCTGGCTCCGACTACATCGTCTTAATCTGATTCCAATCCGTATCACCCGACAGAATCTTTTCAATACCATCCTGCTTGATGGTCCGCATACCCTCGGCCATTGCCGTATTTAAAATATCGTTGACGGTGGCACGCGCATGAATTTTCTTGCGAATTGCCGCGGTCGTGATCAACAGCTCGTGTATGCCGACGCGGCCTTTATAGCCACTGTTGCTGCAATGCGCGCAGCCCGGCGATGAATACAGATTGATCTTGCCGGATTTTCCACCGTGCTGCTTCAACCACGCTGCGCGTATCTGATCTTTGTCGAGTTCGGTTTCGAAGCAATACTCGTAGGCCAGCAATTCGATTTCTTCTTCTGTCGCAGCATGCACTTTTCGGCATTGCGTACACAACCGCCGTGCGAGCCGCTGCCCCACCACGCCGTGCAATGCATCGGCAAAATTGAACGGATCGAGGCCGAAATCGAGCAGCCGCACCACGCTTTCGGCAGCGCTGTTGGTATGCATGGTGGAAAACACCAAGTGACCCGTCAACGATGCTTCGATCACGGTCTTGGCGGTTTCCGGGTCGCGGGTCTCACCCACCATGATCACATCCGGATCGGCCCGCATGAAGCTGCGTAACACCGCAGCAAAAGTCCAGTCGATACGCGTTTGTACCTGCACCTGGCGCAATCCATCCTGCGTGATTTCGATCGGATCTTCCACCGTCCAGATTTTACGTTCGGGCGTGTTGATGAATGCCAGCAGCGCATGCAACGTCGTAGTTTTGCCTGAGCCGGTCGGGCCGCAGACGAACAGCAAACCATGCGGTTTGTGCGCCAGCTTTTTCAACCCCTCCAGCGCATACGGGGACAGTCCCAGGCTATCGATCGACACCGCCTTGGGCGCTGCCAAGATCCGCATGACGATATCTTCCAGGCCTTCGGTCGTGGGCATTGTCACGACGCGTAATTCAATCTTGGCCGGGCCGAATTGCTCGAAATTGATCTTGCCATCCTGAGAATGGCGTTTTTCTGAAATATCCAGCCTGCTCATGATCTTCAAGCGCGACACCAGGGCACTGCGGAAATTTGCCGGTATCTCGGAGTAGGTCGAGAGTACGCCGTCCTTACGAAAGCGCACACGGGTAGGCCGGTTGCCCTTCATCGATTCGATGTGAATGTCGGACACACCCTGATCGGCAGCATCGACGATGATTTTATTGACCAGTCGAACCAGTACGTTATCCGACTCGGTGATGGCGTCGTTAGCGTGTTCCAACGTGATAGCGGCCGACCCGGCACCGAGTTCAGAGACCAGCTCGGAAATGTTTTCGCGTGTGCCCAAGCCGCCGTAGAATTGCTCGATCACATAGGTCAGGTCGTCTAGCGACGCCATCACCGGGTCGATCTTGAGCTTGGTCAGTATGCTCAGTGCCTGCAGCGTCTGTGCCGCCAAAGGGTTCTCCAGCGCCACCACCATGCGGGTATCGGTGCGGTACATCGGCATGACCACGTGCTTACGTACGAATTCGCCCGGTATCGCCTTGATCAGATCGAGCTCGAATTTAAATGTGCGCAACACGACGAACGGAATTCCGAGCTTTTGTGCCAGGACGCGTTTGATGGTGTCGACGGTAACGACCTGCATACTCACCAAAATATCGCCGAGCGGCATCTTTCGGTCGCTCGCCTGCAAGGCCAGCGCATCGTCGAGTTGTTCGGTGGTGATCAGATGTTCCTGCAATAATGCTTCGCCCAAACGCATCTGCGGCATCGATTTTTGCCGCTTCAACACTTCCTCGAGCTGCTCCTGGCTGACGATGTTTTGCCGCTTGAGATAATCGCCAAGTTTATTCGAGCGGAGCTGCTCCTGAATCTCCAGCCCGGTATTAAGTGCGTCCAGCGTGACCAAGTTTTCATCTACCAGCATCTTGCCCAGTTGTTCGCCGATCTGATAACTCGTCATCGCCTCTTTAGGAATGAACCAACGCAGAATATTGTCGGCCTGGGTCATCAGAAACAGATAAAGGCCATTGGATTCCAGTCGATATCCCGCAGTATCGGCCACGATCGGCTCGCCCTCTTTAAAATGCACCACGCATTTTTGCGTGATGGCATCGGCAGCCTGATCGCTCGCATGTTGCGACAATTGCAATCGCGTCAGCCCGATCGGCTCGGTCAAGCGAATGCTCTTGATCGTGCTTAAATCCATGCGTACCGCAGTGGCGGCGCGCTTGGGTAGAAATTCGATCGTCGTATCGGTTAAGCCCATTTTAACCAGCACGCCTGTCTGCCAGCGCCCATCAAGCGTTGTCACGACTGCAGCAGGTGCCTGCCGTTTTTCCAAGCTCGTATGCGTCGCGCCAATCAACTCGTAGTAAGACGGAATCGGCCACACAAGATCGTCGTTCATCAAAGCTCCACAGCAGAGGCGTTATTGCCCTAACGACTCAAGTTTAGCAAGCTTTGACTTGAATCAATGTCGGCCAAGTGACAAACGTGGTTTTATCTCACAAAGATTCCAGCGGTTTCGTCGGCCGTCATTCACATTTTTATGTACGTTACCGAACTGTTAATTGTTTGCGGGTGTAATAAATTTGAAACATCTGCATAGTCCCAGTACCAAAGCACGCGTCGATTCGGCAAACAAGTGCTCCTGGCTATTGGCTGCGCCGGCAGGATTTTTCAAATGTCGCAGTTCATTGTAGTGAAACCTCAATTCAAACTAACTTAAGGACATCCATTATGGAATCGACAGCGAACACGACTTCGGGCAACAACGGTTCATCTACAACGTCTGCACGAGTGGACCAATTGAACGCCTCGGCAAACAAGGCAATCGATCGTGCAGCAATCGGCGCACAGAACGCCGCCGATAGCGTTGCATCGTCCGTGCAGAGCGGCGCAACCGCCATCCATAGCAAAATCGATGCCGCAGCCGAGGCTGCCCGTCCCGCTGTAGATCGGCTGCTGACCGGCGCTCACCAGGCAGTCGACAAGCTGTCGGGCTTGGCCGTGGTTGCTAAAGACACTGTCAGTGAAAAAAGCGTGCAATTGAAGGATGCCCACGCGAAGTTGATGGCAAACGGTCGGACCCAAGTCCGTGAGAAACCAGCCGTTGCAATCGGCATCGCCGTTGCAGCCGGTTTCGTTTTGGCGAAATTGCTCGGTACGCGCCGCGATTAAGTATGTTGTGCGCGCGCCGCTAGCGTATAAAACCCAGCAATTAAATGCTGGGTTTTTTTTCGTCCGTAGAGAAGTGGACGTGTGGCATCTTCTTGGCGTACAGTCTGCTTCTTTATTTATATTAAGGTTTTATTTTCATGGATCACGACGTTGTAGATACTCAGATTGCGCCAGAAGGGCGCCTGGATATTCTCTCCAAAAGCGAGATCGCAAAACTGCTGGACTCCAGCCAGGGCGGTCTGTATGAAATTTTTCGCAACTGCTCGCTTGCAGTGCTCAACTGTGGCAATCAGCTCGACAATGCCAAAGAATTGCTCGAGCGTTATGAATCATTCGCGGTAAGCATCGTACAGCGTGAGCGCGGTATCAAGCTCGATGTTCGCGGCGCACCGGCGAGCGCTTTTGTCGATAACGTCATGATCAAAGGCATTCATGAACATCTTTTTGCCGTCTTGCGCGATGTCGTGTTCGCCAATGATGAAATTGACGGCAATCCACGATTCAATCTCGTCTCTTCCGAAGGCATCACCGACGCCGTTTTCCATATATTACGTAATGCAAATATATTATTGCCGCAGTTAAGCCCGAATCTGGTCGTTTGTTGGGGTGGTCATTCCATCGCCCGGGCTGAATACGATTATTCCAAAGAAGTGGGTTATCAAATAGGCTTACGTGGTTTGGATATCTGCACCGGTTGCGGCCCCGGTGCTATGAAGGGTCCGATGAAAGGTGCCACGATCGGGCACGCAAAGCAACGTATCACCAGAGGTAGATATCTCGGGCTATCGGAGCCGGGAATCATCGCTGCAGAAGCACCGAACCCGATCGTCAACGAGCTGGTGATACTGCCGGATATCGAGAAACGCCTTGAAGCGTTTGTACGGGTCGGCCATGGCATTGTCGTTTTTCCTGGTGGTGCAGGCACGACCGAAGAAATTCTTTACATACTCGGCATTTTGCTGCATCCGGAAAACGCCCTATTACCGTTTCCGTTGATCTTCACCGGCCCTAAGGACTCGAGCGCTTATTTCGAACAGATCGACCGTTTTATCGGCGAGACGTTGGGGCCCGAGGCACAAAAACGCTACCAGATCATCATCGATGATCCGATCAGCGTTGCTCAGACGATGAATGCTGGTATCAAAGAGGTGAGGGCGTTTCGCAAATCGAGAGCAGATGCGTATTACTTCAATTGGCTTTTGAAGATCGATGTCGAGTTCCAGCAGCCCTTCATCCCTACGCATGAAAACATGCGTAATTTGAATTTGCAAAAGAATCAGCCGCCCCATGTCCTTGCAGCGAATTTGCGTAGAGCTTTCTCGGGCGTCGTAGCCGGTAACGTAAAAGATCAGGGCATTCGCGCAATCGAACAACACGGCCGATTCGACATTCGCGGCGATGCAGACGTCATGTTGGCTATGGACGGATTGCTGGCATCTTTCGTCGCTCAGCATCGGATGAAGCTGCCTGGAAGAGCGTATGTGCCCTGCTATCGAATCGCCGTTTAAAACCAAATAATTGATGCTGAATAACTGTGCTAAATAATCGATGCCTGGTAATGGCGCTTAAACCGGGCTTTGCATGTCGTATCGATTACCTGACGTAGCCATCGGAACGTGCATCGTCTTACTTTTTAATTTTTGACGTAGGCAATAGCCCTGGCGATAAATACTGGTGAGCGGCATTTGCGATTTGGTTAGCGTATCGAGCTTTAAGCGAAGTTGATAAATAGCAACTCTGATGTTATTTGCCTCCGCAGATTTGCCACTCGCGCGAAAGGTTTGCACCAATTCCTGTAAAGAGATAATGCTGCCGATGTTATTGAGAAAAAGCTCGAGCAAAGTGTATTCGGCCGGTGTCAATCGTGCACTGGTGTTTTCGTAGATCATCGTTCTTGTAGCAGGAATGAGCGTCAACGCCGCGTGGTGCTGCACCGCTGGCGTGACCTGCGATTTTTTCAGTGCGCCTGTGATGCGTGGAATAGCTTCAGTAGCAAGACTGGTACCAAGTATCCAATCGGTCGTAAATTCAGGTAAATGCTGCGATTGCGAAAGCGCGGATACATTATTAAACACAAGAATAACCGGGCACCGTATTAACATTGGGTGGCGAGCCATACCAATCAAGTGTTGCAATGCACTCTGCGATGCTTGAAGGGCGCGCAGCAACGCGACATCTTCTGCATCGATCATGATGAGCGTTGGCGTATTTTGCTGGCAAACCCAGTCCGTCATGTCGAATTCTTGTGGCAGCTTACTAAGCTGCCACTGGGTCTCTCGACTTCCACGCATTGTCATACCCCACGAAGATTCCGGTTGCAATACCTTATGCAATGCCGAATACAACAGCTCGCCTCTAGTTTTAATATGGATTTTCATATACAGCCTCTGCAAACAACACGGTGAATTTGCCTTGGAAAAGAAATTTCAGCCACGGAACGAATCAATTGATACACGAACCGGAGTGATGTTTTCTAATAATTGTCACGATTGAGATCAATCATGCTGACCGAAAAGCGAACCGTCAATACTTTTAGTTACAAGTAATTGGGAAATCTGTGAACAATTGTGTCTTTATTTCCACTGGTCAATTTTCTATCGAGTTTAAGGCTGACCCGCAAGCTCACAGACCAAGAAATTAGGGTCAGAGTCAAATAAAAAATGCTAACGATGGGACAAACTAGAAGCGAGGGGGCGTTAGATTATTTAAGAAAAAGGAATAGATGTGCTGCCACGCTAAAAACCTCGTAGCGACAAATAAAAATGGGGAGGTGCAAAGGACGAAAGCTGCTCAGCGGGTATTTATTCACCTGCGAAAACGATACAGCACTCTCTTTCCAGCTCTCAAAGGCATTGCGCCGATGATTGTGCTGCAACGCTAGATGCCGCGGGATTCACAATCCAGCGGCATCCAACTAATCAGGCCCGCATTAGCGTCTCGTTCGGCGTTTCTTTAAAATAGGACCGATACGCGCTCGCAAGAGTCGAGCGGTTAAAAATTCCCCATTTCTGAGCAGCTTCAAAAATACTGGTCATCTTCGATGTTGGATTGAGTAAATCGGCACGGATACGCTCCATCCGGCACCGACGAATCAACTCAGTTGGTGAGATGCCTAGATGGGAGCGGAAGACCGATTGCAACGCTCGCTCGGTTACGCCAATCTCGGCCGCTACCTCCCGAATACACAAATTACGCTCTGAAAGATGATTAACGATATAACGGTAGGCGCGCCGATACTTGGCTGGCAAACGTACTTCGATATCGTCATAAGATGTCGCACCGGTCGAATAGGCCGGCTTTATCTGCGAACAGATCTCCACCCGCAAGCATTCCATCGCATCGCAGGCATATTTACGATACAGCTGTAGCGATTCCGTCGTGCGACCCTGTAATTCGGTAAGCTTGGCAAGGCAATAGGCATGCTCGATATCCCAGCGGCGAATAACATGGCTTTGTGCAGCATCACGGATGTGCGCCATGGTCTGCTCGGCAAAATCCGCCATGTTCGCACTTAAGCTTGCAAGCACCATTTCTAAGCGGGTTTGCCGAACGTAGGTGGAGAGCCCTTCTTCACTGGCCCACTCCATATGACTTTTCAAAAATGGAATCACGGAGCGGTCTGCAGTGCTTAATTTAATCAGCGAAAGCAAAAGATTAAGCTGGCCTTCCAAAAGCGGTAAGCTTTTGCAACGTCCTAACAGCAGGGTGATGGCATCGTTCAGCACGGCTACAGACGATGACGTATGCGCGTGATGATTCGGCTGACGCCAGAAAATATGGTCGTTCAAGCCGTGGGACTGTCGCAAATAATGCTTTACTTTGATGTCCAGCGTAATTGCTTCGACTACGATCTCCATACGCTCGTCGGCGAGTAAGTCGACATGCTCCATTACCTTTTGCATCGCAGCCTCGGCCAACAGCTGTTGACCAAGGGCATGATGCGAATAAGCAAGGCCAACCCACGCCTCAATGCGATCGCGATCGCTCGCGTGGCCATCTTCGCAAATACGGCTGAGGCAGCTCTGTGCAGTACCAAAACGACGATGAAAAAGCGCTTGCCAGCCCGAATTCCGGCAAGAAAGAAGCCGCAACTCATCGCGAGAGTGGACGAAGTGTCGCTGCGCCTTTTGCAACAACGACTCGGCTTCTTCGTGCCAATCCATAGCTAATAACAAGTCCGCTTCCGCCTGCATACAATGCATGTGATGTTTCGGCGTGCCATTCGGACTATCGCTCTGGCGCTGACATCCGGTCAGCGCATGACGTATCTTGTTGTTGAATACGTCGGCATAGTAGGTAGGCAGTTCAAGCTCATGACGTAACGCGGACAATGCAAAAAAATACAACATGTCGTGCCTTCGGAATAGTGTTCAGTGTCTCAAATGGGAAGTGAATCTGCCATTCTTCTGTGGCTTCGTTTCGTCAACCCGGCTCTGACTCTGATCGTCACAAAGTTTTATGGGGAAAACATTAATTATTAGCAGTTTTAGGGTAAAAGCATTGACAATTTGAAGATTGACGCACGCTTTTAGTAGAAAATCAAAAAGCTTCAACGACAAAGGCTGCCAAGATTGTTTGGCCATGTCAATCTACACGTGCCCTAAATTGGTCATTTACGGAAAAACAAATTTGCCGCGCGTCGGATTGTACAGGTTGTTTGGTCTGGTTTGATATTCAAGCTAGGCGATGATGAAAATCCCGACAAAGGCCCAAAAAAAGATCTAACAAGGATTTGAGCAACGGCAAGTCTGAGACTATAACGCCTTTGCATGACAACAGCATTGCAAAAGCTCAGTATGGCAAGGCCGCAGGATTACTACTAGCCGTCCGATTTTTCTTGAACAATTTTCCAGGTCCCGTTTTGATTTTTGAGCGTCAGGACTTTCCGCGCTTTTGAAGAAAGTTTGCCGGCAACATACACTTGTTGAAAATTCACAAGCGCGGTTTTGTCTTCGATGACTACACTTGGGGAAAGCACTTGAACTTCAATCTGCTCTTTGCCATCGATCCTGGAGCGCCGCATTTTTTTCCAAGCTTCACGACTCTCACCATTCGGTGTGCGGAAATCATCGGCGTACAACGATAAATAGGTATCGATATCTTTCGTACTCCATGCTTTTACCCATTCACCAACTACGGCGAGCACGCGCTCTCGCTCGGCTTGCGTGCCTTGCCCGGCATTATTGCTCGCGGGAGAGTTCGCAGTCGTTTTTGTTGCCGCCTGGATTGCCGGCATTGCAGTAACTGGCGCATTCTTCGCCATTGCCGCCGTTGCGCCATTGGTACCCGTCGCACTAGCTGTCATCGATTCGCGAGCCGGCAAACCAAGAGTCTGGCGGACCGACTTTAACTTAAGTTTAAGACTGGAACTATCGGATTCATTTTTGGCTGCATCCGAGTAAGCTTGCAAAGCAGACTGTAAATATACGTCACCAAGATTTTCGTGCGCCGTTGCATATTTAGGATTGAGCTTCAACGCGGTATCTAGCGCTAGGCGCGCCTTGGCATACTGCCCTTCAGTCGCGAAAAGCACTGCAAGATTGTTATAAGGTTCAGGATAATCGGGATGATCGACAGTGAGTTTTGAAAAAATATCGATCGCCTCGATTGTTTTTTTCTGTTCGCTTAAGATCAGTCCCTTAACGAAACGCAAACCCGGATCATTCTGGCGTCTCTCCAAACCTTTGTTTGCCTGGACCAATGCTTCAGGTAGCTTTCCGTCTCGCATCAACGCTTTTACGACTTGGACGTCCTCGGCGAATGCGCTTGCGCATGTGAGCAACACGGCAGCTGCCAGAATTTTTTTCATTAAATAACGGTGACCAACATGAGCGTTCATAGACTGACTCCAGAAATTTTGGCCCGACAGCGGAACCGAACTTATAGGCAGCTATTGTGCACCAAGCGGTTGCCGAGGCAAATGTTTTCCTTAAGCAATGATGTGTAGCGGCGAAATAAAAATAGTCAACCTTGCGCAGTGTTGCCTATGAACGCAAACTAAGGCACGCTATCGTTCGAAAATTGCTATCAACGAGAGTGCGCAAAGCGAAAGCAAACCAGAAAAGCGTAAAGATGCAAGACAAAAGGCCACTAGGCTAATAAAACTGCTCCAAATAAACATTATTTTCAACGTGCTTGAGAGCATGAAAAATGCGGTTGTAGAGCGGTTCGTTTCTGCGGTACCTGCTTCGGCTTCTAACCAAATCGCATAGGGCTTCTCATAAATAATGTCAAAACGATATGAAACTTGGCACTATGTAAAGGAAATTACATGAGCAAAGCCTGGAGCGTGAACCGACCTGGTAACGGCGTGACGCAACTGGATACGTCTCCCAACTGCCGCGACAATGTACATGACGCGGAAAAAATGCCTAAAGCCGATGTTCGCAGCGGCACTGTTGTCAGGCTGAGTCCGGTTCAAAAAGAATTTTGGGAAAATTTTCAGAGTCGACGCGGTCACCCAGCCAACTGCACAGGTACGACGATTGTGGCAGGTAGCTTTACCCAGATCTTAGCAAGCGATCCAGGCATTAAAACACCGACGAAAGAGTCGACGAATACGAGTATGGCGTCCGGGAAGCCGATGGCAACCGACAAAATAAGTGCGTTTAAACTTCAGCGGCTAGCCTCAAAGTCATAAAAATTGCCTGCGAACCGCGTAATTCGCTACATTGTTTCGTGATTTGACATTGCAAATAACATCTTTTCATTACAATAGAACACACAAATCGACACCCGATAACTGCAGCTGATTTATTGGCGCGTGGCTGCCGGTAACGACCAATAACCTCCTAAAGGAACGTGATGACCGCAGTCTTGCAGGTATCCAGAAAAAACGAATCCGCTATGACAGGTGATCAACTCCTGCATGAGATGCTCATTTCTACGGCTCGCGAATTGGGATTTTCCAAAAAGCAGTCGCAGGAAGCGGCGGAGGCCGGTTCGATGAAGGTGGATGGCGTGAAAATTACCGTCACTTGCCTGGAGACCGATGCGCAGAAAGACGCAATTATCGTTGCCAAGCTTGCCGTACCAACAGAAGGGGATGCAATTCGGCAGCTTCTGGAAATCAACCTCATTGCAGCGATCGCCATGCGTTCCACGATTGCAATCGACTGTGATGGCGAAGCGATCTTGCTTGCTCTTGTGCCGATTGCTAGTGCGACGCCAACATCGTTTGCGCACCATATTGGTCAGATGGCATTGTTTGCCAACACGTTGGAGTGCCAATTGGCGAAGCATGCATGATGGTGCAGGGTTTAACACTGCATCTGCGTATTGTTTTCGTAATACTATTTAATTGTGTGGATGTGCCTACCGCAGGCGCATCCATTTTTCGTCGCGTGAAAAATTCAAATATTGCATTTAGCGTTCCTCAAAGATTTCCCGCAAGTACACTAATGCCAAGTGACAATCGATATCTATATTTGCGGTAACGCAAAGACACATTCAAATTTTGAGTGTTTAAAAGACATCTTTCGTTCGGGCGGTTCGTTCAAAGTGATGTTGCTTCGCATATTCATAGTGGCTTTGTCGTAAGACTTTCCATACTGAGTGCGTCGTGACTAAAGAACGATGGGTTTTTCTTGCATCTAGAGGTGGGAATTAAATGCGCATCACATCCTGTTCACCGAAACGTATAGTCGTTGCGCTGGCGAGTTTGTTTTTGTTGACTCAACTGGCTCAGCCTGCTCTGGCTGTAGACCTGCCAAAAAAACAATTTGTTTATAAAGCCGATTCTCGGAAGTTGCCCGAAGTGTTGCAAGACCTTGCATCGACATTGCAAGTGCCGCTGGTCGTGGCTGAAGGTGTGGACGGCACGGTAAACGGCAAATTCGATTTGACCGCGCCATCATTTCTCGATCTGATGAGCAGCGCCTACGGGCTGACCTGGTATTTCGACGGCACCGTGCTGTTCGTCTACCCGGCCCGGGCGAACCAAAGCAAAGTATTGTTTTTGCGCGATTTTAGCGCCGACCGGATCGAACGCCTCTTGCAATCATTACGGCTAGGCGACAAACGCTATCCACTACGCTACGACGCAAAAGAGAAAACTTTAGTGGTGTCAGGCCCTCCACGGCACCTGGAGTTGGTTGATTCGATGGTGGACGCAATCGCGCAACGGGGTCAGGAAGAAGGTCGTCGTGTCGTGAAAGTATTTCCGCTACGTTATGCCGCTGCCAACGACCAGACCATCGGCGGAGCCACTGTCAAAGGCATGGTGTCGATGCTAAATGAAGTCTATGGCAACGCTTCCAAGGGAACGAATTCGCCGGCAGCCAATACAAACGCTACCGAACTTGCAGCGATGTCGCCTTTGGGAGGCGTCCTGGGCATCGGTGCCGAATCGCTGGCGACGAATGGCCGTTATGGCGAGCGAACCGACAAGCCGTTCGAAAACGCAGCGTCTGCCTTCTCGCTTAATTCGCCAAAACGGCCAGGCTCCGATCAGCCGGGCTCGAGAACGGCAACCAACATCAGCTTGGTGCCGTTGGATGACGATCGTCCGGTTTTCACCTCCGACGACGCCAACAATTCCGTGATCGTGATGGGTCTGCCGCATCGCATGTCGGTGTACGGCGATCTGATCAAACAGCTCGATGTCGCTTCGGATCTGATTGAATTGGAAGCAATGATCATTGATGTGCGCCACGACGATGCTGCCTCGATCGGCGTGAACTGGACTGCCAAGGGGCGCACTACCGAAGCCAGCGTCAGCGGTATTCCATCGTTGGCCGCTGCTGCCGGTAGCGTCTTTCAGCTAACGACGCTGTCTTCCGATTTGAGCCGCCAGTTATTATTGCAGGTCAACGCATTGCAGCAGCAGGGTCGTGCCCGCGTCGTTGCCCGCCCACGGGTGGTCGGCATGTCGAATCGGCTGGCTACGATGAAAGACACGCGCTCCGCTTCGATTCGTGTAGCAGGCAATCTGAGCAGCAGCCTCTATTCGATCGAAACCGGCACGGAAATTTCGGTGATCCCGCGCAAAGTGCTGATCGATGGCACCCATGCGATCAAGCTCGCATTATCGATCCAGGATGGCAGTTTCGATGCCAATACGGTAGATGCGATTCCGATCGTCAAGCGTACAGGTATTTCCACTGAAGCTTATGTGGGCGAAGGCGAAGGATTGCTGATCGGCGGCATCTCTTCGGAAAGCGATAGCAATACCCAGTCAGGGCTGCCGGGTTTATCCAAGATTCCGCTGTTCGGCGCACTGTTCCGCACTACAGAAGATCAGGCATCCCGGCGCGAGCGCTTGTTTTTGATTACCCCAAGAATTCTGACATTGGCTCGTAAAGTAGTCAGAGCAGAGCCGGTTTCTTACCAGCCTGAGCAGCCGTCGGCGTTTGAACAAGGGTCTGGCGTCGCACGGATTCGGGCGACCGATGGCGCAACCAACACTTTTAAATCTGCAAAAACGAAATGAATCATTCGTCGCAACAATTACAAATTCGCATATTGACGGGTATGCATGCCGGTGCGGCGCTATTCTTGAGTCAAGGTAGTTACGAAATTGGTACGGATCTGGAATGCGATGTTGTTATCTCAGACTGGCCTTTCGAACATACCGGTTTTACGATCAGTGAAGACGAGCCGGACGAATTTAGTATCACCTTTGACGATGAGCAGCTGGCAGCACCTTTCGGTGTGAACGAGCCCCAGCAGATCGGTGATGTCGTAATCGTGGCGTGCAAAGTCGGTGATGAAGCAAACCGGCCAAGCGACTTGCAGTTACTGACGCAAATGTTGGCGCCGGTAATAACGGTTCCGGCAAGGCGGCAACGAATTGGTGGTTGGGTAATCGGTGGGGTGTGTGCGGTAGTAATAACGGTGTCGGCTTTCACCTTGCAAAGCAGCCGCTCGGTAGCGGCAACCAAGGTGAAAAACCAAAATGAAAGTCCGGCAGTACAGGTTCGAGAGGCATTACAGAATTTGAAATACCCAGGGCTTCGGGTAACGGTCGAAGGTGAAAACGTGATCGTGGCGGGGTTGGTAAAAAACCTGACGGATCGTAAAAACTTGGCGATGCAGTTGCAGTCCCTGAAGACAGAAAAGATCGTGCATCGGTATGCAGTAGAGAGCGAGATAGCAGCGGCAATCAGTGATGCAATTGCTTATCCGGGAATCACGGTTGCACACACTGGCGGCGGAAAGTTCGAGATTCGCGGTGAGGTGCCACAAAAGGTTCGCGACCGCGTCAATTTGAACCGGTTAAAGACTGATCTAGGTGCGGTGGTGTCGGAAATCAGTTTCAGGGATGTAAAGGTTGCAGCAGTTAGGCCGGTAGAGCCAGAAATTCTGCAAAGCGTTGAAGGGTACGAATTTAGACGCGCGGCAGACGGTGCTAGATATTTTAATGAAAAGCAGTAGTTAGTAAAGTTAGTAGATGGCAATTATTGACGTGGTCTATAAAATATTTGTGGAGATAGAAAATGGCAATCACGAGCGTACGCCCAAGCACTCCGGTCACTACTACAAAGCCGACGGAAAAGCCCGACGCTACCTCGGGTGATACGACACTGCCGCTAAATACGGCTGACGCTACGCCTGCTACTCCGGCTGCTTCTGGTCCTACGGTGATGCAGCAAATAATGAAGTATATGGACGGCCAGGCGATGAGTGCTTTTCAAGACGCTCAGGCCGAAGCAAAAAAAGAAGACCAAGAATTTGAAGATGAAATGAAGGAAGAGGATGCGCGAAACGGCGTTGAGTAACAAGCGCTTTTCCCAAAGTTCTAGTAGTCGCTGCATAAAATCCAAGGAACGACAATGTTTGAATCTTTAGATGCGAATTTATTAAATAAATTGTCGGGTTTCGATAACAGCTTGAGCGAAAAAAACGATACCTTGTTAGAAGAATTTTTAGCCTGTTTGGAAAATGGTCGCAAAGAATGTTTTAGTGCTAATGCAAGTGGAAAATTTGGAAGTATGGAACTAAGGCAGATTGGTGAAGGATTTACGGCAGCACAGCAAATCGTTTCACACCTCTGGGCAAAAAAAGGTGCGGAATAATTTTTAAATAGTTCGAAAGTTTTTGTAAAGTTGGTGTTGTTTGGAAGTAGTGGTAGAGCGTTGGTGGTTGTAATACGTAGACGGTTACAAATACCTGTAATTGCTACTTTTTTAACTCAAAATTTATTGGAGATTATCATGCCAGCACCATTATCAGGAATCGGAGCAGCAGCAGTCGGCACAGCCGGCACGGCAGCATCCCTCGGCGCAACAGCAACACAGACTGCGGCAAGTACTGCATTGACGGCTGGTAATGCAGCTGCAAGTGCAGCGGCGGGTAACGCTGCAACCACTGCGGCATCGGGTGAAGCGGATCAAGCAATGGCCAACATGACTGCTTTGGCAGCAATTCAGAACAGGATGGCCTTGAATAAAGGTGTTCTGGAATTGGGAAAAGAAGGTTCCAAAGCCATGAGCACGTTCATGGCCGACTCTGGCAAAGCTGCAACAGCACAGTAATATTTAGTGCACTAGGGTAACCCCGCGCAATTTTATGATATGCTGAATTGATTAACACTGGTCTTCAAACGAGGTGAATCTGTGGATCAAGCGTCATCGATACGAAAAGATTTAATTCGTGCATTAGTCTCGATTCTCAGTCAGGGAATTCAAGATAACCAGCTCGACGATTCGGAAAAGCTGCTCGCAGCAATTTCGATTCTGAATCCCGAGTTGGAATGCATCGATGAATTCAAATCGTATATAGCAATCAAGCGCGGGTTTATTAAAGAAGCATTGCAGGTATATATATCGTCGCCTGCGGAAACGAGTAAATGGTACGTCATGATGGCATTGTGTTTGAAGCTTGCCGAAGATCCGACTTGGCATTCTCATGCAACGCGTTCTCTCGAATTAGACGATTCTTCTTCGCAATATTCGCATACTTTAGCCCGCGTATTGTTAGGTATCGAATCGACCGAAACGCCCCCGCAGGACCCGAATGATAAAGCCGGCGATAAGCAACAAGCGCCCGGCGAGTATCCCGATTCATACATGAATTATCTTGCGGTATAAGGAGCAACGCCATGTCTATTCCTGTTTCCGGTCTTAATCCATCTATTGGTATCGGCGGCGCTGCCCCGGGTCTTCCTTCCGCGCCTGGCGCAAGTGCAGCCAAGCCGGTGCCTGAAGCCGACAAGCAGGATTTCGCGTCGATGATGAAAGGTTTTGGCGGCAATTCGCTACCTGATGCAAATGCAAAGCCACATGCTCATGAGCCGTCAATACTTGAGAAATTCGCAACGGTCCAGCATGACAATATGAAGAACATGATGCAATCGTCCCGTGATATGGTTAGGGCGGCACCGAACATGAAGCTCGATGAGCTGGCGATGGCGAGTATCGAATTTAAGCTGAATATGTCGGTTACCACTATGCAGTTTCAAGTAGCGACCAGTGTTGGAAAAAGCGCCGGCAAAGGGGTCGATACACTAATGCGTAATCAGTAATATGACCACCAGAAACTTGCGTTCTGGACCAACAATGAAAACGCGGATTGCAATATTGATTGCAACCGCGTTTCTTTGCGCTTGCGAGCAGGATCTGTATTCCAAGCAGACTGAAGCCGATGTCAATGAAATGGTCGGCGCATTGACCGAAGCAGGTATCGCTGCGAGCAAGAAAACCAACGATAGCGGCAAAACCTGGATCGTTGCGGTGGATGAATCCGAGATCGGCATCGCCATGCAGGCGCTGAAAGCTCGCGGTCTGCCGCAACAGCGCTATGGCAATCTTGGTGAAATCTTTAAAAAAGATGGCTTGATTTCCACGCCTACCGAAGAGCGTGTGCGCTTCATCTACGGCGTCACGCAAGAGTTGTCTCAGACGCTTTCGCAAATCGATGGCGTGGTAGTGGCGCGTGTGCACGTCGTGTTGCCGAATAACGATCCTTTGGCGTCAGTCGTCAAGCCGGCTTCGGCGTCGGTATTCGTAAAACATCATGCGGAATCGAACGTGACCTTGCTGGTGCCTTCGGTAAAAAACCTGGTAGTCAGCAGTGTCGAAGGCTTGAAGTATGAAAACGTCAATGTGACGCTGGTGCCTACGGCAGCGGAAAAACCGTCGACTGGTTCCGCTTTATCTGCGGCTGCGCCCCGGAAGTCTGGTCAGGATTGGCTGTTGCCTGCCATTGCTGCGGCGGTCGTCGCTGCGCTCGGGCTGGCGCTATTTTTATTTTGGTGGTTCCGCTTGCGTGGTGGTGCCAACGAGTCTGATGAATCGGGCGCGACAAAAAATACCATTACCAGCGGGTTGGCCAACGCGGCTGAACGCTTGCGAGCCAAGCCCGTGCAAAAATGATGCAGACAGACAGACGTAGCCGGCCGCTCAGCCCGGCGACGTTTGCCGAGTTTTACTTGCGTCTGCATCAAAAATCGATTAATTCTGCGAAGCTGTTCGACAGTTCCTGGACATGCCATACGCCACATCGGGGCGACACCTTGCGGTGGTCGAAAAATGCACTGCCGTTAGCGACAATCGGCAAAGCTAGCGTCCCGCTGTTCGCAAATTTTCTAGATCGCCTGATTCTTCTTACCCCTTCCGAATGTCAGAAGCTTCTGGGCACCGCGGTACTACTGTCGCGTCGTGAAGCGTTTCGACATTGCATTGACGGTGGCAAAATTCGTGCACTACAGGCGGCATTGGGTACTGCAAGCGTTGCGGCGGTATTGAAAAGTACTAGCATTCAAAAGGCACCGACGACTGGCAGTGATTGGCAAATGACATCGTTGCTGGCGGAGGCGTTTTCGCATGTCGAGCAAGTGTGTCAAGGGCCGCGGAAAATGGTGCTTGAAACCATTAAAGTTGCATTGCCACGGCAGCTTCCCGTACTACAATCGAGTTATGACGAAACGAGTTTCGACAATCTGTTGCGCGAGGTTTGCGCATGGTATCCGGAGCTGACATGGTTGTTTGGATAAGACAGAATAAAGAGGGCGTGGCCATTCCCGACGGCATTATCCGTCGTGCGGACTGGCTCGCCGTAGGCGATCTCGATACGGCTTTTAGCACCATCGAGGAAATGCGTGCCGAAACATTGGAAAACGCTGAGCAAGAAGCTGAGGCCATCATTGAAGCGGCGAATCAGCAAGCTGAGCAGATTCGGCTGGATGCCGAAGCAGTGGCACAGCAGATGTTCGACGATGCTCGGGCCAGTGGCTTGCAAGCCGGCGTCGATGAATGGAACCGGGTCATGATCAGTTCGACCCGCGAAGCGCATTTGCAGATTCGGCAGCAGCGCGAACGCATGGCACGCATCGTGATCGCGGCAGTGGAAAAAATCGTACCGCTGCAAGATCCTCAGGGAATTTACCGGCAGGTATTGAAGATTCTATCGAAATCGATACAGGCAGTTCGCTACGTTACCTTGCGCGTATCTCCCGAAGAAGTGGAGTACGCAGAAAGCTCCCTGCGTGAAATCGCCGACGGCTCAGCGCTCGGCCGGATGATCGAAGTTACCGGCGACGAGCGGCTGAGCCGAGGTGCGTGTCTGGTCGAGAGCGATCAGGGCATTATCGATTTAAGCCTCAATAGCCAACTGAAAGCGCTTAGAGCGGCAATTTTTTTGTCGGTAGGCGAGCCGAAAGCGGCTGTTGCATCACAACCGGATCCTGACCAATACGATGATTGATAATTCCGCCGCCGGGTTCGCTACTACCCTTGAAATGGTATTGGCCGATGCCGATACGCAAACGAGGATGGGCAAAGTCAGCGAAGTGACTGGCACGCTGGTGCGCGTCAGCGGCCTCGACCTCAGCCTCGGTGAATTATGCGAATTATTGACACCTTCCGGCGAGGTGCTGCAACGCGCCGAAGTCGTCGGGCTGGCGAGGCAGGGCGTGGTGATCAGCCCGTTCGGCAGCCTGATCGGTATTTCATCGCAGACGCTAGTGCGGCGTTGCGGCCGTCCGTTATCGGTGCCAGTCGGCCCGGCCTTGCTCGGCCGCGTGCTCGATGCGATGGGCCAGCCGATCGATGGCAAAGGGCCGTTGAAACAAGTAACGTTGCGCTCGGTCATGGCAGACCCACCCGACCCGATGCAGCGCGAGATGATCAAAAACATCTTTCCGACCGGCGTGCGGGCGATCGATGCGCTGTTGACCATCGGCGAAGGGCAGCGAATCGGTGTTTTCGCGCCAGCTGGTGTCGGTAAGAGTACCTTGATGGGCATGCTGGCACGCGGTGCTGTGTGCGACATCATCGTCATCACCTTGATCGGCGAACGCGGACGCGAGGTACGTGAATTCGTCGAGCTTATTCTCGGTACCGAAGGCATGAAGCGTGCGGTCGTTATTTGCGCGACCTCGGATCGCTCTGCAATCGAGCGGGCGAAAGCGGCCCATGCCGGCACCGCCATTGCAGAATACTTTCGCGATCAGGGTGCGAAAGTGCTGTTGATGATGGATTCCCTTACCCGTTTTGCGCGTGCGATGCGCGAAATCGGTTTGGCCAGTGGCGAGCCACCGGCCAGACGTGGTTTTCCGCCGTCGGTATTTGCCGAATTACCACGGCTGGTCGAACGTTCCGGCATGGGCAAGACCGGGTCGATCACCGCGCTTTATACGATTCTGGCCGACGACGAATCTGGTGGCGACCCAATTTCCGAAGAAGTTCGCGGCCTGCTGGACGGCCATATCGTGCTCTCGCGCCGGATCGCGGCTAAAAATCAGTATCCTGCGATCGATGTGTTAGAGAGTTTGAGCCGGGTGATGTCGCTCATCGTCGATCAGGGTCATCAAAACATGGCCGGTCGCCTGCGTCAGTTGATGGCCAAATACGACGATGTCGAAACCCTGTTGCAGGCCGGTGAGTACGAACCGGGCCAAGACGCAGATGCCGACCTGGCCATCGAGCGCATCGATCAAATTCGCGAATTTCTCGGTCAGCCGGTTACGATGCTTACGCCCTATGCCAGAACCATCGGCATGCTGCAGGATCTGGTGCAATGAAAAAAGCCGAACTCCATGCTTTTCGCACGCTGATAAGGATTCGCAAGCGTCGGCAGGAAAGCTTGGACAAGGTGCGGGTGGAGGCCCAGCACGAGCTGAGCCGCTTAATGGAAGCGGTCAACGATGCCAAGCAAATCTTGCTCGAAGCCGAGGAGCGGGTGGTGACACAAGGCCGGCTAATCGACAAACTCACCGAGCCGGGCAGTAAATTTCAGGTCGCTGATTATCTCGCGCAAGAAGATTACCGAACCTTCCTGCAGCAAAAGGCCGTTGCCGAGCAAACCAACGTCAACCAGGCCAAGGCGGCCGTGGTACAGCAAGAAACCGTGCTGGCCAGTGCACGTGCCGCTGCAGCGACGAATGCCCGACAGCAGGAGCGTCTGGAAGAACGTGTCAAGGCGATTGTTGCCGAGATCGATGTCAAAAAGATGGACGACGAAGACGAAGAAGCCGAGGAAACGGTGGTTACACGCAAACTGTTGAAGGTACGCAAAGCGGACCAGGATGCGAGTGTCGATGGACATGCTTGACCAGTACCGCGGATTTTTTCAGTACACCCAACAGTTCGAACACTTCATTTTTGCAACGATGCTCGCCGGGTCGCGTCTGTTTGCCTGCTTTGCTATTTTGCAGGCGACATCGGCTCAGGCACTGCAAGGACGGGTGCGCAGCGGCATTGTAATTTTGATCGCACTTTATGTTGCGGCCGGTCTTCCAGAGAACATATTCGCCGGCCTGAGTGGCATCAATCTTTTCATACTCGCTTTGAAAGAAGCATTCCTCGGCATGCTGCTCGGGTTCATGGCGGCAACCGTGTTCTGGGTCGCCGAGGGCGTCGGCGCGATGATCGACAACGTGGCCGGCTACAACAACGTGCAGCAACAAAATCCGCTGAGCAGCCAGCAAAGCACACCGATATCTCTGCTGTTGCTGCAGCTTTGCATCACGGTCTTTTATATGTTGGGCGGCTTTTTGCTATTGCTCGAAGCATTGTTCGCAACGTACCGGTGGTGGCCGATTTCATCCATGACACCTGTGCCGGCCGCCATGCTGGAGCAATTCGTGATTTTTCAAACTGACACCATGATGACTCAGATCGTCAAGATTGCCGCACCGGCGCTTATGGTAATGGTATTGATCGATTTAAGTTTCGGCTTGATTGCGAAAACGGCGGGAAAGCTCGAACCGAATTCCCTGGCCCAACCGGTCAAGTCCGCTACCGCCCTGCTGGTGGTCATGCTTTCTTTGGGCGTATTCATTCAACAATTAACGCTGAGCCTGTCGTTGTCAGATTTGAAAGAGCAGTTGCAAGGGTGGGTCAATCTGGTTGGCCGATTACAGTCACTGCAATAACAATCTTCGCGCTGTTGGTTGCTGGCAGCGCCTCTGTGCGTTTGCGCCACGCATCTCTCTCAAATTAGCCATGTTCTTGGCATTAATCTTTCTATACGGCTACTTCCGATCTATAGTAAAACAATCCCTTGATGTAACTTTCTTCGAAGATAGTTAAACTGACAGATCGTTATATTGGTAGGGATCAGGCACGTGCTTGTGTCGGTCTAGCTCTGGAAATACGCCATGCATGCAAAAACTGAGCACCGAATGTTTTTCCGAGTATCGCCTGCTGCCGTGCTGACGCTGGTAGTAGGCGTGAGCATTACAGGATTGCTATTTGGCCAGCAATTGCCACAAAGCTGGCCGGGTGCCCTGATTGGTGCGGTATTTACGCTATTGCTCGCTTTTTACCTACAGCTGGTAGCCATTCACAACCGGCATGCGGCCGAACTACTGACCGCAGTCAGTGCCGAACTCGCCATTTCCAAACAAATGCTCGAATACGATGCCGCAGCGAGAGATTTTTCGGCGCAAGCCCTGCAGCTGCGGGACCGTGCAATCGAACTCAGTGCCAACGCCATCAGCATCTACGACGCAACCGACCCTGACTTTCCACTGGCTTATGTCAACCCCGCCTTCGAAAAAATGACGGGTTATACGAAAGACGACATTCTCGGTACACCCTGCTGCGTGCTCCATAGCGGTGTGCGCAACGCCAACAGCGTGCCGATGTTGCGCGGCCTGCTCAATAACCGGCAGTCGGGCAATGTCGTGCTGCGTAATGAAAAAAAGGATGGCTCGTTCTTTTGGAGCGAGATGCATATCGCTCCCGTCGCCGATGCGAATGGCGTCATCAAGCATTTCGTTGCAGCGCAAACCGATATCACGGCATTACGATCCTACGAAGAGCAGTTACGCCATAAGGCACATTACGATGCGCTCACCGGTCTGGCCAACCGGGCTTTATTGAGAGATCGCTTGACCATCGCATTGCAATTCGCTGCACCGACGTCCCGGCAGGTATGGGTACTGTTCCTGGGTCTGGACCGATTCAAGACCGTCAATGAAATCAACGGTCACGATGTCGGCGATGCGGTTTTAAAAGTGATTGCCACCCGGCTGACCGAATGCGTCAAGGTATCGGATACGGTTTCGCGCTTCGGCGGTGACGAATTTATTATCGTGCTGCAGGATTTGCCCGATGAGAAGGCGGCAATGTCGCGGGTCGAGAAAATCCTCGCCAATATGAAGCTGCCATTTGCCACCGCTGAAAATAATTTTTTCATCGGTTGCAGCGTCGGCATTGCAGTCTACCCGGCCGATGGCGAAGATGCCGAATCGCTTATCATGCACGCCGACAATGCCATGCACGGTGCCAAGTCCAAGGGTTCGGGCAGCTTCCATTTTTACGCGCCCTACATGAATCAGCGGGCGATGGAACGCGCCAAAATGGAAGCCGATTTGCGCCTCGCCATCGAGCGCAACGAATTCATCTTGCATTATCAACCGCAGGTCGACTTGCGTAGCGGTCGCATGATCGGCATGGAAGCGTTGATTCGTTGGCAGCATCCGGAGCGCGGCCAGGTTCCTCCACTGGAATTCATCGGGCTGGCCGAGGAAACGGGCTTGATCATCGATATCGGTTCGTGGGTCATTCGCACGGCTTGTGCACAAATGAAATTATGGCAAAATCTCGGCTTCGAACAATTGCGCATTTCCGTGAATTTGTCACCTAGGCAGTTTTCCGATGCGCGCTTGGTTTCCGAAATCGGTGCCGTGCTTGCTGCCACTACCCTCGATCCACGATATTTTCAGCTGGAGTTGACGGAGAGCCTGGTCATGGCCGATATCGAGACCGGTATCCGTATTTTGCAAGAGATGAAGGCGCTGGGCATTAGTATCGCCATCGATGATTTCGGTACCGGCTATTCAAGTCTTTCCTATCTAAGGCGTTTGCCGATCGACACCCTGAAAATCGACCGGTCTTTCGTCAGCGATATTACGCTGGCGACTGACGACGCCGTTATTGTCAGATCGATCATTTCACTGGCGCATAGTTTACGTATGCGGGTCGTTGCCGAAGGCGTGGAAACTCGGGATCAACTCTCGTTCTTGCAATTGCATGATTGCGATGAGATACAGGGCTATCATTTTAGTCGGCCGGTATCGGCTGCGGATTTTACGGCGCTGCTCCAGCAGAATAAATCCCTCCCGGCTTTCAGCGCGTTGAAGCAGGCCGTGCCGCTCATGGCAGAAGCGGAAATCAAATGATTGCGCCAATCAAATCGGCGGCAAAGCTCGTGGAGATTTCTTTGTTGACATCAAAGTTCGTAGAGGTAGCCAGCTGTTCGGGATCGTCGAAGAGTCAGCATGTAACGGACTCTACGATGAATCGCAGAGGACCGGGGACGCACGTCTTCCAGCATGGTCTTCTAGTATTGAACAGGGGTAATCAGGATGGCTGACGAAAAGACAGAAGACGCAACCGACCAGAAACTGGAAAAAGCCAACGAGGAAGGAAATTTTCCGAAGAGTACTGAATTTTGTAGCGCAATCGTATTTGCTCTGGTACTGCTGACGCTGATCGGCGGTGGTTCGCTCTTGTTCGACCAGCTGCGCGTGCTCATTCGCGTCGGGCTCGAGTTCAATGCCCAAAATCTTAGTATGGATGAGTTGTGGGTCAAAATGGGGGTTATCTATACAGCAGCGCTCTGGCTGATCGTGCCGATCACGTTGGTTTCGGCTGTTGCAGGCATCATCGGTATGGTGGCGCAGGTTGGGTTCCAGGTCAGTTTCAAGCCGGTCGAGCCGAAGCTTGAAAACATTAGCCCGGTCAAGGGCATCAAAAAAATATTCTCCATGAAGTCGGTGCTGGAATTGGGTCAGATGCTGATTCGCGCCATCATCATCGGTGCAGTGGCTTACTGGCTTATCCGCGGTGCAATTTCACTATTCGCCGGCGTGGCTTACCAGAGCCTGCCGGTCATCGGCAGCACCGCCTGGCATTTGATTTCACGGCTGTTGGAATTTTCCCTGCTGTGTTTTTTTATTATGTCGGGATGCGATTATGCGATCCAGCGCTGGCAATTCATGAAGGATCAGCGGATGTCCAAAGACGAGGTCAAGCGCGAATACAAAGAATCCGAGGGTGATCCGTTGATCAAATCCGAGCGCGTACGGTTGGGGCGGGAAAATGCTCAGGGCGGCGGCGGTGGCGGTGGCGGCGGTCTCGAACATGCCAAGGTCATTCTCACCAATCCGACGCATTACGCCGTGGCGGTCGCCTATGAGCCGGGGCAGTACGACGTACCCATCGTGGTCGCCCGCGGTGCCGACGACGACGCTAAAGACATTCGTGAGCGCGCTGCCATACTCGGCATACCGATCTTTAGCAACCCGCCGCTGGCACGTGCCTTATATAAAGTCGATGTGGATGGACAGGTGCCTAAAGAGTTTTTCGAGGTGCTCGCCGCTATTCTCGCGTGGTTGAACCGCATTAACCAATTGAATCAATCGCGCGTGGGCATGCCTGCAGTTGCATCACCGTCGGCGACAGCGCCAGCTCCCGTCGTCGCAGGAGAACTTACTTGAAGCAATTGTCCATTCGATCCAGCGATATTTCGATCGCGTTGCTGCTGGTATCGATCATCAGCTTGATCATCGTACCGCTGCCGACGTTCATGATCGATACGCTGCTGGCAATTAATATCACCATGAGCCTGCTGTTGTTGATGGTGACGATGTACATGCCTTCGGCAGTGGCGTTGTCATCATTCCCATCGATTCTGCTTTTCACGACACTGTTCAGGCTGTCATTGAATATTGCCGCTACCAAGGCAATTCTGTTGCATGCCGATGCGGGCCATTTAATCGAGAGTTTCGGCAACCTTGTAGTTGGCGGCAATCTCGTGGTGGGTATCGTCGTTTTCCTGATCATCACGATCGTGCAGTTCATCGTCATTACCAAAGGCTCAGAGCGGGTCGCTGAAGTGGGTGCGCGCTTCACTCTGGATGCGATGCCGGGTAAACAAATGAGTATCGACGCGGATCTTCGATCCGGATTGCTCAAGCCAGCCGAGGCCAGGGCCAAGCGTAACTTGCTGGCAATGGAAAGCCAATTGCACGGCGGTATGGACGGTGCGATGAAGTTTGTCAAGGGCGATTCGATCGCTGGCTTGGTCATCACTGTCGTCAATCTGGTTGCCGGAGTGATTGTCGGCGTTATGTATCACGGCATGACCGCTGGCGAAGCCGCGAATCATTTCGCCGTGCTTTCGATCGGCGATGCGATGGTGTCGCAAATTCCGTCGTTACTGATCTGTGTTGCTGCCGGCATCATGATCACCCGTGTCGCCGATGAACAGAATCATGATGCTACCAACTCGGTAGGCCAGGAAATCATGACTCAGCTCGGTCGCAATTCCAATGCCTTATACATGGCCGGTACCCTGGTCCTGGGCTTTGCATTCATTCCAGGATTTCCCTGGGTGCAGTTCGTTCTTCTCTCGGCGTCGTTGATGCTGGGCGGATTCTTCTTGAGTCGAAAAAATCGCAAGGTTTCTACGCCGGCCGGCGCAGGCCTTCCAGCGCTGAAAAGGGCTGGCGGCGTAGGCGCGGATCCAACCATTGGTCGACATGCTCCTGCATTGGCCCAACCTCTGGCGCTGAGATTGTCCCCGAAGCTTGAAAAGCATATCAATATCGTTGCACTGAATGAAGCGTTCGACAAGGAACGGTTGAGACTCCAGGAAGTCTTGGGTCTACCATTTCCCGGATTGGCGATCTGGTACAGCGAGTCGATGGACGAGAATGCCTATGACATCCTTATTCACGACGTGCCTGCCGCAAACGGCAATATATTGCCGGCTCACCTCATGCTGGCAGATGCCGACAACAGTTTTAAGAGCCAATGCCAAGCCGCGGGCCCTGCAGGAGGACAGCCAGCGTCATTCTGGCTACCGACATCTGATCGTGCCCAGGCAGAGGACGCCGTCCTGCTGACGCCGGAAACGGTATTGGCGCAGCACGCAATTTCGGTCATGCAGCGCAAGGCACACCGATTCGTCGGCATCCAGGAAGTGCAATGGATGATGGAAGGCCTGATGTCGGAGTATCCCGGCCTGGTGACCGAGCTGCAGAAGGTCGTGCCGCTGCAGCGCATTGGCGAGGTGCTACGCCGTCTTTTGGAAGAGCAAGTATCTATTCGCAACATGCGTACCATTTGTGAAAGTCTGACTGTTTGGGGCGCAAAAGAAAAAGACCCATTACTGCTATGCGAATACGTTCGCGTCGACCTCAGCCAGTACATGGCACATCGGGCGACCAACGGCACTTCCAAGCTCTCTGCAATATTCGTCGATGCCAGCGTCGAGCAATTGATTCGGCAATCCATCAAGCAAACACCGGCCGGAAGCTACCTCGCATTGCCGCCGGAGCAAGCCACGGTGCTGATCAAACAAATCGTGGCGCTCGCCGGTACCAAGGCCGATGCCAAGAAAACGGTGATTGCAGTCGTATCTTCCATGGATGTGCGCCGATACATTCGGCGCCTGATCGAAGAGAAACTCGATTGGCTGGAGGTGTATTCCTTCCAGGAACTGGGTGGCCTTGTTGAGTTGCGGCCGGTCGGAAGGGTGACCGTATGAGCGACAATAATGTCAACAGCCGCAAGGCGCGTATCGTGCGTGTGGGTGGGGTGGAATCTTCGTTAGCCGCTCGCAAGCCGCTATCGGAACAGGACGCCTCGCGCTCGGGTGGGCGCGCACGCCCGTTCGGTGCGCCGTTGCAGCAACCTGCCCGTTTTCAAAAGCCTGCCCAGCAAGCCAGCAAGATTGCGTTCGAACAGGCCATGGCGGAAGTGCCAGGCGCGACCCTGATGGTGCCAGCCGTCGAGGGGCGTGAAGGCCGTGAAAGTGTTGAAGTGGCAGGTGTCGCCGGCATTTTGGTATCCGAAACCGAAATTTATCAGGACCCGACGTCGGCGTTCATCTGGGAGCAGTTGCCGCAACTCGAATTGACTGCCCAGGAAAATGCGCCACGCTGGGTCAATAATGCCATGCTCAGCCCGAGCGACGAAGAATATGCGGCATTGGGGTCTTACATCGCTTATATGGTGGATGGTTTTTCCGTGTTTTGTCGCATGCCCAGTGTAGAAGAGGGCGGCAACTGGCATGCCAGATTGAACATGCCGCAAGTGGTCATGCCGGAAACGGTGCTGGATGTGAGCATCTCACGGCTGCATGCGCGTCTGCGTTTCGAGACCGATCACCGGGTTTCCCGAGAGCTGCTCAGCCGATGTGTGGAGAAATTGCAGGCGCAGGTCCGCACTGCGCTGGACGATGCGCGCGAAGTCGAGGTAACGGTATGGTAGACCTCGAAACAGCCCCCCGTACATCGGACAAGATACGCCCGATCGCAGTCAGCGATTTCAAACGGATCAGTGCGCCGAACGCGGCTGCCCTACGTTTGATGCGCGATCCACGGCTGGTCGAATGGCTTGGCGACATTTACTCGGCAAATTTTCGTGCTGGTAAAAAGCCGCTATCGGGGTCAGCGGTGCTCGTTGTCGCATTGAGTTGCCCAGGTGGCCTGATTTCCGTGGGCTTTCCAGCGGATTTGTTGCCGACGCTGGTGATGGCCATCGAAGCCGATGCCGCCGGATCGCCGGCCATCGCGCCGCTGGTTGCATCCCGGCTGCTGGCGCCGATGCTCGATACGTTCGGTCAGGCATTGAATGAATCGGGTAATCCGCAATGGCTTGCCATTGGCGTATCCGCAGTGCGGTTGCTCAATCTGGATGCTATCAAGCCGGCTCTCGTGCCCCTGGCCACCTGGGATGTGACGCTTCCCCGGCAATTGCATTCGACCATGGGTTTGCTATCCATCGATGCGGCCTGCGCCGCTTCGCTGCAGGAAGCGCTGGATATGATGCCAGTGCGACAGTACAAGCTCACCGACGCCTGGCGCGTGCCGACGATGTTGCGTATCGCCACCCGCAGCTGGAAAGCGGAATTACTTGAGTCGCTGGAACAGGGCGACGTGTTGTTATGCAAGGAAGATGCCGCCACGCTCGACGTATTCGAGGCCGATCTGCTTTGCGGTGCGCTTGCCGGCGTGCATCAAAAAGGTCGGGTTAAGATCAATCACAAGAAAGTAACATTCATGAGTGACATGCGGGAAGAGGATGGAAGAAACGATCTGGAAGGCGAGTCTCTCGGCCCACCGTTGTCGACGAGCGTCGCCGAACTCGAAGTACCGGTCCATTTCGAGGTCGACAGCACTGCTTTGTCGCTGTCGCAACTGGCATCGTTACGACCGGGATACGTGATCGAACTGGCGATTCCGGTACAACAGGCGGAAATCCGTCTGGTCGCCTGCGGTCAGATCATCGGCCGCGGCAAGCTCGTCGTCATCGGCGACTGCCTCGGGGTGCAGCTTGAAAGCCTGGCCGGCGAAAGTATCTGATGCAAGTTCTTGATCCGGTATCGCTAGCCCTTGTTTTTCTTGCGATGTCGATCTTGCCGTTTTTGGCAATGGTCGTTACTTCTTATACCAAGATCGTGGTGGTACTCGGTCTGCTACGCAATGCGTTGGGTGTGCAGCAAGTGCCGCCGAACATGGTACTGAACGGCATTGCGCTGATTGTCTCGGTCTATGTACTAGCACCTGTCGGTTTCGAAGCCGCGGATGCGCTCAAGAATAAGCCCGTACCGAGCGCCGCCGGTGCGGGGCCACAGGTATTCGGTTATGCGGAGGCGGCGCGCGAACCGTTCCGCAGGTTTTTAATGAAACACGCGCACGAGCGGGAAAAGGCATTTTTTGTAAAATCGGCCCACGATATGTGGCCCAAGGCGCAGGCGGATCAAGTCACGAGTCAAGACCTGATCGTGCTGGCACCGGCATTCGCACTATCGGAATTAACCGAAGCGTTCAAAATCGGCTTCGTGCTTTATTTAGTTTTCGTCGTTATCGATCTCGTAGTAGCGAATGTTTTATTGGCCATGGGGTTGTCGCAAGTCCAGCCAAATAATATTGCGATACCTTTCAAGCTGCTACTCTTCGTAATGCTTGACGGTTGGTCGCTGTTGATCCACGGCTTAATCTTGACTTACCGATAATAGACTATGGATCAAGCGCAGATCTTGCAATTTACGACCGAGGCGATGCTGCTTGCGCTAATCGTCTCGATGCCGGCAGTGGTGCTCGCAGCCGTCGTCGGCTTGGTAATTTCTTTTGTGCAAGCTGTCACGTCGCTGCAGGAGCAGAGCGTGGCGCAGGGCGTCAAGCTGATTGCGGTTACACTACTCATGATTGTGGCCGGCCCCTGGGGCGGTGGATTGATTCTGCGGTTTGGTGAATCGGTAATGCGCGCTATCTTTCAGTAAAATACGATGCGTTTAAGCAATGGGTGCGAATAGTGAGCACGAATAAAATTGGCGGGGGAGGGGCTCAGCCTCCGATACAACACGCGGTCGTGCCGGTGCATAAACCTACGCCGGGCTTGCCGGTGGGAGTTCCGCACGGGCAGTCGCCGCCATTTCAAGGTGCGGTGTTTGGGCATGCGGGTACAACTGCGCCGAAAAGCGGTTCGATCGCGGAAAATCGGTCTTCGTCCAGGCGTCTTCCAATTGCCGGCCAAAAAAAGCGTCCTGCTGCAGGTTCCGCCGGTAATGTTTCGGCAGGTGACGATCCAGATGTTTCGTTATCGGGAGGCGGGCGTACGCAGGAGCGTAGCGCACTCGCGCCGATCGAGATCAGCCTTCAACGAAACGACGGCGACGGCCAGTCTGACAGCCAGCCCCGCGATGAAAAGCGGTTCCAAAACATTTTCGCCCTACCACCGCGTTCCGGAAAATTTACCGCTTCGAATGCTGCGGCTGCAAAAGCGCAGGTAGCTGCAGCGACACCATTGCCGCCTATGCAATCTTTGACCGAGGTAGTGAAATTTTTACACGGTACTTTGCAGTCCGACCCCTCCGGTTTGTCGGCACGAGCCATGATGAAAAAAATCAGCCAGGCAGTGTTGCGCAATGAAATCAGCTTACAGACGCTACGTAAGTCTCCCGAAGCGCGCAGTTTGCTAGTCGAAGCGTTTGGTAAGGGGTACAAGGGTTCCGAGCCGTTATCGCCCCTTGTTAAAAAGCTGCACGTCATGCTGCCCATCTGGCTGCTTAGCCTCGGTAAGACTCGCACAGGTCCAGGCAGGTTGCAAGCTGCAGCGCGATTGTCATTGCCTCGCACTAACCTGACAACGGAGTAGTCCGAGTGGGTCAGGAGCTCTTCGAGCCGTTGCTGCGAGACCTGTGCGACGCGGTCGGCCTGCCCGATCCCGAACAAATGGTGGCCCGGCGACAGCTGCAGGTCGAAGGCTTCGATGTCTTGCTGGATTATCTGGAAGACGACCCGGAAGCGTTCTATCTTTATTTTCAATTCGGTATCGTCACCGCCGGGCGTACGCTGGCTATCTACAGATTGATGCTGGAAGCCAATTTATTGATTTACGCCCAGGATCAGGCGCAATTCGGTATGGATTCGGACACCGGCGGCATCGTGCTGTTGGTGCGTATCGGGCTCACACCGGATGTGACAGGTGAGTGGCTGGCCAACCTGATGGTGGATTACGCCGAGCATGGGCGCTACTGGCGCGACCAGATCGTGCAGTCGCCCGACGAAATGTTCGAAGGGCTCAACCATGGCGATTACACTTGGTTGCGTGCCTGAGGCTCCACCGGGCTCTTTCCTCATTCCGGCACTGCCTGTATTAATCGTGTTTCCCTGGGCAACCAGCGCTCACCCTCCCGTTTGAAATGTTCGTCGCCGATGCAGTCGAACGCCCCACGGTTTTCATTCCACGAATAACGTTCGATAACGATCTGGACATTCTCGATCCGGATTACATTGAAAGAATTGGCTTCGCCGCGGCCTCGGGTCGATGTCGCCGTTCCAGCTTGCACCGCCAGCGCCGAATAGCCCGCGATCGGATAGTTGGCATCGGTGGTGCCCGCGTGCGTGGCGTGCAAATGCCCGGCAAGCAACAAGTCTGCACCACAGGCGGCAAATGTTTCCAGAGCGGTCGGTGCGCGGTCGACCAGTTCGTGCCGCCCGTAATGGTCCGGCAGGTCGAAAGGGTGGTGGGTGACCACGATTTTGACTACCCCATCCGGAAGCTGATCGAACCTGGCATGCACCTGTTGGATCTGTTCATCGTTGATGCGGCCGTCCTTGATCGTCAATGAGCGAGCGGTATTGACGCCTGCAACCGCGATTTCATCGTCGAGATAAAAAGGTTGCAGATCGGTAGTGATGTAGCGCGTGTATTTTGCCAGCGGTCGCATGAACCTCGCATACAGGTTGTAGAGCGATATATCGTGGTTGCCGGGTACTACGATTTGCGGCGTGGGCAACGTGTCGAGAAAAGCACGGGCAGCGATGAATTCCGCCGAGCGCGCCCGTTGCGTCAAATCGCCGGATACCACCAGTACGTCGGGAACGATCGCTCTGACCTGTGCGGTAAGTGGTTTAATCAGCGTCTGATCGACGCGCCCGAAATGCAGATCGGATAAATGCACCAGTGTGCGCATGCGGAGTGCCTGTCAAGTAGAGGAGTCGGTTGAGCGCACAGGCACATAGACCTGTAGCGAGCGAGGACGGATTCGATAGCATAAAGGTGTTTGTAGCCACATCACTTCACCATCGGCGGCTACCGGCAGACGACGGCGTTTCGTTTCTACGCGCAATTCCCGCACTTGCAGTGCGTCGAAGTCGCTGGCCTGACGCAATCGGCCGAGCAGTGCCCAAAATGCCAGGCGCAAGAGTCCGAGCCGCGAGGTGCGTTGCGCGACATATAGGCTGAGAACGCCGTCTTGCAGGCTCGCGCGTGCGCCGGCGGTCAGCCCACTCATGGAATAAGCATTGTTGCCGATGAAAATGAAAGGTGTCTCGCGGGGCTCGCACAAGCCGTCTGCTGCCAGCCGGACGGTCATGAAAGGATAGCGCCGCAGCGCCATCAACGACGCAGAAATAAAAGCCGGCCATTTGCTACGGCCCAGACGACGTTGCTGACGCTCGCGCGAGCGGACGATGTCCGGATAAAGCCCGAGACTCGAATTATTCAGGAACACATGACCATTGACTTCCCCGGTGTCGACCGTTTCGACATTGCCGGCGGCGATGATGGCGATGGCCTCGTCGAGGCCGAGCGGCAAGTCCAGATCTTTGGCGAAATGATTGAGTGTTCCAAGTGGCAGAATGCCTAGCACGCAGGTGCTGTCGACCAACGCCGATGCCACGGCGCTGATGGTGCCGTCACCGCCACCGGCCACGACGGTAGCAACACCCTCGGCTACCGCCGCACGCGCTGCGGCGATGAGTTCGGTACCGTTTTTGAAAAGGGTTACGGTAGCTGCGATGCCGGCGTGTTGAAATTTTTCGCTCAGGGCTGCTGCACTATTGGTGGTATGCATACTGCCGGCACGGGCGTTAATGAGCACGACGGTCGGGGTACTCATGCGACGTTTGCCGTGCGATTGGCACGCAAGCAAGTTCGCCGACGCAGCGTTGCTACCGCTGTGAGCGTCAACGCCAGCCATGCGCACCCCTCGGCGATCGCTGCAACAACATCAGTGAAATAATGCACGCCCAAGTACATGCGGCTGAACCCGACCAGCAACACCATCGTCGCTGCAGCCATGATGATCGCCAACTGTGTCAGTTTGGCAGTAACGCGCGAACATAAATAAGCAGCCAGCACGCCGTAAAACACAGTGCTGGCGGCAGTGTGTCCACTTGGAAAGCTGTAAGTCGATAGCGTTAGCAGAGGTTCTTCAAAACTCGGCCGGGCACGTTGGAAAGTATATTTCAACGCAACGTTTAGCAGCATTCCTCCTGCCACGGCAATGGTCGTGGAGAGTAGCCAGTACCACTCCCGGTTACGTACGAGATGGATACCCATCACGATTGCCCAGAGGATGATGGCCGTGATGCCGTTTAAGTGGGTAATCACCAGTATGAATTCGGTCCACCCTGGTGTGGCGTGTTGATGCAACCACTGTGCGATTTGCACATCTCTGATCGTCAAGGGTGCGCCGGCCACGACCTGACCGGCGATGACGCTGAAGATCGCGGCAGCCGCAATTAACGACAGGGCACCGATGGTCAGATGCAATCCAAATAGGCCTTGCGGCGACAGGCGCGCGCGGAGAAATTTTAGAAATGCCGACAAGTTATGGATCCGCGAACAAGGAGGGCCGCAGGCAGGTGCGGTAAGCACTGAGCCTAAAAACGTTGGTGTGAAATAAAGCCGTACTGCAAAACTGAACCGCGAAATTGAACCATGTTTCAGCAACCGCCGTGCGTGCGGACGCGCGCATTGAAGCAACATTGCGGATAGAACCCACGCGTCGCAGCAGCTGTGAGCCGAAAGAATTCAGGCAAGGCAGGCAGTTTTCACGTTGAAAACATGTTCAAAAACTTAAGATTTACTGAGGGCGCATCTGAATAGCATCCAATAAACATCCAAATAACATCCATATGGATGTTAATTCAACCAAGTTGTGTAATAATGGATGCAACAACGGTTGAATTAACAAAGGATTTACATGAATGGTCTTGAGCCAAAAATGCGCGCAAGCGATACGGAAAAAATAACCATCAACCTGGGCCCGGTCGATTTGGGTCAAATCGATCTACTAGTTCAAGAAGGTTTCTACTCGAATCGCACCGATCTCATTCGCACCGCGATCCGCAATCAACTCAATACACATGCCGAGATCGTGCGGCAAACGGTCGCGCGTCGGCAGCTGGTATTGGGCTTGCAACATTTCACCAGAAACCAGCTCGAAGCGGTCCGGGATGCCGGTCAACGATTGCAGATACAAGTGCTCGGAATGGCAACGATTGCATTGGACGTAACGCCAGAGCTGGCACGCGAAACGATCGAATCCATCAGCGTACTGGGTGCTTTGCATGCCGGTGCTGCAGTCAAACTCGCGCTTGCCGACCGAATCCGTCAGTGATTGGGTATCGATACCTATTCACATGTACCTATCTATTTACATTTATTAAGGTAAAAAAAATGACAGATCAACAGAAATTCCTCGCCAGCCTGCGCACCCTCGGGACGTTGAGCAACCTGACAAAACTCGGTCAAAATGTGCTGAAAAACGTCGGCGCTGTCAAAAATTCGTTGCCTTTGGCAGAACCGAAAAGTGACGATTTCGTACAAAATTTGCTGTCTAAATTGGGTGTATCCGGTCAAGGAGTGGGTTTGAACGCTGGCTTGCACGCCGGCTTGAGAAAGGCACCGGTGCGTACCGCAGCACCGCTGCCTGTAGGCGCGCAATTCTTAAGCGGTACATTCGGTAATCGTGCCGGTAGCCGGCATTACAAATTGTATGTACCTGCCTGCTATGTTGGTGAGCCGTTGCCGTTGGTTGTCATGCTGCATGGCTGCACGCAAGATCCGGACGATTTCGCCGCCGGCACACAAATGAATGAAGCCGCTGAAACCCAACGATGCCTGGTTTTGTATCCACAGCAGTCGCAGACGAATAATCATTCCAAATGCTGGAATTGGTTTAACGCTGCAGATCAGCAGCGCGATGTCGGCGAGCCGTCGATCATCGCCGATCTGACCCGTGAAATCATGGCGCGCTACGCCGTTGAGCGGCAGCAGGTGTACGTGGCTGGGTTGTCCGCCGGCGGTGCCATGGCGGCGATCATGGGTACGCTTTATCCAGATTTGTATGCCGGTGTCGCCGTCCATTCCGGGCTACCGTACGGCGCTGCTGCGGATTTGCCATCGGCTTTGTCGGCGATGCGTAGCGGTGTTACCGGTGGCGCGGCGTTACATGCACGAAATGGCAATACGGCCTTCAAAGGTATTCCAGTGATCGTTTTTCATGGAGACGCCGATCATACGGTCAATCAACGCAATGGTGAACAAGTGTTATCCAGTACGGCCCCGGCCGATGTCCGTGTCGAACAGCCGGTACAAACACAGGGAAGCATCCCTGGTGGTCATACCTATACGCGGACGGTGCGCAACGATGCGCGCGGCAAATCCGTCGCGGAGCACTGGCTGATTCATGGCTTTGGCCATGCCTGGGCCGGTGGCAGCCCACACGGCAGTTACACCGATGCCCGCGGACCGGACGCAACCGACGAAATGATGCGCTTTTTCTATACCCAGAGATTAGCTTCATGAAGGAGCAGGTTTCATCCTGAACGAGCCGGGTTCAATGTGAACCAGTCAGCATAGTTTCTTTGGCCGATAGGCTAAAGTCAGGGTTTGTATAAAGGAATCAGCTATGGACATCTCTACTGGCCGCGTACCGGCCGACCCGGGCCAGGTCGATGTATCGGTGATTTGGGAGCTCGAATACTGGATGGGTGTCTTCGCCGCCAGTGAGGAACATCTGCGCGAAGCGGTCGATGCGGTAGGCACCGGTACCGAAGATGTAAAAGCGTTTTTGGAAAAAGCCCATGCCGAGCGTAGCCAGGCGTCATGAGGGTTTTGTCTTAAGTGCTTCGAAATAAGCTAGTTAACACTTCTTGAACACCTCTTACTGACGTTAATCACCTTTTCCGTGCTTTGATTTCTTTGCCGCTTTACCGGTAGAAATCAATCGCGCGGTACCGCCGTTTTTTGCCGTGCCTGCATCCTCCAGATTGCAATATTCTGCGAGGAGCAGGTCGACCTCCGCCTCGGTCGTACATTGATAATAAAGCTTGCTAGGCAATACCTGGATTACCGGTCCATGTTTGCATAAGCCCAGGCAACCGGCTTTCTTTACTTTTATACCTTTATCTTCTCCCACTTCGGCTTTGGCATACCGACGCAGCGCGTCGGCGCCAGAAGCTGCGCACGAACGCTTATTCTCGCCACGATCGTTGATGCAAAACAGGACTTTTAGTTTTTTTGGCAAGCGTGTCGGCATCTTGTCGAGAATAAACGGTTAGAAAACATGGAACGAGTTGCAGAAATGTCTGCCGGGCAACCGAAGTGCTGGCGGTTGGCGAACATTTCGTGCCATACTTTTGTTTAAAGGAAACTTTTTATTCCATAATTTTTTGCCCATCAGCCGCATGGCAGCCGAGGCGCGATTCGTGCAGTGTACCGCGCACGTGTCATTGTCGTTGTGTCATCGTCGTTTTGACGCCGATTTTTTCTTACCGCATCCATCTTATGAACAATCCTGTCGTTGCCGTCGTAACAGTCGCCGCTTGCTTCATTCTCAGTGCTTGCGGCGGTGGGGGCGGTAGCCCCGGCACATGCGTCGGCAGCGCTGCGGTCTGCTCGCCGTCGAGTTCGGCACCGGGTCTGCCACCGGCCGTGGGCGAAGCAACGTTTGCCGCTTCCACTACCTTTGCCGGGCAGTGCCAGAGGCCGCGCCCTGCTACTGCGGCAAGCGCCCTAACTGGCGAACTCTACAACGATCTGGCAGGTTCTTTAACTACCGAGATGAATTGGATCCGCTCATTCGTCAATGAAACCTATCTCTGGTACGACGAGGTACCGACGATCGATCTGGGGCAATACGCAATCAATGCCACCGTACCGTTTTACGAGCCGGCCAACAATCAGCTTTCGCAGCGGCTGCTGGCAACCGATACGGATGTCACCGAAGCGTTTTTCAATAGTCAGCGTACGCCGCTCTTCACCCCCTCCGGCAAACCTAAAGACCGTTTTCACTTCACTTATCCGACCGGGCAGTGGGAAGCCTTGCAAGTCGGCCAATCGGTCGGCTACGGATTCGAGGCAGCATTGCTGGCACCCACACCCCCACGTAAAATTATTGTCGCTTTCGCTGCACCGGGGTCGGTCGCCGCAGCAAACCAGATTACCCGGGGAACGGAGTTCGTTAGCGTCGATGGTGTCGATGTCGTCAATGGCAGTCCTGTCGCTACCATCAATGAGGGCTTGTTCGCACCCGTTGCCGGCAAGCGCTATACGTTCGAAGTGCTTGATCCGGGCAGCAGCGTACGTCGCACCGTCAGCATGACCGCCGGGCCGACGACCTCGGTACCGGTACAAAATGTCACCATCCTACCCACGCCTACTGGGAGCGTCGGTTACCTGCTGTTCAACGACCATATTGTTACGGCAGAAAGCCAACTGGTGAATGCTTTCAATCAGTTCACGGCTGCGGATGGCGGCACCGGCGTTCGTGATCTGGTGGTCGATCTGCGTTATAACGGCGGCGGTTTGCTGCGCATCGCCAGCCGGCTGGGTTATATGATCGCCGGTAGTGCAGTCACCAGTGGCAAAACATTCGAACGCCTGCGGTTCAACCGCAAAAATCCATTCGGCTTAACTGCTGCCGAAGCGAGCACACCATTCATTTCGACGTCTGACTCGAATGCACCGTTGCCGCAGCTGGCACTGCCACGCGTATTCGTTCTCACCAGCGGCAGTACCTGCTCAGCCAGTGAAGCTTTGATCAACGGTTTGCGCGGAGCGGGCGTGGAAGTAATCCAGATCGGCAGTACGACTTGCGGCAAGCCGTACGGATTTTTTCCAGAAGAAAATTGCGGCACCACGTACTTTGCCGTGCAACTCGAAGGCGTGAATCACCTAGGCTTCGGTGACTATCCCGACGGCTTCGTTCCCGACGGAAATCCATCTCTGCCGACCAGTATTCCAGGCTGCGTCGTCGCCGACGATTTCTCCAGGCAGTTGGGTGATCCGATGGAAGCGCGGCTTGCCGCTGCACTGCAGTATCGGATCGGCGGTATTTGTCCGATCGGGGCCGTTTCGGTCGCGTCCAAGCAGGCGACTCGGGCGGGGGCTGAGACACTCACCGAGCCGCAACTCGTGCGCTCACCTTTGCGTGAAAACCGCTGGCTCGCGCCCCGGTCTAATTAAAACTGCGTGCGTAGGCCAACGAATCCTCGGCGCTGCGCTGCAGGTTCGTAAAACCGGCCATTGCCGTCGTTGACGATGATCGAACCGGCATACCGTTTGTCGAGCAGATTGTCCAGACGGGCGAATAGAAACATCTGCGCTGGCCCTGCAGCGAAAGCGTAGCTGGCTGCAGCGTTGACCACGGCATATCCCGGCGCGTTTTCACCATTGACGTCGTTGACGGCTACCCGGCTTTCGGCACGCATTTCCAGCGTGAGCGTCATGGGATCGATGGGTCGGTAGGCTGCCTGTGCAAACAGACTGTGACGCGGCACACCCGGCAAACGGTTGCCTGCATCGATCGTGGTGCTGGCACCGTTGACGAAGGCACGGCGAAACCGCGCATCGAGCAATGTATAAGATATTTGCGTCGTCAGTCGCTCGAGCGCGGCATTCCAGGATGCTTCCACCCCTCGGCGCTGCACCCCATCGACATTCTGAAAAATCGAGCGGCCGTTTTCGACGGTCAATGGAACGATCTCATCTTTGCTGCGGGCTTGAAACAAAGCCAGATCGATGCTGTGGATACCGCGGCGCACTTTCATGCCGATCTCACCCTGGACGCTGCGTGAGGGTTTGAGCGACAGGTTCGGGCCGGTGGCACCGGCACGATAGGCGGTTTCGGCCAAGGTCGGCGTTTCGAACCCGCGGCCGAGGTTGCCATATACGTTGATATCGCTGGTTGCATGCCAGATCAGGCCAAGCACCGGGCTGGTGTTGCGAAAAACCACTTTGCCGCTATCGTCCGGGCTACTCGACGTAATGAAGCGGTCGTCGACTGCGAAGCGTACGCGGCTGTTACGCAAGCCTGCAGTAAGATTCCAGTTCGGTGAAAAAGCCAAGTCGAACTGGCCGAATACATCCACATTGGCAGCGCGGTTACGCTCGTCTCGCCTGGCGGCACCCGGCGTGCCGTTATTATTGACGAACCCCTTGCGCTGCTGGCGTAGCTGATCTGCATCGACGCCGAGCGTCCATTTCAAGGGCAGAGTACCGAGCGCCGTGCGGTGCGTCCAGGCCATCCCGGCACCACCGTACGTACTATCGAGGTCGACGACCCCACCCGAGGCAGTCGGTGCCGCACCGGAAAACCCGAGCGTTTGGAAGACTTCGCGCTGGCCGCCATACAATCGGGCGCTGAAGCTGTTTGTGGGAGAGGCGACATGTTCCAGAACCAACCCGGCCTGGTGTTGGTCGACGGTTTTGCGCGTATCGAATACCCTGGCATTATCGACCGCCTGACGCGGATTGGCCTCGAATTGCTGCCGGCTCAGACCCAGCGGATCGAGCGCCAGCGGCTGATCGAAAACATTAAAGATGCCGGTAAGCGTGGTGGCTGACGAGGGTCTTGCAACCACCTTTGCATTCAATTGTGTGCGGCGTGCATTGCTATGGTCTCGATAACCATCGGTGCGGTAATCGGCGACATCGACTAACCCACCGAGCGTGTCGCCACCGAAAGCCAGGTTGACATTGGCGGTGCGCTGATGGTCGCTGCCAACGCCCAATCCAAGCGTCGCCTGTGGTGCGGCACCCGAGCGGGGCGGGTCGGCAGTAAACACCTGCAGCACGCCGCCGGCAGCGTTGCCGTAGAGCTGCGCTACCGGCCCGCGCAAGACTTCGATGCGCTTAGCCGACGTTAGGCTAGCGGTGGCGGCCTGACCTTGTCCGTCCGGATTGGTTGCCGGTATACCGTCGATCAGGATGCGTACGCCGCGTACGCCGAAACTCGAACGAGTACCGAAGCCGCGTACCGAAATCTGTAAGTCTTGTGCGTAATTTTGTCGTTCGCGTACCTGCAACCCCGGCACCCCGGTGAGTAACTCGGAGATATTGACCAATGGCGAAGACACGCGCATCGGATCGACTTGTACTGAATCGATCGATGCAGCCGCATCGAAGCGACGCTGTGCGGTGCGGTCGGCTGTGACTACCACGTCCTTAAGAACGGTTTCACCAGGTAAGCTTCCCAACGTCGCCGCCTCTGCACCGCTTTGTGCGTTGGCCGGTGCCGATACGGTTGCAAAGACGCTGGCAAATAAGATATGCGCGAGCAGGGCAGAGGCGAATACGCGGACGGGTTCGCAGAACGGTACGCTAGGCAGGCCGCTGCAGAAAAGCGTCACTACGCTGGTGGAAGGCATTATCGACACACGAATCTCATTTACAAATACTCTGCATGATGGCGCAGATGGTCGTCGATAAAGGTGGCAATGAAATAATAGCTGTGGTCGTAACCGGGCTGCAGGCGCAGGTTCAAAGCTACACCCGCCTGTTCGCAAGCGGTACGCAGCAGCTCGGGCTTCAATTGCCCATTCAGAAACTGATCGGCTTCACCCTGATCGACCAGCAACGCCGGGCCGTGCCAGCCGCGTGCGGCGATCAACAGCGTCGCGTCATAATCGGCCCAGCTTTGGCGATCGTTACCCAAATATCCGGTCAGTGCTTTTTCTCCCCAAGGGCAGCGGGTCGGTGACGCGATCGGCGCAAACGCGGAAATAGTCTTGAACAACGTCGGGTTTTTAAGCCCGATGGTCAGCGCACCGTGGCCACCCATCGAATGACCGAAGATGCCGGCACGTGCAGTATCCACGGCAAACTCTCGGCCGATCAGCTTGAAAAGCTCGTCTGTAATATACGAATACATGCGGTAGCTGCCCGCCCATGGCGCGACGGTCGCATCCAGATAAAAACCGGCACCGACGCCGAAATCGTAACTGTCGGCGTCTCCTGAAATATGTAATCCACGCGGGCTGGTATCGGGCGTGACGATGGCTAGCCCCAGTTCGGACGCCATGCGCTGCGCACCAGCTTTGGCAATGAAATTTTCTTCGGTACAGGTCAGCCCGGAGAGCCAATACAGCGCCGGCACCGGGCCGTGCTCGGCAGCCGGGGGCAGGTAGACGCCGAAGCGCATGGTACAGCCGGTCTGGCTCGACGCGTGGCTATAAATGCCCTGCGTGCCGCCAAAGCATTTGTTTTTTGAAATCGTCGTGGTCGTCATGTCGGTTTGGTAGTCAAGGTCTTTTACTCATGAACTTTATTCATGAGCTTCATTCATAAGCTTTGTAAAAGGCGCAACCGCTTAGAACGTCACCACCGAGCGAATCGACGTGCCCGCATGCATCAAGTCGAACGCCTCGTTGATTTGTTCGATCGGCATCACATGGGTGATCAGGTCGTCGATGTTGATCTTGCCTTCCATGTACCAATCCACGATCTTCGGCACATCGGTGCGCCCACGTGCACCGCCGAATGCCGAGCCCTGCCAGACCCGGCCTGTTACCAGCTGGAACGGCCTAGTCGAAATTTCTTGCCCGGCACCGGCCACGCCGATAATGGTGCTCTTGCCCCAGCCCTTGTGGCAGCATTCGAGCGCTTGCCGCATCAATGTCACGTTGCCGATGCACTCGAATGTATGGTCGGCACCGCCCTTCGTCAGGCTCACCAGATAGGGCACGATGTCGCCTTCGACTTCCTTTGGATTGACAAAGTGCGTCATGCCGAATTTTTTCGCCAGTTCGTGCCGCGCCGGATTGATATCGACACCGATGATCATGTTGGCACCCGCCATGCGCGCACCCTGCACGACATTCAAGCCGATTCCGCCGAGACCGAACACGATAACGTTGTCGCCTGGCTGTACTTTGGCGGTGTAAATGACTGCGCCGATGCCGGTGGTGACACCACAGCCGATGTAGCAAACCTTTTCGAACGGTGCATCGTCACGGATCTTTGCCAGGGCGATTTCCGGCACTACGGTGTATTGCGCAAAGGTCGATGTGCCCATGTAATGGAAGATATCCTCGCCGCCCAACTCAAAACGACTGGTGCCATCGGGCATCAAGCCACGTCCCTGGGTAGAGCGGATCGCCTGGCACAGGTTGGTTTTTTGCGAGAGGCAGTATTCGCAGTTGCGGCACTCGGGCGTGTAGAGCGGGATGACGTGGTCGCCAGGCTTGAGCGTGGTGACACCGGCACCGACTTCGACGACGACGCCAGCGCCTTCATGGCCCAGAATCGCCGGAAAGATGCCTTCCGGATCTTCGCCGGACAAGGTAAATGCATCGGTATGACACACCCCCGACGCCTTGATCTCTACCAGCACCTCGCCGGCTCGTGGTCCGCCCAACTGTACGGTTTCGATCGTCAGCGGAGCGCCCGCCTTGGTAGCTACTGCTGCCTTCACATCCATATTTAGTTCCTGATCTGTCGGTTTGCTTAAGGAAGCGCGGAAGGGCGTACGGTAAATTGTTCGTGCTGTTTTGTCTATACGCCAAGCGCTTAGACCGCAAACATCTGGTGCACCGCTACAAATCGCCATTTGGTGTATTATTTATCGTCAAATGGAGAAACTGATGTCCGCCAGTACACTAAAGCAAACCAGGAGCAAGTCAGCCAGTGCCGGCAAGCGGGCAACCGCATCGCTGTCTTCAAGAAAAAGTTCGTCAGTACTTGGCCCGGAACCCGCCCAACGCGCCCTTCGAAATGCTGCTGCCGACAAGGGCAAAGTCGGTTCACTGCTGTTCGAGCAAATCGTTACCGGCAAACCTTTGGCTGGCTTCGATGCGATCGCCACGATCCGCGAAGGCTACGCTGCCTCGATGCTGAAAGCAGCCAGCAGCTATTTCAATTTGCCCGATGTGCGGATACAGACAATCGTGGGCATACCTGCATCGACAGCCAGCCGATTGGAAAAGAAATCAGCCCGCATCGATTCTGGTGCAACCGAGCGCATTTACCGGATGGGCGCCGTGACCCGCATGGCAATCGAGGTTTTTGAAAACGAAGATGCGGCGATTGATTGGATGCGCCAACCAAGCCGGGTATTCGGCGATGTTGCACCCCTGGACCTAATGGATACCGAGCCGGGCGCAGTATCGGTGCGGCAAGTGCTCAATGCCATCGCCACTGGCGGCGTTGCTTGAGGCGATTGCGAGCCAATGGCGAGGTTATGGCGTATTACTTCTAAAAAATGGGCACTCGATACGTCATGCGAAGGTGCCCGCCTTTACGGTGGCCGCTGGAATCCGATCGGTTATCCGGTCATGTATGCCGGCTCGACCATCGAATTGTGCGCCCTAGAAAAATTCGTTCACCTGGCTGGAGTGCCAGCTCCACCCCTGGTGCTGGTTGCCATCGATGTGCCGGATGACGAAAGCCTGATTACGCGCGTGCTTCTCCCGGATATGCCTCCAGGCTGGTCAGATCTGCCAATGTCAACTAGTGCTCATGAATTCGGGCGTGCGTGGCTTGATGCAGCCGCGCAGCTGATATTGATGGTGCCGTCGACAATCGTTCCGGAGGCGTTCAATGCGGTCATTAACCCGGCGCATCCTGCTTATAAAAAAATCAGATTGCAAATCTTGCGGGAATTTAGCTTTGATGCGCGGATGTGGAAAACGTAGTCAGCGGTTTGGGGTGCCGCCACGTATGTGCTGGAACGGCAAGTTGGCGGAAGTCACTTCGAGACGTTCGGCAAGCCAAATCTTGATAACGGATTGCCGCGTAACACCGAGTTTGCTGGCTTCCCTATCTAAAGAATCGATCATCCAGGTTGGGAAATCGACATTCACACGCTTTTGCGCCTGCAAAACCCGCCTGACTTTGGATAAATCTAATGAATCGGTGATGTCGCTACCGTCGTCGAAACGTTCCTCGAAATTTTTAGCTTTCATATAATGCCACCTCTTCTACACGTGCACGCCGCACGGATATCAATCGAATATTTGTGCCGCGATAGGTGATAACTGCCGACCAATGCTTGCCATTAATAACACCGATTACGATATAACGCGGTTCATCCTCAGTTTTTGCAGTGACTTCCAACAGCATCGGATCATTCCAAAGAAGCTGTGCCTCCAAAAAGTCAATGTTGTGCTTTGCACTATTCAATGCACTTTTTGCATTGTCGAATTCAAAGATGTGCATGGTGTAAAAAATATACCATAATTGGCATTATCTTGACAGTGCTGAATAATGCCGCTTGCTCTTAAGTGAGCTTCAATGCGCGGATGTGGAAAACGGAACTTTAAAGCCGGGGATCGTAGACAAATTTCTCACGTCGCACCGTTTTGATCGCTGCAAAATCCGGGTGCTGTGGGTTGATCAAAAAATTCACGTCTGGTACTTCCCGATGCGGAATGATCACGCTGGGAATTTGCAGTAAAAGAGACTTGTTTTGGTGAAAAAACCTGTCGCCAATGTTTTGCGCTGCATCGGAAAACGGCACCGCATCCCAGAAATGACAGTTGGCGGCAATCAGCTTTTCGATGGTCATGATCTGCCGTGCTTTGAAAACGCTGGTAGGTATGGTCATCTCGATCAGATACCGGTTCGCGCTCCCTGGTTTCGCCTTCGTTCCCATATGCACCAGCGTTTCGAGCAGCGGCAGCGATGCATGAGCGGAGGCATAGACTACGAAAACACCTTTGCATGCGCTGTTAAATCGTCCACCGTACTTTTCGGCACCGACGCCGCTAAGATCGTCCGCCCGAAACGGCCCGGCATCGGTACCGATACGCCAGAGGCTGATCGTGCTCATGCATAAACGCCAGCCAGAGAGCGCATCAGCATATTTTCCACCAGCCGCGCACCGCCATCGCTACCCAGCAGCGTTACTGGCTTTTGCGAGCCAAGCGCCGGAACGGCGGTACTGAGCCAATCGATTGCATCTTCCTGATTTTCCAATGCTTGCTCGACAACGCCAGTAATGCGGGCAAGACGCGCTAGCCGGTCAGATTCATTGGGCGGCAATAACCCGTCAGGGCTTTTTGCCCAGGTCGAAACCGAGGATGGTTTCAGCCCCAGGATTTTCATCAGCTCGCCTTTGGGAATTCTTAGATAAACCGCGGCTTCATCGATCACGCTTACCGGCAATTCGACGTTCAAATCCTGCAAGCCGACGCTATAGGCCTTTTCTTTGATTTGAAAAAAAGTCCATCGTGCAGGCGCCGTAGAGAATTTTTTTCTGCGAGTACTGCGCAAACCTATTCCCAGCCCGAGGGCTGGCGAGTGCGAAGATTGTTTTGTTTGCAGTTCTGTCTTGCCGGTGCTGATACGCATATTTCTCCCTGAATAAAGCTCGGCAGTGCCCGATGGTACATGTACTACTAAATCGAATATTATATTTCCATATTAGCATAAACTTTTCAAGCATCCTTACTTGAGCGCCGATGGATCAGCGCAGTGGAAAGCTTTACACTGCCAATCGCGCAATCATTCTCAAGGTATTCTTTATGGGTGCTTCACCAATCCGCATCGCCCCCTCCATCCTCTCGGCCGATTTTGCCCGCCTGGGCGAGGAAGTGCGCGCCATCGAAGCTGCCGGCGCAGCACTGGTGCATTTCGATGTCATGGACAACCATTACGTGCCGAACCTGACCATCGGCCCGCTGGTATGCGAAGCGATTCGACCGCATGTCAGCATTCCGATTGACGTGCACCTGATGGTTGAGCCTGTCGATTCCCTAGTGCCGCTGTTTGCTAAAGCCGGCGCGAACTTCATCACCTTCCACCCCGAAGCGAGCAAGCATCTCGACCGCACCTTAGCGATGATTCGCGACCTCGGCTGCAAGGCGGGGCTGGTGTTTAATCCTGGTACGCCCTTGCATTACCTGGATCATGTGATGGACCGGCTCGACATGATTTTATTGATGAGCGTCAACCCTGGCTTTGGCGGGCAACAATTTATTCCTGCCACGCTCGATAAACTGCGCACTGTACGCGCGCGCATCGACCGCCATGTCGCCAACGGCGGTCAGCCGATTTGGCTGGAAATCGATGGTGGGGTAAAAGTGGAGAATATCGGTGCGATCGCGGCTGCCGGGGCGGATACGTTTGTGGCTGGTAGTGCGGTGTTTGGTGCGCCCGATGGGGATGGGGGGTATCGGGGGGTTATGGGGCGGTTGCAGGCTGCGGCCATACAAAAATTTTAAGAGTTTCGCTTTGGCGAATATGTAAAAAAGTAATCTTATCGCCTAATGCGTTTTCATATTTGTAACCCGAGTGAAGTGCCCTGAAGTCGCATACAAGACAATCCGGTTCGGAGCAATGGCACGGGTACCGTCTCTATTTCGGGGGGCGTCGCCATAAATCGCGTCGGCAATTACTTGCTCTATTTGCGCTCGACTTAACGATGTTGGTGTCCCGACGCTCCACACTGCTGTTCTACTAACGGCAATGTCAATCTCACGGGTTTGCGCATCTACTACATGCGTGAACACGGAAACCGCTTCGGAGTACGGTATCGCATCTAATATAACAACCGTTTTGTGGTGATTACGTGGCAATTCGAGCCATTGGCACACCTCATCCGTCCCTGCCCAAGTGCCTGAGTTAGCCTGAAAGACTGCATACTGCGCGTTGCTAATTTCGTCGCATTCTGGCGCACGATAACCCATCTGCTCCGCTGCAAAAGACAAAGCATGTGCATTTGCCCTATTTTTTAAATACGCATCTGGTTTTCTACGCAACACATCGCTGATTTCTCTCCGCACTCTTTTAATTTCTGCACGGGTAAGGGAGCGTTTTGTATCACTACCCTCGAGTGAGTGAAACAAACAATCTCCACCACCGTTGTTTTCAATACGAGAAAAACGGTTGGCATCTAACGCTAGCGCTCCCGGCCTACAGGCATTTTCCGATTCCAAGAAAGTGCCACGTTGAACGGCAACGAGGGCACGTTTTAATTCTTTGCCCACAACCTCATTTTTGCTCAATGGAGCAGCGCTAAAAATATCAGGCGTGTTCCTGGAAACTGCAGGAGTGAAATTATGTGCTTGAAATGTGGAAACAGATGGTACTAACCTAGGCGGACCTTTAAAAATTTTGCGCGGCCGATCGCTTGTATCGCCCCCAGACGTGCTGGATAGATTTTTTTCTTCAGAAAGATCTTTTAATGCACCTGGAGCATGCGTAGTTGATCCACTATCATGATCAACTATTTTTTTTAGTGATTGATTTAAGCCCTGATTTATCTCTACTGCCGCGTCGTTACTTTCATCAGCTGCGGCATTGTTCAGAGCTTCGCTCGTTTTATGTGGTTCCCCAGCTTTTTCAACCAACAATATTACATCAGCGCTATCTCGCGGCAACGCTCCAATTTCTGCCAGGTGACTTTGTAAAAGCACATGCAATTTAACTTCTTTTGCTGTACACAAAACTGAAGCCTGCCCAGGAATTTGGATCCAAAATTTATTCTTTGAAGCTGCCGTTATTCCTGGCAATATCGAGTCAGCATTTTCTACACCGCCTTGTTTGTTTTCTAAAGCCAAATCGATATATGCATTCAACGTTTCCAATGCTTCAGACTTGGAGCCGAATATGGGTGGATCCTCGAACTGCTGATAAATACCATCAATGAAAAAATCTTCCTGACCTTTTTCGTCCATTGAGTGTTTCAAACTGAAAAATTGGGCAGGCACCGGTGGCGCTACTTCCGGAATTGTTGCTTCATCTACGCTATGCGAGTTAGAAGATTGTGGCCGATTGCTCGCATTGTTATCTTGCGATGCTCGCGAACGCGTTTGCGTCGGTGCGTGTTGCTGGGCGTTGGCTGCCTTAGCAGATGCCGACGCGGGCTCGGGAGGAATTGTGGTTGAGGGTGCGGAGTTATGCGCGGCCGCAGTGGCTGGGGTGTTTAAATCCACCGAGTATTGCAGATTGGCAATGAGTTTAGAAAGATCGCCAGTTAATGCTTTTAATGGGTGCTCTGTGCCAGGCACGCCATTACTGGCTTCGTAAAGCGTGGGGCCAGATACATGCTGCAGCATGCTTTCTTCATTTACACTCGCCTCGCGAATTGTTTGCATTGGCGCTACCGGCCGTCTTCTAAAGATCGAGGGTACTTGGCCGTTTCGTCCTGGAGGAAATATATGAGCGCCGGCTGCTGGTGTTCTACCTTTTGGGAAAAGTACTGGCTGAGCCACTGGACGAGCAATGCTAGCTGACACAGCGGGCGAACGTGGTGCACGATTGAAATTTGTTATGCCGGCCATGAACTGTCTCCAAAGGTATCGGGAACGGCGTCGGTGCTGACCGCAATCCATATGGCTAGAGCCGTCGTCCCGGCTTACGTGGACGACAACATGCCATTTTTTTATGATGTTACCGCAAAATATATAGGTGCGGAGCGTTAAATAATTAACATGAAAATCTCGAATAGCTCAAATTTAATTTTTACTTAAGTAAATTTTCTTATGTAGAAAACATTTCGCAAAGATTAATAAGTTATCTTAAATCAACTGTAGCTGATGGAAAATCGGCTCGTGTAGGAGGTGAGTGGATGGTGTAGAATTTTTGGTGGTAGGTAATGCGGCCTGGGTCAGGTCTTAGTGTTCGTCAACAGGTAAATCTGCAAACCTGCTTGTTAAACGTGAGGACTTCCCACCTTCAAGCGTTTCGTCTTTCGACGAATCTCCAGGCATGGTGGAGCAAGTAGCTCGGAGTTATCTATAAAATGGTCAAATCGGACGCATTTTAATTAGGCTCGACGAAAGCGTGTTTCCAGCGCAGCGAGTGTGAGGGTTGTAAGGGCTAGTTTCAAGACAGTTCATAAAATGCATTTATTAAACGCTGTGGGCAAGCGGCAGATTGCGTTTGATGAACAGAAAAAGCAGGAAGAAGATAGCCGGCTCAAGCTTACTAAACGCCTGACGCGCCAGTATTTGGAAAATATTGCGGAGTCGCCCTCCGCCGTTGTGTAAGGCGATCGAGCACACGTGAAAAGTGCCTGCTTATCCATTTAGGAAGCAGGCGCCTCTACTGCTACATCAATCAATCCGCCGCACCGAAGACAACTGATTCGTCAACCCACCCAGGTTCGAATACCGGCCCGGCCCGAACACTGTGCAGCCACCGCCGTAATTCACATCTAAGCACATTTCCCATTGCCCACCATTGACGATCAACGAGCCGATCATGTCGTTGTAGCCGCCGGTGCTGAAATTTGCCAGATCCTGACGTACCAGGAAACGGTTGCCGACAAAGTTCGGGGCGGTGAACAGTTCAATTTCGCCGCCGTTACGATTCGGCCGTGCATTGGGGCGTGCTTCGCGTGAGGCTGCGCGTACCGATGAAATCGAGCGATACAGCGCTGGCTCCAGTTTTGAAAACTGGCCTGGCCCGAGAACGCGGCAGGTGCCCCGGTAGTAGGAATCCGAACAAAACTCCCAGTAACCGCTTTCGATGACTGCCGATTGCGCTACATCGTCGAAATTAGCTGGCGTCATGTCCGGCACGTTGCCGGCGATGGCGATGCTGCGGCCACGTGCACCCTCGCGAGCGAACAACACGATCGGTGATTCTTCGATCGCTTCATCGCGTCGCTGACGGTTCCAGCCACCGCCATGCACGACCGACGGTGCCGCCTTTTGCACCACCGGCCGGGCTGACGACAACGCTTTCGTCATGCCGGCACCCAACGTCGGGTAGCGGCCCGGCCCGAAGGTACGGCAGGTTCCGCGAAAGCTGGCATCGGTACAAAATTCCCAGGTACCGCTTTGCACTACCAGGCTGGATGCACGGTCATTGAAGCCGAGTTCTTTAAAATTGTCCGAACCTTGGTTGAGCTGCATAGTGCGGCCGTTAAAATTGGTTTGGCCATATAGCTGCACGGCACCGATATTTTCTGTAGTGCCTGTGCTTGTAGCCGGGCCGGCTCCAACAACGGCGACTTCGCGTGCCGACGAGACACGTTTGTCGAAACGGCCATCCAGCGACGCATACTGGCCTGGTTCGAAAATTGCGCATTCACCCCGGAAACCGTCGTCGCTACAAACTTCCCAGCGGCCGGAACGTACGACGATGCTGGAAGTGCGATCGTTGAAGCCGATGTTGCTGATGCTCGGCGCAGCGCTGCGTAGGCTGACCTGCCGGCCGCCGAAGCCGGTACTTTCGAACAATGAGATTTCACCGGCTTGGGCCGTTGTGCTTGCCAAGGAAAAGGCAGCCGCCGACAGAGTCAGCGCTACAGCGGTACCTGAGATTGCGTTACGTTTCATGAATACTCCTTCGAATGCCGACGACCTTGCCGGTCGTCGTGTGGGAGCTTTCGCCCGTTATGAGAAACAACGCGTATGGGGCATGTCCGGTGCACCGTTAGAGGGATGCAAACACGGTAATAAGGGGTAACAACCGTAACAGCGGTTACAGCTACCGCGTTTTGTGAGGTCTGTCACAAAACCGCGTTCGTACTAAAACAGCGGCTACTATACAAAACAGCGGTATCCGTACAAAGAGCGCTCAATGGCTCAGGAAACAAGCAATGGCTGCCGTGCACGGCGGGTCGAGATCGACGAACCGCAAGCCGGCTTTAAATTCGCTCTGGCCGGCATACACGCAAAAAATGACTTTGGCACCGGCATCGATATGGTGGGGAGTGCCATCTACCGTGACATCGAACGATACGCGGTAATGGGCACCTTCGACGACCGGTTCGCGGGACGTGATCGCCATGCCGTCGCGGGCGACATTGATCGTGCGCATTTCAAGCGGTGCCGAGCAGCCAAGCAATAACCGGCCGTCCGATTTCAGCGCTTTGCGGGTCGAGTGACGCTGTTCTGTATTCATGGCGCTCCTGCTGGCGAAAGACGCTTGTCTACCTAAGAATTGATGCAGCGGTATGCGGTATTGCGACGGTTAGAGTGGGCGGTCGCTTTGCCGCTGACGTCGATTGTATTCCGATAATTGCTCTAGATACAATGAGTTTATATGAAGAATCTTTACTTCAAGGCATTTCAAATAGATTCGTCAATTTAAGTTCGTTATCGGACATACCCCATCGCGGCAACTCGGCAATCATGCAGACTCACAGCCGAAATTTTTCCTAGCGCGATTTGCGACATGCTCGCTATCCAATTTCCAAATACCCCCACTTATTTTCGGAGTACTCATGGCCACCACGGCAAAGCAAAGCAGTAAAAAATCAAAAAACGATGCAGCCAAAGCGCTTGCTAACGCTGCCAACGGTTTCAAGAAAAACGTTGCCGACGACAGCACCGTGCCCAGTCCGCACCTGTATCAGAATGCCAAGGAAATCCAGCAATTCGACGAAGTCGTCGCGTTGCCGAATGGTTTATCGGTCGACATCTGTAGCGACAGCATTGGTTTGCTGAATCAGCTTCTAGCCGACACCATGACCCTGCGCGATATGTATAAAAAGCACCATTGGCAAGTCGTAGGCCCGACGTTCGGACAATTGCACGAGCTCTACGATAAGCACTACAACGAGCAAGCTGCTCTGGTGGATATCATTGCTGAGCGGATTCAATTGCTCGGCGGGCTGAGCGTCGCCATGGCAGCAGACGTCGCCGAGATGACGAACATCGAGCGTCCGCCGCGGGGTCGGGAAGAAGCGCCAGTACAATTGTCGCGGTTGCTTGCAGCGCATGAAATGATTATGAAACAAGCGCGAAGCGGTTCGGAAAAAGCAAGCGACGCCGGCGATCCAGGTACGGAAGATGTGATGGTGAGCGACGTATTGCGCACCAATGAGTTGCAATCCTGGTTTCTCTCCGAACATCTGGTCAATACACGGCTGGTCGATGCGCGTTGAACGATTGTTGAAGCCAGTTCGGTAGCTGTCACTTGACTACTTCGGTCGCATTATTTCCTCTCGAAACCGTGCTGTTTCCGGGAGGGCATCTGCCACTCCAGATATTCGAGGTTCGGTATCTGGATATGATTCGCAAAGCGCTCGCTAACGACGCCGGGTTTGGGGTGGTAACCCTACTCCGAGGCAGCGAAGTACGCACGCCCGAATCGGTCGAATCGTTTGCTTCGATCGGTACCTTGGCTGAAATTCGTAGTGCGACTATGCCTGCGCCCGGCTTGATGCAAATTCGATGCGGCGGTACGACTCGATTTCGTATCCAATCGCGGGAACGTTTGAAGCACGGATTATGGGTAGCGCAGGTCGTCCCTGTTGCAGACGATCAAAATGTCGAGGTGCCTGGCGAGTTAGAAGATGTCGCCGATGCCCTGCATGCGTTGCTTGATAGATGGCACGAGCAAGAACTCAGCGACGAAGAGACTCCCATACGCTCACCTTATCATTTCAACGATTGCAGTTGGGTTGCCAACCGTTGGGCTGAAATGCTGCCGCTGCCAGCGGAGGAGAAATTGCGATTGCTGGCGTTGGATAACCCGCTTCTCCGTCTTGAATTGATTCAAGATTGTCTGCATGCAGCAGGCATGCTCGGAACGCCCAAACGTCACTAGTTTTTTAAGCTTTTCTCTTACCGGCATTTGCATTAATGCCTGGTACAGCCCCACCTCCTCAGCTGAGAATGATTTCGATACGCTATTCGACTTAACTTTGCGCGCCCCGGAAATCGCGGCTCAAGATGCTCGCCTAACATACCGCCCACTGCTCGGCCTCATCGAACGCTTTTTTTTACGGGCGATTCGATGCCGAACCAAAAAATGATTTGAATATTGACAAATAATTAACTTGCTAAAATGTAATTAGTTTTTCATAACAATAATTTTAGATCGATAAATTTTTTGCAAAGACTCCCATGAAAACCAGCCGCTCGTCTGAAACGCCTATCAGTGCGATCGGTGAAGAAGACGTGATTGACCGTACAAATATAACTGAAACGCGTTCGAGGGCGGTACCAGTCATATCTGACGCCGAGCGAGCAAAATTCGGCCCGCTTACCAGAGCCTCCGCAAAAAAACGGCGGGCATCGGTGCTGGACAACAATCTCGGTTCTTTGCCAATGGAGTTGCATCAGCGTATCGCTGCAAATTTTACGTCCGGCTCTGGTGATGCCGTACGCCTGAGTTGTACTGATAAAAAACTCAACGAATCGTTAAAGGACCAAACTTGGGTAGAAAAACAAGTCCATCGGGCGCAGCACGGGAAGGAGAATCAGCCATATACAGCGGCGGATTTGCAACAAGTGTTGCAGGACCCGGCACTGCTCGACAACGCTAGACGCCCGTTGCAAATGCGAGCGCAAGTGTTGCGTACGGCCATAAAACAGATTGGCGTGGTATGCCGCACGCCCGAGGAAGCCGCCACGATATTAGCCGCAAGCACAGTTGTATTAAAGCAGCTTGATGCTACCGCACAGCCCGCAGACCAGAAATTAATGGTGCAATTATTGATATCCATCGCTAGAGAATTTGCCCATGTAAATTTCCGGCGCGCAGTTCAGCCAAACAGTGAGGCCGGCGCGCACGTAGCAGCTGGAACGCAAGAGTTTTTTTGCGGCATGCAATCGATGGTTGAAAAACAGACCGGACCGGAATTGCAGCGGCTCGAAACGATGATGGCTAACGGTATGTACATGATTGGCGATTCGCAACAACGCCTCGCGATCTGGAAAAAACTTTCTCAACAAACTGATCATGGCTCACCGCATATTCACGCCAGAGTTTTGGCATTGGCAAATGCAATACGGTTTTTGCCAATACAACCAGATCGCGAAGCTGCGCGTCGCGCCCTCATGCTATTGCTGCCTGACCTGCCGATACATGAGCGCGCCGCTTTCATTGCCGCACTGATGTTTGCAGTTGGGCAAAATACCGCTCATCCGCAGCAAGCCGATCTAGTCAAAGAATTATGGGATTTCGGCCTGGCGCTTCCTACTTCCCATACCCGCTCCGCCGTGATTACCGCCACGGTCGCGATGTTCGAAACAATGCAAGCGCCCATTCGCGTAACCAGTTTCCGCTCAGCGGCGTTAGCACTGGAAGCATTGGATCAGGCTGACCGAGATGCGTGTCTACCGTTTCTAGCGGCCTCGATTCGGCATCTACCGGAGCCGATACACCGCCAGCGGGCAATGGTTTTTTGTGTAAATAGAATAGCTGGCCTAAGTGAACACGGACGTATTCGTACGCTCAAGGTGATCGTGCCGGTGCTCGCTCTGATGGCCCCCGAGGAATTGCGATTGCATTTTTTCTCGCAAATTTGTCACGATGTTCAACGCTTGTCACCGCAGGCGCGTACCAGCCTAATCCCTGGCCTCGGCCAATTGGCACTGGGTTTCCAGCAAGTTGCACAACGTCAACTCGCGTTGGGCGACCTACTGTTGTTAATCAGCCAGACCGAAGGTGTAGCGTTAAGAACGCATCTCGTCGAAATCAGTTGCAACGCTAAAAATCTACATCCGATCGCCGATGCCGCGCACACGTTGCATTGGGCTATGGCGATGGCGAACCGTTTGCCGATCGGCGACCGAGCCGAAGTGTTTGCAGTATTAGCCAATCAGGCATTCGCTTCGGTTCACGAGCAAATGCCAGTTAAAGTTATCGACGATCTGTGCACGCAGATGTATGAGTGGCCAACTGCCGATCTTGAGCGTGTGCATGAAGCGATCCGCAATGGCATAGAAACATTGATCACGACCGTTCGAGACGGTGTGGAAGGTAATCGCACGTCGGAACTGCAAGTTGGTAGCTTTGCAACGCTGTGCAGCATGCTGCAGCGCGTGCCTAAAAATATTGCCGCTGCTTTCATAGCTCATGTAACCGAAGTCGTCGTGCTGGCGCACGGTGCCGATCGTTCGTATGCATCCGACTTCATGCGCAAGCTTGAAACCGACGGGTTATTGGATCGTTGCATGGCAATGCTGCCGCAACTGAATGCAGCAAACTTGCGCGCCCTGTTACCGGTGCCACCTGTGGCAGCAGCGCTATCCGCAGCAATCTAACCGACTGATGATCCTTAATTTATGAAAATCGGTCCTTCCGCCTCAGAACAATTCTTAGGCATCGATCATCACGAGTCGACCATGCCGCCACCATCGCCATCGAACGCGGCAAAGGGGCATCGTCGTGCCACTGCCACGCCTTGTGCGACGAATCCGCAGCTAGCTAGCTTGGCGTCGTTGCCAAACTCTGTCTTAGGTCAAATTACCAATAAATTTGTGGTCGGTACTAAAGATGCAAGTCGTCTTGCTTCGGTGAACCGCTCGTTACGTCAAGCGGTGTCGCCGCGTTCGGTGGCCGATCGCTTGGTCGCCGCCACGCATGCGCCGCAACCGGATGTCGATCGAGTCATATTTTTTAAAGAAATCATTGCCGAAGCGAGAGGCTTGACGCCAGACCTGCGCCAGTTGGTGCTGATGTGTGTGCAAAGTGTGCTGCAGGTTAATCTGCATACGCCTGCCAACCGACGTTTTCATGAAGTGTTTGAAGCGCTTCAGGTTGCGATGCATGAGATGCCTGATGTTCATCAACGCTATCTTTTGCTCTATAAGCTCGGCTTGCAACTCGGTGATGTGACGTTTCGTGACCATTATTACGATCGTAACAACCATGCGTTTTCGAAAACAGCGATGTCGACGATGTTCGAAAATTTCAAAGCTGGTTTTATGGACTTTGTGCTGCAAAATGTCAATGCTTTGAAGCGGCTGCCGAAATATGCCGATGCGCGCACACCATCGCCGATAGTTGCGATCGTCGTAGAAACGCTGACGATGCTGGCGCGAAGCCTTTTCTTGATCAAAGACAGCACCCACCGCAATGACACCTGGCACGACATGTTCAACGATCAGCGTGCCGGCACGCTGGCGGATCGCAAAAAGCTTGTCGCGACCTTGAGTTGTGCGATCGGCGATTTGGAGGAACAAGTGGATCGCGAAACAGCGTTTGCTGCGATCGTTCAATGCTTGCCCTCTATACCCATCGTATGGCAACCCACGATCGTTTTTGATCTGGCGCAGCGCCTGCAACATTTGAGCGAGGCAGCCTGCCGCAGCAATTTTTTTGCTCTGCGCCAGATCGTCGCTAGAATGCCGCCGCGTGAGGAAATGGAAAGCTTAACAATTTTGCTGATTGCCCACGGCACGCGTATTGAAAGCGACTGGCATTCGATGATGGCGGACGCGATTCGAAAAGTTCAGGCGCTACCGGAGGCGGAATCTAGCGCGACGCTCTGTACACTCGCCCGCATGGTCGTTGATTGTGAAAACGACCAGCGACGCATGGAATATTTCGACGACATTTGGCAAATCGCAGTCGAATTAAATCCGGAACAGGCGGTCTCGCCGTTAATCGGGCTCAATGCAGCAATTTATACGCTGCACGGGAGCGATCAACAGCACGCGCGGTTTCAACAGTCGTTGGATTTCATTAGTGAAAATATTTTGCCGCATGTGTCGGAACATGGGGCAAGGCAGGCGTTACTCAACCTGATCAATGCTACCTTTTCTTTACACGACACGGTGCTGCAACTCGTCTCAGCGCGAGACACGTTAAGCCTGATCGCGCTGCAACCGTCTTCGCAACAGGTTCGATTACTCAATCATCTATACGAAAGCCTGACCTACGCGCTGCCCGAAATTTCGACTTCGATGCTTGGTGCCATATTCCGGGTAGTTGGCCGGCTCGATCCGGCAGATCAGATTTCGGTGTTTCGCAAAGCCACTTACACGACGCTGCATATGAACGAGAGCGAGGTCAAAGATCATTTACCTCGCGTCGTTTCAATGTGTGACACCTTGCCGGAAAATTTACGACAAGCTGCCTGGAACGAGGTGATTGAAGGTTTTGAGATCATGTTCAATATTTTCGAACACACCGCCCAGAGTGCCAATGCGCCTGTCTCTAACTTGCGGGACACGTATTGTCTGTTGGTGCGAAGCACGGAGTTGTTGCCGCTGCAGGCGCGTGCTGCGATCCTACGCAGTGCGGTCGATGCAATTGAATCGCTCGATCCGGCGATATTTTCCATGGCACGTCAGGAAGTCAATGCGCATGTCGGCCAATTGCCGGCATCCATGCAAGCGGCATTCTTAACACCACAAACGATGGATGTAGCTTGATGGCGGCGCGATTCATTGTGAAGGCATACGCGTGAGAACCCGACAATCCAGCAAGACGGCACCAATCGCCGCCGCTACCAAGTCGGACGCGGTGATCGAAGGTATCGAGCGAGGCGCTGGGCATGGTTTTGCGTGCAGCGATTCACTCGCGAGGTCGGATGCCGCCGGCTCCCGAGCCCGATTGCCTAAGCGCGTTCGTAACGTGGCAGGCGATGCAGGCAGATCGGCTGAACTCATCGATCTGCCTGCGGAAATAATCACCAAGATTGCTGCGAATTTTGTACAGGGTACGCCCGACGCTGTGCGTCTTGCGGTCACCAACAATGCAACGATTTTTTCGGCTTTGCAACATCGCGTCAAGCTCGACCGCTGCGTCGTTCGGTTGGACGCGCTCGTACGCAGCGGCCTGACCGGTGACGGCGTACCGTACGCGTTCATGAGTGTACTGAATCAGCTTCGAGGCCTACCGCCACAATCGCAACTCGATTTGATGCGGCACGTATCCGAGGCGATGCTGAAATATGCGGTCAAGCCCCAGATCAATCTCAACGAGCCAATTCGAATATTTTGCGGCTTGAGCACGAAGTTTGCACGCCCTGAAAATTTTTTCCAACTGTCCGAATGTGTCAGTCAAATGTTGCAAGCGCCTCCGATGCGTTCTTACACTGCAACATTCCTTGCTGGCTCGATGCATCGCAAGCATTTGGAAGATACCTACAAATGGTATTGCAACGCTCAACTAGAAATTTTGAAAAACAAAGCTAGCCAGTTGGCACGGTACATCCCAGACGGTCCAGGCTCTCAGAGCGGCATCGCCCAGGCTTATGCGACAGCGCACGGCGGATTGGCACGGAGCTTACACATCATCGCCAGCGATAGTGGGCGCATGGATACCTGGATTCGGTTTTACGACATGACTCGAACGGGCGACGCGCAGCATCATTTTCCGCTGTTGCAAAACCTCGCCGAAGCGATCGGTGATTTGCGATTGCCGCTACATCGCAACACAGCGTTTGAGTGCGTGGTAGACCGACTCGTACAGCTGACATCCGTGCAACGCGCTACGCTGCTGCAAACGCTTGCAACGCACATCGGAAGACTTGAATCCCGCATGAAGCAACTGCCGGCATTCGACGCATTGCTCACGATTGCATTTAGTGAACCCGATACCGAAAAGCTTGCATGTATGCGGGCTGTTATCTCAACACTAGACCAGGAACTACCGGCACAGCGGTGGCCAATATTTGAAAAATTGTTGTCTGTAATCGATGTGCCCACGCGTCCGGCTGTCGAGAAATCGACGTTGTTGGCTTCACTTGCTTCGGCACTGCGCCGCACACCGGCGGAGATCGAACATCCAGCTTCAATTTCGCATTTGCAGGCATTCGATGCCTTATTGCAGGCGATAAAAAACCTTCCACCACAGCTGCAGCTTCAGCCAAGCCACGCGCTGGTCACGCGGTCGGGTCATATTCGCAACGATGCTGCGCGCCAGATACGCTTTGGAAATCTCGTCGATCTCGCAGCCGGAATCCCGGTGGAACACCGCATGCCGATGATCGATGCGTTGTTACGTCAGGCGTCGCATCAAAAACCGAATGTTGTATCCAGCCTGCACGCAGTCGTGAGATTGATCGCTGCACAGCCGTCTTGGGAGCAGATACCGCTGTTGGGCATGTTGTACGAGCAGATCGAACCCGCTTCGAGCGCAATCAAATATGAATTGCTACAAGCCGGGGCACGTATGGGTGCCACGTTGCCGCCGGCGTCTCAGGTAGCGCTGATCGAACACGGTGGCACAGCGCTCATGGGGCTCGACGAACCATTTCTCGATGCGTACACCGAAACGCTGCTCGACGCAGCCGCAGCGCTGCCGCCACCGTTCAATACGCAAGGGTTGGAACGTATCTGCAATCGGCTTAACTCGACTGCAGACTATTTACAAGCGATCGTCGGTGCGGACAGCGAAGCAACATGGCTGCTCGTGAGTACTTTGCTAAAAATTTCGGCAAGATTGCCCAACCCACATCGCATTTGCCTGCTTGAAAAAGTAGTCGATGCTTCACGTGGTTTCGCTGCCGAGATACAGCCTCACTTACAGGTCATGATCTCAAGCCATTTCGATGGTTTGCCGCCGGTTGAATCGGCAGGTTTGTACAACCGATTACGCGGTGTATGAGGTTCATAAGGTTTATGAAACTTTTGAATGCAATAAATAAATGAAGCGTCTAGAAACGAAGCTGCTTACTACCGTCCGGCATATCGCTGAAGGTACCGTCCCGGCCACGACACCGTATGTCGAGGTTGGGCCCGGCAACCTGCCAAATGAGCGAGCGCCGCGCCGCGGCACCGTACTCGAACTTTCGGCTTTGGGCCGGCCCGGTGTTCGTGGGCAGAAATCGGTGCGTCCGGTGAGTATCGAGAGCTTGCCGAGCGAGGTGGTCGACCATATCGCAACGCATCTCGAAACCCGTGGCGATGATCTGAAAGCATTTTTCAGTACCACGCACAGCATACGGGCTTCGTTGGAGCAGTCGATCACAGCAGACAAACTTTGTTACGAGGCGATCAGGCTCAATCGCGTGTTGGATCGAGACATCGCTCCGGCGCTGTTGCGCATCGTCGAAGCTGCGAAACTGCTCTACCCGGTATCGCAGACCAAGATTCTGTGTCGGATACTCGATGCAATATTGATTTATGCGCACAGGCGCGATTTCGACATCTGCGCACCGTTGCGCGAGGTGTTGCAAGCCGCCAAAGAACTGGTCGATCCGCTGGAACGGTATCGGGTTACGCAAGCTGCCAGCGTCGTGATGAATCATCAGCATTTCTATGCCCATGCCCTGGCGCTGGAAAATCGACCCCGCGACCGGCGTCGGCTGGAAAAAATCTATGTGTCGTTTGTGAAGGATCAAATCGATTTTCTGGAAAACCAGGCCGGCGTCGTCGCCAAAAAATTGCAACTTCAAGAACCGCCTACATTACTTCTTGGCAGATCGCATACGCCGGCAAACGTGCGTGCCAAAATAGCAGGCGACTTAGCCAGCAGCCTCTATCTGATCCGGGACCCTGCGCGGCGTATGGCCCAATGGCTTAAATTTTTTTCGGCTTCATATTGCGCCCAGCCGGAAGGCAGAGTCCATCTTCTGGAAGGATTGGCCGATGCTCTTCATAATTTCAGCGCCTCACTGATGAGGGAATCCGGGTTTTATCAATTGCTGCCTGAAATCGCGAAATTACCGCAGCGGGATATGTCATACGGCATCGGGCATGCCGGATTGCTGATGACCACCTTTCAAACCGATGCTGCACAACTGGCAGCATTTAAGGCTTTACGCAGGGTTGCAGATTCTGCACCCGCGCCAGTGCGGGTCGAATGTATAAAAGAGATGGTCGACTTTCTGGAAACCAGCCCGCCGGATGCGACACCATCAATTTTTGCCTCGCTGTTGGTGCGCGCCGAAGGCGACCGCGCTCTTATGCGAGCGCCGCAGATAACGGCGCTCGCCGAGGCCATTCGGCATTTGCCCGAGCATGCGCGCAATCTTGCATTTCAAAATACGTATAGAGCGATGCTTGCCCTGCCGCCGGAATTGCAATCCGAGCCCGCAGCGGCGCTTGCTAGTGCTTTGGCCGATCTCGCCCACGACAATTACGCCGATTATCAACTGCGCTTCGCTGACATGATGACCTATGCCGCCACGGTTGCGCCAAGCAGGCGAAAGCTGCTGGTGGAAAATATGGTCGCTCAACTCGAGGACCAGGCGCACCAGGTAGTGGAATGCCTGGATTATCGAGATGTTCTGGAACTGGTGGCCGAACAATCGCCATCGGAGCAAGTGCCGTTACTCGAAACGTGTTACCAGATTATTTCCACGCTCGACCACGACTGGATGAATAAGCTGCTCGAAGCGACCAACCGTGTAGCCGACAAATTGCCGCCACGGTCACAAGCAATCCTGGCCGATGACGCGGCAAGGGTGGCGAAAGGTCTGGATTCCCCTTTTCTATTCGCGCAATTTCAACGCCTGGTCACGAAGTTCGGTGCCTTGCCACAGCCATATGCCACTCAGGCGCTGACTACCGTCGGCGACACTTTCGATGAATTGATTCCCGAACTCGATTCGCAGGATTTTGTCTATGCTGAAACTCAGGGCTTTGCTTTACCGGACGTTTTTACCACGATCGTGCAGCTGGCCGAAAAGCTGCCGCATGCAGTGCGGGTGGATGTGATGGAGCGGCTGGCAACGGTTTACGTCCGTACACCGGCCCGATGGCAAGGTGCAGTGCGGCTGGCTATTCTGATGCAGCTCGATGGTCTTTCGATAGCTGAATTTAGTCGGATCACCGCCTTGTTACCACCGATGTCGCTTCGGCAGGATGGCCGATGAAAGCACGTTATAAAACCAACCCGGTCGTATCGTCCGTACCTGCTACATTTTCGGTAGCTGTATCACCGGTGCCCGGCGCAGTGTCGTTGAATAGCCTGCCCCAGGAAATCATCGTCCACATCGCCGAAAGTCTTCCTGCAAGAAGTGGCGACCTAAAGCATTTGCACACCACGAATCGGCTATGTCGCAATGCGCTGCAGGAACGGATCGTTGCTGAACGGCTCATCCAAGAGAGCTTCCAACCGGGCAAAGCTACCGGTAGCGATGCTTCGACTGCCTTACTAGATATCATCAAAGTTGCTGGCGCGCTCGGACAGAGATTCCAGGCGGATGTCTTGTGCCATGTTGCCGAGGCGTTGGCCCGACACGTCGGGACGCCGGGTGCCGACGTCGGCAACCCGCTCAAGGCATTATGTCTTGCCAACCACGCATTACGAGATCCATTTCAACGCTATCGCGCTGGCGAGGCTGTCTCCAGATTCTTTGCCGAAAAAAGTTTGCAAGTTCACGTCGATAGTTTTGAAATTCATGAGCACGAGCGCCGGTGTTTGCAGGACGCCTATGCATTCCATTGCCAGGCACACATCGTGTTTCTCGACAAAATGGTCGGCCGAATCGTCGCTAAAAAAAATGCGGCGCTTGGCGCTTCCTGTTGCCCCACATGGACCAACGCAAGGGTCTTTGCCGAAACTTTAGGCAGTTTGGCTAAAGGTATGTATCTGACGGCGAGCGATACTGAACGGGCATTTCAATGGCAGGCTTTTTTCTCTCATCCGTTATGTATCGAAGCCGAGGCACGCGTGCATTTGCTCGAGGGTTTGGCCGATGCCATCGAGCACCAACCTCAACCAGACGTCAAGCGCGGCACGTTCCGTTGCCTTTTGGAGGAAATACCAAAACTGTTGCCACCACATCAGGCATTGCTGGTCGCCGCGCTCGGAAAACAGGTCAAGCTGCTTCCGACCGCACTGCAAGCTGCGGCGTTTACGGCACTGCGTAGCGTTGCCTCAAACATGGCTGGCGCAGCCGAACCAACTTGCAAAAAAGCGATTATCGAATTATTGGAATTCTATCCAATGGCCGACCGGCAAGCGGCTTTTGGTTCGTTTTTACGCTTTGCTGAGATTCAGCGAACGGACGTACGGCCTGCCATGCTGGTCTCGCTTGCCGAGGGGCTGCAACACTTGCCGCGCGAGTTGCGCCATTGTGCATTCGACGACATCTATCGGTCGCTTCGACAACTGGCGATTCCGCTGCAACAGGCTCCTGCTGCGGCACTCATCCTTGGATTGCAGACAATTACCGACGGCTCGCCTTTCGAGGTTCGATTCACTCAGATGGTTCAATATGTGACGGATATTGCGCCCGAGGCGCGCTTGACGTTGGTACAAAACCTGATTCAGACGTTATCGCCGCAAGAAAACCAGATCGCTTCGATTTCGGACTTCCACGATGTGCTCAAGCTGGTTTCGAAACAGCCGGTTTTCGAACAGCCGGCATTGCTTGAAAAAATTTACGACAAGATCCTCGATTTCGATGTCGGCTTCCAGTTTGCTTTGCTTGAATCCGCCAATCGCGTCGCCTCGGCGTTGGCAGAGCCCAGGCAGGTATGCCTAGTTGGCGGAGTGGTGCGCGTGGCGATCAATTTGCCGCCGCATTATATGGTCGTGCAATTCGAGCGGCTATTGCGCAGGGTCGAGGCTTACGACAAATTATATGCAGACATGGCCTGCGAAGAAATCGCTAGCATTCTCGAAGATTTTGTTGAGCATATGAAAGACGACATGCTGGAGGACGCCGAGGATTTCTTACCGGAGGGGTTCAACGGTTTGGCGCAAACCGCCGATGTATTGCCTCATCCGATGCGGTTGCAATTACTCGACATGCTGGCGGAGTTTTGCGGCGAGCTGCCTGAGGCGCTGATACCCGAAGCATGCGCGATCGTGCAGTCGCATCTAAATCACTTGTCGCCAACCGAAATTGCGCAGATCAATCGTCAAATGCCGCCTCTAGCGTGATGCCATGCGCTCAGCGCGCCGTGATATCGATATCGGCCAGGCTTTCCGTGCCGCGCTGCGTAAGTAGGTAGCCGCCAGTTTGACTCGGCACGAGATGGCCTTTTTTACTCAAAAAAGTTTGGACATCGACTGCTAGCGTCGCCGCCGGGTTTTGTGCCACGGCTCGCAAACCGTCGATGCAGCGCCGGATAAACAATGTCTGCGCGCCTTTTTCAGTCACCGACAAACGGCCATCCTTGCCGTAAACGACAAATTTCAATCCCGCCAAGCGCTTGACATTGCGAGCCACACAGGCGCTCGGCCTTGTCGTGGCTGCATTGTGTGCAGAATGTGCAGAATCGGCGATCTGGCCGAGTGCGTCGTATTCGTCGTTCGACAAAGCCTCGTTCATGTCACGATGCCTTGAACTTGCGCATCAAGGCATCGAGCAATGTGCTCGAAGGCGACGTGCCGATGTGGCTCCTGGTCATGGCGTCGACTTCATCGTCGAGAAATTCTTCGGCGAGATTTTTCCAACCGCGGCTGGCCGCAAAGGTATTGAACGCCTCCGGAGCTTCCAGCACGATGAGCTTGTCGTCTTGCAGCCCGAGGTCGCCGTGGCCGAAATCCGGACCTTCGTAGCCTAGCTGATGTAGGCGCTGCATAATTTGGCCGACCAATACCGGATCGTCGAACAACACATCGCCTTGCGTGGCATGGGCCAGGTGCACGTAGACGTCGATAATTCCGTAGCCTTCGTCAAAAATGCGGATCGCTTCGATATCCCGGGCATTACCCGAGCTGTCGCGCACGGTGAAAGGGCCGCACAGTTCTATGTTGGTGTCGTCGTTCATAACCCACAGAGTACACCAAGCCGGAAAATTTTTAGTGTGCAAAATGTCATTGTCGATGGTGTTGCCCGGGCTAATGGGTTTATCATCCGAGCGGTGGTGAAAAAGGTGCGTAATAAAGGTGCGCAATATTTCGTCATCGCGTTATCAAACTTACAATCATTCCAGGAGAATTTTATGAAAACTGCCATCTTGTTGGCTACTGTGTTGCCCGTTGCATTGCTGGTCGGCTGCGCTGCACCAAAGTCCCAGTCCACCAGCGCGCCAGCGATGCAGCAATCGGCCGGCACCACGGATGCGGCGATCACAACTAAAGTCCAGAGCGCTCTGGCAGCCGATGCCGATCTGGCGGCAACGAAAATTGCTGTCGATACCGCAGCCGGTACCGTGACTTTGAAAGGTGAGATCAAGAGCATGATGCTGCGCAAGAAGGTCGAAGCGTTGGTCAATGGCGTCAGCGGTGTGAAGGCAATCGATAACCGTTTGGTCATCACGGGCTGATCGTTACGAGCTGATCCTAAGCGGCCAAGTCTGGCTTGATCTCAGGTCAGGTCCAGGCCAACCCTGGGCCAGCTCTTGGCCAATCCCTGGCTGACCCCTACGCTAATATTCTCGAGCTGTCATGCGCGCAATTGAAATTCGGCATCCTGGGCCACCCGATATGCTAGTGCCATGCGAGCGAGCGACGCCGGTGGCAGGTGCAGGGGAAGTATTAATCGAGGTGCATGCAGCCGGCATCAACCGGCCGGACGTACTGCAGCGGCTGGGTAAGTACCCCGTGCCAGCAGGCGCATCGGATATACCCGGCCTGGAAGTAGCAGGGCGCATCGTCGCCGGTGATCTGGGCGACGGATCCCTGCAAATGGGCGATATGGTTTGCGCCCTGACGCAGGGCGGCGGTTACGCGCAGTACTGCGTGGCACCACGTGCGCAATGTCTGCCCCTACCGACTGGGTTGACACCGCTCGAAGCGGCGTCTTTACCCGAAACGTTTTTTACCGTCTGGAGTAATGTTTTCGATCGTGCCGGCTTGCAACCGGGCGAGACACTGCTGGTGCAAGGTGGTTCATCCGGCATCGGCGTGGCAGCGATCCAGCTGGCTGCGGCGTTCGGGCATCAGGTATTCGCCACGGCCGGCTCGGAAGAAAAATGCCGTGCCTGCGAAGCACTCGGCGCGGTACGAGCCATCAATTACCAGACCGAAGATTTTGTGGAAATCGTGCAGGCTGAAACCGGTGGCAAAGGTGTGAACGTGGTCCTCGACATGATTGGCGGCGCTTATGCGGCGCGACATCTGCAGGTGTTGGCCGAGGATGGGCGATTAGCATTGATTGCCTTGCTCGGCGGTTCGCGTGCCGAAGTCGATCTGGGGCAGATTCTACGCCGCCGTCTGACGATCACTGGCTCTACGCTGCGTGCTCGGCCGGTTGCGTTCAAGGCAGCGATTGCCGCTAAGCTGTTGCAGAACGTTTGGCCACTAATCGGTGCCGGCAGGGTCAAACCGGTGATTTACAAAACCTTCCCACTCGAGCAAGCGGCCCAGGCGCATGCGTTGATGGAGTCGAGCGTTCACATCGGCAAAATTATGCTCGAGCTTCGCGCTAGCTAAATCAATCGCGCCTGCATGTTTAAACCGACCGGTTTTACGCTAACGAGTACGCTAGTGCAGATCTTCGGAGCGAGTCGGCTTGCGGCGGTCCTGCGGCAAAATCCTGGTCGTGCCGAGCGATTGCACGAATTCCATCAATCCCGCTTCGGTGATGAAGCTTGCCGACGATTGCGCGGCCAGAATCACGTCCGGTGACTGTGGGCGGGCGACCACGAAGCCTTGCACATAGTCGACACCGATCTCTGCCAGCGTTTGCACGGTAGAAGCATCCTCGGCCCATTCGGCAATCGTCTTCATGCCCAGGTTCATGGCCAGACTGACGATCGCCTCGACGATGGCGATGTTGGCCGGGTGCGCATTCATGTCGACGATGAAATTGCCATCGATTTTTAGAATATCGGCCGGCAGTTCGCGTAGATAAGAGAACGATGTATAACCGGCACCGAAATCGTCGAGCCCGACCTTGACGCCATAGCTGCGTACCTTGTCGATGAAACGGCGCGTATTGTCAAGATCGTGCAGCGCAACGCTTTCGGTAATTTCGATACAGAGCCGGTTGGCCACATGCAGGTTTTCCGAAAGCATGACGAAGGCATCCTGGATGAAGCGTTCGTCGTTCAGCGATGCACCCGACAGATTCATACAGACGAACTGGGTGCGCGCCAACACCGCCAGGTTAGTATCGAGCCAGGCGAGGGTGGTTGACAGTACCCAGCGATCGATGACGCTGATTTGGCCACTATTTTCTGCGGCGGTAATGACCCGCCATGTCGGAATCAAACTGCCGTCATGGTCACGCATGCGCAGCAGCACTTCGAAATTCAGGGATTCGAACGGTTTTTTCAGCGACATGATCGGCTGCATTTCCACGAACAGCCCCTCCGGTGCGACGCCACCGCTCAAGCGTTCCACCAGATCGAGTTCGGCTTCGAGTTCGCGGAATGCCGGCGCATTTTTTTCATATACGACCAGGCTGCCGTGGTTACCGCTTTTAGCCGCACGGCAAGCACGGTCGGCAGTGGCCATCGCATCGCGAATCTGGGCACCCGGGCTGACTTCGATCAGGCCGATCGAGCCGCGCACTTGAAACGCCTTGTCGTCGATGCAGAAGGCAGCATTGCTGATGCTGTTGACGATGCCGCGGCAAATCCATGAAGCCAGCACGATCGATGTGTCCGGCAACACGATCACGAATTCGTCGCCACCCACACGCCCCATATGCTGGCCGCCACTGAGCATACCGCCGACACGCTTGCAGACTTGCTTGAGTACTTCGTCACCCGTGGCATGGCCGTAAAGATCGTTGATGAGCTTGAACCGGTCGAGGTCGAGGTATGCCAGCGCCAGCGGTTTGCCTTCGGCCAGTTCGACGACGGCATCGGCGAGCGCGTGCTCGATACCGCGTCGGTTATAAACTTTCGTCAGCGGGTCGTTGTTTGCCATGAACCGCAGGTCTTCGGTAGCCTTCAGTTGCTGCGTCACATCCTGAAGCGATCCTTCGATCTTGCCACGCGCCAGTGTCGCCTTGACCATAAAATGCTGTATCTCGCCGGTGCTGTCGGGTGCCCGGTTGCGCTGCAGCTGTAGTTCGCTATCGCCGTCCACATGCACGATGTCGTGCAACTGCTCCCAGGAGCCAATATTGAAATACTGCGCCAAAGTATTGCGCCCCGGCGACATGACGTCGTCGACCCCGAGCATGGTGTGCAAGGCTGGGTTAGCACTTAGAAAACGGCCACGTAGATCAAGTGTGAACAGCCCGATCGGCATCGCCTGGAAAGTATGCTGCAACTCGGCTTGGGCATCCAGGCGTTGACGGTGGTGGATGCGCATCTGATGCGCCAGGGCGAGGGCGGCTAGGATGCTGGCTAAAAGTCCCGCTGTGACAGTATTAATGCCTGCAATTAAGCCTGTGTAGCCGAGTGCTGCGCAAACGATTTCATATAAGCTGGAAGCGACAGTTGTAAAGATTGAGGCGGCGTACCAAAGCGCAACGGGTGACCGAGTTAATTTGACAATATGGAACAGATAATAAACTAGCGTTACACCGCCAAATCCGGAAGCAACCCAAATTAGTAACAGCAAATACTTGTAAGGCAGAAAAATTGATAGTACTAATAACGGCGCGCAGGAAAGCTGGCAAATACGTAATAGACGCGTACTTTTTAATTTCAATAAATCTTCACGAAATAACGAACTAAAAAGCATCAAAGTAAGAATATAGAAGACCGCTAGAGTCAGCGCACGTATCTGTGTCATCCACTCCGTGGGCAAGGAATGTCCTAGCCACTGCGTATCCCAACCGGCAGATAGTGCACCCATGCGAAGGTTAACGATTAACCATGACGCAAACAGTGTGTAAGTACCATTACGATTGATGAGCGCCGCAATCAAAACAAACGTCGCAAGTACGAGCAAACCACCGTCTAAAAGGCCCGAATTCCTGTGGAATTCTAGAGCTGACATTTGTAGCTGAGGCTCTTGCCATTGGAGCACTGTCGCTCGTGCAGGGCCTTGAAATAGCGCACGGCACAAAACCTGCCTGCCATTTTGGTTCGACGTCAACGTCAATGAAAAGCCAGCTTTAATGACTTTCATTGCATCATTGCTTTCGATACGATCGCTTTGACCCAAAGTTGTCAAAGTAGAAGCATCCCAACAACTGATAGCCATAGCATGGCGCGAGGGAAATTCTAAAGCGATTGGTTGATTCGCAGCAGCAGGCTTTGCCGTAACATTGAACCAGACCGGGTTCTCAACAAGCCTGGTGTCAAATTGCTCGACAACTGGCACTTGTTGCAAACGGATTTGAGCCTGCGCGGGAGTCAGCGATGTTGCTTCTTCAATGAATGCTCGAAACGCAAGCTTTTCCCCATTGGCAAGTGCGTAGCTGGACTCAAATGCTATGGTTGCACCGATAGATAGCAGAGCTAGGAAAATTGGTAGAGCGTAGGTAGTAAAAATTAGTAGCCAGTGTTCGAGAAAGGTTTTCCCTGGACATACCAAGCCGTTCTGCACGCGCCAAATGTGTTTCATACTTATGAATTCTCGGTCGGGAATACCATCAACGCAATGCAATGTCGCACCTGCGACTCTATGCGCAGGTGCCCGAACAATCAAGCGTAAATGAGAACCTTGCCGGCACGTCTACAACAGGCTAGGCGATCAGCTACATGCTGGTAACGGAATAATCCGCTGAAACTGTAGCAGGCGCACGTCCCATATTTGGAAAAATCCGACCGATTAGACCGTCATACGATTTAAAATCCATCTTAGGCCCTACATCGATATCTTGGTGGTGAGTTTTTACAACGAATTGAAACAAAGGATGCCGGCTTTCACGCCACCTTGCTTCAGCGGTTCCGACTTCCAAAGCCATTACACGGTGCGGCATGTTGCCTGCATGTGCTAGCGGAATAAACCCTAATTCGGGATAGACTTCCTCAAATTGCAAGCGCTCATATTGGCGGTCAATAGGTGCACGTCCAGCTACTACCATTACTTCAATTTTATTCCGGCAGCAATACAGATAAAACGCTTTAAACAAAACTGTCTTTACCAACCGCCCAACACGCTCGTCGGTGATGCCCAGCCGGGTGGCTTCAGCAAGCCGGCGCATTCTTAACTTTTCAGGCAACTCTACTGATTGTTCTAGAGCGAGCGGTTGAAAGTGATTGGTTTGAATACGCATCGTACCTAATGGCGAGCCATCGACCTTGGATTCGGCGAGCAACACAACGACACCGCGATCAGTGTCTGGAGTTTCTGGGTTAACAAGTTTCGATGCTAATACCGGCACATGACGCGCATAAGCCGCATGGCGGATTTTCACCGCCTTCGACAGGTCTTCCTCGTTTTGTACCAACCGCACGGTGAAGGGCAACCGCTCAGAGTGCGTGATTTCTTCCTCGCTTTCTAAGCCGAGGCGATTGTTCAGGTCGGTGAGATATGAACCTTGTGTGAAAGCAGACGCTGAATCTAGGTGATACATGCGGTTGTCCTAAGTAGAAAATGCGTTGCCGATCCGGTTGGAATCGGTAAAAAAGATACCCAAAGTAATGCTAAAAAATTTACGGATCTCAAATTTCTTGCGCTGATGAGAAATAAGTTGCTATATTTCTATTGTATCTCAGGAAACTTTATACCAGATATCTTAACCAATAAAAGTTGTACAAAATCTAGATAGTTGATAAATAACAGCTTTTATCGAAAATAAATTTCCGTAAGGATATCAATCAGCTAACACTGTGATGTGAATTTACGTCATTATTTCCCGAAAGAACTCAAATCCGGCTGTTTTGCGGTCGTTCAGGGAGCGAAGAGGCGTTCAGAATTGCGATTAAAAATTGGTTGGGATGCCGTTTATGGCAACCCAAGGTGGCTCGATGCACTGCGAAATGGGGGTCTAGAACTGGAAAAAACGGAGGGGTGGAGGCCGAATGTAATTAACGGTAAATTTCTGAAGCAGCCCTATAGCTGCCATCGCGTTTGGCGCGCATTAGCTCGGCGATGACTTCCTGCCGAGTCTTGGTCGACGTGCCTCGTGCCAGGGCATTGCGTTGCGCTTTATCGTTTTTATACTGGCGATTCTTGCGGGCTTTGGTGCGCCGTGGTGGTACCTGATCAACCGCTTGTTCAGCATTATCGTCTTGGACTAGCAGCGGAGTGCTTAGTGGCGCAGGTAAAACTGGTAAAGCAGCTAAAGGAACGATTTCTTCGGTAAGGCCGATGGTTGCAAGTGGTGTCAAAGCCGGTGTCAAAATTGGCGTTACAGTTCGTGGCTGTACTGGCGTTGGCATTGGCAGGAGCGCTGTTTGCGGTATTGCCAGCTGCTGAATTTGCCCAGCATCGGCTGATCGATCAACTGTGCCCGGTACGCGCAAGTATGACGGTGCTGGCAATACACCGGTCATCATCGCTAAAGCCACGAGGCACGATACGATTACTGCTGTTGCCGCACCGGCTTCCAGAGGATTGAGGCGACGACGAGCCGCTAGGGGCGCTGCTCCTTGCATCGCCCGCACTGTCGCGTCATTAGGCTGGTTTATGGTCATGAATTAATTTAAGCAGGCGGCGTGCCGAGCTGATCGATCATCTGTCGGGTATGTTGCAGTCGCGCCAACCTGCTCTTATAAGCTGCGTCGGCCTGGATAATTACCGCATCGAGTTCATCAAGGGTCAGGTTTTCCGACTGTTCCAATTTTTGCAGCAAATTGCTTAATTGCTTATGCTCGTCTACTGCCTCTTGCTGCGTGTTTTGCTGCATATTTTGCTGAACACCCGGTTGAATGCCTTGCGGTATAGGTTTGCCGAGCTCGAGCTTATGGTCGGTCATCATGTTTCCTTATCGTTAGAGCCATGGTTCTATTCGATTCGATTTACGCAAACGACCTACATCTAGGGAATCGATGGTCGGAATATCAAACATCGAATGATCCGTCGCATTTTGTAACGGCTGCCCTGACATCTGCCCCGTCGGCCGAGACGGCTCTTCATCGAATTCGTCGTCGTGGATGTCGTGATAATGGCGGTTCGCGCTGTCGATCAATCGATTACAAATTGCCACGTATAACGCGCTCAATATCACCAACGCCGATCCACCAAAAAATATAGCGTTGCCAGGGGTCGCTTGCCACCACAGTAATCCGATCAGCAATAGATACGTTAGGAGTAATGTAGTTCTGACTTTATCGATCTTACCTTTCAATGCCTTTTGATCGCCAATTGGACGAGGGCGACTGTCTTCGGTCATTGGACTGACCCGAGCCGCATTGTTTTTTGCGATCCTTGCAAGTTCGACACCGATCCGCGCACGGAACTGCTCGAGCACCGCTTCTTCGCGGAGAAGCCGCAAGTGTAGTTGTTGGGTAACGCCGCGCATGGCGGCCGCGGTCTCGTCGAGTTGAACGGTTAGATAATCGAGATGTCGCTGTAACGTCGGTTGCAACACCGATTTCAACAAAATCTTGGATTCGACTTCATGCTCGGCTAAAAGAAATTGTCCTAGCGATTTGATACGTGCTAACACCTGGTCAGCCAGGAGATAGCGCTGCTGGGTAATACCCGACAAAAATTCAGCAAGTGCCAGGGTAGTCGGAAATACTTTACACGCGGTATCGCCGAGAATGGTTTCACCATCGTCGGGCCCCAAGGCCGTCAAAACCGGAACCGACGCGCCTGCGATGGACGGTGCCAACACCTGGTGAACCACCCCGATATCCGCTTCGCCGCTGGCGTCGCCGATCACCAGTATCAAATCAAATGCCTCGGCTCCACGCGCTTGCAGTTGCGCAAAGGCTTGTTTCACACTTTCGGCGGCACCCGCGCCAGTGTAGCGTACGGGAAAATATTCGAAATTGATTTGCTCTTCTCGGGCCAGCCGGGCAACGAGTTCAGCGCTTTTTTTCGACGGCCAGTACTGAACGGCAATTAACGCTTCGCTGCACACTACTGCCACGCGCGACAGCTCAAGCGGTATCACATGCTGCTTATTGCCCCGATTCGGGTCGCAAAACTGGTCCTGAACCGGCTCCATCATTCGTCTTTTCAAGAAAAGGGCGACCTTAAAAAGCGACGCCGTGTTGATACGTCGTCAACGCTTACCCCATATCCACTTTTTTCCTAAGTTTACAGGATGCGCAATCGACTTTTCTGTACGGCCGCACGCTTATTTTCATGTCATGTACTCACCCGGCCGCTTTACCGGCTTACCGGGGTGTTTTCGCTAGTACACCACGAATCGTTTCAGCAAGCTCGGCTGCGACAAATTTTGCCACATAGGCGTCTGCGCCTACGCTGCGCACATGATCTTCGTTGGTTGCACCGGTTAAGGAAGAGTGGATTACTACCGGAATTGACTGCATTCGCGCATCGCTCTTTATTTTTCTGGTTAAGGTAAAGCCATCCATTTCCGGCATTTCCAAATCCGTCAACACCAGCGCGATACGGTCTTTTGCGGTTTTGCCCTGGCTGATCGCTTCATCAGCGATTTTCTGGAGCGTTTCCCAAGCTTCTTTGCCGGTTTTGGTCATGATGAACGGCAAATTCATCGCACCAAGCCCTTCTTCGATCAGCCTTCTGGCCAGCCCGGAATCGTCCGCAGCGAGAATGCGAGTACCTTCGGGCAGCGTCACCGGCGCACCGAGAACCGACACATCGACATCTGCTTCGCCAGAAGGCAAGACGTTACGTAATATCTGTTCCACATCGAGTACCTGTGCCAGACGACTATTATCGACATCGCCATCCAGACGGGCAATACTGGTAACCATACCTGCGCTTCCCGCGGTACCTTCAGCGGAGAGCACCTGACTCCAGGCCAACCGCACGATTTCATCGACGTCCTCGACGGCAAAGGCTTGCGTCGAGCGGGCATATTCGGTGATCATCAATATTCGATGGCCGTTAACCGCTTTGCAGCCCACAGCAGCAGCCAAGTCGATCACCGGCACGATTTGTCCGCGCACATTGGCCATGCCCATCATCGGCGGGCGAATACCAGCCATTTCCGTGATCTTCGGCATTTCCAGCAATTCCCGTACCTTGAAAACGTTAATGCCGTACAACTCCCGCTTCGTTGAATTTGCACTTTCGCCGAGGCGAAACAGCAGCAGCTCGAACATGTTGTTGCTGGTTAGGTTAGTGCGTTCGTCTATTTCTTGTTGCGCTGTTTTCATGGGTATCTTTGCTGTGCGGTACATGACATCCTAAAACATTTAGTTTCCTAAGTACAAGTTTTTTAAAATTTCGGTGAATGGTGTTGGTTTTGCAAAACGTTTGGCCGACAATGAAGCTCGACGGAGAAAAGGAGCGACGATGCTGGTGGTGCGCGCGGTGGCTGCGGCCGATTTGAATGGTTTGATGGCGTTGGCGAAAAAAGTCGGGCCAGGCATGACGACGCTCAAGCCCGATTCTTCGATCTTGCGCTCACGCATCGACCTTGCCTGCGCATCGTTCGCCGGTACCGTCGCGGCTGAAGAATGTGATTACCTGTTCGTCATGGAAAATTTGATTACCACCGAGGTAGTGGGCGTGTGCGCCATTAAAGCGGCTGTAGGCTTGCGTCAGCCGTTTTATAATTTTCGTATCGGCACGCTGGTGCATTCGAGTGTCGAACTCGGCATATTCTCGCCGATGGAAACGCTGTACCTGTCGAGCGACCTGACCGGTGCCGCCGAGCTATGTTCTCTGTACCTCCACCCGGACTATCGCACGGCAGCCAACGGCAAGTTACTATCGAAAAGCCGCTTTCTGTTCATCGCGCAATTTGCCGAGCGATTTCCACAAACGATCATCGCGGAAATGCGGGGCTTTCTGCGTGAAGACGGCGTATCGCCGTTTTGGGAAAATCTCGGCCGACATTTTTTTCATATGGATTTCAAACGGGCCGATGATCTCTGCAGCCAGGGCAAGAAATCGTTCATCAGCGAATTGATGCCGCGCCATCCGCTATATGTCGCCTACCTCCCACGCGAAGCGCAGGAAGTCATCGGCATGGTGCATGTCGATACCGAGCCTGCCCGGCACCTGCTGCAGCAAGAAGGCATGTTTCATGCCGGTTATATCGATATTTTTGACGCCGGGCCGGTATTGCAGGCGCGTATCAGCGATTTGCGCGCCAATCGCGAAAGCCTGGTCGGTGTCGTTCGTCATTGCGATGCAGCGCTGGAGCAGGGTGTGTCCAGCATGATAGCGACGACGGCGATGGATAAGTTTCGGGTGATTCTAGCCGAGCAGGTTGCTGGTTTGGATGTTGCCTTGACGCCGCCGCAAGCCGAGGCATTAGGTTGCCAGCCCGGCCAACGGGTACGTACCATGTCGTTGAAAGCCGGTGCGCGTGCACACGCTTGAACATTATGTCGACGGCCTCTGGGTCGTGGGCACCGGGGTGCCACTCACCACGCACGATCCTGCCACTGGCCTTCTCAGTTGGCAAGGTAATGCAGCCGGTATTGAGCAAATCGACCAAGCCTGCTCGGCAGCGCATTCAGCTTTCGCCAACTGGGCGGCGACCACGCTCGCCCAACGCATCGAATTATGTGAACGGTTTCAAACACTGGTGACGGTAGACGCCGAAACATTGGCGCAAACCATTACGGCGGAAACCGGCAAGCCTGCCTGGGAAGCGCGTAGCGAAGTTGCATCGATAGCGGCCAAGATCGGTATTTCCATCCGCGCGCAAGCAACCCGCGCCGGTGTATCGGCTACGCCGGTTGCGGAAGGCACCAGCGTGGTACGACATCGGCCACATGGCGTACTGGCAGTGCTGGGGCCTTACAATTTTCCGGGCCACCTGCCGAACGGCCATATCGTGCCGGCACTACTTGCAGGTAACACCGTTGTTTTCAAACCCAGCGAATATGCGCCCCGCACCGCGATAGCAATCACACGACTTTGGGAGCGGGCCGGTTTGCCGCACGGCGTGCTCAATTTACTTTATGGTGACCGAGTAACAGGTCAGTCGCTCGTCGAGCACCTGCAGATCGATGGCGTATTATTTACCGGCAGCCGGCATGTGGGTCTCGATCTGCACCACAAATTTGCCGGCCAGCCGGAGAAGATGCTGGCGCTGGAAATGGGTGGCAATAACCCGTTGGTGGTTTGGCAGGTGAACAACCTCGATGCTGCGGTACATCACACCGTGATGTCGGCGTTTATTAGCGCCGGCCAGCGCTGCACCTGCGCTCGCCGCATCATCGTCGAAGACAGTCTTGATGGCGAAACATTCGTTCGCCGCCTGGTCGATGTTGCCGCCAGGCTTGGCGTCGGAGTCGGCAATACTGCGCACCCAGAGCCATTCATGGGCCCAGTGATCTCCGCTGCAGCAGCCGAGCGGCTACTCGCGGCACAAGACATGCTGTTGCGCCGAGGCGGCGTTTCCCTGCTGAGGATGCGCCAGCTAGTACCCGAAACCGGGTTACTTTCACCCGGCATCATCGATGTCAGCAACGTGCTCGATATTGCCGATGAAGAGTGGTTCGGGCCGCTAATGCAGATTATTCGAGTGCGCGACTTTACCGCGGCGATCGACGCAGCCAATGCCACCAGGTACGGGCTTGCGGCTGGCTTGTTGAGCGACGACGAGGCATGCTGGCTGCGCTTCTTGCAAGCCTCCCACGCTGGTGTGGTGAACTGGAACCGGCCCACTACTGGTGCGTCCAGCAACGCGCCCTTCGGCGGAATCGGCTACTCGGGCAATCACCGGCCGAGTGCCTTTTATGCGGCCGATTATTGCGCTCACCCGGTCGCCAGTGTCGAAGCGACCGCTCTGGAAATGCCCACACATCTGGCACCTGGCCTGTCGTTCGCATCATGACGGCGCGCGAAGTCAATTTCGATGGTCTGGTCGGCCCATCGCATAATTATGCAGGCCTGTCGTTCGGTAACGTGGCATCGTCGGCGCATGCCGGCCATGTTGCCAACCCACGCGCTGCAGCATTGCAGGGTTTGGCGAAAATGCAGGCATTGGCAAAGCGCGGATTCATACAGGCGGTGTTGCCGCCGCAGATGCGGCCGGACTTTTCCTTATTGCGTAACCTTGGTTTCACCGGTACGCCTGCTGCGATACTTGCCGCTGCATCACGCACCGCACCGCGGTTGCTCGCAGCAGCATGGTCGGCCTCGCCGATGTGGGCTGCCAATGCAGCAACTGTCAGCCCGGCGGCCGATACCGCGGATGGACGCACGCATTTCTCTGTCGCCAATCTGCAAAGTAACCTGCATCGTTCGCGCGAGCCGATACAGACGCAGCGTTTCCTGCAAGCCGTATTCCACGACGATACCTGCTTCATGGTGCATCCGCCGCTGCCGGGAACCCCGGCACTCGCCGACGAGGGGGCGGCAAATCACGGCCGGCTCTGCGCTACACATGGCGAGGCGGGTATAGAGCTATTCGTGCATGGACGTGCCTATTTCGACCAGACGATGGCGCAGCCGCATCGTTTTCCAGCCCGACAAACGTGCGAAGCCGGACAAGCCATCGCCCGGCGTCATGGCCTCGTACCGCAGCGCACGGTGCACTTGCAACAAAATCCGTACGTCATCGATCAGGGTGCATTTCATAACGATGTCGTCGCCGTTGCCAATAACACCGTATTGTTTTATCACGAAGCGGCGTTTGCCGACGAGGCATCCAGCATCGCTGCACTTCATGCTGCGTTGGCCACAACCGACGTTGCCACAACGTTTCAGCCGATTCGGGTTGCGGCCGCGGCGGTTCCACTCGCCGACGCCATTGGGACTTATCTGTTTAACAGCCAATTGCTGACCCGCGCCGACGGCGGCATGTTGTTGGTAACGCCTTTGGAATGCCAGGAAAATCCGGTGGTGACGCGCTATCTCGAACAAATGTTGGCCAGTGGCGGGCCGGTGGACGAAATACTGCCATTCGATCTGCGTCAAAGCATGCGTAACGGTGGTGGCCCGGCGTGCCTGCGCCTGCGAGTCGTGCTGACCGAGGCACAATTACGAACGATGCATCAAGGCGTGTTACTAACGCAGCGCCTGTACGACGCTTTGGTAGTGTGGATCGGTTGTCATTATCGGGATCGTCTGGCACCAGCCGATTTGACCGACCCAACGCTGGTGACTGAAACATGCGTGGCCCTCGAAGAATTGAGCGTCATACTCGATTTGCCCGGGCTGTACGATATAGACCGGAACGATTGATGAGTTTGCCTGCGTTCCAGCCGGTCGCTTTATCTTGTCTGATGCGTGGCGATTTAGCGGAACTGGCAACGCATTGGCAGCGCAGAGGCCATGTCGCTTATTTACCCGAGCCTGGCATGCTGCAGCTATGTGCTGCGGCGTCGACCGACGACAGGCTATTGATTTCTGTAGGTGTGCACGGCAATGAGCGACTGCCGATCGAAATGTTGGCACCTGTAATTGACACCTTGTTAAAGACACCGCAGGCGTTGAGGGTAAATTTGCTGCTGATCGTCGGCAATCCAGAGGCTCTGACAATCAACAAACGTTTTGTCGATATCGATTTGAACCGGCTTTTTGGTCGTCCAACTCGTACCGAGAAGATTGTTCGCGATCAAATCGGGAACGATGGTGATAGAAATAGCGAGGGCGGCACTGAAGACACCCGCAAACTCGCAGAAACGGCGCGGGCTGCGGCGATCATGCGCGTAACCACGGATTTTTTTGAAACCGAAGGCGCATTTAAATGGCATCTCGATCTGCATTCGACGATTCGACCGTCTCTGCACCCACGCTTTGCCATCGTTCCGGCGTTGCCGGACGACCTGGCGCAGCAGCCATTGACGGCCTGGCTAGGTAGAGCAGGTATGCAAGCCATCGTTTTTAACAATTTACCGTCCGCCACCTTTAGCGCGTTCACCTCTCAGGAATGCGATGCCTTGAGCTGTACGGTCGAATTAGGCCAGGTCGGCGCGTCACCGACGCGCGAGATGGCGTCGCTATCGCAAACGCAGCAGGCCCTCGAACAATTGCTGCATGCGATGCCGCTTGGGGCTGATGCAAGATCAAATTTTCCGATTGTTACGGCTTCTGGCTCGACGGTACCAGAGTTATATTGTGTCGCCCGTGAAGTAATTAAACGGGATGAAAGTTTTGTGTTGCATCTGCCGTCAGCAGCGCCGAATTTTAGTTCCATCGCGGCGAACACAGCTTTTGCAAGTAGCGGGGCAACGACCGTCAATTCGGGGCCGGCAACCGAGTATGTATTGTTTCCCAATCCCGATGTAAAAATAGGACAGCGTGCGGCCTTGATGATAGTGGTGGTTAATTAATCAGCGCCCTAGTCAGCTGTAGCCGGCGCACTGATCAAGCATTTCAACGCATCGAAATCCACAGGCTTGACCATATGGTGATCGAACCCGGCTTCCGCAGCTTTGCGACGCGCCTCGAGTTGTCCCCAGCCTGTCAAAGCAACGATCTTTATGTGCTCGGCTCCCGGCTGTGCACGAATCCGCCGGACCGTATCGTAGCCATCGATGCCGGGCATACCGAGATCCATGACGATAACGTTCGGAATCTGTTGCTGGACTGCTGCGATTGCACCGAACCCGTCGTAAGCGGTCGCAACCTCGAATTCTTCGATCTCAAACAATGCCTGCAACATATTGGCGGCGTCGCGGTTGTCGTCGACGACCAATACCGTCGGACGCCCGCCGGATGGCGTTGCCGCGTGTAGTTGCTCTCTTTGTACCGATCTATTGTCGCGCCCGCCGACCACGATCGGTAAGGTCACGAAAAATTCACTACCCATCCCCTCACCGGCGCTTTCCACGCGTATCGAGCCACCATGCATCTCGGTGAATCTTTTCGACAAATTCAACCCGATGCCCAAGCCGCTCGTGACCGGACCAACCGACGGTTTTTCTTGCGAAAACAAATCAAAAATGGTGTCAAAGGATTCTGGGGCGATACCGATGCCGGAGTCCTTGACTGCAAACGTGATGCTGCCGCCGTCGATCTTTGCGGAAAGCCGAATATTGCCTTGATGCGGCGTGAACTTCACGGCATTGAATACGATGTTGGCGATCACCTGTATCAACCGGGCATAATCGGCATGCAGTAATACGCCTTGCTCTGGCAACTGGGCGTCGATGGTGAGCATCTTGTCGTGCGCCACGCAACCCGCCAATTCAAGCACGTGCTCCACCAATGAAGCCAGGGTGAAGGTTTCGGGCTGTAACACGACCTTGCCGTTCGTAATACGTGCCACATCGAGCAAATCGTCCACCAGCCTGGTCAGATGCGTGACCTGCCGCTCGACGACACCTCTGACCTTTGCTACGCCTGGTACATCCGGATACAGATGTTTGAGAATGCCCATCGAATTACGAATCGGTGCCAGCGGGTTACGTAATTCATGCCCCAAGCTGGCGAGAAATTCATCTTTTCTACGGCTGGCTTCGCGCACCAGAAATTGTTTTTGGCGGGCGCGCAGGGCAGAGCGCAATGCACTCACCAGCGTCGGAGTACGCACAGGCCTTTCCAACAGCGTCACATTGCCAAGACGGTCTAGTGCCGGCGCGAGGGCCGGAGCGTCTACACCATGGCGTGTCAGCACCAGAATGGGAATATCGGACCAGGACGGTTGTTGGTCTACGAACTCTGCCAAAAGCGGCATCGCACCCGCGAGCGCTTCTTCGACAATCAGCACTGCACCAGCACCGCTTTCCAAATGGAGGATCAGCTCTTTTACGCTTTTGCAGGCATGGCAAGCGATTCCGGCCGTGCCCAGAACACCTACAGCAAGTTCAGCGTCGCGCCCGGTCGGCGCATGAATAAGAATCGACTCGTGCATAAGATTAAGGCGGTGGCACTGCGATCGGCAGCGATGGCGACATACTCGGCACGCCGGTCAGAATTCCATGAAAACCCTTCAGCACCTCGCCGACATGGATGCCCTCGCTATTGAGCGTATAGCTGCGAATCGTGCGTTCATGAGTACTGCCACGTTTTTTGAATACCGATATAGCCTGCCTGATCTCGCCATCCAATTCGTAATAGCGCAGCATGATTACATTGTCGGCGATATAGCTTGCATCGACGGAGGTCGTCATCTGTCCACCCAGCATGCCCTGCTGAATGCCAACCACGATCGTTACTACTCCCATCTGTCCGAGGTGGGTTAGCAGCTCGTGCAGATGCGTGGTCAGGAAACGCTCGTCCGGCATTGCATTGAGATAGCCATTCAAGCTATCGATCACCACTACCTTAGCGCCGGCGCTGGCCGCCCTGCACACAGCATGCGTAAATTCTCCCGGTGCCAATTCGGCAGGGTCGATCTGCTGGATGGTCAGTAGTCCGGCCTCGATCGCAGCCGGCAAATTCATATCCAAGCCTTTTGAGCGATTGAGGAGGTTATTCGTCGCCTCTTCGAACAAGAACATCGCTGCCGACTCGCCGCGTTTGGTGGCGGCATTGACGAATTGTGCGGCGAGCGAAGATTTGCCGGTACCCGGGGGGCCGGCGATGAGCGTACTGGTGCCTTCTTCCAATCCGCCACCCAGCATATGATCGAGCGTCGGTAAGCCGCTTTCCAATTGCAGGCTAGGACGCAACGTGCGCGTACTGGCAGCAATCAGGCGTGGAAATACCCGTATCCCACCTGTGGCAATTTGATAATCGTGTTTGCCGCCGCGATACGCCACACCCCGATATTTCACCACGCGAATTTTGCGACGCTCCATACCGTAGTTCAAGGTCGTCAATTCAAGTGAGATCACACCGTGTGCCACGCTGCGCACGGCAAGGTCGCCGTTGGGCGTGCTGCAATCGTCGAGCAACAATACCGTACAGGCGCGCGTGGAAAAATACTGCTTTAGCCCGAGTACCTGACGTCTGTAGCGCAAAGGGTTTTGCGCCAACAACTGTAATTCGGAGAGTGAATCGATCACGATCCTGCTGGGTTTATAGCGTTCGACCACATCTAAGATTTGTTTGGTCGTCGATCCCATCTCCACTTCCGAGGGATGAAACATGGTGTACTGCTGATCGTCGGAAAGAATGTCTTCGCTGGGAATGATTTCGTGTAGGTGCACACCTTCCATGTTCCAGCCATGTGAGCTTGCCACGGCACGAAGCTCGACGCTGGTTTCCGCGAGAGTAATATAGACCACCGTTTCGTTTAGCCGCGCACCCTCGTTGAGAAACTGCATGGCAAACGTCGTTTTACCGGTACCAGGTTCACCTTCCAACAAGTAAAGACGATCCCGCGTCAAGCCGCCGGAAAGCACTTCGTCTAACCCGGGTACACCGGTGCTTAAAAAAGAGGTAGTAACGGTATTTCGCTCGGTAGAGATATTTAGTTTTGTCATCAATTGTTCGCAGTAAGCTATGACGTATTGGATAATTTGCCCAAAGGCCTAACGTTGCCTGAATTTAAGTCTTCCAATGAAAAATTTCCGTTCGCCAGCACGCATTTGCCATAGTTGACCACCCGTGATTTAAGTCCGCTAGCGCACAGACCCTCCCGCACAGGCGGGATAGCCTCGAAATTTGACTAGGGGAAAACCATGTTCAATCGTTGGAACGCCGTGAATTTCGCATCGTATGCGTTGCCAGCTGCATTATTGCTGGGATCCGCCAGTAGCTTGCTCACGGCCGATGCGGCGGCGCAGGGTGCAGACTCGCCGGCCGTGACGTCGGCACAATCCGACGTTGCGCGCGCCTGCGCTCCTGGAGCAACCACCGTCGACCGTGCAACCTGCCTGAAAGAAGCTGCCGCCGCCAAGGGCGAGGCGAAACGTGGTCAGCTGACATCGCCGGATGCGGCATATGATGCAAACGCCCTGCGGCGTTGCGAGGTTCTCCCGGAACCGGACAAGCAGCAGTGTCAATTGCGCGTTCGAGGTGCAGGTAGTACCGACGGCAGCGTTGGCGGTGGCGGCTTGATTCGCGAAATACGCACGCGCGTTCCCGACACCACCTCACCGGCATCGCCGAGCAGCGACGGTACCGCAAAATAATCCTCTCTTCAGGAACTAGCCCGCATGCCGCAACCCGATAGTACTTCACGCCATTTTTCGATGATCCGCGGCTTTCATCTCGCGGATTTTCTTACGCTGGGTAATGCTGCTTGCGGCGTCGCTGGGATATTTTTGGCCATGCGTTTCATGGTGAGCCAGGCTTTTATCGACTTCATTCTCGCTGCGGCAATGGCACCGGCAGCATTTATTTTCGATGTATTCGATGGTAAAGTCGCACGGTGGCGGCAGCAGCATTCGGCGCTCGGGCGCGAATTGGATTCTCTGGCAGATGTCATTTCTTTCGGCGTGGCACCTGCGGCCTTAGGATTCGCCGCTGGCCTACAGTCGGGCCTGGATTGTCTCGTACTGATTTATTTCGTGTGCTGCGGTGTCAGCAGATTGGCACGGTTCAACGTTACCGCCGAAAGCATGGCCGACGAGGGTGGCAAGGTACGATACTTTGAAGGCACGCCGATTCCCACCAGCGTATTATTAACTGCGTTTCTGGCATGGGCAGCGTGGCATGATCGGATCGGGATGCAGCTTTACGGTGGTGCCTGGATGCTCGGCCCGTTGGTATTGCATCCGGTGTCGCTGCTGTTCCTAGTATCGGGTACGCTCATGATCAGCAAAACCGTCCATGTCCCAAAATTTTAGTCATTCGAACGTCAATCATCAAGATTCTGATCGTCATGACTCGGATCGCCAGGATTTTGAGACGGACCTCTCAGAGCAATCTTGGACCGATCTCGCGACCATTGCCGATGTAGAAAACTGGATCGCGCAGCACGACCGGACGCTTCAGCAATTAGCCGGCCGATCGCCTTCGTCCGGGCATGGTGTGCGCCTGACGTTGACGGCAGGCGGCGTACTCCATCTTTATACAAACGGTGATGGCGATATCATTCTGGATCTCGAGACCGAAGCCGCATGGATTATCCCAGTCATTGTCGCAGCCACCCGGTTGCCGGTACCGGTTTCCAGACGATGGGTGTTGCCGGGTGATGTGATGACTCAATTGATCTTTGGCTTGAATCCGTTGATTGCTTCTTCCCAGCCGGTTATGAATCATCGCAATGGCAGCAATTACCGGCCTGGTATGCGATAGGCATATCAATTCGAACACTTAGGAGCCAAACATGCTGGAAAAATTCTTGTCCGGAATCGGCGCATTCAAACAGCGCCTGCCGCGCGCCGAAGATGCGTTACCAGGTCGTACGACGCCGATGGTGATCGAGAATCGGCATCATGTGCACGGCCGGCCGATCGCTGGCGATTTCGGCGGACTGCCACACATCCAGTTCGCGATGGGATGCTTCTGGGGCGTGGAACGTTTGTTTTGGCAATTGCCGGGCGTTGTTACGACTGCCGTCGGTTATGCAGGCGGTCCGACACCCAACCCGACTTATCGGGAGGTGTGTTCCGGCCAGACCGGCCATACCGAAGCGGTACTGGTGGTCTACGACCCCTCTGAATGCACCGTCGAGACACTGCTGAAAACGTTTTGGGAAAACCACGACCCGACACAGGGTATGCGCCAAGGTAATGACACCGGTACGCAATACCGGTCGGCGATTTACTGTTCGACGCAGGAGCAATTCCAGCTGGCGCAATCGAGTGCGGCAGTTTTTCAAGAGCGGTTGAATGCACAGCGCTTCGGGCCGATTACAACCGAAATTTTGTTTCCCGAGCCGGTTTTTTATTACGCGGAAACCGAACATCAACAGTACTTGTCGAAAAACCCTGGCGGTTACTGCAACCTGGCGGGCACAGGCGTCGGTTGCCCGATCGGTGTCGTTGCTTAACCCTCGAACATGTATTCCAGTCGCGACCGCCTGATCATTTTCGATGCCGATGGCACGACGATTGATGCTTTCAGCGCCATCGACGCTACGTTTGCGCGTCACGGCATGGATCTGGGTGATTTGGAAAGCTTTCAAAAGCGACGTCGGCTTTTCAAGTACCTCGGCGGTATCCGCGATCTGCCGGCAATATTGCGTAACCGGTTCGGCACGCAAAGCCGCAAGGCATTGCTAACGACATTAACTGAAATCTATCGCGAAGAGGCAGCGCTATATCCGGGTATGGCGGAATTGTTTCTGGCATTGATCGCCGCTCCTGATATTCGTATCGGCTTAGTTACCCGCAATGTCACCAACGATGCGGAGTTGACGCTTACACGGCTATTCGCCCGCCATGGCGTTGATCTGAATGCGCTGGATTTCATCATCCGGGTGCCGCTCACCGATCATAAAACCGAGCACTTTAAACGCATGCGTGAAGAGTTCGATATCAACCCGGCGCGGGCTTATACCTGCGGCGACGAGCACCACGATTATGTCGCGGCAATCGCCAGTGGCATGCAACCGTTTATGGTGTCGTATGGGTTTGAAGATCGCGATCGGTTAATGAACAAATTCGATATTCCTGCCGAACTCATTGCAACCACGCCAGAATCGGTATGTCAGCGTATTCGACACGCTCTCGATTTGCCGCCGTGACGGACCAATTTTATCTTAGCGGGCTGCGTTAAAACGCAACATACGGCCCGGTGCCGCCGGGTGTAGGCTGCCCTTCGATCGCTGTGAAAACCGTTTTACCGAAGAAAAACGGTAAGCCAAAGTCGACAGCATTCAAACCGAATGCCGGCGCACCAAGCGTTGGTTGGACGGCGAAAGTCGGGTTGTTGCGAAATAGGGCATCGGCGTTGCCGATCACGAAATCGACCGATGCCCGATTGCCATTTTGCCCCTGCAACGTGGAAATAACGGTTTGTGGCGTAGCCGGACAATAAAAGCCGGAACGGCACACGGGAATCGAGCGTGAGGGGAAGAATAAGCCGTTGGAACCACTGTCGAGAAAACTGTTCGGATAGATCAAACCGTTGATGCTGGCAGACAAGGTTGCCGTGAATGGATCGACCGTGTAGACCGTGGCTTCGCCCAAGCCATTGTTACTCTCGGTGCCGATGCCGAAAAATAGCGTGCCAGTCGCAGTGAGAGCGCCTTCCTGCGGCACTGCTGGCAGGCGTAATACGACGCCGTTGTTATTTTTGGCCAGCATAGTCACCGGATGCCGCACCTGTTGTTCTACATCGACGCGGGTCGGGGTACAACCGACAACGCTGCAGGCATAGTAAGTACCGGGAATCGCACGCTGTGCACAGGCCTGTCCGCAATCGTGGATGAAACTGCCGACGCCCAGGATTGCGTTCGACCCGAATTCGAGCACGGTGTTTTCCGAAGGGCCGCTGGAGGAACAATCGGTCGGTACATTCGGAAAAGCGGGGTCGCCGATCACCTGAATCGGTACGTCGCGCAGTGTCTCGCCGGCCAGCACGATGGTGGCTGCCTTGACTGGCCCCCAGCTGTAGCCGTCGGCAAATTGCGTGCACTCCACCAACGCAGAAATACCGTCACCGGCTGCCTGTTGCGGCAGCCTGAACGCCGGCGGCAATACCGAAGACAACACCCTGAAGCCGGTCGAGGCAGTGTCGACCAACACATTGTCGATGACCTGACAGGCCGAACTGCCGTCCGGCGGGCAAATCGTGACACTGGTGTAGGGAAGGTTGACGCCGTTAGTCGGCCCACCTTGCACCACCACCTGTTGAAAATTCGTTAACACCGGTGCCGTCGGCATGCCTGGCGCAACGCTCGGCCGGTCGCTACCGCCGCCGCCACATCCCGCCAGCACCAGGCACAAAACGGCCAGCACGAGACTGGGGTTAAATGGTGTGGCGTTATTACAGACCATCGATTTCCACTCCCTTCGGTATTGCCGATTCGAGATACGCCTTGCCGGAAAATGCCCGCATCCTGCCTCCAGAATGGACCACTAAATCGCCGTGGCGAGCGTTGCGGGACGAATGCCCGCTTTTGCGTTCACCGGAATTAGCAATGTACTGCGGAAAATACGGCCCGAGCAGTTGTCGTAGATCGGGCATCAATGGCCCGGACCAGGCGACTGCAAATATTTTGCCGTCCACACCGGCGTATTCCCGAATCAAGGTACCGGACTCGTTCTGCGATTCGAAGACAGTGTAGAGCCGGCTTGGCTGTGCTCGGAGTGCAGCTTTGGCCAGCGTGCGATCCTGTGCGACGGAAGCGATGTCGCCTCCGAGGGTGGCGTTTGCCGCAGGGCTGATGACGCAGGCCGCAAGCAACACCCACGCGGCATGTCTGGTAGAGGTCATGAAAATTTTCCTTGCTGCCAAATGCCGATGAAAAGTGTCAATGAGGAATATTGACGATACTACCTCAGATGGCGATGCATTGGCCTGAACACTCCTGCCGCACTGCCTGCATGCCAACCGTTTTTGCGGCCGCTGTCGGCCGGGCAACGCGACTCGACGCCACGTCTTGTCGCGCGCGCTTCGGTTCGACTTTTCTTGCCGCTTCTCGTGCACGCAGCTGAGCAAGTTTCAATGCAATGCGCACCGCAACCTCGTCCGGTGTGGCGTTGGCGATACGTCGTGGCTCGACGTTCATCGGGGCCGCGCGATTTGTGCCAGAACTGATGATTTCGGCATGCGCCGCTTTGGCAGCAGTCAGTGCCGGGTCTTCTGCAGATGTTGCATGCGGAGCTGCCAGTGCAGCCAACATACCGACACCGACACCAATGATCAATCTGTGCGAACACTGCTGAAAGTTATGTTGCAAAAAAGAAAATATGCGCATGCGATGATCCGGTGGCGGTTGTAGGTGACTCATATCTGGTGTTTGGAGGACAGTGTGATAGCCATGTATCAACTAGAAAGTGTTCCACGATTATATTGCTTTAAAGAAACAAAAGGGTTTCAAAATGTTTGGCCGATACATTTCTTCGCCATGAAGCGGCTGTAGTGCTCACTTGTTCACATAGATACGATTCAAGAAATGAGTATTTAAGAAACATAAATCGTTGAATTATGAAAAGTTTTCCTTCTGACACGAAGCGGTAATGTTGCTCCGTTAGAGTTCCGGCTGTCGTCACTCGCTCTGGTTCTCATGATTCGATTTCCTACAGTCAATCAATTGCAACGTCTTGTTCATATCAAGACAGGCGCGCCGACATCTGTTGAGCGGGCACCTCTTTTACCAGCAGTGCATTTGTCTCATTCGCCATCCGCGCCGGCGTTGTATCCGACCCCCAGTATTGCTAGCCGCTTGAAATCGCGATGGATTGTTCCTGGCGGAAAGCTTGCGCATTTACAGGATCTGGTCTCGCAACGTACCTGGAACGGTACTTTTAGCGTTCACACCCGGGTCGGTTGCATTAACTCGCCGTTGAACGACCTGCCACAACTGGCTCCAGCAGCACGTAAAAGCAAGCAGCTGTCGGCCAAACAGCAGCAACGAAAAGCGATTGCAGCGAATCGCCTGCAAAATTCGATGTCGAATGCCCGTAAAGCGGCGGCAACAGGGCTATTCCACGCGGAAATGCCGCCGCCATGCAGCGCCGCAATGCCCGCTGCTAATTCAACCTTGCAAGCAATGGATTTGATCGCTGGTTTGTTTCCAACGGCTACCGATCAGCAGTTTTGTGATTTACAGCAGTCATTACACAATTTGGATTTGCCGGCGCAAACCGATCGCACGATGCTAGCGTACGCACTGGCCTCGGCTGCAGACGGCGACGTTGCAATTGCCCAGCAGGTAATGGCGCGTTTGTCTCGTGGCCTTGATTTGATTGATACATCAGAGTCGCATATCGATGACTCCAAAGCGTCAATCACCGGGCGAGCACGTAAGCTTGCTGGACTGTTGTCGCAAGATCAGGCCGGTTTCACCATGCTGCAAGCGATGCATCCTAGCCATGCTGGCTACGGCCGTGCAGCGCGCGTTTTGTTGCAGTCTGGCTTATCGAATGCGCATCGTGATCCGACTAGTCTTGCCGCGCGGGCGCATGCTGCGGCTTTGCGCATGCTCGATCCACGTGCGAAGCTGGCAGATGCGGAAAAAGCCGCTATTTTCGCCTGGGAACAGGGCTTCAGATCCGACGGTGAAGGTTCACCTCTGCATTTCACGCAAAAACAGCTTGCCCGTTTCGCCAACAAAACCATCCCCCGGGTCGAGTCCTCACGGTTCTCAACATTTATTCCGCGATTGGTCGGTTGTAAAAAATCGCCGCTAGTAGCTTTAAATCAGGGCATGCACGGCGCGACCCGGCCAAGTTTGGCAAAAGAGCGTGAGAAAGTGAAGGGCGCGATGCAAGCGACCGTCGCCCATCTGCTGACAGATGTATTGCAAGACCCGTCAGCCATCTTGCGCGAAAAAGATCCGGTTGGCGCTCTGGCTTCCCTGGCGACCTTGCAGTACTGGTCCCGGCGACCCGATTCATATCCAGGTCAGCGCATCGCTATCGCCGATGCCGCAGCGCTGAACAAAGACATGATGCACATCATCAGCACCATCGAATCAACCGATCGGCGTCGGTACCCGATGGCTTTTGCAGCGTTGCAAAATGCGGCGAGTGCGTTTCGCGATGACCCGGAAAATGCTTTACTGAAGCGGCCTGCGGTGCGACGACTGATGCGCCAACCACTCACGCCGAAGCGATTGAAAGCCTGGGGCAAGCTACGCAAAATTCCGGCGGACGATTCTTTTTGGCAGCATCTCGATACACTGAAGGCATCGTTGCGGCCGCCTAACTTTCGTCCTTTGAAACGGCGTTGTTTGAGCACGCAGCAAAACCTCGGGACGTTGATCGATGGCTTAGGGTCGAGCAGCCGGCTACGTCTCACCGATGGCGCTCGTCGCGGCTTAAGTACCCGCGGTCTTTCCTTTAACCTAGGCCGGTTACTAAATTTCAGCGGCATCCCGCTCGGCCCGCGTCTGAATCTGGGCCGCGAAAAAAGGCGCCGGGCGATTATCGAAATCGGTCGCAGCAGCCATGGCGGTGAAATCCTGATCGGATCGGAGCGCTGTCGCCGGACAACGATTGGTGCCGGCTTCATGTTCGGGTACGACTTGAAGATGGGGCCACCCCAGGCACGTATCGCCGTCAGTGTGGATGTCGAAAAAACCAAGAAAAAAACGGAATTTTCAGGTATTGCGCTGCGTGTGGCTCAGCGCAAGAGAGCCGATGGCAAAGCGGATCATGAGCGGCGGCAACAAGGTATGCGCAACATCATGGATTTCATGTTCAAAGAGCAACAGATGGATGCGACGCCCGAGGACAATCCCGAGCGCTTGTTCGAACGCTTTGCCGCCAAATTTTTCGATGATGAAGATATATCCCTTAGCTGGAATGATGCGAGCGGCAAGTCAAACACTTATGGCGTTTCGGCGGTCGCTTCAGCTTTGTTAAAAGTAGACAATACACCGCTAAACTTCGGGCCCGGCGTCGGTGTAACGGCAGAACGCACCACGGCGAAAGCCTCCGATTTCGCCAACTTCACCGGCCGTATGCAAAGCGCTTTCAGCCGAAAAGGCAAGACCACGGATGTCGAACTGACGGTTGGCATCAAAGGCAAATTGAGTACGGAAACCCCTGGGCATGTTGAAGGCGGCTTGGGCGTAGGCTTGCTCAACGCCAGCCTGCCGGCATGGACGATTCCGATCCACACCAGCGGTACCACCGGCAAAGCGCTACTGATACGTGAAAACGGCAAGTTGCTGCCTACCTGTTCTGTGCTCGATCTGGAGTTCACGCGCGCAGCCGACTACATCGACGCATTGAAAGCAGATCGGCACCAATGGATCGCACGTTTGTCGAAGAAATTTGTCGGTAATCCAGAGGCCTTGACTTTGGCAACTCGCGAGTTCGACCAATTCATGCAAACCACACAGCATCACGCGCGGCGTAACCAGCGATTCGTACAGCGCTTGCATTTACGGGCCGATATCGCTAGTGAAATCGATCGTCATAGCGCTACCGCAGCGTTAATTCGCAACAATGAACACATATCGGTAGATGAGCGAGAGCGACTGTGCGCAGTGCGGGAAGCTGCATGTGCCGAACTGGTGACACAACCCGGAGCGTGGGTGCCCAAAGAATTGAAAGTCATCGAGAAATCATCTAGTTGCTCCAGACTAGGTTTGCTGATCGGGCTTCAACTGGCAACTGAAACTTCCGGGGAGGGTGAGCATCAGCTGGCAAATCTACGCATGTAATGCCGGCGTCGCAGGGTAAGTAATTGTATTTTTAGTAATTCCTTATTGCAACACCGTGCGTGAATTCTTGGGCTCGTGATTTGAAACCGTGTCATGCTAGATGCGTCGAGTGTGGCGGCAATGCGTCGCACCGGCCACTTCATTGATCGAATCAAACCATGCCGATACCCGATAAAAACGTGTCGAAAAGACCGCGCGAATCCGAAGAAGACAAGGACGAAGCGACGACATTGTCGCTATGCGAACTTGCATGCGCACTGGCTCCCGAAGCAGCAGGCATCCGCCCGGTTTCTCATAATGAAACAAAGCAGGCATTGCGGCGCCAGCAAGATAGCGATTTTCGTAAGCTTATCAAGCGCAGCATGCATCAAAAAAAAGACGAGGTGCTGTACGACGCCCTTGTTCGCACCGAAACCGTCAGCCGTGACGCCAGTTGTTTTTTAAAACAAGCCATCGAGGAACTTGCAGAAATTACGCTGATCGAGCGTACCGAAGGCAAGATGATGGAAATCAACGCTTTTGTGATTCCATTATTTCTGCATACGAGCGGTGGTTTAAAAGAAAGCCGTTGTTTTCAAGATCAGGAAGCATTCGAACTGCTCAGTAAAAGCTTGCAGTCCGAAGGTCTAGAAAGTCCACAGGCGACGGTGGTGCTGGTCAATCACGGCTACCATCTCAATGAAATCGACAGTATTACCTATAGCCATCTGCATGAAATGCTGCGCGATGCTTTTCATGCCATGACCGATAAGCGCATCGCGGCCACGCCTGCAATCGACCGTAGCATGAGCGGTTGGCCCGATAGCCCGTTCGCTCCTGAGGACCGTGCAATCGAGTTGCGTTTCCTTCTGGGTTTTTCGCTCAAGACGGTCGATGATCCGTTCTATGCAGTGCCGGAAGACGATACCGCCGCCGATGCCTATTTTGCCGCGCGCGAAGGGCGCTTTCAACAGTGGACGACATCAATACTGCCGACGATAAAGCGTTGTTTCGCGATCGATTCGCCTGTAGACGATGCGATCGACGCTGCCGCCGACGATTCCCATAGCGAGATACATTTTCTGTATCAGGATTTGTTTCACGGTGGTAAAGAGCGAGGCATCGCCGAGTATTTCACTCTGCAACTGATTTCCGAGTTGAATCGTGGCTTGCAGGCGGCGAATAAAGGCGTCGAAGGCGTACGTGCAATCATCGGGCCGATTGACAGTGCTGGCGAAGCCGTATTGAAAGTGCAGTTATTTGGCCCCGACGCAATCCTGATCACCCAAACCGAGAAGCCGGTACCAGCGATGCCGGACTGGGAAATGGAATATGCCGATACCGTCAATGCCCTGGCAATGATCGGCGTGTACGCCGTTGCAGTTGCCAAAAAATTTGCTGCCGATGGCAAGGCGATCGACCCACGCCCTTACGATGGGCCGGCCGCTGCCACTTCGGCTTAAGCGTGTGTGGCGTCTGTGGTGCGCACGGGCAGGTTTTTTCACGGCATGGTACTTTTAATGTCTCGATTAGGCCCAATCTCTTCACAGTAAAGCGATCAGGTAACCTGTCAAAGTCAACCGGGAGATTCTGTTGAACCCAAAGCATTCTCGCGCAGCGGTCATCGCTGCATTCATGCTCGCCGTATTTCTTGGCCTCGGTCTGTTTCGCGGCACGGATCCGGCCAGTGCTGGCAGCACGATGGCGTATTCAGATTTCATTGCCGAAGTAAAAGCAAAAAACATCAAGGATGTAACCATCATCGGCGAACGGATCGTCGCAGTGACCAATGATGGCAAAAAAGTAAGGACTACTGGCACCATGCTCGATCGTGGGTTGATCGGCGATCTGGTCGCGAACGGCGTGAAGTTCGACGTGCGTAATCCTGAAGAACCGTCGTTCCTTTCGCAGATTTTCATTTCATGGTTTCCCATGTTGTTGATGATCGGCGTCTGGATATTTTTCATGCGCAAATCGCAAGGCGGTGGCAAAGGTGGCATGTTTTCAATGGGTAAATCGAAAGCACGTTTGCTCGATGAAAAATCCAACCTCGTCACATTTGCCGATGTCGCCGGATGCGATGAAGCCAAGGAAGAAGTCGGCGAAATCGTCGAATTTCTGCGCGATCCGAGCAAATTTCAAAAGCTCGGTGGCCGTATCCCGCGCGGCGTACTGATGGTCGGCCCACCTGGTACCGGTAAGACCCTGCTTGCGCGTGCCATTGCCGGTGAATCGAAAGTGCCGTTCTTTACCATTTCCGGATCCGATTTCGTTGAAATGTTTGTCGGCGTCGGCGCGTCCCGCGTGCGTGATATGTTCGAGACGGCGAAGAAAAACTCGCCGTGCATCGTTTTCATCGATGAGATCGATGCGGTCGGTCGCCAGCGAGGCACCGGCATGGGTGGCGGTAACGACGAGCGCGAGCAGACGCTGAACCAACTACTTGTAGAAATGGATGGTTTTGCCGAATCGTCGGGCGTAATCGTCATCGCTGCAACCAATCGTGCCGATGTGTTGGACAAGGCGTTGTTACGTCCTGGACGATTCGATCGGCAGGTCATGGTCGGCTTGCCGGATATCCGTGGCCGCGAGCAGATTCTCCACGTTCACATGCGCAAGGTGCCGATTTCGAAAGACGTCGAAGCACATGTGTTGGCCCGTGGTACACCTGGATTCTCAGGTGCGGAGCTTGCCAATCTGGTCAATGAAGCAGCGCTGTTTGCGGCCCGCCGCGACAAGCGTGTCGTCGACATGCAAGACTTCGAAGATGCACGCGATAAAACTATCATGGGGCCTGAACGCAAATCAGCGGTCATCCGTGAAGAAGAACGGCGCAACACCGCGTATCACGAAGCTGGTCACGCCGTGGTCGCCCGCTTGCTGCCGAAAGCCGATCCGGTGCACAAGGTAACCATCATGCCGCGCGGTTTCGCGCTCGGTCTGACCTGGCAATTGCCGGAACACGACCGCGTCAATCTTTATCGCGACAAGATGCTGGAAGATATCTCCATTCTCTTCGGTGGCCGTATCGCAGAAGAAATCTTCATGCACCAGCAGTCCACCGGTGCTTCCAACGATTTCGAACGGGCCACGAAAATGGCGCGTGCGATGGTGACACAATACGGTATGTCGGATGTACTCGGTACGATGGTCTATGCCGATGATAGCGATGGTTCCGGATTCGGGTCTTCGAAATCGGTATCGGAAGAAACACAGCAAAAAGTCGATGCTGAAATTCGAAGTATTCTCGATCGCCAGTACGCCGTGGCCCGCTCTTTGCTGGAAGCGAACCGGGATAAAGTCGAGGCGATGGTCAAGGCGTTGCTGGAATGGGAAACGGTCGACACCGAGCAAATCGATGACATCATGGGTGGCATCGATCCGCGTCAGCCCCGCTATGGTGCGCCGGTGAAACGCCCGGTGCGCTCCGACGAGCGCACGCCCGGGACCCCTGCGCCGGCTTGATGCCAGATTCGTTCTACGCAATTTATGAGGTCATCTTTACGATGGCCTCTTTTTTTTACTTAGTGCTTCGCCATTGATTCTGAGAGCACGTAGTGTCGGTATGATTTATTGAATAAAGCTCGATTTATTCGTCAATGTCCGGCCTCCGACCCGCTTGTCTGGCAAGCATGGTTCGATGGTTCGGCCACCCCGAATCCGGGGCGACTAGGCCTTGGCGTCCTGCTGCGGGATCCTACGGGTGGTACAAGAGGCTTCAGTCAGGCTGCAGGATATGGCGATAGCACTGTGGCCGAATATCTTGCCTTGATCCTGTCATTGGAACAAGCGCTTCTATCACAGGCGACCCGCTTGATGGTATATGGCGATAGTCAGATCGTCATTCAAGATGTGCTCGGTGTCGTACCTGTGCGTAGAGGCGATTGCGTTGAATATCGGTGTCACGTTCGGACATTGATGGCACAATTTGCCGAAATTTCACTGAAATGGATACCGCGAGCGAAAAACACAGACGCCGATAAGCTTTCGCATGATGCATTCGTGCAAAACATTTCAAACAATGTTTGATGCCGTACAGAGATGTTCGACGATGCAAGTTAAGTTCAAGAAACAATATTTAATAATGAGATTCGGGCAAGATTATGAAAACCGTACATGTATTCACCGTGTTGGCGCTCGCCGCTGCCGGATTTGCCGTCGATGCGATGTCGGCGGCCGACGATGCGAAAACAGCTTATAAGGCCACGACGGATCAGGCGGCCGAGAGCTACAAAACCGCCCGGGCGCGCTGCGATCTCCTCACCGGAAACCCAAAAGATATCTGTGCGGCCGAAGCCAAGGCTGCACGCGTGTATCAGGAAGCCAATGCACGCGCGATTTTCAAAAACAATCTGAGCGCCACCACCGAAGCCAGAAAAGCAATCGCCAACGCAGACCATGATGTCGAGGTAGCCCGTTGCGGCAGCCTTACCGGCAACCCAAAAGATGTATGTCTGAAAGCGGCGAAGGCGAATCTCGTTGCCACCCTAGCCGATGCCAAGGCCGATCGTAAAGTGATCGAGGCCAGGGCCGATGCGAGTGAAGACAAGCGCAGCGCCGACTATAATGTCGCCTTGGAAAAATGTGACGCGTTTGCAGGGGACTTGAAAAAAACCTGCGTAGCCAACGTCAAGGCTCAGTTCGGTAAATAGCTGGTTTGCAGCCAAGGGCGACGCACTCGCCAGTCTTGCACCCACTCAGCGGGAATGACTAAACTCAACGCGCCCACGTCTGCTACCAACGCGCCTAACGCAGGCTCGATAATCGAGACACCTTGCGTCAATGCCGGGAAACGGATATCTATCTCTTTTTTGACTATCGGTGCGAGCCAGTCGCCGTGGTGTTGCCAAACGCTGCCACCGATCATGAATACACGCGTATCAAGCGTGACCACAAGGTCGTACAATGCGCGCCCGAGCCATACCGCGGCAGTGTGCACACTGGCAAGTGCAGCCGGTTCACCGGCCTTGGCAGCCGCGAACAAAGCGGGCGTATCGAGCGGCAGTCCACGCGAAATATTCATGCCCGATATCAAACTTTCCAGATCGCCAAGGTTGCCGCAGCCACAGCGAGTCTGGCCCTCAGGTTCCATCAGTAAATGACCGGCATGGCCGGCGTTACCCTGTTTGCCCATAAGTAGATGGCCGTCTACACATAGCCCGAAACCTACCCCGGTACTCCATGTGACATAAACCGAATCTGGTTCGTCGACGACTGCACCGAACATACGTTCACCATGCAAAGCGGCGACGCAATCATTGCGTATGACGACTTGCGCAAAGCGCTGCTCCAGTGGCTGCTGTAACGGAAGCATCGTCCAGTCGTTGGGCAAATCGCCCCGGGTGGCGAGGCCACCGCAGATATTCGGTGCCGATAAACAGATTTTTCCATTCGAGAGCACGAACGGACCGCAGGAACTCACACCGACTGCGGCTAGCGCCGTCGCGTCCACTTGCACTTTTTTGCATGCCTCGTCCAATAAAGCCAATACCTGGAGGCCGAGCGCATCCTCCGATCCGGTTTTGACGGTCGGCTGCGTTACCTTGGCGATCAAGCCATCGGCATCAGCGAGTGTTACAGCTACTTTGGTACCGCCGATATCGACCGCACCGATCACCGTACCGATTACTTTACGCATGGTTAATTTCCTAAGATTTATTTCGAGGACACGTTCTTCACGCCGACCGACGTCAAGAGGTAGCAACTTGCCGCGGTGCGGACGATTCAAGTCGGGCGATCAATTGATCCAATAGCGGCAACATATCGGAATACGCGGGAACCATAAATTGTGCCGCCGAATCGACATGCTCGCCGATTCGTACTGACAACAGATCAGGACGCTGCAGCCGGAACACATCTTCGTCGGTGACATCGTCACCAACGTAGATCGCGGTGCTGGCTCCACTAATACGCATTAACTCTTCGAAGGCGGTACCTTTGTCACCGGCAGCTTGCGGCAAGAGATTGAAGACGCATTTGCCGGTGATGATACGAGGCTGTGGAATCAATACGGCAAACAACTGCATCAAATCTTTTTGGGATTGTAGTTGGTCGCTGGCGTGCCGGTAATGAACCGATAGCGAAATTGCCTTATCTTCTATCAGCAACGCCGGGTCGAAGCGCTGATGGTTAGCTAATGCCTGCTCGAGCTGAAGGCGCCAGGCGGTGCAGTCTTGCTCGAAACTCAGGCGGCGCACGGAAGAATCGGGTAAGCCTTCCAAGCCATGATTGCCGACCATATAATCCGCATCGAAATCCAGGCGTGTCACGATATCGGCCAACGCCCGGCCTGTGAGGATTGCCACCGGCACGAAACGCTGCAGCGCGAGTAGACGCAAGCGTACAGTTTCCGGCAAACGCGCCTGATCGGGCTGCGCGACGATCGGCGCGAGTGTGCCGTCGAAGTCGAAAACGCACAGCATGCCGGGTCTGACAACTGCATCGAGTCGTGCTGCACCATTTTCAGAAAACAGCGGCTTGGGCAACGCCGCTACGTTTTTTGCATTCAAATCGAACATCATGCCGCCTTGCGCCGCATGTAAGGCCGGCTGTGGGAGCGAATCTTTTGCATGACCCGTTCACGTCGACGCAACCGGGCTGCATCCAGCAGCATATGGCCTGCCCATCTGTAGACGTTTAAGTCGCGCACTAGCGCACGCATGCTGCGCATCCGATCGCGTTGTTCCAGATCCGGCATGATCAGTGCCCGATATAGCGCTCCGGCGCTTTGCTCTACGTGGTAAGGGTTGATAATCAGCGCCTCGTGCAACTCGCGTGCGGCACCGGTAAATTGACTCAGCACCAGCACGCCACGCTCATCGTCACGCGAAGCGATGAATTCTTTCGCAACAAGATTCATACCGTCGTGAAGGCTGGTAACCATGCATACATCCGCCGCCCGGTAGTAGCGATCGACCTGTTCGGCTCCGTGCTGTTCGATCTTCAGCAATACCGGCGGCGTGCCAGCTGCAGAATGCTGATCGTTGATACGTTTGGCCAACGTCCTAACCCGATGCTCGAGGCTTTGGTATTCCTCTAAGGATGAGCGACTCGGTGCGGCGATCTGAACCATCGTGAAACGACCGGCCATGTCGGGATGCAGTTCGAGCATGCGCTCCACTGCTTCGAGCCGCTCGATGATGCCTTTAGTGTAGTCCAGCCTGTCGACGCCGATTGCCATGAGATGATCGGCAGGCAATCCACATTCTTTCCGCACGCTCTTTCGACAGCCGGCCACGCTATTGGCCGCGTCGGCGACCGGGTCGCCAGTGCCGCGCGGCGGTGGCCAGGCGATCGAGATCGGGTAAGACTCGACCTGGGTCAGTTCGCCACCGTAGGAAATCGTCGATGCTTCATGCTCGATCCGGGTTTCCAGATAGCGGTCCACTGTTTCAAGGAAATTCTTACAATGAAACGGCGTGTGAAATCCTAGAATCGTACTACCCAGTAAGCCTTCCAAAATTTCCTCGCGCCACGGGCAAATACCAAACGATTCCGGGTTCGGCCAGGGGATATGCCAGAAAGTGATGATCGTAGCTTTGGGCAAGGCTTCCCGTACCATTCTCGGTACGAGCGCAAAATGGTAATCCTGTATCAATACCACCGGGTCATCGGTTCGCGCTTCGGCGATCACGGCGTCGGCAAACCGTCGATTCACCGCTTCGTAAAATTCCCAATCGGTGGTCCGAAACACTGGACGGACGTGGGCGATATGACAGAGCGGCCACAGTCCTTCGTTGGCGAAACCATAGTAGTAACCGGCTTCCTCTTCCTTGCTCAACCACAGGCGGCGCAAGGTATAACTCGGATCATCGGGTGGTACGGCAACCCGGTCGTGGCGGTCCACTGTTTCCCGATCGGCAGAACCGCTGCCATGGGCAATCCAGGTGCCCGAGCAGGCACGCATCACCGGCTCGACTGCCGTGACCAGCCCACTGGCCGGACGGTGTACTGCAATTCCTTTGTCGGTCCTTACGTGCAGATAGGGCTCCCGATTCGACACGACCAGTACCTGATCGCCGGCCAGCTCGTCGTGCAATAGCATGCGCAGCTTGTCCGGTGTCCAGTGTTGCGGCGAATCGGCCAATACCCGGCGCTCAAGATTGAATTCTCGCAACATTGCATGAAGGTCGCCGACCAACGGCTGTATTTCTGCTTCTCGGCCGGTTCCGGCACCATCACGCAATACCCCCCGTTGGCCGCGCAAGACGCCTTTGACTGCGTTGATCCAGCCACGCCAGCTCAGGTGCGCTACAACCACGGTAATCAGCGAAATTACCAATGCCAACAAACCGAACAGCGAAAGAATGTATTTGCGGGTCTCCGCACTGCGACGCTCGATGAAACTGATGTCGTGTACCAGAATCAGCCGCCCTAAATTGCCGGCTTCATTGTCGAGCTTGCTTTCAGCCACATGAAGCGCGCCTTCCTGCAACGACAATAATGCAGGCAGACGCTTGCCATCACCAATCTCCTGCCGGCAACCGAGCGACTTTGGATAAGTGAGGGTTTGGTACAGTATTTTTCCGGCCGGATCGCAGAAAGCGACGGCGAAAAGCCGTTCGTCCCGAATCGCACGATCGAACAGTTGGAGGATTTTGTCACGCGCTTGCACCGGAACATATTCGGTCAAAGGCTCATGCATCGCGTTCGCTAAAGACTGCGACCGAATATTAACATCTTTGACAAACCAGTTCAGCGTCAGGTTATCAACCATCGGCACGACCGCATAGGCAAAGAGTGCGATCGCTGCTGCCACCGGCAGAATGAACCGCATCGATAGACGAAATAATTGGGAAGGATGCGGAAGAGAACGTGTTTTAGAGGCCATTTCGTGAATGCTTTTTTAATTCCGCGAATCTTAACAGTGCGCCGCCGGAGTGAATGCCGGCCACCACACACAGGTTATTTTTAACTAGAGCAATTTATTTTAAGAAACTATTTTGTGATACGTGTGCCACCGTACAGAGTTTTGTCTAGCATGCCCATTACCTTGATCGCCATGAAAAAATTCGGCAAAGTTTTATCCGTCGTTTTGGCAATTGTCGCAGCGCTCGTCATCGTCTCGGTAATTATTATCAAGAATTTCGATTGGAACAGGGCGCGACCATTCATCAATGAAAAAGTCTCCGATGCCATTGGTCGCCAGTTCGTCATCGGCGGTGACCTAAAGGTCGATTGGGTACGTCCGGTCGAACCATCGGGGGCGAGATCGCTGTTGCCCTGGCCAAGTTTTAGCGCTCAACAAGTACGCATCGATAATCCAGAGTGGGCACAACGCAAGCAATTCGCAGCGCTGGACGCAGTAACATTTCAGGTGGAAGTACTGCCGCTATTACAACGTAAAATCATCGTATCCGATATCGCTCTCACTAATCCAGCGATTAACCTCGAGCGCACTCTGGATGGACGCAACACCTGGACGTTCAAACGATCTGAAAATGCGCAGTCCAAGTGGGAAGTGCAACTAAAAAAACTCGTGTTTTCCAAAGGCACGATTTCCGTCATCGACCAGCCAACCAAAATCGATCTGCGTGCGATGCTCGCGCCGGTCGGCGAGTCGATTGCTATTGGTGATCTGCTCGACCGTACGAAAACCGCTGGTGCTACCCCGCCGCAAACCAACACGCAATACGGGTTTGACGTTTCCCTCGCTGGCACTTATCGCGGCGCTAAGTTGACTGGACAAGGCAAGATCGGCAGTGTGATATCGCTGGTAGACCGCGTACAGCCGTTTCCTTTGCAAGCAGATGTGCGGCTCGGCGATACGCGCGTGCAGGCAGTTGGTACTCTGACCGATCCAGCCAAACTGACAGCGCTCGATCTGCAGCTTTCGCTTGCAGCCAACAGTATGGCAGACCTTTACGACCTGCTCGGCGTGGCATTGCCGGAAACGCCAAAATTTCGCACCAGCGGACACCTAACCGGCAATTTCGATGCAGCCGGTAAAAGCTTCAAATATGAAAATTTCATTGGGCAGGTCGGTCGTTCCGATCTTGCTGGCACGCTCGTGTTCGATGCGCGTACAAAACGCCCGCGTTTGTCCGGAAAATTGACATCCAAACGACTGGCCCTGGCAGACCTAGGCCCTGCGATTGGCGGTGCCGCGCCGGCAAACGAGGCAAGCAACGCAGGCTCCCGAATTAAAACCAAGACTGCAACCGGCAACGCCACCACTGGCGCTGCACCCACCGCCGCGACTGCATCGTCCGACAAAGCCTTGCCGACCACACCATTCCGAACCGAGCGTTGGAAAGCGATGGATGTGGATGTGGTGTTCGCCGGCGCGAGCATTATCCGTAGTGCAGCCTTGCCGATTTCGGATATGTCGACCCATATCATCATGGACGACGGTGTACTCAATCTGAACCCGCTGAAATTCGGCGTTGCCGGTGGAACCGTCACCGGCAATATTCGCATCGATGGCCGTGTAGAGCCATTGCAAGGCGCAATCGACTTGGCGGCACGGCGCATTCAGTTGAAGCGGCTTTTTCCTGAATTCGCACCGATGGATACCAGCTTCGGTGAAATCAACGGTAATGCCAAGCTGAGCGGTCGCGGTAACTCACCGGCGGCACTAGCTGCCACTTCGAATGGCGAAATAAAATTATTGGTCAACGACGGTGCCATCAGCAATGCCTTGCTCGAACTCGCCGGGTTGAACGCCGCTAATATCGTCATGGCCAAGCTCTTCGGCGACGAAACCGTCAAGATCAATTGCGCAGCTGCGGATTTTGATGTCAAAAACGGTTTGGTCAAAGCGAATGTCTTCGCTCTCGATACGACCGACGCTCTGATCAACGTCGAGGGCCAGATCAACCTGGGAAGCGAGCAGATGGCGTTGAATGTCTACCCGCAAACGAAAGGCTTCCGGATTTTTTCTCTGCGCTCGCCACTATATGTTCGCGGAACCTTCAAAAAGCCCGATGTCGGCGTGATGAAAGGCCCGCTCGCCGTACGCGGCGCTGCCGCACTGGCCTTGGGCGCGGTGGCACCTCTCGCTTCGCTGTTGGCATTGCTGGTTCCTAGCACCGAGGATGCATCTCCCTGCCCAGCGATGTTGGCGGTTGCACGTAAAGATATCAAAGACGTGCAGCCAGCCAAATAGCCTGCGGATACGGCGATTGGCAAAGACAGCGATCAACAAAGACAGCGATTAAAAAAGACAGTCGGCTATGCGCGCTGTGGCCGAGGCGACGGCCAATGAATCAACTTAGTTTTTGTTATTCTTCTTTATGTATTTGCGCCAAGCGTCGGGTACAAAAGCGCACATCAAAATTTAGGTGCTTGGGCGCATAGTCCTGTCTGAAGCCGTAGCGTTTTCCCACGGCGAGGTCGCTCTGTCGAAGCGCTTGCAAACGTGCCGCTATCAGTTCGTCGATCCGTTGAGTTTCGACTGCGGCCTCCGATTCACTCAAGTGTGCGCAGCGCTCCTGCTTGAAACGCCTGATCGCCTCCGCCGCACAAGCCTGCCAGTCGGTGTTTGCGGTATCAACCTCGACAATTTCTTGACCCGTAATATGCTTGATCGTCAATCGCTGCGCTTCGGCTTCGGTATACGCCCAGGCACGACTTGGGGCACCCGGATGCGCGGCTATCCATTCCGGACTGCCTTGCAGAAAAATTTCCGGTTTCGGCTCAAGTTCGTGACCGATGTTGAGCGCCACCTGTCGTATGTTTTTTTTAACCCACGTGGTGTGGCCAATGAGTTGAGATAACGATTCGTCTGGATATTGTTGCTGCAGCCAGTCGAAATGTGCCAGTGTCGGCCGATGCTGCAAGCGATTGATTTTGATCGACGCAAGATTGTCGCTACTTACATTCAGTATCTTGCATGCCCGTGCAGTCAAGTAGTTCATCGTCGAAAATGGCTGCGCATACCCGGGGACGTTGGCGATTTTGCTGGGCAGGCTGCATTTGTAAGCCTCGTCAAGATGCAGCGTTTGACCGTCGAAGCCGCGCACGATCCTTCCACATTCGCCCCCTGGGCCATGCAAGATCGTGCGCAACGTCTGTAATCCATCCGCACGATTCGTCATGCAGTCGTCGACGCGCCAACCAGGTGGCAGACCCGCTGGATCAAGCCGGTAATATTGCTCCGGTGACATATCATTTTGATGTTCATGTGTCAGTTGCCGGTGCAATGCATCGGCACAGTCGAATACATCGTGTTGTAGACTTTCCTCCACTGCTACAGCACCGAAAGCCACTATCAAACGCTTGCGTTCGACAGTCGTGAGCGAAAGGGGTCGGTGGCCAACCGCTGGCACTGGCTCAAGCGCAAGTAGAGATTTGAAAATTGCATGCCCGGTTGCAAGCGCCGGTGCGGCGAATGCCGCTGGCCGGATAGCTAAACGCGCCAACCCCGGTCTTAAAGAACGAATCGAGATGAGCGTTCTGGAACGGGGTAAAGGCGGCGTCGATGGCGCAACTTGTAATGCAGCGGCACCGCTGCTCTCAGCGTCGATGGGAAAACTGCCCGCCGAGAGGCCAAAGTCGGTATTCCTTTTGGTTTTCAATCAGCAGATGCTTTCAACGCCAGACGGCGAAATCTTGTTCATTGTTACCGCTTCTTATTGATTACTGCCATTGTTCTCGGCATTTGCGGTGCGGTAAAGCGTTGTTCATTTTATATTGTGATTTTGACCATTCAACTTTCTTTTCAAATTTGAGAATATTTGAGATATTGTTGCTGAGAAGCTGGCATATTTCGGCCCAGTTCATGTGGACCCTGATCGAAGAATGTGGGTTTCCACAATTGAACAACTTGCAAAGCAAGGCCAGAATCGGCTGCGTGGAAAGTTGCTACCTATTTATCACTTTTGTTCAACGAATCAGGTTGCGAATTTGAGCAAGGTAACAACGCCCACAGCGCTGGTCCTGTTTTCCTATCCTGTCTTTTTATCTTGAACCGCCACAATACAGTTGGAGAAGTTTCACACATGAAGATAAAATATTTGCAGTCGGTTGCCCTTGGTGTCGTCCTTCTGAGCGGTGCTTCGGCACATGCACAGCAATATCCGACTAAGACCATCACCATGATCGTGCCCTTCGCCGCCGGCGGCCCGACCGATACGGTAGCCCGTCTGGTCGCTCAAAACATGGGTGCCACGCTCAAACAGCAGATCATCGTCGAAAACGTCGGCGGTGCCGGCGGTACATTGGGCGCAGCCAGGGTAGCGAAAGCAACACCGGACGGTTATACGATTTTCCTGCATCACATCGGTCAGTCAACCGCACCTTCTCTATATCGCAAGCTCAGTTACGATGCCATGACCAGCTTCGAGCCGATCGGCCTGGTCACCGACGTGCCGATGACGTTGGTCGCCCGCAAGGATTTTCCAGCCAAAGATCTCAAGGAAATGCTGACCTACGTCAAGGCCAACAAAACCAAGGTTACGTTGGCAAATGCCGGTATCGGTTCTGCTTCCCATCTCTGCGGCATGTTGTTCATGACGGCGATCGAAAGCGAACTCACGACAGTGCCGTACAAAGGTACCGGCCCTGCCATGAATGATTTGCTGGGCGGTCAGGTCGATCTGATGTGCGATCAGACCACCAATACCACCAGCCAGATCAAGGGTGCGAAAATCAAAGCCTACGGCGTGACTACTAAAACGCGCGTGCCATCCTTGCCTGATTTGCCGACATTGAACGAAGCCGGCCTGCCGAATTTCGAAGTGGCTGTCTGGCATGGTCTGTATGCACCCCAGGGTACACCGAAGCCGGTAGTCGATTCGCTGGCAAGCGCATTGCAAGTGGCGCTCAAGGACGCTACGATCAAGACACGTTTTGGTGAACTCGGCACCGAGCCAGTCGCAGAAGCCCGTGCCAAGCCTGAAGCTCTGCGTGCGCACTTAAAAGCCGAAATCGCCAAGTGGGCACCGATCATCAAGAAAGCAGGCGTCTACGCGGACTGATCCACTTCAGGGTCTGCAACATCTAAAGCCGAATGGCAAGGCAAGCCGCCTTGTTCATTCGGCTTTGAACAATCTAAAACGCTAAGAACGTTACCAAAGGCATGCGCGACAGAGAAAAATCCTGGCACGACGCAAGATTATTAAGCATGCCGCATAGCGTTATTGCGTACAACAGAGGGTTTTCACAGTGCCAACTATCATTCGACATCCCAAGGATTTCTGGACCGGGCTGATGTTTTTGCTGTTCGGTCTAGCCGCTGTAGTCATCGGGCAAGAGTATCCGATGGGAACGGCTGGAAAAATGGGCCCCGCTTATTTCCCGACGATTCTGGCGTCGTTGTTGATGCTGGTAGGCGGGATCGGCATTGTCCGCTCGTTTCTGGTCAGCGGCGGGCAAATCGAAAAATTTTATCTTAAAGAACTTGCCATCGTCATTCTGGCAGTGTTGCTGTTCGGTGTAATGATGCGCGGCGCTGGCTTGGCACCGGCAATTATTGTATTGGTCTTGCTGAGTTCTTATGCGAGTCCGCAATTCAAGCTACGGCCGAATCTCTTGCTGGCAATCGGTCTGGCCGGTTTCAGCGTATTGATATTCGTCAAAATGTTGGGTTTGCCTATGCCGATTCTCGGCCCCTGGCTCGGTTTCTGATTCGGAATAGACATGGAAATTTTTAGCAATCTTTCGCTTGGTATCGAGACCGCTTTTACGCTCACTAATCTGTTCTACTGTTTGGTCGGCGTATTCGTCGGTACCGCCGTCGGCGTCCTGCCGGGGCTCGGGCCGACAGCAACCATCGCGATGTTGTTGCCGGCAACGTTCGGCTTACCGCCAATTTCGTCATTGATCATGCTTTCCGGGATTTATTACGGCGCTCAGTACGGCGGTTCGACCACGGCGATCTTGGTCAATCTTCCCGGCGAATCGTCTTCGGTAGTAACGGCGATCGACGGTTATCAAATGGCGCGTAACGGTCGGGCCGGTAAAGCGCTGGCAACCGCTGCACTGGCGTCTTTTTTCGCCGGTACGGTCGCCACGATTTTGCTTGCGCTATTTGCGCCGCCGTTGGCGGAGCTGGCGCTGAAATTCGGGCCGGCGGAATATTTTTCCTTGATGGTGCTCGGTTTGGTAGCGTCGGTGGTGCTCGCCAGTGGCTCGTTGCTGCACGCGATCGGCATGGTCATACTCGGGCTACTGCTGGGCTTGATCGGTACCGACGTCAATTCGGGTATGCCACGCTATACGTTCGATACGCCTGAATTGGCCGAAGGCATCAACTTTGTCATTGTGGCCATGGGTATGTTTGGCATCGGCGAAATCATCCGCAACCTGGAGCACGACCAGACCCGTAATGTGATGATGAAGAAAGTCTCGGGCTTGATGCTGGACCGTAATGATTTCAAACGCATTCTGGCACCGGTCTTTCGTGGCACGGTACTTGGCTCGGCGCTGGGCATACTTCCTGGCGGCGGCGCGATGCTCGCTTCGTTCGCTGCCTATTCGATCGAAAAGAAAGTGTCCAAGAATGCCCATGAATTCGGCAAGGGCGCTATCGAAGGCGTCGCAGCGCCGGAAGCGGCCAACAACGCTGGTGCTCAAACATCGTTTATACCAATGCTAACCCTGGGTATTCCATCGAACCCGGTCATGGCGTTGATGATCGGCGCGATGATCATCCAGGGAATCCAGCCGGGTCCGGCTGTCATGACCGAACAGCCTTCATTGTTCTGGGGGCTGATCGTCTCGATGTGGGTCGGTAACCTGTTTCTGGTTATCCTGAATCTGCCGATGATCGGGCTTTGGGTAAAGATGATTACCGTGCCTTATCACCGGTTATACCCAGCGATCTTGATGTTTTGCGCAATCGGCGTATTCAGCTTGAACAACAGCCAGTTCGACGTATATCTCATGGCGATGTTTGGGCTGTTCGGCTACATCTGTGCCAAGCTCGGTGCAGAGCCGGCACCGTTGTTGCTGGGCTTTATCATCGGACCGATGATGGAAGAGTACCTACGGCGGGCTTTATTATTGTCCCGAAGCGATCCAATGGTATTCATCGACCGACCGATCAGCGCTACCATGCTCGGTCTGGCCGTGGCTGCATTGATCGTGGTGATGATGCCGTCGCTGCGCAAAAAACGCGAAGAAGCGTTCCAAGAAGACTGAGGCGTTCGGCTTCGCCCTACAGCGCCGTCAATGGCGTTGCGGGGCGGGTCTAAGTAGAGCATATCTCAAATCATCTAGTTTATTGACCGGCGGCATGTTTACGGCCCCTTTTTGTGGAATTCATTGCTAATATAAATATTCGACATCGGGCAAATCGCTAGTGACTCGATGCGTGTTTAGCGCTTGCAGGATCAGCGCTACGTATGCCAGTTAGGAACGCCTAAAACTGAGGATGACCCGATGTCAGCATTCGTTTTTAATAGTAAGCCAGCGTATGTTCGCAGACAGACGAGCGATTCGGTAAAAATCGATGACGTCGCAGCAGTAGGTGACTGGACGCTGTACCGCCGGCGTTGCGCCTACGTCAATGCCAGTACAACGATCGATTTGGAGGTCGCGCAGGCCTTGAAACGACGTTTTTGCCTGGCTTATCTTGGAAACCGCGCACAAAAGGCTGGCGGTACTTATATGACACCCGGCGCTTCGGTCTTTACTCCAAAGTTTGTCGAACGCATGGCGCGTCAGAACGCGCAAGAACGTGCTGCTACACACCCTGCGCTGGCAGCGCTCGTCGCCCAATTGCTAGCTGATGAACAGAGTCGTGCGGCACCTCGCCAAAAAAATCTGCTCGGATTAGGACAAGAGCGTCAAAGCTTCCACCTGCATCTGGTCTCCGATCGCAGCGCAACCTGAGCAGCTTGCAGTCTCGCCCACCGGCGCTTCCGATTATCTAACAGTTATCCAACGCTTATCCGACGTTTGTCCAACGCCGCGGTCGTATGACCGCTCGCGCCCGGTCAGCTAGTTTTTTTGTTTTCATCGAGTTCCTATCGAGTTGCTCACCGAGGCCGTGCCGAGCTTGTCTGCGCCGCCGGGCTTTTTCCGTTATATTTTCGCTCACTACTTTCACAACGAACAGGGCTGAACCATGACTTCAATCGAAACGAACGCAATCGTCGCACTGACGCTTCTCGCTGCTTTCGTCGATGGCGACAAACACGAACGTGAGCGCGAAGAGATCAAGCGCATTGCCGAAGGTTTGACCCAAGGGCTGAAAGACGGCGATAGCGTGCACTTGCCGAGCCTGTACCAAGATGTATTGATGAAGCGAGCGTCGCTGACGACGATCGCAAAAGATTTAAGTAGCGCCGAATCGAAACAGTTGGGTTATGAAATGGCTGTTTGCGTTTGCGATGCAGATGGCGCGCAATCGCCGGCAGAGCAACGCTTTCTCGAAGAGGTGCGCACCTCGCTGGGGCTGGCAGCACCGGCAGCGAAAGAATTTGCGAGTTTTGCGGAAGAGATGGCTAGTGCCCCGCTGGCCGCTGCAGGTTTTGGTGCGAGTGCTGCCGGTTCCGCCAGCACGACCGCAACACCCACGCCGGCGAACGTCACGTCTACTGTCGATGAAGCCGAAATCGATCGCTCGATCTTGAGCGCCTCCATTACCAACGGCGCACTGGAACTGTTGCCGGAAACGCTCTCGACCATGGCGATTATTCCCCTGCAGATGAAGCTGGTGTATCAGATCGGCAAGACCCATGGCTTCGAACTCGACCGCGGCCACATCAAAGATTTTCTGGCGACGGCAGGTGTGGGTATGACCTCGCAATTTCTGGAGCAGGCCGGGCGCAAATTGCTGGGCGGCTTGCTCGGAAAAATGGGCGGCGGCCTGGCCCGTGGGTTGGGTAACCAGGCTGTGAGTTCCGGTATGAGTTTCGCCAGCACCTATGCGCTCGGTCATGTCGCCAAGCGTTACTATGCCGGTGGGCGCACGTTATCGACCGATATGCTCAAGCAAGCGTATGCAAGCGTCATGGTCGAAGGCCGAAACTTGCAGACGCAATATCTGCCGATGATTCAAGACAAGGCGCGGACCTTGGATGCAGCCAAAGTGCTGGCGATGGTGCGCGGGAAGTAACGCGGTCAATCTTTGTTTTGATGCGTTTTCTTTAATTTCAACACACCAACTAATTCATCTGCTTTGCCCAGGCCTTCGCACTCTGCCAGCACCGCTGTCACTTTCAATACGGTTTCCAATCCGCACTTGCATTTTTATGGCAATAATTTCCAGTGGCACTTGCAAGGAAGATTTGTTTAAGAATAGCAAGATAGTAAAGTCACTGTTTTTGCCGATTACGCCCCTCGTTGTTGTTCATTGTCGTAAAAATAGCAATTGCTGTTTTTACGACAATGAACAACAATGGGTGTTATGGATACATTCGATGACATTGAAATTCGTCGGCCGGAGCTCGCAATTTCCTACCTGGGTTTTTTAAAGGCGCAGCCAGGAAGACCCATCGCGCTGTTTGCACCGCGACGTGTAGGCAAAACATATTTTCTGGACGGTGATTTGACGCCGGCAGCCGAGGAAATGGGTTTTCTGCCTGTTTATGCTGATTTGTGGCTTCATCGCGCTTCTCCACTCGAGGCAATTACTCAGGCGCTTGAGGAATCGCTCGACGACGTGAATGTACCAAAATCAAACATAGGCAAACTCGGCAAAACGCAGGTGCGGAAGGTTGGGGCACTAGGCGCTAGCCTTGAGTTGGGCGCAATACCCAGCAGACGCGTTTTGCCAGAAAAACCAGAGCTGCGAATGGATTCGTTGATCGCGCGGCTGGCAGCGGATTCCGGTAAGCCGATTTTGCTGATGCTCGACGAAATTCAGTCACTCGGCCATTTCGCAGGCGGGGAAGCTGCGATTGCAACGTTGCGCGCCGTGCTGCAAAAACACAAGAAGAGGGTGTTCGCCGTTTTTACCGGCTCTTCACAGGAGGCGCTGGGGGAAATGATGATGTCGGTAGGTGGGCCCATGTACCAATTCGCGCAGTTGCTGACTTTCCCTTTTCTGGACACTGAATTTCTCGAAAGCCTAGCCGGGCACTACACGCGAGTCCATCCTACCAAAGCCTTGGATATCGATGACCTGAAACGGGTATTCACGCATATTGGTTTCAAGCCTGCGTTAATGAAAGATATCGTGAAATCGATGTCCGCAGAGGGGATAACGGATGTCGATACAGCGCTGAATCGTTACGCGAATGACGAGCGAAACTTTCTTGGCTGGCAGAGCGTGTTCAATGGGCTTCAGCCGCTTGAACAGGCGGTGTTGATTATTCTCGCGCATGGCGTGGCACCCATGGCGAAAGATACGGTTGCATTACTGGCCGAAATACCGACGGTAAAAGCAACTTTGGCCAAGATACGCGCAGCACTTGACCGCATGCGCAAAGCAGGAATTCTGTCGAATCCTCCTCGAATCGGATACATGATCGAAGATCGACTTTTTAGAGACTACATTGCAAAGATTTATGTACCTACTTATGTTTCTGCGGGTATTTTAAAAACTAATTGAGGAGTGCTTGCTTTTAGAGAAGGCGGCAATTGCAATACTTCCATCGGTAAACTCATGTGTAGCGCCGTACTAATTTCGAGGAGCAGGTCACAACGGTTAACGGTGACAGCAGTGGTGGTGACCGGGCAGATGGCAGCGACAGTATCGCGTTAACCAAGCCAGCAGATATTGAGAAGATAAATGCATTTATCGCAGTTCACCCGACGTGGGACAAAACGTTTGCGTAAAGTTTGCGTTTTGCAAGTCACCGCCATAAGTGCCCGTTTCAGACAAAACCTATCCAGCGGCCGGCTACTAGGACAAAAAACCAAAGAACGGCGGATGCGGCGGCGAAAGCGCGAACTCGCACAGGTGGCGTGCCGATGCGCAGGGCGATATTAAAGCGCTCGCCGCGATGTTGTAATGCGATGTTGCAGGTTGCCAGCGCAAGTAATGCGATTTTAAAGAGGAAAGCTGGGTTCTCCACATACGCCATCGGCTTCACCGAAAATAACCAAAGCCCTGTGGTCACGGCTAAGGCAGCGCCGGTAGACGCTGCGCGTACGAGAAAGGGTCCCAGGACTGGCAGATCTCGTCGGTGCGTTGAGCGCAAAAGGAGTAGATCGAGCGGTAGGATTGCGCCGAGGAGCAACGCTATGCCAAGAATATGGGCCGCGTTAACAAGGAGATAGGCGATCCAGTATTCCTGCAGGAAGACGGCACCGGGCCAATTGGCGACTGCTTGCAGAAAGCCCGTCATCACCGCGCCGTTACTGCTTGATGCGCTCCGGATACATGTCGTACTGCTTGCCACCAACCGTAATACGCACCGCTTTCATATGCGCTTTGTTCGGCTCTTTGGTGCGATTGCCCAGTATGGTAATTGCATCGCCCACCTTGGCAGTGTCGCCGGTAAAACCTGAACGTTGAGTCTGGTTCGGGTTTCCTAGGTCGACTTGCCACAAGCGACCATCCTGAGCCGTCACACGCAGCGCTGGATGCGGTGGCACCATTGAAATCTCGGTTAAGGTGCCCTTTAACTCGGACTGTTCTTCTTCCGCCCAGGCCCAGCCGTGGTGCGCGTAGGCTTGCATGGTAAATAACGCCATGGCCGTGGCACAAAGCATTAAGACCAAACGATGCGTTACATCGCGCGTTGTGATGTAGTGTGCTCGGGTAGTGCCTCGACCTCTGCTTGGTATCGACATAATCATGCTCCTTTAGGTAAGTAAAAAAACTGTAAATCCCAAGTATTGAATCAATTCCCGGTTTCCGCAGCACAAGCATTAAAAACCGCTGGTGCTTGCAGCCCAAGCGTGGAGTGTATCAACCTCTCTTAGCATTCGCTTTCGGTCGAGATGACCGTACCCCGGAACTAGCACCGGCAAATTCAGCCGGCGTTGTTCAAGCCGATCGTGCTGATTAGACGATGCTGTCCACCGTGCCGCCATCGACCCGCAATGCTGCACCCGTGGTGGCCGACGCTTGGCTGGAACTTACGTAGAGGATCATGTTGGCAACCTCTTCCACAGTAGCGGCGCGCCGGATGATCGACGAGCTGCGGTGAGTGGTGACGAAATCGGCCGCGACTTTCTCAAGGCTGTCACCGGAGCGTTCGACTTCGCCCTTGAGCATTTCGGCAACGCCTTCGGACAGGGTTGGGCCAGGTAGAACGGCGTTGACGGTCACGCCGGTTCCAGCCAAGCGCTTGGCAAGACCGCGCGAGATGGCGAGTTGCGCCGTCTTGGTGAAACCGTAATGGATCATGTCGGCGGGAATATTAATCGCCGACTCGGACGAGATAAACACGATCCGCCCCCAGCCGCGCTCGACCATCGCCGGCGCGTACGCACGGGACAGCTGCACGCCGGACATCACATTGGTCTGGAAGAAGCGATTCCACTCGCTATTGGGCGTTTCGAAAAAGTCCTGCGGTGCAAAAATGCCGAGGTTGTTGATGAGGATGTCAAAGTCCGGATGCGCCGCCACCAGTTTTGCGCAGTCTTCCTCTGTACCGAGATCGCCCGCAAATCCGCTAACCGATCCTTCCTTACCGGCCAAGCGCGCAATCGCCGCGCTGACGCTAGCCTGGCTTCGTCCGTTGATCACAACCTGCGCGCCTGCCGCAAGAAAGCCCTTTGCCGTTGCAAAGCCAATGCCGCTTGTAGAGCCAGTGACAAGCACCCGGCGCCCGGTAAAATCGATCTTCATACGAACCTTTTATTGAGTGCCGCGTTGAGATGAGTCGAGTATATTCTCGATCAGCAGCGCGATAATCTATGTGCTTTCGGAATCACTTAGCGAGAATATCGAAATATGGACCGGATGGATGCCCTGCGTTTGTTGTTCGATGTCGCTGACGCTGGCAGCTTCTCTGCTGTCGGACGGCAGCGCGCCATTGCGACGTCAACGGTCGCACTGGCGATTAGCCAGCTCGAGCAGGAATTCGGGACGCGCCTATTGGTCCGTTCCACTCGGCGGCTGGTGTTTACCCGCGAGGGCGAAAGCTTGCTGGCCGACGGCAGGCGCATCGTTGCCGAATGGGATGCGATGACGCAGGGCTTGAGCGAGAACGGACCGTTGGCTGGGCCGATCAGGATCACTGCCACGAATGATTTTGGCCGTACCCAGTTGCGCCCGGTACTGGACAACTTTCAGCGGCGCTATCCCGACGTGCACATCAGCCTCGTGCTCAACGACCGCACTCTCGACCTGATCGACGAGCGTATAGATCTGGCGTTGCGCACCGGTCCGCTGCCCGACTCAAGTTTGCGGGCACGCCTTCTGGTACGCGGCAAGCGCCTGGTCTGCGCCGCCCCGGCGTACTGGGCACGCGCCGGTAAGCCCGTCCATCCAAACGACCTGATCAGGCACAATTGCCTGATCTTGGCGCGGCCGGGCGCACCGCTTGCCGCCTGGCCATTTCTGAACGGGGACAAGCAGTTCAACATCAAGGTAAGCGGTGACCGCGAGGCCAGCGATGGTGGCGTGCTACGCGAATGGGCGCTGGCCGGAGTCGGTGTCGTGTTAAAGAACCACTGGGATATCAGCCGCGAGATCGCGGCCGGCACGCTTGAGACCGTACTGGATAATTATGCTGCGGGCCAGATCGACTTGTACGCCGTCCAGCCGAACGGGTCGCCAAGCCGCCGGGTCGCAGCCCTTGTAGCGTTCCTTGCAGAGTCGTTCGGCATGGCGGATTAGCTGGGCATACAGCGAGGCTCAGACGAACTGCAGCACTTCCGCGAGGGGGCGGCGTGGCTTACGCGGCCAGTTCTCCGGCATGGCGTAGCCAATTGCCAGCAGCATCACCGGAATTTCGTCGGCAGCAAGTTTGAATTCGTTGGCGACCGCTTCCGCATCGAAGCCTATCATCGGTGCCGAACCCAGCCCGGCAGCCTGAGCCGCGTAAATCAGCGTGCTGGCACCGAAGGTTGCCGTGCGCACGGCTTCATCTCGTTGGCGCTGCGGTTGTTCGTGGTAAAGACCTTTGGCTGCGCCTTCCCAGCCTGCAACCATCTCCGGCGGCATGATGCCGGCACTGACGAGCGGCGCAAGACGCTCGGGGATGGTAGTGTAGTCGGCCAGCTGACCGACGATGATGAACGTGACGGCGGCATCCGTTATCTTTACCTGATCCCAAGAAATTTTACGCAGTCTGGATTTATCCTCCGACGTACGAACGGCGATGAAGCGCCAGTTCTGTAAATTGAAGGAGGTCGGCGCCGTCGTTGCCCGCGTAACTAAATCGCGGATCTGCTCATCGCGCAACGTGCGCGACGCGTCGAACAAATTGGTGGTGCGACGTTCATCGATGATCTGGGTGGACGACATGTTCATACTAATCCTTCGCATAGAACTACCTCAACCGCACACGGTCGCAATGATCGTGTACGTGAGGCAGAAATGGCCAGCGATTAATAGTAAGGTCAAGCAATCGTCCCGGAAACGTGCTGTAGCGATAAAGACCTTTCGAGGATTCCGAAAGGTGGGAATAGACTGCTAGTTCGGGCTGACATTGCTTTCTCCCTGCATGCGTTGGTTGCGCCGGTTGCGCAGCAGCACATAGAACACTGGCGTAAAGAAAATGCCGAATAACGTGACGCCCACCATTCCGGAGAACACGGCGATGCCCATGGCGCGTCGCATTTCGCTGCCCGCGCCGCTACCCAGAATCAGCGGAATCACCCCCGCGCAAAAGGCAATGGAGGTCATCATGATCGGGCGCAGTCGCATGCGGCAGGCATGAATGATGGCCTGCATGAGTTCCTCGCCTTGTTCCTCCAGTTCCTTGGCAAATTCGACGATCAGGATCGCGTTTTTGCAAGCCAGGCCCACTAGTACGACCAGCGCCACTTGGGTGAAGATGTTGAGGTCTCCCGGCTGACCGAAAAAAGCCAAGCTGGACAACCAGACACCGAAGAGCGCGGACAAAATGCACATGGGCACGATCATCACAATCACCATTGGCAGACTCCAGCTTTCATACTGCGCCGCCAGAACCAAAATCACCAACAGAACCGAGATCGAGAGCACTGCAGCCAATATGGGAATCTTCAACTGCGTTCCTGGCAACGCTACGTCGCGAGTCAGCCGGTCTTGGTAAGACAGCTCGGTCCATTCATAGCTCATGCCCCGAGGTAATTTCATAAGCAAGTTCTCGATCTCGGCTTCGGCCTGTCCGGAGGAAAAACCAGGGTTGGCTGAGCCGTTGATGTCGGCCGAGGCATAGCCGTTGTAGCGGGTCACGCGGGTTGGCCCGAAGGTTGGCTCGACGGTCATAAGCGCGCCGAGAGGGACCATCTCGCCGGCCGCATTGCGAGTCTTGAGGGCTGTGATGGCTTGTGCATCAGCGCGGTAGGGCGCATCGGCCTGGACGATCACTTGGTAGGTCTTGCCGAAGCGGGTGAAGTCGTTGACGTAGAGTGAGCCGAGGTTGACCTGCATGGTTTCGTAGATGTCTGCAAGATTGACGCCCATTTGCTTGGCACGGGTTCGATCCACATTGGCATAGAGCTGCGGCACATTGATGTCGTAACTGGAGAAAGGTGTGCCAATGGACGACTTAGGGTTGCTGTAGACCTGCCCAAGAGTTCCCATTACCGCTCCGTAGAGCGCTTGCTCGCCTGCGCCACTGCGGTCTTGAACCTGCACTTTGAAGCCGCCCGCATTGCCCAGCCCGTCCACGCCTGGTGGCGGCACCACGAACATTCGCGCGCCCTGAATTTGCTGCAAAGCGCCATTGACCTTGCCGAGTATGGCTTCCTTGCTCAGGTCGCCGCTGGTGCGCTTGTCAAAGTCCGCCAGGCCAAAGAACACGATGCCTTCGTTCGGTGCCGCTGAAAATCCAGCAATCGACAGGCCAGGGAAAGCCACGGAATCGACAATGCCGGGCACTTTGAGTGCAATATCGCTCATCTGCCTGATAACCGCTTCGGTTCGATCCAGCGTGGCAGCCGCTGGCAGCTGCGCAATACCGATCAGGTATTGTTTGTCGGGTGACGGAACGAACCCCGACGGCACGCGCGCAAACATGAACACCGTAAGGCCCAGCAACGCGACATAGACAATCATGGACAGCGATTTGCGTTGAACCATACCGGTGACGCCGCGTCCGTAGCGTTCGCTGGAGCGGTTGAAGAAGCGATTGAACCAGGCGAAAAAACGTCCGAAAACTTTGTCCATGCCGCGAGTCAGCGCGTCTTTAGGCGCATCGTGGCTGCGCAGGAGCAGAGCGCTCAAAGCCGGGCTGAGCGTCAGCGAATTGAAGGCCGAGATCACCGTGCTGATGGCAATGGTGACGGCAAATTGTTTGTAGAACTGGCCCGAGAGGCCCGGCACAAATGCCAGCGGCACAAACACAGCGCACAGCGTCAAAGCAATCGCAATGATGGGTCCGGAGACCTCGCGCATGGCCTTGACTGTCGCATCGTGCGGACTCAAGCCTGACTCAATGTTGCGCTCGACGTTTTCAACGACCACGATCGCGTCGTCCACCACGATACCGATCGCCAGCACCAACCCGAACAGCGTCAGCGTGTTAATCGAATAGCCCAGTAGCTGCAAAAAGGCGAAAGTGCCGACGATGGACACTGGCACGGCCAGCAGCGGAATGATGGACGCGCGCCAGGTTTGCAAAAAGATTATGACCACCAGAACCACTAACAGCACTGCCTCGAACAGCGTCACCACCACTTTTTCGATGGAGGTCTGCACAAAGCGGGTCGGGTCATACACGACGCTGTAGCTCATGCCCTGTGGGAAAGACGGCTTTAGCCGCTCCATGGTCTGGCGCACATCGTTGGACAGCTGTAGCGCATTCGAGCCGGGTGCCTGGAATACGGCGATCGCAGCCGCTTCTTTATTGTTGAGCAGGCTGCGCAGTGAGTACGTGTTGGCAGCCAGCTCCACGCGACCCAGGTCACGCACCCGGATCAGCCCGCCTGTAGCGGTATCGGCCCGCACGATGATGTCAGCAAACTCATCTTCCGTGGTCAGGCGGCCTTGGGTATTGACCGACAGCTGGAAGGCCGTGCCTTTGGGCGCAGGCGACGCGCCTACCGTGCCTGCTGCGACCTGGGCGTTTTGCTCGCGAATGGCGTTGGTCACCTCGCTGGTGGTCACGCCGCGGGCCGATAGTTTGGAAGGATCGAGCCAGATGCGCATTGCGTAGTCACCAGCGCCAAACAGCAGCGCCGAGCCGATACCTGGCAGACGCAACAACTCGTCACGCACGTTGATCTGGGCGTAGTTGCGCAGATACAGTGCGTCGCGGCTGTTGTCCGGGCTGACGAGATGCACCACCATGGTCAGGTTGGGGCTGGACTTTTCTGTGGTAACGCCGATCTGGCGGACGATTTCCGGCAGCCGCGGCAACGCCCGGTTGATGCGGTTCTGAACCGCGGTCTCCGCCACCTCGGGGTTGGTGCCGATCTTGAAGGTCACCGTCACCGTCAGGCCACCGTCGGCGCTGGCCTGGGAGTCGAAGTACAGCATGTCTTCCACACCGTTGATCTGCTCTTCCAGCGGTGTCGCAACGGTCTCGGAAATCACGCGCGGATTCGCGCCGGGGAATTGGGCGCGCACCACGATTTGCGGCGGTGCTACCTCGGGATACTCGGAAATTGGCAAGCTGAAAATGGCCAGCAGGCCGATCAAGAAAATGAAGATCGACAGTACGGCGGCAAAGCGCGGCCGATCGATAAAGAAACGCGAGATATCCATGCTTGGCTCCTGCCTTTATTTGGCCGCGACCTGCGCAGGCGGAGGGAAGATGGGCAAGCCCTTGTCGTCGACTTTCAAAACCTGGGGCGCGACCGGCATCCCGGGCATGACCCGCTGCAGACCTTCGACGATGACGTTCTCGCCGGGCTTGACGCTGTCACCAAGCACCACGCGCATGCCGCTGATCAGAGCACCAGGTTTGATCTCGCGAAATTTAGGCTGGTTATCGGCACCTACCACATAGACGAATTTTTTAGTTTGGTCGGTGCCGATAGCGGCTTCCGGCACCATCACGGCGCTGTAAGCGGCACTGGTGATCATCGTCAGTCTCGCCGCCAGGCCCGGTGTGAACTGGCTTTTGTTGTTGTCGAAGGTGGCTCGCATGCGGATCGCACCAGTCTGCGGGTTCAAACGGTTATCGACAAAATCGATCTTGCCTTCATGGGGATAACCGGTCTCGTTGGCCAAACCCATGCGCACGACAGGCGCACTCTGGTTGGCTGCTTGCACCCGCAGGAAGGTTTGCTCACTGCCGTCGAAATAGGCGTACATGCGGGAAATGCCGGCGATAGAGGTCAATACCACCTGATCGGTTATAACATTGCCGGCGGTGACCGCGGCGCGCGAGATGCGACCCGATATCGGTGCCCTCACTGAGGCGAAGTCGAGGTTCAACCGAGCTACCTGCAACGCCGCCTGGGCGGTTTTGATGTCGGCGTCGCCAGTGCGGGACCCGGCATTGAGCTGGTCGAATTCTTGACGTGATACGGCGTTAGTATCAAGCAACTTCTGGGCACGGGCGACTTGTGTATTGGCCAATTCGGCCCTGGCCCGAGCCGCAATCAATTGAGACTGTGCCCGCGCCGCTTCCGCAGCGAAAGGGCGCGGGTCTATCGTAAACAGCAACTGCCCTTTCTTGACCATTGCACCGTCGGTAAAGTGCACGCGGTCTACAGTACCAGCAACCCGGGCGCGCAGCTCCACGAATTCGGTGGCCTCAAGGCGGCCACTGAATTCCTCGCTATCGGAAATGGTGCGCTGAACGGCCGGTACCACGCTTACCTGAGCGGCGGGTGGTGGCCCTCCCTGCGCATCGGCCGGTTTGCCGCAGCCAACCAGTGTGACTGAACCCATGCCGATCACGGCTAGCAGGGCGGAGATGTTAAAAAACCGGTTGAGACCACGAGGCAGGGCTGGTTGCCAACGCGCATCAGTTGCACTTGTCGATATGACAGGGCCCGGAATTAAAATGGCCATGTGGCCCTCCAATATGAGATGTGAGTTGAAATCGAAAATATGCCGGGAAGGCCGAGCAAGAAGCGATCCGGGTAAGTTAATTGCTGAGAAGCAGAATAATAACGTTGTCCGGTAAAAGCTGTTCGGTGTGGTCAACCCTCTGTGTCATGCAAGCTTTTAAAGTACTTCGGTGATTCTGCATTTGAGTCGCTGCATTGGCCAATATTCAACGTAATTCGGTTTGGATTTTGTAGCGTATAATACTTTTTATGTCAAATCGACTGCATGCGGGTTTCAGCAATCACCGCGTTCGATTCGAGCAGCGAAAGCGTGACATTTCAGACCATCCACATCGCCGCTGCACCGACGGCATGTCAGCTGCTTGAGGCAGTATCGCCCTTGTACAAGCAATTGTTCTGGAACGCCGCAACGCCGCAATATCTCAGATAGCACCCTCACTCTGTTCACCGCCTTCCAGTTCGTAGAACGGCTGTTACGTATCACCCAATACGTATTACGATATTCGTGCTCGACCTCCTGCAATAATGATGCTACTGATCGCATGTTTTTATCCGTTTGTTACTATGGAGAAATAATATAAGGGATACCGTGTCAATATGCACGCGGGTCGGCCGCGTGCGTTGCGCTGGCGCTGCACATCCCCTGCGGGGCGAGGCGTCTACAGGAGGGAAGCCGTTTTAAGGTCTGAGGTTTGATCGATCAGATTGTTAAATATACGGTTTTATAAATTTAACTGGTTCAGATCCACGCGTCAATTTTCTGAGATCTCAACTTTTTAATCTTCAAATCGATGTGACCTGAAGAACGAGAATGATTTCGGTGCGTGCTGTCTCCTGAGCATGGTTATGCAGAAACTGAGGCAACCAGGCGGGGCCAGAATCGCTTTTTGATTCCTTTGTCTCGGCTAAGCCACCAAGCACGACGATTTCGCCGTCAGAGACGTTTAAAGCAGTCTGCACTTCCCTCTTGATGAGCGTCGGGCTGTTGTTGACGCCGGTCGATGTTGCAACGAACGACGAAATCTGTTGATTAACGGTTAAATCGATGGAGCCGTTTCTTACGATGGGCTGCAGCTCGAAGATCACACCGCTGGCTCGATAATCGACCGACTGGACAGGGGGCGCACCGTTGCCTGGATAGCTAACGGCACCGAGCACCGGCACCTCCTGCCCCACTGAGAAACGCCCCGATGTACCAGATTTGACTCGCAGTGAAGGCGATGACACGACCTTAAAACGACTGTCTGCATCGAGGATGTTGTAAGCGACATCGATCACGTTGTTTTTGAATCGAGCGACGGCATCGCCAGTTTGACCGGGTGCGCCGAGTGCTAGCTGCATATGACCACCGAGCAAGCCAAGAGCAAGTGAAAACCCGGAGCCTGTGCGGTCGCTGTTGGAAACCTCGTAGACCTGGACGCGTACTAGCACCTCACCGAGCTTTTTATCGACCTGCGGCAGTAACTTTTTCAGCGCGGCAACCTCTTTTTCGGGACCGGTGAACAGCATGATGTCGGTAGGATTGCCTACGAGTGCTGCGGCTGATCCCTGCGGCGCTACGGTTGCAGCTGCGTCCTTACCTTGTGTACCTTGTGCCTGGCCTGGCGTTTGTATGGCGCGCGTGCTGGTAAATGATCCCTTGACGAACAACGGCTGAAGCAGTTCAACCAGAAACGACACATCGCGGTAAATGGGCTGATAAACGAAATTCTCTAGATCGTCTTGGGCGATCTGGGACGCGTCACGAATCGCGACGTAATCGACGCCGTTTTTGCGAGTGACAGAAATGCCGAGCGACCGGAGAAAAGCGGTGATCGATGTAAGCGGATCGGTGCCGGCTGAGAACCTTGCTGAGATCACGCGCTCGTCGGCAAGTATCGACGGTTCGAGTACGTACGGTGTTTTAAGCACCTCACCAAAAAACAGTTGGCAGATCTCCCGAACCGGAATGCGCTGCAGGTTAAAGCCGGAATCCTGCGAACGAGCAGGAAGGCATAACGCGATGACAGCGATGAAGCCTACGAGAACAGATTTCATTTTGAAGCACCGAAAGCAGGTGCTGTTACCGGCGCTGATTGCTGTGACACATGCCGCTGACCGGTATTGCGAGTAACAAGCTTGCCCTCGATTTCGCCTGAAGTGAACAAACCGTTTTGCCGAAAGCTGGACGGGCTTTCAAAACGCAAAGAACCGTTCTGCGACGCAAGCACGACTGTGGCGGTACCGTTGATCTCAACGATGCCAGCGTAACGCCAGTCTGGGGATGTCTCGGGGTATTTGGGCTGGACTGGCGCTTGCGGTTTAACGTTAACGTTAGGATTCAATGCGATCGTGCCGTCGAGGTTTTTTACGGTACCGGATGTCGGTGCGCGCGCTGGGACTGTTTTCGGCGGGACTGTTTGCGGGTTCGAGAAAAACCGCTTGATGGCGAAACCGGCAAGTGTACCGACGACAATCATGATTACGAGGTACAACCACAAAGTTTTGTTGTTTAAAATGTTTTGGCGACCATCGACCCGACTTTCTGTGCCGGCACCGTCGTAACTCGAATAAAGCGGAAAAATCGTTTTGTTGTAATTTTTATTTTGCACCGACGCGCGTGCTTTTATCGTCTGTCGATGCCCTTCCCACATCTCAACGCGATACGTCTTATTTAGCCCAAGACTTTTAATCTTAGTCATACGGAACGACAGTTCAACGACGATACGCAAAATGCGGTGAAGGTCGGAAATGTCTTGCGCCATCAATACCAAATCAGACGTAATGCCCGTCTTCGAATTGACGTAATGGCGATGCTCACGGAAGAAAATCTTATGCTGTTTAAGGAGCGTACAGTCGTTACCCCAGAATTTCCACGCCTCGTCAATACAGACAAGATCGCCGGGTTTGCAAAACGTTTCGGCGTCGGTGCCGTGCGGTAGAAAATCTACCTTTTCTACGTCCTCGTTTTTGCAGTGGCGAACGTGACCGAGCTGGTCGAGCGTTAAATGCTTGTAATGCTCGATGATGTAAGCGCGGATCGCATCGCTATCTATGCCGCTTACGTTGGTGACGACATCACGGCCAGCAGCGACAGCCGGGATGATTACCGACACAACGCATTCATAAGACTTACCGGAGCCGGGTAGCCCAGTGTATGCGTTGATTGGCATGGCGTTACCGTTAACCGATCACAGGAATGCGACGGATCATGAAACGCAGGATGTAGGCGGCTATCACCAGTGGCAAACCTTGTGCGATGCTGAACGTATCGAGGAAATACCACATACCGGGCGTGATACCGACGAATGCGAGATTCAAGCTTGCAGCGAAATCGGGCAGCTTCGTCGCAAGGTATGCGATGAAGGCCGACACGATGGCAAACAATGCAGCGAAGACGACAAATTTGACAACGACAGTTCGAAGCGCAGCGCCCAAAAATGTGAATAAACCAGATACAAGAATGCCGTACATGCTTAATACCTTTCGTTATGCAGCTAGGACAATGAACATCGCCACGAAGGTGAATGCGAGTAGTCCAGCCGCTTGTAACTGCGGACGCAACGGCTCGATGATTGCGCACTGTGCGTCTAACTGAATGACCTGACCGAACACGTTAAAAGAGCCTTTTGGACATTCCGATGTGTGTACCGGAACGATCCAATTTCTAAGCGTTGGAAACAGGTTAAATATTGGGTCGAGGATCGATTCTGCAGTCGGCGTGTCGAGCGCGGGTTCAACTACGCCAGGGTTCGGGCCGAGATCGACGGTGACATTTACGGTCGGCGAAGGCGTTGGCGTCGGTGTCGTTGTTGGAGAAGTGGTTTGCCCTGTTTGCGGGGCGTTTGTCGGACTGATTTGTGTCGTGGTCTGAGTAGGTGATTTCGTGGGCGTGAGCAAATCATTGCCAGTCGGATACAAATTCGGATTTTCGACTTTCCAGTTGTTGACATCGGTTGCTGTGATTGGGTCAGCAGGCGTATACGAAGCACCTTCATACCCGGGTTTCGAAGCGGCATCAGACCATGCAGTGTTGGCGATATCGGCAACGGTTTGTGGTGAAAGAGGCGCCGACAACGCAGCCGGGCCGAGATCGGTTAGCGCCTCATCGAGCGTGCCGCGGTTCACAACGTCAGGCGCTTGCGTCAAATCCGGATACTCACGGTAGAACGGCAATATCTGCGTGGTGCCGTTAGACGTCGTGAGCTTCGTGACCATATCGCCTTGGCCATTGGTCACCTGAGGGTAAGTTTCCGAATCGACAAACACTGTTGACGAACCTTGCGCAGCTAACTGACCCTGCCGAATCTCGAGAATGTCGTTGCCTGATGAGATGGGAAATTTGTTTGAGCCTTGCGAATATCTGCCGGTTGCGAACGGAACCAGATCGAACACCGTACCGGTAGTGAGCCACCAGGGCGCTTCCCGTGCCTGCAACCCTGGCCCTTTTCCTATCAACCGTGCGTAGGCTTCGCTTTGGGTTTTGGGTAGGGGTAGCGTGAAATAGTTGGGAATGTTCCCTGAGCTAATTGACTCTGTATCGGTGATCGATACCGCTTCTACCGGCGCTTGCCCTCTACCCGGTGCTATGGGTTTCTGAATCATCTTATACACGCCCCAGGCAATGCCGCCACCTATTGCAGCAACACCAAGACCAATGGCGACAGTTGCCCAAACTGGAGCACCTGCGATTAGAGCAATCGACGTTGCAACACCACTTGCTACCGCAGTCGCATCGACGACATTGGCGGTAGCACTCAACGTCTTGGTGATTACTGGATCGTTGGCTGCAAAACCACGCCGGATGAGGCTTTTTTCGATTGCCCCACCGACGGCGCTGTTTACGTAGCCCGAAAATGGTTTTGCTGCTTGTGCTTGTGCGAACGCCGGACCGTGCACGATTAGGCACAGTGAGACGAAGAGGCATATTGCGCGATTAACCATTGCGAATGATGCTGATTAAATCGCGGGTAAACCGTACAAAAACGATTACAAATGCCAGCGCTGCGCCGATCAAAATTATTGCAGAGACGATACCGACAGCGTCTACGGACTGAGCAATCGACGCAAGACCGGAAGAAAGCTGGCCTGTACCTGAACCGCCACCGCCACCACCTTCTGAAAACCCGGCAGGGTATCCCTGCATTACCTGCCCTTGCGCATTAAGGAAGCTGTTTGCTGGATCGAACACCTTTTTTTCGCCGATGCCCTGCGGCAGCGAGTTATCAGGGGTGACCGCCCAGACGTCGCCGAAGTAGTCACGTTGATATGCAACGCCCGATGCCTGCCCTTCGTATTTGCTTCCGTCATGCAATGTCGTGAGTAAGTCGCCGCTCGATGTGGTGCAACCGCCAGCTGGTTGAAACTCGCCCCAGGTGTAAGAGCCGCAGGAACTGTATGAACCCGCGCCTGGCGGTGGAAAACCGTACGGCGACACGGTGCCGCCGGGGTACGAAAATTGCGAAATGAAGTCCTGTGCAAAAGGCGAGTAATTCGCGTACGAATCGTTCACCTTGGTCGCGTATTGTCGATTCGTCGCGTATAGCTCGACGACAGGTGGAATCTCGTAAGGATCGGCGTAGACAACGCCGTTGTAAGCAACACCAGGGCGTTGCTCGTAGTAGTCAACTATGGAACGAATTTGGACGAAATTCTGCTCAACAGCCGCCTCGTATTCTTGGTATGTCGAAAAATAATTACCATCTGGACTCATGACCTACCTCTATTAATGATGCATTCCCTGCACGACAGCCCATCCGCAAAGGAGACCCCAGGCGAACATCATCAGTAGCCAGAGTTGAGACGCGGTAACCATGTGTAAGCCCTTTTAGAACGGGTCGAGCAGCTTTGTGAGCCGCCCTTCCCTGTGGCATCGATGTGAGAATTAACCGCCGCGCATCATGCCGAGGACGATCTTTGCACCGCGCCATGCTGTGTAGATCACTGCCAACACGCCGGCGATCGACAAAATGCCAGACACGATGTCGGACGAGGTAAAAGCAGCAGTGATCGGTGTGAAATCGATCGCAGCTGGTGCGGCTTGAGCCAATGCCAAAACCGGAGCCGAAACAGCTGTTACAGCGACTGCGGACTTAGCCGCAAATTTACGAAGTGCGTTCATGATGTTTTCTCTTTCAAATTTGCAGGTATGCGACCTGCGACGTTTTGAGCAATGCGCCCAATTTCATAATTTTTTTATGGCATCGAGCACGACGCCAACCGATTTGCCGAGCATCCAGCAGAAGACCACTGCGGTGAAACCGATACCGAAAGCTTGAGCAGATGCAGCCGCATCCATGGGCGTCAGTGCGCCAACCAACGACGAACCCTGCGCAACATCGAGCGCGTAAATTTCGCGAGTAACCAGCTGATAATGAGTTTCATTTTGTGAGACGCAAGGAGCCTGTGATTCGGCTACGCCATCGCTGCGAATTTCACATGCGACTACAAGCAATGGCGCTCCCATTTTTAAGCAGCGGCCTTTTCAGGTTTGAGCGCCTGAAGTGGCCTGATGCTTGTAACGACTTTGGTCGTTACCTTGCCGTTGCTCATTTCCTGCATGGCGACCTCGGCGATAAAAGGGAAAGGGTTGTGCTTGATCGTGTCGATCAATGCGCTGCCCTCGCATTTCAATTCGCTTGTACACACGCCCCAGGACGTTTCGCCCTTGAGTTCTGTATCAACGAAAATCTTTCCGCTGTCGAGGTCTTTACCGTCGATATTGCCGCGAAAAAGCTTTGCGCCTCTGATGGTGACTTTTGCTAACATTTCCATGCTGTACCCCTAAAATTCACGCAGGTGCATGTGCGTGATTCATGCCACCGGCGACAGTGGATTTTTCTAAACGACGCGGCACACCTCGGATGTGCAGCAATTCGTAAAGCGCCTGGTAGTCGTATTTGAGTTCGTGGGCTAACTGGTGAATCGTTTTGCCGTACGCAGCCGTTAAGTAGTGGGCTAAACGGCTTAGTACGATGGTGCGTTCTTCGACGGCAATTTCACGCTGGTCGGTTTTAATTTTTGCAGCTATCGAACTCACCAAATGTTCGAGGGCAATGAAGCCACCGGCGAAATACTTTGTCGGGTCGAGCACGATGTCGTGCGGTATGACGCGATCACGGTTGCCGAAGCGAATTTCAACCCTTACCCAGTCGCTGTCGGGGTCACCGAGCTGCTTGCCCTTGTCGTAGATGCATAACTCTTTACCGTTGGCTTTCTTGCCGAGGTATAGCGTACGTCCAGCGCCGTGCGGATTGCGACTGTCGCCGGCCTCGAAATAACGCCTCGAAGGGATACGACCGCCGCAGTTAAAGTCGCCGGCAAAATACAAGTCGTCGAACTGTTTGACAGTGAAGTCTTCGAGCAAATCGAGCGCGGTATCTGCTCGGGTGATTCGTGCGTCGAGGTCTTGCATGGTGGCGAAAACTGCTTGCCAGTCAGTGACGATGCTGCACCCCTGCCCTGACATGTCTACCATCAAGGTATTGCCTGCGGTGTTGCCGCCAGCTGCGACAATTGCGATTCTCACCATCTCGCCGCCTACCCAGACCATTACGTCATGGCTGGACTCGTAGCCAAACATGCCTTTATCGGAGGGTATGAAATTGAGGGGTAAAGAAAACCACATTCGCATATAACGCGAGACATGCTCGATAGCGTTCGAGATCGAGCCATTGGGCAAAAACGTGAACCGTAGGTAGTCCATGATCGCCTGCGGTCCCTGGTTAGGACTTTCCCCCCGTATTACAGTACGGGGGCGGCCGCCTGCGGCGGCTGCTCGCGCCGCTAACGCGGGCGCTGCGCGGCCTTTGCTGGCGGCGCTCATGCAAGCCTTAACGGAAGTTGGAGCCAAAAGAGGCGAGTGGCGCATGCACGCGTAGCGGCTCGACGTTTTGAAACAAGACGAATCTTCATGCGGGCACCAGTGCGAGGCGCGGGCTGTAGGCCGCTTGGTTCGACGGTGCGTGAATTTTGATATCGGCACAACCGATGGGTAACGCGTCGATAAAGGCCACGTCCGCCAGGTCGAAATCGCAGTTTTGGGCGAAATGCTGTGCGCGCTCGAAGGCTGATGCGTAGTCAACAGCGATGACTTTGAGAAACATGGGTTTACGAGTTGGGTTATAGCAACGAAACCGGTATGTGACCTGGGGCATATTCGAGCGAACCTTATTGGGGTGTACTATTAAAGGCATCTAGTCACGGGTCATAACGACCCGTTCCAACACGACAGAAAATATAGGTTCCGCCATGACCCGTCAAGCGAAATTACCGGAAAGCACGATAGAACTGCTAAATGTTGCAAAAGGTGTAGAAACAGACCAGCACCTAGCATTGAGATTAGGAGCCGAAAGGCCAATCATCAGTAAGTGGAGGCTCCGAAAACACGTAGGAGCGGATTACGCAGTACGTCTTGCGGAATTGGCAAATGTTGATGTGAAACATGCGCTGGCGTTATGCGCGGCTGAATCGATTCAGAACGTGGATTTAAAAAACCGCGTAATCGCACAGCTACAAAAAGGTTTTGTACAAATATCGATGCTTGCCGGGCTTGCAGGGGCAAGTGCTATGGGGCAACTACTTTTTATGTAAAATTACTTAGGTGTTTTTTATTTGGGTATGCCGCGCATTAGTTAAAGAGGTGTATTCACCCGCCATGCAACCTATTTCCACAGCCATGAAGTTCTTAAAAACAGAATTGCAAATATTCGGTTAATGCGCCAAATCTAAATGCGCCGGTTGCACCATTGGCTCTATTACCAAGCGCATGCCCAATGCAGCGCAGACACGGCTAATTGTCTCGAACCGTGGCTGGCTTCCAGGTCGAAGCGCTTTATATAAGGCTTCGCGCGCAATACCAGAATCTTTTGCAACCTGCGACATTCCTCGGGCGCGAGCGATATCACCGATGGCAGCTGCCAACAACGCCGGGTCGTTTTCTTCGAGAACAGTCGTTAGATATGCCGCCACATCTTCTTCGTTGTTCAGGTATTCAGCCGCATCGAACTCCGAGAGTTCGGAAATTTTAATTTTCTTGTTCATATTTAATCCTCAAGAAATTTTGCTAGTGCAATGGCTTGTCGAATATCGGCTTTCTGGGTGGACTTATCACCGCCATCGAGCATGACGATTATGAATCGCCATGCTGAACGTAATACATGCGCCAGCCTGGCCCGAAATGCTCACGCATTTCGAACACGCTTTCCCCCTACCGGTTCCACGTCACCCAGGTTACCAAGCTGTACTTTACGCAACCGTTTGACAAGACGTTGTCGGGTTAGCCCATCCTTTAAACCCTTTAGCCAGGTGTCAAACTCGTCAAGTTGTTTTAACCTGTAAATCATTAACTAATTGTAATCGAACGATTACATCATGTCAATGATTAGGTGACTGGACTGCCCCCATACCGGTGGCCTTAAAATCCCCGCGGAGGTCAGCACTACCTAGGCTTTAGGGCTTGCCGTAGTTCATGGGCATAAATTGAAGCTGATCCCATGGAACATTATTCAGGATTGCGTACGCAGGTTTGCCGTTGAACAATGCTGGGTAAGGGTCCGGCTGTCCTAAAACGGTGTACGACTTGGGGTTCTGCAGTCGCAAGGTCAGCGCGCCAGCCTTGTCCCACACCACGAATCCGTAAGTCTGTGCGGCCTTCGCAATGATTTTCCCGACAGGATGCAGGTTAAGCGTATCGAGGTTCACCGCCGGATTCAGCCGAAAACGTGTTCCCTGCGGAATACGATTTGGTGCATTCGTCGGATTGTGTCCATCTGAACGATTTGCCGGCCATGAAAGGGTCGTAAAATGTTCCGCTTCGACCAGGGAAATGCCGATAACGTGGCGAATTTCGCCGCGTTTCAACTCTTCGGCGGTAATTTGTCCACCGATAAAGGGTAATCCGGTTGCGGTCGTGCCGTATGGCGCTGGCCAGATGCCGGAACTTGCGGAAACATTTTGCATCCGTCCGCCCCAGCAAGCACTCCACTGACCATCGATCGAACGTGTCTGCCAAAACTCCCAGAGTGAATCGGTAGAAGGTTGATGGACCGTCATTTCTGCATCGGTACCATTTGCAGGAAGCGAGCCGTCTGGAATTGGCACGGCGTTCCATTGGGCTGTGAGATCGGTCGGCACATATCCCTTGCGTTGGCAATCCCAGAAGCTGACCTGTTTGGTCTGCGTCGTGGTTCCAGCTTTATAAACCGGGCTGGCATAGCTGCTGGTATTCAATCCTACGGTCGTGTAATACGCCGCTTTCTGTCTCAGGAACTCGGCAACAAAATTTGCCGAGTTCGGATGTAGCGGTGTCGATGCAGGAATCGGCTGGTACCAGAAACTGGTAGGCGCGAAGATCGAATCCGTCGGTAAAGCGGTTGTTGTCGTAGTGGCGATTTTGGGCGATAGCAATGTGTCTGTATCCGTGGCGTCGCCTGCAATAAAGGTATTTAACTCATTTGCCGAGCCAACGGTGGGGCTTGTAGCGGATGACTGGCCCCCGCCGCCGCCGCCACATCCGGCAAGAAATGAAGATGCGATTGTCATGCATAACGAATACCGACCGAACAGTTTGATAGTGCTCATTCTGTAATCCTGTTCACATTATTTAACAAAGTTTGTGAACACGAATATACATATTTTCGATTGTATTTTGGTGCTACAGAGAAACATTTGTGTTGGATTAGAACGAAAAATCACTCAACTTATCTATATTATTCAATGCGTTGCGTCATTGTCATTATCTCGCTTGCAATTTTCCAACCGTAGGAGGGGTTGTGATTTAGCTATCTTTTTATTTCGTTTCAGTGCATTCTTGCAAAACTTTTAGGAACCGTTTTTTCCGGTTTCCCCTTCGCTGAATACACAGTCTCCACAACGCTATAGCGCGCACACCGCTTTTATCAAATGTCCTGCCTTCGGAGGTTTAGTCGACGATGCTCACGATGACTCGCCAGTTGCTCGCACGCCTGCCCTTCTACATGCTCTCGTGTTTTTTACTTGGTTGCGCTGCGGTGTCGCAAGCTGATACCGCATCCCCACGCACCGCGAAAGCTGATGCACTGCCAACCGATTCGATCTTCTCACCACGTAGTTTCTGGTATCAGCCGATCCCCAAAGATGTCGAGTTGGATGAAAAATCGCCAGCCTATGTCGCTGAATTTCTTCGCCAGAAAAAGGCGTATTACGGCAACGTCGCCATCAATGTCTCGACATACGCAAGCCCGGTCTACATCGCTGCAGCAGATGCACCGACTGTAGAAGTCGGCGTCTGGGATTGCCAAAAGAAGGGATACCTGGATCGCAAGCTTGCAGCACAATGGAAGGCTGTGCCAATTCCGACCGCTGCAGTCGCTTCCGCCGGCACGGACAAGGAAATGACGATCTATCAACCGTCGTCTCACACAATGTGGGAATTCTGGGGCGCAAGGAAGGTCGACGGGCGCTGGGAAGCGTGCTGGGGCGGACAGATGAAGGACACATCTTCCAACGAAGGTATCTGGCCATTCCCGTATGGAACGACCGCTACCGGCCTTCCCTTCCTCGGTGGCCAGATCACGGCTGCCGAGCTGCAGCGTGGCGAGATTCGCCATGCGATCGGCATCGCTCTCGTCGATGCGGAAAAGGAAAGTATTCGGTCCTGGCCGGCAAACCGCTCGGATGGATGGAATCCCAATAATGCACCCAACAGAATTCCTGAGGGTACGCGATTCAGACTCGATCCGACCATCGACCTCGACACCTTGAAATTGCATCCGGTAGCAAAAATAATCGCTCGGGCCGCACAAGTTTACGGGTTTGTCGTGTGGGACAAAGCCGGCTCATTGACGGTGCGCGTGGAAAATCCTGTTTCCTACACTGCGCTCGGGCAGCCTGATCCTTACCCCGCTTTATTTGGCGGCGTGCCGCGTCATGCCATATTCAATGGCTTTCCATGGGACAAGTTGCAATTTCTTCCGCCTAACTATGGCAAGCGGTGATTTGAGATGAAGATCGCGTACCTGGTCAGTCAATACCCAAAGGTCAGCCACAGTTTTATCCGGCGCGAGATCCTTGCGCTTGAAGCGCTCGGTTTCGACATCCTACGCATCTCGATTCGAGGCTGGGAGCAAACATTGGTCGACCCGGTCGATCAGCAGGAACGGGCGCACACAAGATATGTATTAGGCGGCGGGCTGATGAAATCCTTCGTGGCCGGCGCCCGTACGCTGGTGCGCCGCCCTGGAAAATTTGCCGCTGCGCTAAAGCTGGCCATCAAATCCGGCATCCGGTCGGATCGACCCTTGCCATACCATCTGATCTACCTTGCCGAAGCATGTCTGGTTGCGGAATGGCTGGAGGAATTCGGCGCAGTGCACTTGCATGCCCATTTCGGTGCCAACGGTGCCGAAGTGGCGATGCTCTCGCACATCGTCGGTGGCCCGAGCTACAGTTTTACGGTGCATGGGCCGGAAGAATTCGACAAGCCGGAGTTTCTTGGCCTGCGCGAAAAAATACGGCGCGCTGCGTTTGTGGTGGCAATTACCTCGTTTTGCCGAAGCCAGCTTTATCGCTGGGCCGATTATGGTGACTGGAAGAAGGTTGCAATCGTTCACTGCGGCATCGAGCCGGCATTTCATCAAGCGCCGGCAACGGCATTGCCCACCGTGCCAACGCTCGTCTGTGTGGGTAGGCTCTGTGAACAGAAGGGCCAGTTGCTATTGGTGCGGGCAGTCGAACGCCTGGTTCGCAAAGGGCAATCGCTCTCGCTGGTTCTAGCAGGCGATGGCGAAATGCGGGGCGACATCGAGCAGTTGATCGCCGAACTTAATTTGTCGAACACCATCAGGATCACCGGCTGGATCAGCAGCGATCAAGTGCGCGATGAAATCGTTGCCGCCCGCGCGCTGGTGCTGCCGAGCTTTGCCGAAGGCTTGCCGGTCGTGGTGATGGAAGCGATGTCTTTATACCGACCGGTGCTGACAACCTTCATTGCCGGTATCCCGGAGCTCGTCATCGATAAAGAAAACGGCTGGTTGATTCCAGCCGGTGACATCGATGCGTTAGTTGTTGCAATGCAGACAATCCTCGAAACGCCGGATGCGCAGCTGCAAGCGATGGGTGCTGCAGCGCATCGGCGTGTGCTTGCAAGGCATTCGATCGACATCGAGGCTGCGAAACTCGCTACGTTGTTCCGCGGTGCGGTGCAGGGCAACGCGGCCTTGGCAATATCCGACGGTACACTGTTGGAAGGGGCAGGAAGATGATTTTCCTGAGCGTGCTCTTGTATCTGGTGATCGTCATCCTGTGCGTACCGGTACTCGTATTTTTGGTGCAGACGGTGGCTGCCCTGCCAATGCTAAAAAGCACTCCGGCGTCCCTTGGCGCCTCGCCACGCATTGCCGTTCTGATCCCTGCGCATAACGAAGAAGCGGGTATTGCCACCACGATCGAGAGCATCCTAGCCCAGCTCGGCAAAACGGACCGCGTTGTCGTCGTGGCTGACAATTGCAGCGATCAAACCGCACGCGTGGCAAGGCTGGCTGGCGCCGAAGTGAGCGAACGCGCGAACAGTACCTTGCGCGGGAAAAGCTACGCGCTCGATCATGGCGTGCGCGTCGTTGCAATCGATGCGCCGGATGTTCTGGTCATCGTCGACGCAGACTGCGTGGCATCGGACGGTGCCATTGCCCGCATTGCAGCGTTGGCAGCGCAGCACCACCGGCCGGTCCAGGCGAAATACCTGATGGTTGCACCAAAAAACAGCAGCGCCATGAAAAAAATTGCGGAATTCGCCTGGGCAGTCAAAAATCAGGTCCGCCCGATCGGCTTGCACCGCCTTGGCCTGCCCTGCCAAATGACCGGGTCCGGTATGGCGTTTCCCTGGGATGTGATTCGTGACGCGCCGCTGGCAAATGGTCACATCGCCGAGGACATGCAGCTCGGCATCGATCTGGCCAGCAATGGGTATCCGCCACTTTACTGCGCCGATGCCCTCGTCTCGAGTTATTTTCCGAATAGCGTGCAGGGCACTCAGACGCAACGTACGCGGTGGGAGCACGGGACGATCAGCATCCTGATCGGGACGGCACCGAAATTGCTTCTACAAGCGTTAAAGGCGCGCAATTTTGCGTTGACGGGTATGGCGCTGGATTTGCTCGTTCCACCGGTGGCCTTGCTTTGCATGCTGGTGTTTGCCGTGACCTTGGCAGCATTGGTTTTTGCAGCAATCACCGGCATTGCCGGCCCGGCTGTACTGGCCGTGCTGATGATGGTAGGGCTCGTTTTCGCTGTGCTCGCGGCCTGGTGGCGGTACGGCCGGAATATTCTTCCGCTCCATCAATTATTCAGTGCCGTGTTTTACATGCTGAAAAAAATCCCCCTTTACTGTCGCTACGTCGTTAGTCGTCAGGTGGAATGGGTCAGGTCCAAACGAGATAACGAATAATTTTATGGCAGCGAACCTCCAATGAATATCATCGACGAACGCCCGGTTACGGCAAGTGTGGCGCATGGGTTGGTGCCTGTGACAGACTTCCAGCGCCCGCTTTACTGCGTGTTGGGCTTGATTTTCGACGCAATCACCATCGATGAGGCGCAAGCCTGTGTTCGCAATGCTGTCGTTAGCAAGCAGCGCTGTTATTTTTCGACGCCGAACGTCAACAATGTGGTGGCTGCGCTGACCGATTTTCAGTATCGGGATTCGATCACGCGGTCGAACCTTTCAGTCGCCGACGGTATGCCGATAATCTGGATCGCCAAACTGCTAGGGATACCTATCACTTCCCGCGTTGCGGGCTCGACACTTTTCGAGCGCCTGCGCCATCAGGCTTCGGTGCCGATCAAGGTCTTCTTTTTCGGCGGCCCGGATGGCGCGGCCCAGAGAGCCAGCGCGGCATTGAACGCTGATAAAAATTTGATGACTTGCGTGGGTGCGATTTCGCCTGGCTTCGGTACGCTTGCCGAACTGAGTTCAGATGCGTTCATCGATCAGATCAATACGGCGAAGCCGGATTTTGTCGTGGTGGCGCTCGGCACCCAACGTGGCAATGCCTGGATCGAGCGCAATCTCGATTGGCTCGATGTGCCAGTGATTAGCCACCTCGGTGCTGTCGTCAATTTTGTCGCTGGGTCGATTTCGCGTGCTCCCGATCGCGTTGCCAACTCTGGCTTGGAGTGGTTGTGGCGCATCAAGGAAGAGCCCGCCTTGTGGCGCCGTTATTACCGCGATGGCAAGGTACTCATGGTGATGGTTGCCACGCAGGTGCTGCCGTGTTTTCTGCACTCGCTATCGGCCAGGCTTTTCGGTCGCCAGAAGTCCAGCGCCAGTGTCGACGTTCGATATGCCGCAGGTGTTTGTACGATCACCATGGCAGGTGCCTGGCAGGATGATCAAATGCCCGAGTTTCGACGTGCCCTGGCAGAAGCCACCACGACTGCATGCGATATCGTTCTCGACTTGCAGAATGTGCGGGCCACGAACAATGCATGCGTTGCGTTGCTGGTCCTGTTGTATGGTCATCAGTCGAAGATCAAGCGGCGGTTGACCTTTCACTCAGTGTCACCGCAAGCGAAAAAAATGATCGGGTTGTGTGGCGTGGCGTATCTGCTGAAAACACAATGACCATCAATTTGCATAGCCCTCTTTCAATGCATCGAGAAAACTCTCTATTATGATTATTCGCGCCAGAGCACCTCTACGGCTAGGTCTTGCCGGCGGTGGCACCGACGTTGCGCCCTACTGTGATATTCACGGCGGCTACACGCTGAATGCCACGATCGATCGCTACGCATATGCGGTCCTTAAAAATCTGGAAGAACCGGTGATCCGGCTGCTGGCAACGGACCAACAGGCCGAAGAAACCCTGCCCCTGGCTTATCCGCTGGAATTGAACGGCCACCTCAACCTGCACAAGGCGGTCTACAACCACATGATCGGGAATTACAACGGTGGCGAGCCTCTTGCCCTGGAACTCAGCACCTTCTGCGATGCACCGACGGGCTCGGGCCTCGGTTCGTCTTCGACGGTTGTGGTGGTGATGATCCGCGCGTTCGCCGAATGGATGAACCTGCCGCTCGACGATTACACCATCGCCAAGATCGCCTTCAAGGTGGAGCGCGCCGATTGCAACCTGCAAGGGGGACGCCAGGATCAATACTCTGCGACCTTCGGCGGCTTTAACTTCATGGAATTTTACGGCGACGAGCGGACGGTAGTGAACCCGTTGCGCGTAAAAAAATGGATTATCTGCGAACTCGAAGCGTCGTTGGTGCTGTTCTATACCGGTGTCTCGCGCCAATCGGCAACGATTATTGCCGACCAGAGTAACAACATCAAGGAAGGCAAGCACGACGCCATCGAAGCTATGCACCAGATGAAACGTGAAGCGCTCGTGATGAAGGAATGCGTTTTGCGCGGTGACTTCACTGGCATCGTCGATTCCATGCGCATGGGATGGGAGAACAAGAAGCGCTCCGCCAAAACGGTTTCGAATCCGCTCATCGACGAGATTTACGACGAGTCCATCAAGGCCGGTGCACTGGCAGGCAAAGTCTCCGGCGCCGGTGGCGGTGGTTTCATGATGTTCTATGTCTCGCCGGACAAGCGCATGAGCCTGATTCGCACCCTGGACCGCTTCAACGGCCAGGTCAATAATTGTCATTTTACCAAAGACGGAACTCAAGCCTGGAGGCTCTAATGCAAGACTATATCTACGCGCAAATTGCGGAAACCAATCGCCTGACCGCCGCCATGCTCGAAGACAAGAAATTGTTCGCCGCGCTGGAAGCCAGCGCTGCCGCCTGCATCAAATGCGTCAACGACGGCGGCAAGATCCTGTTGGCCGGCAACGGTGGCAGTGCCGCCGACGCCCAGCATATCGCCGGTGAATTCGTCAGCCGCTTCGCGTTCGACCGCCCCGGCATGTCGGCCTTTGCCCTGACGACCGATACCTCGATCCTCACCGCCATCGGCAACGATTATGGCTACGAAAAGCTGTTCGCTCGTCAGGTGCAGTCGCATGGCCAGAAGGGCGATGTCTTTATCGGGTATTCCACCTCTGGAAAGTCGCCCAACATTTTGCGGGCACTCGAAGAGGCACGCGCACGCGGGCTGGTAACGATCGGTCTGACCGGAAACCGTGGCGGCCCGATGCTTGAATTGTGCGACCACGTCCTGGCGACACCTTCGTCGGATACGCCCAAAATTCAGGAGGGCCATCTGGTCATGGGTCACATCCTTTGCGGCCTCGTTGAAAACGCCATTTTCACAGCACCGGCTTGATGGAAGCAATCGTTCTCGCAGGCGGATTCGGTACGCGCCTCAAAGCAGTGGTGGCAGACGTACCGAAGCCGATGGCGCCGGTTGCAGGCAAGCCATTCCTTGAAATCCTCCTGACAGCGATGGCTGCCAAGGGATTCACGCGCGTGGTGCTGTCGCTCGGGCATATGGCCGAAACCATCGTCACGCATTTCGGCGACCGGTTTGCCGGGATGGATCTGGTCTATGCCATCGAAGACGTGCCGCTGGGCACGGGTGGTGCCGTACGCCTGGCGTGCGAGCAGTGCCAGGCAGACCATGTATTTGTGTTCAATGGCGATACCTATCTCGATCTCGAAGTGAGTGAAGTGGAAGGGCTTTGGCAGCGCAACCACGCACCGATAATCGTGGCCCGTGCCGTGGAAGATGTCAGCCGCTACGGCAGCCTAAGCGTCGACGGCCGGAAGGTTACGGGCTTTGCTGAAAAAGGCGCTGTCGGTCCTGGCCTGATCAATGCCGGCTGTTATGTCCTGCCAGCGGGCTCCCTAGCCGCCTTCGCTTCCGGCAAGCCGTTTTCACTGGAGAACGATTTTCTAGCACCGGCCGTATCCGCAAATCCATTCGACGTGTTTGTAACCGAAGGCCACTTCATCGACATCGGCATTCCCGCAGATTATGCGCGTGCACAAAATGAGTTGAAGCAAGTATGTCAGTAACGTTTCGGGCGGCCCTGCGTCCAGCATTATTCTTGGACCGCGATGGAGTGATCAATGTCGATCACGCGTATGTGCATCGGAGCGCGGACTTCCGTTTCATCGATGGTATCTTCGACTTATGTCGTGCGGCAGCCAAGCTCGGTTACCGGATGTTCGTCGTCACGAATCAGGCCGGCATCGGCCGTGGGTACTATACCGAGCAGCAATTCCTGACGCTTACTGAGTGGATGCGTAACGAATTTAGCAAAGAAGGCGTGGCGATCGACAAGGTCTATTTCTGCCCCTCGCATCCGGTGCATGGGGTGGGGCAATACAAGGTCGAGTCGTCGCATCGCAAGCCCGGCCCAGGGATGATCCTGCAGGCGGCGGAAGAATTCGGCATCGATCTTGCGCAGTCGGTGTTGATAGGCGACAAGGAATCGGACATCGAAGCCGGGCTGGCGGCGGGGCTGCGGGCAACGGTTCTGTATGCGCCGGTGGACGCAGCACCGGATGCAGCGGATGCGTCCCGTACCAAGGCCAGTTTCGTAGCACCTACCCTCGATGCGGTGCGTGCGTTTCTCGACCAGCTCGATGACCAAGTAAATCGCTGAAGTAGCGCCGTCTCGCTGACTTCTTACCCACCAAGATTTTCGACGCTTCACCTGACGTTGAAGTCGCTGTCGTCGCAATTGTTTGCACTGGAGCGCGTGATCTTATGGATTGCCGAAAAACTGACAACCTTTGAAATGTCCGTTGTGTAAGCTAAAGATATATTTTTTGATTAGTCGCTCATCTTTAGCATCACGGCTTCTTAGGCTGTCCGCAAATTCTGCGCTTAATCCGTGAAAATTTTTGGTGGCTTGCTGGTGTAACTGTCAATTCATACATTTGTCTGAGGGAGGGCGGTCTTCCTAGCTTTAACACTAGTCCACACAATATTTTGTACTGCGGTTGAACTGAAACCTTCTTGCATAAAGTTAAATAATTATCCAATATATTATAAAAACGCCTAATTAATTCACGTCGTATTGGCGCTATCAACTGCCAATGTTGGCTGCAATAGGATGCGCTAGATTTTAATGTTTCTAGATAACCGGTTGCGTGAAGTTGCGATTTAGGCCCAGTCATGATTGAGCCGGAACGAATCCGCCGTTTGAAAAAAACTCGGTCGACGCAAAGCGAAATTTTTGCACAGCAGCTAAGCCGTAAAATGAGTTCTTCGTCTTCGTGCACCATACTCAAAAAGCTAAGATTATTTTTACGCCACAGAGCAGTTTTCGATACATAAAGACACGGCTGTGCAAAGTAGACATCGCTACGTAGCATGGCTCCTGTTGCTTCAATTCCTGACTCAAACTGTTGGTTGATTTTTCGAGCATATGTCGGTCGAAATTCTGATGTGCAACCTGGGCTTAGAAAAGATTCCCCAGAAAAATAAATTATTTCAACTGAAGGGCTGGTATTGACTAATTGTTGAATCGATGTGACGAATTGATGGTCTAAAATGTCATCCGCATCGAAAAAATACACGTACTCACCGCTAGCCTGTTTTAACCCGAGATTCCGGGCGTTTCCCTGTCCCGCATTTTTTATATGTAAAACAATTACACCTGGTTCCGTTGCATATTTATCCAGCAATGATGGGGTGTTGTCTGTGCTACCGTCGTCGATCAAAATAATTTCGTGAAATCGGTCAGACTGCTGGAGGAGAGACTCCACCGCTTCGACAATATATTCCTCGACGTTATAAGCAGGAACGATTGCGGAGATTGTTATATTTTGATGCATTCGTCTGACCATATTAGTGTTGAAAAACGTGCCTTTATTTGATGCTAAATAACTTTGGGTAAATCGTTTTGCGCAATGACTTCTTTTTGACATCGCATTTTAATCAAGAATTTTTTGTCAAGGTGTTAGTAAAGAACAAATAGTAAAATTTCCTTAAAGAAATACTAGGAAGTTCGGATTTCCTTCGGAGGTTTGACAACGTCTGTTAGACACTTGTAAGCCGGACAGCCGGAGTGAATATTTGTATCTGCCAAGACTATGATTTATCAAACATCGTCGATACTTTGTTGTCGTTAGTTTATCATGCGCATGAAAGTGTAAAAGACATTCAAAGTGACTATTAAATTGCTTTTTAGAAACATAATCTTTAGCGATCTGAAGCAGAACGCTTTTGCCATTTTGAAAATCGATAGTGGCAATTAAAAAAATTTTATTTAATAATTAAGTGCTCTATTTTTTGAATCTTTTCCGTCGCAAGATCTGCATTTCAAAATCCGAAAATTTTTCGCCTCCATTTTAATTAAAAAAGTTTAAATTAAATGTCTGCAATGTCCAATGCGCGATGGCTGATTCTGTCGCAAGCCGGAAAGATCACGTTGCAATTGGTGGCCCTTTTCGTCCTATCCCGGCTATTACAGCCTTCGGAGTACGGATTGCTGGCAATGGCCCTGGTAGCTACAAATTTTGCCTCGATTTTGCGTGATTCTGGTATGGGCGCTGCCGTTGTGCAGAAGCGCGAACTAACCGACGAAACGCTCAATACCGTGTTTTGGTTGAACGTTGGGCTCGGTACCGTTTTGGCATTGTTGCTCGCCCTACTCTCCCCGCTTTTGGAGCATTTCTTCAAGGCGCCAAATCTTGGCAGTGTTTTGTGCGTACTGGCAATCGCGTTTCCCATTAGTGGCACTAGCGCCTTGCATCAATCGCTTCTCGAGCGAGATTCCAAGTTCCGCACAGTGGTGCGGATTGAGATGTCCTCGGCAGTGCTCGGTCTTTGTGTAGCGATCGCGCTTGCCCTCAACGGCGCGGGCGTCTATAGCCTCGTTGCGCAAGCTGTTGCCATCGCGCTCTTGACGACTCTACAACTTTGGTTTGCAAGCACTTGGCGGCCACGTATGCGTTGGAGTTATTCCGAGTTCAAGGAGTTATGGCGTTTCAGCGGTAATCTTACGGGCTTTACCTTCATCAATTTCTTTTCGCGTAATGCCGACAGCATGGTAATTGGCCGGATGCTCGGATCGATCCAACTCGGTATCTATTCGCAAGCCTACAAAGTGATGATGTTCCCGCTGCAAAACATGACGTATGTCGCCAGCCGAGCATTGTTCCCTGTAATGAGTAGGCATCAAGACGACCGAGTGAAAATGTCTGCGTTGTATTACAAGTCGCTGCGCTTGATCGCAACAGCGACCGCACCGCTCATGGCGGGGCTTTGGGTGTTACGTGACCCATTCGTTATTGTCGCTTTAGGAAACAAGTGGGCAGGCGTTGCCGACATCCTTGCCTGGATGGCCCCGATCGGGCTAGTCCAATCCATCAACAGTACTACCGGCACCGTATTTATGGCATCGGGCAACACGCGCCTGTTGATGCGAATCGGGGTTATCAGCGCCGTGCTTCAGGTATCCAGCTTTGTGATCGGCGTCCGCTGGGGACTCACCGGTGTCACGGCCTGCTACCTCGTTGCCAATGTGTTGGCGTGCGCGTTGTCGCTGTACTTAGTTGTGAAGGTGCTTGGTACCGGGATCACAGCACTGCTGCAGAGTCTTTGGCAGCCGCTGGCGTTTTCTGCGTTGATGTTGACGGTGTTGAGTCCGGCTTACGCCTATTTGCAATCGAAGCAGAGCGATCCGAGCGTTTCGTTAGCTTTGATCGGTGTGTTGGGCGCTGCTGTATTTGCTTCGTGCACCTTTCTGTTTTCTAAAGGTTTGGTGCACGATTGTAAGCAGATGCTCGGTGGGCGGAAATAAAGGTTTTTTATTTAGTATTCGCAAGAATTGGATTCAAAACACCTTAAGCATTCGGGTCACTTGCCAGTCTGGCACCGCCGGATTAAATAACCGAAATTTAAAATAAGCAGGAACAGCGCGACCAGGCTAATCATATTTCCCCAATGTTCCTGTTTGGTAAGCACACGTTTCACCACAATGGTGTGCTCGCCCGCAGGAACCACATAGCTCGCCAGGCTGCTGGCCTCATCCCTAAATACGGCAATTTCTGTACCCTGCTCATCCAACGCCTTCCAGCCGGGAAAGTAGAACTGCTGGATCATGATAGGGGTAGGTTCGTTGGCAATAGAGTGCACAGTGAACTGTGCACCTTTGCGGGTAGCCTCAACAAGTTTGCCCTTATTACTATCGATAAATGCAGGCTGGGTAGAAATGGCATACTGTTCAAAGGGCTTGATTGCGTTCTCAACCTTCTGCTTGACGTTCGTGCCAATGGGGAAATATTCAATCGCTGACAGGCGCCTTTTCACATGACCTTCATCCTGCAACAAATCGGCAGAAAAGGCATCATTGCGAAAACGTTTTGTTATATCGATAGCTTGCCATGTAGCCAACATCAGCAACACAATCGCACCAACTTTCAGCAGACGGGAGCGGCTGGCGGCTTGCTGCAAGCCAGCGGCAGTACAGACATATAACGAGACCAATGCGAATTCCATCACCATCAAGAGACGCCATCCGAACTGAGTCTGCGCGTAAGGTGAAGGTGGACGAAAAACGTAAGGAAACATTCCACTCATCAAAGCAAAACTTAATATGCCGAAAATAACCCACATCAGCGCTAGTGCCGTCGTTGCGGTAAGTGCGCGCTGCTTACGCCAGTTGCTCACGGTTTCTGCCAAGAGATATAGGAAAAAAACCAGATAAGCGCAGGCAATTGCTAGTAGTTTGAGCTTGAATCGGTCGGTCAACGAGCCGAGCGCAGTAAAGATATTGTAGGTGGCGACATCGCGATCCAAACCAGCCGAATTAATTTCAGGCATAAATAACAGCGCCGGCACATAATAAAATGCGACCAGCCCCGCGCCTAAGACGGCGGTAATTCCCACCAGCACAAAGCGCCGGATGCGCAGGCCGGCCGGCAATTCCATGCGCAAGCAGATCAGCGCGTAAGCCAGTGCCATCGGCGCGATCAACATCGCGGTCAAAAGGTGCGTTAGCAGCAGCACGCTTGTACTGATTGCCAGAAGTGCCGGTCCTTTTACCCCCCCATTAAGAATGGTGGTACGGATGCCAAGAAAAATTAGCGGTATCCAGACGAAAGTCGTGTACTCAGCCATGGCTCCTCGATTGTACAAATCGAGATTCAAATGGTAGGGGGCAGTGGCGTAAAACAGGGCGGCGATCAAACCAAGTCGGGCGCAAGCATAATTGCGAGCCCATACGTAAAATGTTATCGCTGACGCGATCGACAGCATCAGGGCACCCAAACCAAGCACTCGTTCCGGTGTTAGTGCATGAAAAGTTAAGAAGTCGATCAGCACAAAAAGCGCGGCCGATAGTGGCGGATAAATCATTAAGGCCGGGCTACCCAAGCCTTGCAATTGATCAGGCAGCCAGCGCGGATACAGCGTGCCCAGTTCCACTGCATCGCGATAGGACAGGAACAGTGACAGATGGTATCGGATGTCGTGCGCCTCACGCACGCCGTACACTAGATTGGGTGCCAACATGACACAAGCTAGTCCGATGAACACCCCTAATAAAAGTTTGTAGTTAATGCTCATAGGTGTGGTTCATCCCGATTGATCAGGTAGACCGGGCGCTTTTTGGATTCAAAATAGATACGGCCCACGTATTCGCCTAGCACCCCAATGCCGATCAGCTGTATTCCCCCTAAAAACAAGACTGCCGTCGCCAGCGATGCGTAGCCAGGAACGTCTACGCCAAAGAACAGCGTACGTATCGTCAGCCAGGTTGCCCACAATATGGAAAAAATCGCTACAGCCGATCCGGCATAGGTCCAGATTCGCAGTGGCAAAGTGCTAAAGCTGGTGAAACCTTCCAGCGCGAAGTTCCATAACTTCCATCCCGAAAACTTCGTCGTGCCGGCCACACGCTTTTCACGCGTGTAGTCGACCACAACGGTCCTGTAGCCGACCCAGGCGAACAAACCTTTCATGAAGCGTCGGGTCTCAAGTAAGCATTTCAACGAGTCCACTACCTGGCGTGACATCAATCGAAAATCGCCGACATTTTCCGGTATCTTGACTTCAGAAACTTTGTTGTGCAGGCGGTAAAACATCAACGCGGTCCAGCGCTTCAGCGCTGAGTCTGCGTCGCGGTTGTTTCTCCGGGCCAGTACTACGTCATAGCCTTCACGCCACTTAGCTACCAAAATTTCAATAACCTGCGGCGGATCCTGGAGGTCGGCGTCGAACGGTACGACGACATCGCCCCGCGATTCATCAATTGCTGCCGACAAGGCGGATTCCTTGCCGAAATTACGGGACAAATTCACCACCCGGACACGGGGATCTTGGCTGGCATGCCGAACCAGTTGCGCTAGCGTTTGATCACTACTGCCGTCATTGACACAAACGATTTCGAACTCTGTATCAGGAATGCGTTCGAGAGCGCCGATCACTTCTTTGAAAAACAAAGAAACAACCTCTTCTTCGTTATAGAAAGGTACTGCTAGCGACAACAGAATCTTGCCAGTACGAGGAGTGAGAATATGTTGCACGCTTAATTCAGGCATAGATGACGGGAGCGATGGACTCAGGTGGCAATGTGGAGCTGTCGGTTAGTGATAACAGCTTTGGACGATGATACTTAGCTATTTTGGATTAACCACAAATGTTCGATTAGATATTGGTAGCAGACTCAGATTCAGACATTTAAAACATGCAAAGGTGTACCTATAATCAATAACTAATTCTTTCATACTGCAATCAAGCTTGATTTTTGAGCTAAAAGCGTATTTGGCTCCAAAAAAATTTTCGCATCACTAATCTACCTATCCCGAATCGATAGTGCTTCGAAAACACAAGCGTCAAAATATCGTTAAGCTAACCGTACCTAAAAAAACAGTACCGGCGGATTCGGGGGTACGGCCAATTCTAGAAACTCGATTCGAACTCTACCTGTCGGATACGTTAAGGGAGGGATTGGATGGTTTTTCATGTTTAGTTGGATTAGTTACGACTTGATTTACGAATACGGAATTATCTAGCGAAGCTCAGTTATCTAATCTCGTCTTGAAGCATAATTTCTTCAAATTGCAGCTTGATCCAAAAAATCAAGCAAAGCCCTATCCCGAACATAATTAATTTTTCGCGCAAACAATTTTCTGCGCGCATGCCCGCCGACACCTGATCCGTGCGCCGCCGCTGCTAATAGTTTGGGACCATCTTCCAAAGTCAGCATATCTGGATGAGCGCTGCCGGGATTGGACCACCGGATATATGTCAGTGCTTCGCCTGCTACCTGCTGAGAGCATGGGCCGTTCATTACAGCGGTGGGTACGAACAACTCGTCTGGAATCCAGACATGGCGATAGAAATTAACGACCTCCTGGCGGGTCTCGAAAAATTCGAGTAGTGCAGTGGCAGCTTCGCGGTTAAGACACCAATACATCGGACCGCCCACAGGCGCAATATCGGCTGGATGGCGTCTTGGGATCGGAATGAATACGCGTTTGCCCAACATCGGTTGATGCCAGTAACGCACGCGACGCATGCCGCCGTCCTTGCCCCACAGACTGGTCGGCAGTCGCCAATGGGCAACGAATGATAGCTCGCGGTGCGCATCGAAAAACAAGCGCATCTCTTCTGCGCTCATGAGCGGGTAATCCTGGCCACTCAACAACATGACATGAGACCAGGCAGAACTCTTCATTGCCGCTTTTAGCCCCTCCATTGCCGCTGCGACCAGGCCCCACGATGCCCATGCCGATCGATGACGCGCCACAAAACTGACGTTGGGCAGTCGGGCTGTTTTCGATACAAACGCATCGAATTCGCTTTTGCCCAGTTTGCTATCGACGTGAACATGAACTTCGTGCGGATCGAGCCGAGACGAGAGGCGCGCAAGATTCTCCGGCCCCATATGCGTCAGTACGATGAATGCGCAGGTCATGACGGGTGTAGCGTCGCTTTTAATGAGCGGGCACGTCGACCCGCATGCATCTTCATGCGTAAGTTACGTCTCAAGGCACGCAAAATAAGGTAAGAAAAGTTCTTCAGCTCGCTCAGCGGCGAACCGCATTTCATTCTCTCGATGCCAGTCCCAACGGTGTGACGGACGCTGCCGCAGTTTGCGAAAATACCCATATACACACGATATGCTCGCAATTTAATCTGTGGTGGAAGGGAGGCATAGTCGTCTGCATACTTTGTAAGCATCAAATTATGGCCCTGGATGACTGAGTTCGAGTTCGTTGAAATTCGGTTTTTATCTGTTGTACTCAATAAGTAGCGCACTGCATATTCGCGCAGACAATGCACGGAAGCGTCGCGTGTAAGTCGGACGAAGAGATCCCAATCTTGGCAACTGCGGAATGCTTCATCGAGAGCGCCGACGTCGAGCAATAATGATTTGCGCACCACGATGTTGGAGAAGGACCCAATAAAATTCGAGACCATCATCTCTTTAAAACAGGCGCCATCGATGTCCGGATTGATACGCAAAACCTCCTTACCACTGTCGTCGACGCAGGAGATCCACGTGTAGCTCATGCCGCATTTCGGTCCGGCGGCTTGCATTGCAGTGATCTGCTTGTCGAGTTTATCGGGTTGCCAGTAGTCGTCGCTGTCGAGGAATGCGACGAACTCGCCTTTGGCTATACGGATACCGGAATTACGCGCCGCAGCGCCGCCTTTGTTCTTCTCGTGCGCCACGTAGTGCACACGCGTATCGGTAATGCGCTGAACCTGTTCGCAGGTATCGTCGGTCGATGCGTCATCGACCACGATGATTTCGAAGTTTGCGAAGTTCTGCAGCAAGACGCTTTGCAGCGCCTGCACGATGCAATAGCCACGGTTGAAAGTGGGAACGATCACGCTGACAAGGGGGGAGGAACCAGATATTGGCTCGCTCGACTCGGTAGCTTGCAGGTTGGCACTTTCCATCACGAGAGGACTCCACTGGGTTCGAGTTTCAAGACCGGCTGCTTCTTCACGCTGCGCAACATCCATGAGCGAATCGTGTTCGATTCGGCAGGCCGGGTTTTGTGTTGGCGCATAAATGTTGCGAAGCGCAGGCCCATCGGCAGAATGGATCGATTGGAAATCACTTTGCGAAATGCAAGCTCCCGCTCCAATTCCTCACTCGCGGATATGGTGTCGCGCAATACTTGGGCTAAAACAGCGAATTCCGCTGAAAAATCAGTCTTCCCATGAATGTTGAAAAGACTTTCGCCATGATTGCAGAATGGCGCCGGATCGAAATGCGGCACGTTTTTTAATATGGATAGCGATTCCGCAAGGTATCGAGAAATCTCGAGCGCCATTTGAATCTGTGCAAGATATTTTGTGGTGCTGACGTTCGCGCCGTGCCAGCGGTATTTGATCAGCTTGTTTGGAATATTTTGGCAGGGCGCGATCAGTGCAAGCTGGCCAAACAGGAAATAATCTTCTGCCAAACCAGGCACCGTCATGCGACGTGCGCTTGGTATCGCACCGAGAAAGTCGAGACCGTAACGCACTTTCGTCCCATTGACTCGCCCCAGGCTTTGCAATGCGCCGAACCGCATGGCGACCGAGGGATGGCATAACGGTGAGCGAAACAAAATAGTTGCCGCTACGCCGTTTGGCCCGGTAGGCATATCGATACTTCCAATTTTTTCCCCACGTGCATCGATGACGTCACCTAAGGATCCGAGCAGGACGACGGAGGGATTCTCATCGAACGTTTTCGATAGAACCATCATCCGGTCCGGCATGGAGACGTCATCTGCATCCTGCCGCAAAACATATTTACAGTCGCACAAATCCAGCCCGCAATTGAGCAAACCCGACAAACCTACCGCATTCGGGAACGCCCGCACGATCACGCGCGCATCGCGCTCTGCATAGTGATTCGACAGTTCGACACTGCCGTCTGTAGAGCCATGGTCGAGAACGATCAAGCGCCAGTCTTGGTAAGTTTGACCAATGATGCTTTCGATGGATTCGGCCAGGAATGCAATCCCATCTTTCACCGGTAGTAATACGTCAAACGTGGCCATCTGCTATTCGCCTTCTTCAAAAAAACTACAGCGTCGTTTTCAGGACTTGGATGCAAGCGCCGACGGCTTGCGCGAAACCCAATCCGACAGCTTTCGCCCCAGCGCTATCGCCCTTTTTTCGTAATAGAAGGTCGACCCATGTGCCAGCAAAAACAAGACGACAAAAAGCAGTGGTCGCTTGGCATATTTTTCGACAATACCGCCACTGCCAAGCCAGCTATGCACCAATAGCGGATGAATAATGTAGACCGCAAAAGAGATACTTGCCAGGTAGAGCATGATCCGGCTACTCAACACCGCATGGACCTTTCCGTGCGGTGCGAAAAGCGTGGTGCCGATCAAGGCCGCTGAAAGATAGGGCCTGAAGTAGTTCATGAACCCGGAGTCGATATGGCAGGACACAAGAAACAGTATTAGAACCCATTCAAACTTGAGTCTTGAGAGATAGGCCTTAATCAACGTGGACTTTTCCGGACTGATGAAAACACCGCGGTTGATCATCGCAAGAACGCCACCGATCAGAATTTCATCGACACGAAAATGCGTGATTACCGAGTAATGCATGCCGTTGTTGATGCGCAAAAGCGTGATCAGGACACACAGAACTGGTACCAGGACCATCCAGTATTTCCTGAACAGGGTGACCAACAACACAAGCCCTAAGTAAAAATGAAGCTCTACACACAAGCTCCACAAATGATCCGTCATCGGGATCAGCGGCTTCGGTGGATAGTTTGCGTAGAAAAAGGTGTGTGCCAGGCCGTCTACAAACGACATCGGCTTCAAGAAGAATACGATCAGGAGGTATAACCAGGCTAGTGGCAGAATGCGGAACAACCGACGTATCAGAAAACTGAGGATATTCGGGCGATCAAGTAAAACATCCGTCACCAAAAATCCTGAGAGGCAGAAAAACAGTGCCATCCCGGCGAGGCCGAATGATGTATTCAGGCCCCAGGCATGGCGCCCCAAGGGCAGCAAGTGGGCACAGAGCACTAGCAGGATTGCAATCGCCCGCCATCCATCGAGTGCTGTATAACGCAAACCCTTCATAATGCTTTTCCGTTCAACCTGATTCCAACGAGCACGTCACGGTTTTCAATGAAACGCTTATGCATTGCGTCGAATGCTGTCGGTCGCAGCGCGATGAGAAAGTACCAGCGCCCACCCTGCTCCCACGACGAACCACAGATACCAGTTGAATGACAGGTAATAGAGCATGTTGTCTGCGATCGAGGAAATCATGTAGCCGATTAACATGCTCGCCAAGGCAAATGCGGCGAGACGGTCGAGTGCGCTGAGGGAGATCAGTATTCGCGCTGACTTGTAATAGATCCACAGGTACGCGGCCGCGCCTGCCAGCCCGAGCTCGAACAAAATCTGGACATAGACATTGTGTGCGCCCGAGCCTCCAGGGGTCGCTAACGGGAAAAATAAAACGGATGTTGGAGTGAACGAACTCAAGCCATATCCCAATAAGTATCGGGATGGCTCAGCCCACGCAAATGCTGTTTCCCACAGATAAACACGCCAGGCAAACGAATTCAACTTCGCGTAAGTGATGACTTCGTTACCCTGCCCCAGATCCAGAATCCGATCTGCAACGCCAGGAATCATTAATCCTACAATTGGTAACAGAAGGAGGTAGATGAAGTAGCGCCGTTCGAAAAGGGCTGCATAGACGACAAAACTCCCGGCAGTGACGATCCAGGCATTACGCGTTTTGGTCAGTAATAGCAAAGCGACGATTGCCCAAAAATATACCAGGATCAAATTTTTATGGGATGGCGACAACTGAACACGATCGGATTTTAAAAAATAGAAAACCAATGCAAGCATTGTCGATAAATAAAACGCAAAAATATTAGGGTGGCCAAATGTGCTCTGCAAACGATACGCGTCGCTACCCACGATAGAAACATTGCGAAGGACATCGTACATGCCGTAAAAGACCGGGAAGATCGATGACCACAAAACTAACTTGAGGCAGCGGTGAAAATCTTGTTCGGTCTTGACCAGATAAAAAGCGCTGATGAAGATAGCGAAATTCGACAATTGCCCGAGCCATAACCGTATCGCCTCCGATTGCAGAGGTGATGTCGCGACGCCATAAATGGCGATTGCCAGAAATGGAAGCCAAATTTTGAATAACTGCGCTTTGACCCGCTTTGGATTCTCGAACACTAGTAGCGCAGCGATCATGATCACGAAAAGATTGATCAGTCCACCCATCCCAACTTGTACACCGCCAAAAGAAAATTTGGTCGAATCGAAAAAGATATCGCCGCTCGCACGTGCCAAGATGATCAGAATGATCATATTCCGCCGATCATGGATGAGCATGATCATGAATACGATGAATGCCGGCAGCAACAGCAGTTTTGCCGCGCCGTCGCCCATCATCTCCGTGTAAAACGGCATCATGGTGCCGAGTGCTACCGCCACGATCGCCGCAGCGGCGACGATAGCGCTGGAGCGGGCTATTTCAGAAACCATTGCTTGTCGTTGCCTGGGTTTAGTACTGACTCATTACCGTACCGACGACGTGTACACGCGCCTCTGCCAGCATGTCAGCCAGATCGCGCACCTTGCGCAAACGGCTCTTGTCCTGCCGTGCCAGGATGATGGCTGCACCAGTGCGTGCGGCAACGGTTTGGGCATCGGCAAATTCCGAACCTGGAGGAGTATCGATCAGAATCACATCGAATTCCAAAGCCAACTGGCGCAGCATGCTTTCGAAGATCGGCCGGCCGAGCAATTCCAACGGGTTAGGCGGCACTGGTCCGGCAGTCAACACCGATAAATCGCGCAGCGATACCACTGGCTGGATGGCATGGTCGCTATTGCGGCTGCTGAGAATAGACGACAGACCGGAGCGGTTTTCGAGAGCAAACAGGCTATGCTGCTGGGGATTGCGCATGTCGGCGTCGATCAAAAGCGTGCGCTGCCCCTGCTGTGAAAACACGATTGCCAGGTTTGCCGCCATCAGGCTGCGCCCTTCGCCATGTTCGGCACTGGTAACTGCCAACGCCCGGCGCAATGGTCCGGTTTCGAACCACCGCCACATTAGTTGATTGCGTAATGCTCGTAGCGCTTCCACACGGCCGCTGAATGGATCGTAGGCGGCGATCAATGCTTCGCTGATCGGGCTTTCGCCCCGCAGAAGGTAGGGGTACTCGAACTGGCGCGACAAGGCGAATTCAATGTCGGCATTTGTCAGCAAGCCGAGGGCGGTACCGGCTTCGCCAAAGCGCAGGTTGCGCTCGACCTGGTAACGGATGATTTTTTCCGCATCGGTCGCTGTCAAACGCCCGAAATTGATCAGGATCGAGCCGATTGATAGATCCGGGTCGACGATGGCACCGTTGCGCTGAAAATTGGCTTTAGCAAGCTGGGAGGCGGTAAGTTCAGTATTCATGTGAGGCGCTCCAGAGTTGCCGCCGAACCGATTGGTTGGCCCAGTCCACCGAGTTTTCGATCAAAACTTCTGCCCGCATGGCGCGCCTTCGTAGGCTGGGAACGAACCATCGAGCCCAATACCGGCAGATCGAGCGCTTCGGCCAACTGGGATGCCGACCGCACGCGCTGGTCGAGCAATTCTAGAATCAGCACCGCGGCGATTCCCAGCACAAGGCCGACCACGACCGACAATATGACGTTCTTGGCCAGCCCCGGACCCGTAGGCGATTTGGGTGTGGTTGCACCGGTAAGCAGCGCGATATCGGTCTGTTTTGATTGCCCCTCTAGATTGGTCTGGCTGAAGCGCTGTGAAGCCGTTTCGTAAGCCCTACGCGCATTGTCGACTTCATTGGTGAGGAGATTGAGCTCGTTACGCGCGCCATTCATCGACAGCACTTTTTCCTTTTGGGCGGCGAGTGCGGCGCGCAGGGTGTTTTCACGTTGCTGAAGAATGGCGGCGTTGCTCACGACGCTGTTCGAGGTGGTACGGATCTGGTCGTCGAGGCTTTTGCGAATCTGGTCGAGTTCGGACTTTGCAGTGATGTACTGCGGATGATTGACTTCCAGCCGCTCTTGGATGATCGCAAAACTCGCTTCTGCAACGGCTAGGCGCTGTTTGAGTCCTTGAATCAAGCCATTGTTGACGACGTCGGGTGAACCTGCGGCATTCGTCTGCGCCTGACGCTGACGGGAAGTCGCTTCCATCGCTTGGCTCTGAACGGCAACCAGCTGGCTCGACAAGTCGTTCAAACGCGCAGATTCGACGTCTGCCCGATTGTCCGTGCTGGACATGTTCTTGCTCTGCTGGTAACTCGACAACTCTTTTTGCGCTTTCTCGTAGTTTTCGCGCAGTGCAGCGATTTGCGTGGTGATCAGGTTCGAGGCGCGTTGTGCCGGCTCTGTCTTGAGCTTCACGCTCAGATCGAGGTACCCCTGTGCTGCGGCATCGGCGATGGCCTTTATCAGTTCGGGATCCCGTCCTTTTACATAGATAGTGAGAACGCTGCTTTCGCGTGAGGGCACTACTTCAATATTTCTTAGTACAGCATCGGCGAGTGCATCGCGCAGCTCAGCAGCTTTGGGTGCCTGGACCGGTCCAAACTGGAAATGTTCCAACAGGCTGGCCTCTTTCAGTTGACCCAAGGCTGCCGGGTTTTCGGTCAGCTTGAGCGTATCGACCACGCTCAGGCCCACTGCCCTGCTCTTGACGATCGCGACTTGGGTACCGATATAACCTGGCAACATCTGCGTCGGCAGCGACTGGCCCGTGACGGAGTCCACGCCACGGTAATTTACGACCAACGATGTATTGGCGATGTAAATTTTGGGCAATGCAAGACTTGCAGCGACAGCCGCCACCACTGTCAAGCACAGGATAAGCAGGATCACCCGGTAGCGTGCTCGAGCGGCGAGCACAAACTGGCTAAGATTCATAAATGACTTTCACAAAACAATCGGAAGAGCAAAACAGCGGATCGTTAAAACAGGCTTTCCTTGACGAACACGACATCGTCGACCTTGATGATGTCGTCCTGGCGTGCGTCGATCACCTCCAACACGCCTTTGGCGTTACGCCGCTTGATGCGAATGCCGCGTTCGGTGCCGCGTGGTGTTAGTCCGCCGCCTAGTGACAGCGCCTGCAAAACGATCATGTTGCGCTCGAGCCGGTAAGAGCCGGGCTTTTGCACTTCGCCGTAGATATAGAAGCGCGGAGCCCGTTCGACAAAGACGATACTGCCGCTGTTCACGACCGCTGATGATTCAGGAATATTGCCGCGCAACATCTCGGTGAGATTGACACTCTCTTTGCTTTGTATGCCGTCCCGGTAATGAATCAGGGTCACGTCGTCGCTACTATCGGTCGTCATGCCACCAGCCAGTGCAATGAGATCGGCGAGATTGCTGGTGCCGTCTAGCGGGTAGCGGCCGGGTGTTTTTACTTGTCCGAGGACCGACACCTGTTGGCTCTGCATCAGCGTGACGAGGATGTTGACTTGGGCGTTACGGAGAAATTTGCCGCTTTCGAGCAGACCGGCAATTTTGCGCTCTGCAGCCGAAGGCGTGAGCCCCCCGATCACGACTTCACCCAGCAATGGAAAGGAAATCCTGCCGCCGTCGGCGATACGGGTTTCAAGGGTCATTTCAGGGCTGCCGAACACGGACACTTTGATCATGTCGCCTGCACTCAATAAGCCGTCAGCGGCCCAGGTTGCAGACGCCCAGGTACCAAAAATCAGCAGAATCACTGCCATAAAACGTCGCTTGATCATGAACTTTCCTTAAATTTAGCAATTCTTTACCGCAAGCTACGCTCTAGAATTCGTATTGTGCATTCAAGGCGGCACCGTTCGAGCGATACGCAAGTTGGGCAATGTTGGAGTCGACGATGTTCTTGAACAGCCCGGCAGTGATCTTGATATGCGATGTGGGCTGATAGGTCGAGGCGAGCCGGAATGTGCGCAAACGGTCGTCGCGGTTTTGTGCGGTGGTGTTGATGAGGGTGGTAATACCGTTGTAGTCACGGCTTTCCGACCGCGCACTGGCTTCGACCCGAATTTTATAACTGACATCCCACTTCGAGGACAGATCGAGCCCGCGGTTCAGGGTGTAGTTGGAGACCAGGTCTCCGGTTGCAGCGAATTCGCGAAACGCTGTGGCTGCGAAACTCAGCTTGGCCGTCGGTGCCCAGTCACCTGTCAGGCGTGCGTTGATGCCGTTGAAGTCTTTTGCGGCAGCGTTGTCTTCCTTACGCTGTACCCAGCCCCCCAGAAACTGAAAACTGGTCTGGGGGGTAAATTTCCACTTTGCCAGACCTTTGAATTCATCGAGCGTGTAATCGCCATTCTGTACGACGACACCGGCTTGAGCACCTGGATACCCGCCACTTGTGCGGCCGACCTGCAGACCGAATGTACTGCCGGTCGCCGGTAGGAAATCGATGCCGACGACCAGCCGGTTCAGCGTCAGCTCGAAGGGTTTGAGAGTATCGAGTTCGTACGACAGCGCGTATCGGCTGACATCGCTGCGCACGCGCCAGCTCGGCGTCACTAGATACCGCGCTTCGAGCAGGTTGAAATGCTGGGTGCGCTTGACATTGGCGGCCTGCCGGAAATCTTCGATCGGTGCCAGCGCGTGGCTATAACTGGATATGAAATTGCCGTCCAGATCGTCGAAGGCATGCCAACCCCAGTTCGCAACGTAACCCCGGCTGATATTGTCCAACTCTTGATAACGATCGTAGCTGTTCTTGGCAATGAAGACATCGGCATTGAACATTTGCCGCATGTACTGTTTGTCGAATTTAATGCCGGCGTTGGCAACGGTGATCGTATCCGACGTTTTTTCCGAGCCGGTGACGGCAAGAGCGGTTGCGCGGTTAGGCAGACGCAATAGGTTGTTGTCGTAGGTACGGGTGACGCCGACGTAAGGCGAGAATGTATCGCCTTTTACGGCATATGCCGGCACTGCGATTGCGATGAGTGCTGCGCAGATCGCCGGATTCCGGATTCGGCATGCTGCGACAGGGCGTGTGGTAAGGGAAAAGGACATGTGTGACAACGCGTTCCATCAAAAATGTTGCAGGGTGAAGCAGGTATTTAACGAATATTTGAGCAACCAATCAATACGCTGTCGTCTGAAACCACACGGTCAGTGCCGTCATGAGAATGATTTTCATATCCAGCAGCAGCGACCAGTGCTCAATGTAATAAAGGTCGAACTCGACCCGGCGACGCATCTTGTCGGGCGTATCGGTCTCGCCGCGTAGTCCATTGACCTGTGCCCAGCCGGTGATGCCCGGTTTAACATTGTGTCGCGCCAGATACTCGGAAATTCGGTTGGCATATTCGTCATTATGCTGCACTGCGTGTGGCCGGGGGCCAACTATGGACATTTCACCACGCAGTACATTAAACAATTGCGGTAATTCATCCAGGCTGGAACGACGAATGAATTTTCCGAAGCGTGTTACGCGCGTGTCGTTTGCAGTAGCCTGCACCACGTTGCCTGCACTACCGGTGTCGACACGCATCGAGCGAAACTTATAGACTTCGAACTCTTCGTTGTTAAAGCCGTGCCGTTTCTGCTTGAAGAATACCGGTCCGGGGCTGTCGAGCTTGACCATCAAGGCTACAAACAACAAAACGGGACTGGTCAACAGCAAAAGCAGCGTGGAGATGACAATGTCTTCCAGCCTTTTGAAAAACCCATGTTGATCGTCGACGCGCCCATTGGCGAAAGTCACGATGGGAACGCCGCCTAAGCGCTCCATTTCGATCGAAGAGAATTTCCACACAGCATCATTAGGCACCAAATCGATGCGTACCGGCACAGTTCTAAACTTTTTCAATAACGTGTCGACCCGGTCTGATGTAATCCATGGTAGTGCCACGACGACCCGATCGATCCGCCGGGCGCGGATGTGCGCCAGCAATGTGTCGGTTGTACCCATATAGCGCGGCAGAAGCGATCTCAGGATCGGTCGGGCGATCCGGTCGTCGAAGACACCGACGATATTGATGCCTGAATTTTTCGTTTCCAGAATAGTGTTGATCATCCGTTCCGCACGAGCATTTGCGCCCACGATCACAATGGATTCCATCAGTTGCCCACGTGCGATCGCCCGCTGGCTCCAGTGAATGACGGCGACACGGTTGGCAAGAAGCAGCGCTCCTGCGAGTAAAAATGTTGCGCCGATCCAGATTCGTGAATATTCCTTGAGCATGCCGGACATGAACCCGCACACTAGAATCGTCAGGACGGCACCGGTGCAGCCGGTAAACATTTTGCTGAACTGATTGCTCATCGACATCAATGGCTTCGAACTATAACTGCCGGCCATGTTGAGCGAAACGATCGTAATGATGGTGCTCAAATAGATGAACAACTGCTCGGATGGAGAGATGTGGGCATCTATGCCGAATCGCAGGTAAAAACCGGTGTAACCGGCCACCAGCAAAGCCAGAACGTCGTAGACCTTTAGTGTTTTAACGAAGTAAGAACGCTTGTATCGTCGGCCCTGGATCGTTCCGCGTTGACTTGCGTTAATGCTGCGCAGCTGCGCATCGGGTTCGACCATCCCGTGTGATTCGCTGACCCGCTCAGTTTCGTACACTTTACTCATGATGACAGTCCCTAATTCGCGCAGTTGCTTCAAAGCTGTTTGGTCGATACCGGATGTTCAGGCAATCGATAGCAGGCTTATAGAATTTCTGGAAAGCAACCTGCACATGATGGGAACTAAAATTGGGTAAAGTTGTCTATTAATAAATGTTGGCAACTGCGCATTATGCCTTCCAGTCGCATCCGGCGGGAATTATTTCGTAAAAGTTTTGAAGTATTGATGGCATTTCGTCACATCTTTACTCACCGAATAAACTTCTCGTCTAGCAGGTCTCAGGATTTAGCATAAACTTTCATAAGCAATTTTTGTGCCATTTTAATTTCCGCGTCTGCTAGCCGTTAGAATTTATTTCTCTGGTTTTATCCTTGAGCAACAGAGATTAGCTGGTAATTGTGTCGCCATTGTTGCAACGATCAAATGTTGCGGCATTTTTTCAAGGTTTGCGGCGTCTGAACGCCATAGTCTTGGAGGCGCGTACCATTGCCGGCTTCCTCTGCAGCGTCGATGCTGCTTCGGCAGCCAATTGCTCACGTCGCTGATGGGTTATTTGCTCAAGCACTGCGTTACGCTGCTCACTGCGCAAAAGCGCCTCTTCTACTGCCGATAGCCTACCGGATGCCCCAGCCAACGCGGCACGTGCTGCTGCTATTGATTGGCGCTCAATGTTTAATGCTGCCTGATGTGCCGTTGCGGCCGCCTCGAAAGTATCTTTCCACTTGCGGGATTCCGCCCGTGCATCCTCGATCTGCAGTAAGGCATGCTTTCGCAGGCCATCGATTTCAAGTGTACGTGCGGCTTGCTCAGCGTCCTTTTTGGTGACTTCGCGCGTTAGTCCTGCCAGTCTTTCATTCCATGATTCAATTTGTAATGCATGGCGTGCGTCTGCGGCTTGCATATTGGCCTGCGCAACTACTAATGCATCTTCGAGTCGGCGAATAGATTCCTGCGCTACATCGAGCTCATGATTCATCGCATCGGCTTTCGCCAGCGCGGCAGATGTGGCAAGGTCTGCGGCATGCATACTAGCTTGCGCTTTTTCCAGTTCCGCATCGACAGCCTTGCGTTGAACAGAAAGGCCCTCTAGCGCTGCATCGCTGGCTTTGATCCAGAGTTGTCGGGCAAGTTCGGCGACGCTTTCTGGTAACCCGGCGATTACTTGCGTCTGCTGTTTCATGGCTAACAACACGCCGTACCAGGCATTGATGTCGGCTTGTGTGTCAGTGTCTGAACCCTGCTTGCGCCCGTGATTAACGATCGTCCATTCCCGCACGCTGGCGATGGACGGTTTGCGTCCGCCTGCCGCAATGGCGTCACAGGCAAGCCATGTCAATTCCTTGCGTCCAGTTGCCATAGCTAATACGTAATGTGTGCTCGTTGTGTGCAGGATTGCAGCCGAAGTATCGGTGAAATCAACCACGAGCGTCAATATTTATACGTCGTACAAACGTCATAAAAATTATTAATAGGCATTAATAGTCGAGATTACAGTTATTATCTCGACTATCCATCTCATATAGCGTTGCGGTGCCGCTTTGTATTCACTGTTAGTTTGTGGCTAATTCTGCTTTGGAAACCCCGCTTCAATCCACGTTTGTGCAGAGGTACGCGTAAGTTTGAATGTCGGTAACACTTTTACCGAAGCAAATTCCTCGCCCAAAGCATTCTGTGCTTTCAGCATGGCATAAGGCTCGTCTTCATCCGGTACGATATCCAAGGTCACACGATAAGTCTGCTGTTGAATTTCAAGCTCGACCTGTTTATGCAGAATGGCGTGTAACTGCTGTTCATGCCGCCGGATAACCTCCGATGCGGTTTTAACAAGCGTCGAAAAGGCCGCGCTGTCGAGCGGCTTCGGGTTCTTTTTATCCCGGCCCATGGTCCAGGGTCCGACCAAAGCCGGTTCTCGTTCGCCATCTTTGATCATGGCAACGGCCCAGCCTTCGTCATCGTCGTTTTTAATGACGCGTGCAGTCCATCCCACGTCGCACCACAGCCGTGGTGTTTCTACCGAGGCGCCATCGGCCTCGGTATCTTCGTCATGCGACTCTTGCGGTGCATTCATCGATTATCCAATTTTGTCGTTGCGTGACAAAGAAACGTCGCCAAATTCCTGTACATCTTTTGGCATAAGCTCCCAGTCGTCCGGCGTGTCCGACACTAGATCTGCCTCACTTTCTGCTGGGTCGTGTCGTACGATATCCCATGATTCGAACTCGTTGACGACAGTCGCTGGTGCCGCTGGTAACGGTACCGGTGTAGCCGTCTGCAATTTTTTGGCAGCCTCGCCTGGGGGCGAAGTCGTGATGCAGACAATCTGCGTCTCACATAGTTTTCGCACAGAATGCATGTCGTCGCAGCTCATTTGAGAAAAATCTTTACTTTGCTCACGCAGACTCTGTACGAATTCCACCAGTACGCTTGTTGGAATTTGGTTTCTTTCGATACTGATCGACGCTAGCGCATGTACGTTCATTATCGATTTCGGCAATTCCGTAAGTTTGTTGTCGGCTGCATCGAGCGACGTCATGGATTTTGGCAATTCCGGCAAGCAATGTAACGCATTGCTCGATGCTTGTAGGTTTTTCAACGATGCGGGTAAGTCGGGCAAATCGCGCAAATAATTATTGGATACGTTCAATTTTTTCAGTGATGCGGGAAGAGTAGGTAGTACGTAGAGCTGATTGTTATTCACCATGAGCGTCAACAGGCCGGCCGGTAATTTTGGTAAGCGTTCGAGTTCCAGCCGGCTCGCTTCTAGTTTCTTTAAAGCGCTGGGCAATGCATCGAGCTTCACGATGCCGTTAAAAGAAATGTTCAACTCAGCAAGACCATTTGGCAACGTAGGCAGATCGCTTAACTGGTTGCAAGAGACATCCAGACTTTTAAGATTGGTTGGCAAAATTGGAAGATTTCGCAATCCGTTGTTGCGGACAAGGAGTTCGGCAAGAAGTCGCGGCAGCGTAGGCAGTACGCTCAGCTTTGTACTGCCGTTTGTTTCAAGGTAGCGTAGAGTCTCGGGCAACCGCGGCAAAGTTTCCAAATGATTCGCTCTGATTTTCAAGATGGCGAGTTTGGAAGGAAGCGACGGTAGCATCTGCAAATTTGTGCAGTCGAGCACCAGTTTTGTAACGGCGAGCTGGCTTAAGCACTGCGGCAAGGAAGTAACGCTTTGATCGGTAATGGTCAGGGTTTTCGAAGTAGGCTTCGTTTGCCCAAGAATGATTTCCGCGATTTTTTTGCGGCTGGGCAGTTCGGCGGTGGGCGAAGCTTCAACCCACTGCTTCAATTCTTGTGCGACTGCTTCACCGTTTTGCTGGGTTTGATTCGGAATTGTCGGCGAACCGGCGGAAGTCTGTCGTTTCGGCAAATTTTTCAGTTTCGCCTGCGATAAATTAATTTTCCGCGCTTCTGTATTTGCCAGGCCTGGCACATTCTTGGCGTCGACAATTTTACCGAGCGAGGCTTCTGCATTAGCCGAAGGTGTAGAGGCTGCTGACTTCGGGTGAAAAATTTTATTAAATGGCATATAGATAGATCCGAACTAGGTGAAATTGATGTTGAATTACGCTACGCACACGTTTGGCGCTTCGGCTGGCGCTTCACAAGGACGTGTCTTCATAATGATCCGAGTAAAAATCTCGTAATATTGTCGGCAGTTGGTTGCCACGCCGTTTTCATGAAATTAGGCGGTCATCATACGACCACTTGAAAATTGGGTTAAATACAATATTTATTTTCGAACTCATTGTTAAATATGTGGTCAATAACACAATGCTGTTGCCATAATTGCTATATTTTGCAGCATTCGACGTAATGAACGCGGACAATGACTTCCTGGCTCAAACTTGTTTTTCAAGATCCGGGCACCGCGCCGTTGCATATCCAATATTTAATTTGCCGTCACCGTGAAAGAACACAATGGCCTCACAGAAAACTGATTTAAATGACGCATTGGACTACGATCCAAATAAATTGCTCGACACTTTGATATCGAAATTACAACTTAAAAATGATGCTGCACTTTCGCGAAAGCTCGAGATTGCGCCACCGGTAATTAGCAAAATACGTCATCGCCGGCTACCTGTCGGTGCCTCGCTTCTCGTTAGAATGCACGAGGTCAGCGAATTGGGGATTCGCGAGCTACGCGATTTGATGGGTGATAGACGTGGAAAACACCGTATTAGTCCTGCGCAGTTTAAACCACGGGACTAACCTGAATTTTTCAGTTGTTGCGTGAGTTTTACTACGCGCCCTGGGGCTATTGAGACGGTATGCGGGAGATACAGGGGAATCCTACAATGGTTCCACAACATCGCCGCACACCAAAAGCACCTACATGCTGTGCGTTCTGTGCCATGATTGGATGAAAGCGCTGCCGACTTTCATCCGATCCAGTACCGATACTGGCACATCGTAGGCAAGTTTAAACCAAGTCAGCCTTGTGCTTCAGCAACTTCTTTAGGTTTGAAATGGTCTGGACTGATCCGGAATTTCTCACGACGGTCACCCATTAAATCGCGTAGGTCACGAATACTGACTTCGCTCACTTCATGCATGCGTAATAGCATCGATGCACCAACGGGCAGCCGGCGGTGACGAATCTTACTGATGACAGGTGGAGCAACTTCGAGTGCGCGTGATAAAGCTGCATCGTTTTTCAACTGCATTTTCTCAATCAATGCATCGAGTAAATTATTTGGATCATAGGCGAGGTCATCAGTCAGTTTGCTAGTGGTCATTTGTGTACCCTGTTATGTTGTAAATACGCGCTTCGCAGTCTCGGTAAGCCATCTAGTGACTTTTGACAATTACTAGACTGACAAGTTCAAACACTCCGTTGTTGATGAAAACCACTAACTCGTGGTCTGGTGAAATCGCGTCGACCGACGCAGCGACTCCCACACTTACTTGCGGGCATCTGTCGTAATGTTACCTTATATTACGAATAGATAATGATTAAACAAGTAAACAATACAAAATCTCTGCATTTTTTTGCGTAGTCAGCTATTTACGACGGGCAAACGTTTCATGGATGTCGACAATCGCCCCCCTGAGATAAATCCTAACGCGATCTGATGTTGCACTTTCGCTGCCATATATAATCGGGGATGATTGTGACATCAGACAAAACTCTGCACTTTTTCAAACCGGCACGCTTCACCCGCCATCTTTCATAGTTAAGGATTCTTATGTTTAACGCCAAATCTCGTTTTGCCAAGAAACATTTCATGCAGGCTGCTGTGGCAATGCTCGTGGGCATTGGTCAAATGACGGCGCATGCTGCAGCAACCGATGTGCCTCCCGCCGTGAAGACCGCCTCCGGCTTACAGTATCGCGATGTAGTCGTTGGCAAGGGCGTTGTCGCAGCGCCAGGTCGCCCAGTACAAGTGCATTACACCGGATGGCTACAAAACCCGGACGGTAGCGCAGGACAAAAGTTTGATTCGAGTAAAGATCGCGGCGAGCCGTTTGCGTTTCAGCTAGGCGGTGGTCAAGTGATCCGGGGTTGGGACGAAGGTGTGTCAGGTATGCGGGTTGGCGGTACTCGCAAGTTGATCATTCCCGCAGCGCTGGGTTATGGAAGTCAGGGCGCAGGCGGTGCGATCCCGCCGAATGCCACCCTTTTATTCGACGTGGAATTACTCGCGGTGAAATAACAGACTGTATCGCCAGTCACTGTTTTACCAATATGTCACCAGCATTTTTGTGGCAAGTGCGTATAGCAGCAGTGCAAATATTCGTTTGATCGTCAATACCGGCAATCGGTGCGCTAACCGCGCACCGAACGGTGCCGTCAAAACACTGCCGCAGACGAGGCAAATCAATGCCGGTAACAGTATGAAACCGACTGAGTAAGGCGGCATACCGACCACATTCGATCCCGAGATTATGTACCCCGCTGTGCCAACGACCGCGATGGGAATACCGATTGCAGCAGCGGTACCGATCGTAGTGCGCATCGGTACCCCGCACCAGAGCATGAACGGGATAGTGAGAAACGCGCCGCCGGCTGACACCAAGCCGCAAACAACGCCAATTACCGTACCGATAATAAAAACAGGACCCGCGGACGGCATGGTGCGGCCGGGCGCAGGTTTGCGGTTAAGAATGATCTGCGTAGCCCCGGCGTAGACGATGCCGGCAAAGCAAAGCGCTAATACCTTTTGAGGAATCCATGCCGATGCAATTGTCGCCAGTAGGCTTCCCAAAACCATACCTGGGGCGAGTCTTTTAACTATCTGTATATCGACCCCACCTAGGCGCCAGTGCTCACGCACGCTGGCACCGGAGGTAAAGATAATCGATGCCATCGACGTAGCAAGCGCCATGTGAACGATGTGATCAGGTGCAAATTTCTGCATCGCGAACATCGTTGCAAGTATCGGCACAAGCGTCATACCACCGCCGATTCCAAGCAAGCCGGCGAACACACCAACAATTGCACCTGCAGCGGCGTAAGCCGCGAGCCACATCAACGGGCGCTTGGCAACTGGCGGTCGAGCAAAGCGAGGGTTTCGCGTGCTTGGCTAACCGTCTCGACATCGGTGGAATAACGTATCTGTTTCGCAGGCATCTGAGCCCACTGCGACTGCACCGCAGGCGATGAGTCATCTGCTATTTCAGGTAACAACGGTGTTGAAGGGCCGTCAATCGCTGTTTGTGCCTGATACGCTTGTAATACGGTCAAGCCAGCAGGTGCAATTTCTTGCACGTCTAACTTTTCGACCACCAGCGCGTTTTCACACGCCCGGTCGGAATAACTGATGCTACCATCACCTTCCAAGCATTTTTTGATTTCGGCGTTCGAGACGACAGTGGTCGAGCAGGCGACCATGAACACTGCAACACTGGCAGAGAGTTTTAGCAAGTTCATAAAATCCCCGATTAATATAGTAAAAATGATAACGATGTAACTGTGCGCCGTATCGCCAAGCCGGTCTGTACGGCAAGTCACGTCAGGCATATAGAGCCGGATGAAAAAAAGCACGCTTTTAGGAAAAAGCGCGCTGTTAAGCTGTCAATCTCGGGGTGTCGGAGGCGTCGTGTAAGCCGGGAGGGTCGGCGCAATCGCCTTGGTAGGGCGTAGGCGCATTGTACTGTAATGCAAACCGGAACTAGTACCCGTAGCGTTGTCCAGCCATGTTGCCGAGGTAACCGCCGCCAACCGCACCAGCCACCGTCGCGAGCGCTTTGCCACTGCCGCCCCCGATTTGATTGCCGATCAAGCCGCCGACCACTGCACCGGTAGCAATGCCGACCGGGCTATATCGAGGCTGGGGCGCTGGTGCCGGCACCGATGCAGGTGTTTCACGGTACCGGCGATTCTCGTAAGCGTAATTGTTGGACACCGGCTGCGCAGTGCGAACCACCCGTGATTGATTTGAAGACGATACCGCTTGCCGGGTTGTCGGTTGCGCCCGGTGCGTTGTTGGCACTACTGACCTGTTTTCTGCAACGGTAGCTTGTACACAGTCGGCACTTTGGTTCGCGTATTGGCTAGCATACTGGTCTGTGTAGGAAACCGGGCGCGCCTGCATCGGCACAGGTGCCCATTGCACCTGCTGTGCGCTCGCGGTGTTAGCAGTACTCGTAGCATTGCCATAAGAATTCGGCAGAACACCCGTAATTGCCGCGACACCGAGCACGCTCACCAAGATCACTGAGGCCGCAGCACCTGCCACCAGCGGATGAAGACGGGTATCGGTCGTTTTTTGCTCGTTCATGTCGATCTCCAGAATCGCTGCATCGTGCAGCACTGGGTCAACTTTACCCAGGCTTTTGCGCTGTAGGTATAGCAACAATGTTTCAAGAGTAAAAAACTGTAATGCCAGGCGGTTTCCGCGGGTTTTCTAAAGGAAGGGAATGGAATCGGTAAATATTTAACGTGACCTCGTTAAAATTTTTCAGTTTGCGTCAGGCAATTGTTGACAGCAATCATCAATAATTCGAAATTCACGGGTTTAACGAGATGCAGGTCGAAACCGGCATCGATTGCCCGGCGTTGATCTTCGGCGAGCCCGTAACCGGTCAGCGCGATCAACCGAATTTCGGAGGTGTCGGGATTGGCACGAAGACGTCGTGCAACTTCGTAGCCGTCGATGCTGGGAAGGCCGATGTCAACCAGCGCAATATCGGGCCTTCCCGAAGCGGCGATGCGCAAACCCTCGATACCGTCGGCGGCTTCCAACACGTCATGACCGTAACCGGAAAGCATGGTGGCCATCATATCCCGACCGTCTTCGTTGTCTTCGATTAGTAAGATTCGGCATTGGGTACCGTCGCGCTCGATCTTCCCTATAACCGCAGGTAGCGCCGCAGGTTCGCTCATCGGCAGCCGGATGGTAAATGAACTGCCACATTGCGGCCCGTCGCTTTGCGCTTCGATGGTGCCGTTATGCAGTTCCATGAGTTGCCGTACCAGCGCCAGACCGATTCCGAGCCCGCCTTGCGCGCGGTCCAGAGAGCTCTCCCCCTGCACGAAAACATCGAACACATGCGGTAGTAAGTCGGCCGAGATACCGATACCGCTGTCGCAGACCGCAAGCGTGACCTCCTCGCCGTCGTGTGCGGCATCGATTCGAATTACGCCGCCCTTGGGCGTATATTTCAATGCGTTGTCGAGCAGGTTGATGACGATCTGTTCCAGGCGCGTCGGGTCAGCGTCTACCCAGGCCACCGGTAGCGCGAGCTCGACCGTATAGCCGGCTGTACGGCCGGTCGCATGCAGTGTATCGAGACAACTGCCGACCAATGCCGACAACTCCACCGGCTGGCGGCTGAGCATGATTTTGCCGGACATGACCCGACTCAGATCGAGCAGATCGTCGACGATTCGGCTCAGATGCTTGGACTGCCTGGCAATGATCGTACGGGCCTTCTGCGCATTAGCGATGCTGACACCATTGATGCCGATGACTTCGACAGCGCTGTTGATGGCGTTGAGCGGGTTACGCAGTTCATGGCCGAGCATCGCCAGAAAATCATCCTTCGCCTTGTTTTCCTTGACGGCTTGACGGCGCTCCTTGATCTCGACACTCAACCGGGCATTGGTGGCAATGAGTTCTTCGGTGCGCTGGTTCAGTTTGTTCGCCTGCTGCAGAAGTTCCAGATTCTTTTTTGCCAATGCCACGAAGACGGTAACTTTCGCCTGCAACACCTGCGGAATGATCGGCGTAAATAAATAATCCGCTGCGCCCTTCTGGTATCCCTTCAACCGGGTCATTTCATCGGCATGGTAAGCAGTGATGAAGATGATGGGAATGGCTGCCGAGCGCGGCCGGGCGTGGATCGCCTCGGCGGTTTCGAAACCGTCCATGCCCGGCATATTTACGTCCAGAAGGATCATGGCAAAGTCATCTTGCAGGACGTGGCGCAGCGCTTCTTCGCCCGATCTGGCAGTGACAATTTCATAAGGGTTGTCGCTGACCCATTGCGACAGCAGGCTGGTAAGCGCTAGCAGACTGGCATGGTCATCGTTGACTACCAAGATTTTAGGATCGTGTTGAGTCGTCACGGATGTCTGCAATAAAAAATAAATATGATTGTTGCATACGTCTTGTGCCAAGCATATTCGTGCTGCACCGTGTACTGCGACCCGTGCGCATATTTATGCCGTCGTCAGCCACCGCACGCAATCGTTCGCCACACGTTGTGTTTTGCCACAATGTATCACCAGAAGAAGTCCGACATTATGAAAAACATCTACAAGACCGAAATAAATTCTTTTTCACAACTATTTGCATCTTGCGCGCAGCAATGTTTTAGGCAATCGACATTTCAAATTTATTTTCCAGTTTACAGCTGGCAATCTCTTGCGCCGGCGCAGGGTGCGGATCAGAATGGCAAAAGTTAAATCTGGAGAACCTCCATGAATACCATTTCCGATCTGCCCGACGTCCTCGATGAAAAACTGTTGCTGGCTGCGCTGACAGCACTGAAAAAAGGTGATTTCACAGTGCGTATGCCCTCCGACCTGACGGGGCTCAATGGCAAGATCGCCGATACGCTGAATGAAATCATCGACAACAGCGACCGGATGGCCAACGAGATCGTCAACGTCAGCCGGGTGGTCGGGCGTGAAGGACGGTTGCTACAGCGGGCCACGCCACCCAATGTCGCCGGTGGCTGGGGCACGATATTTAATTCGGTGAATGCATTGATCGACGATCTGGTACGGCCGACAACCGAAATGGCGCGTGTGATCGGTGCAGTGGCGAAGGGGGATTTGTCTCAGGCTATGGAGCTCGAAGTCGATGGTCGGCGTTTGCGTGGACAGTTTTTGCGGGCAGCGACAACCGCCAACACGATGGTCAGCCAGCTCAGTTCATTCGCCTCGGAAGTCACGCGGGTGGCGCGCGAAGTGGGTACCGAGGGCAAGCTGGGCGGCCAGGCCAATGTGACGGGTGTAGCCGGCACCTGGAAAGACTTGACCGATTCGGTCAACTCGATGGCCGGCAACTTGACTTCACAGGTACGAAACATTGCCGATGTGACGACGGCGGTTGCCAACGGCGACTTGTCGAAAAAAATTACGGTGGACGTACGTGGCGAGATTTTGCAGTTGAAAGACACGATTAACACCATGGTGGATCAGTTGCGCTCGTTCGCCTCAGAGGTTACGCGGGTGGCGCGCGAAGTGGGAACGGAGGGCAAGCTGGGCGGCCAGGCCTATGTGCCGGGCGTAGGCGGCACCTGGAAAGATCTGACCGACAACGTCAATTTCATGGCGTCGAACCTTACGGGCCAGGTACGTAACATCGCTGAAGTGACAACAGCGGTAGCCAATGGCGATTTGTCGAAGAAAATCGCGGCAGACGCGAAAGGCGAAATTTTGCAGCTCAAAGACACCATCAATGTGATGGTGGACCAGTTGAGTTCGTTTGCTTCGGAGGTTACGCGGGTAGCGCGGGAAGTGGGTACCGAAGGCAAGCTGGGTGGCCAAGCGCAGGTGAAAGGTGTGGGCGGTACCTGGAAAGACTTGACCGATTCGGTGAACTCCATGGCCGGTAACCTGACCGGCCAGGTACGTAACATTGCCGACGTGACGACAGCGGTTGCAAATGGCGACCTGTCGAAGAAAATTACCGCCGACGCCAAGGGCGAGATTCTGGAATTGAAGAACACCATCAACGTGATGGTGGATCAGTTGAGTTCGTTCGCCTCCGAAGTGACGCGGGTGGCACGTGAAGTCGGTACTGAAGGCAAGCTGGGCGGCCAAGCACAGGTAAAAGGCGTGGGTGGCACGTGGAAAGATCTGACCGAAAACGTCAACTCCATGGCCGGCAACCTTACCGGCCAGGTCCGTAACATTGCCGAAGTCACCACCGCCGTAGCCAACGGCGATTTGTCGAAAAAAATTACCGCCGATGCCAAGGGCGAGATTCTTGAGTTGAAGAACACCATCAACGTCATGGTGGATCAATTGAGTTCGTTCGC
>JAZKGZ010000011.1:0-65307 GCA_040385645.1 Pseudomonadota bacterium
CGTGCCAACATTGACGTGCGGCTTCGTGCGCTCGAATTTACTCTTTGCCATCTTGAAACTCCTAACGATTTTATGAGGATGTTCAGGTACGCGCCCAACCGTCTTGCATGATTACTTGCGCTCAAATACCGCGACCTGCTGTATTGCTACGAATCTTACAAACGTATATCGAATTTCGCTAAATTCTGGTGCCCTTTACGTGGATTGAACACGTGGCCTCTCCCTTACCAAGGGAGTGCTCTACCACTGAGCTAAAAGGGCAAAACTGGAGCGGGTGAAGGGAATCGAACCCTCGTCATAAGCTTGGAAGGCTTCAGCTCTACCATTGAGCTACACCCGCAAGGGCTGCCACTTCAACTGGATTCCGCAAATCAATTAACAATATTTTAAACACGATCGATACGTACTTACGCCGATATCATTGACTGCTGCAACTCTTTATTACCGATAATTATGGTTAGCAGCAATCAATCCGCCAACCTCGCACCGATTTAAAATCAACTTGCCCAACAACTACCAAAATTTCACGTGACGAATTTTTCAGGCAACAAATTTTTTACTCTAAACAGTAGTGCATTTGCGATGTTTTGAGAAAAATCATCAAAACAATCCGCCTCTCTGCGGCTTTGGTGGAGGGGGCTGGATTCGAACCAGCGTACTCGCAAGAGGGCAGATTTACAGTCTGCTGCCATTAACCACTCGGCCACCCCTCCGCAGGGAACCCCAAACTATATTGGAGTCAAGACATGTTGTCAACTGCAGTCAAGAGGGAGATTGCTATATTTCCAAGCAATTACCGGTACTATTGCGAACGATTGAACGGTTTATTCAAATTAAACGAGTTTTGGCTTACCACCACATGGATTCGAGTCCCACCAACCCTCAAATACTGATTATTTTCGCGCACTCCAGACTTCACACTTCTCGTGTGAATCGCGCAATGATCAAAGCCGCCGCGACATTGCCAAACGTCACGATCCACGACCTTTACGAAACTTATCCGGATTTTCACATCGATATTGCTGCCGAGCAGGCGCAGTTGGCGGCGGCCGATCTGGTGGTGTTTCAGCATCCAATTCAGTGGTACAGCATGCCGGCATTGCTAAAAGAATGGGTAGATACAGTTTTGGAAGATGGCTGGGCGTTTGGTAAAGGTGGCACAGCGCTTCGCGACAAGAGCTATTGGCTGGTCGTAACGACTGGGAGCCCGGTCGATGCTTATGCTACGACCGGCATGCACCACCTGCCATTCGACGCGTTTTTGCCGCAGTTTCAACAAACCGCTTCGTTATGCGGTATGCGTTGGCAGACGCCTCTGGTCATACACAATGCACACCAACTATCACAACAAGATGTAGCGGCGCATGCTCGGCATTATGTCGAACTTTTATCTCGGTGGCCTGGTAGTTTAGCTGCGGATTTTAGCCAGACCACCTAAATTGCCAATATCGATCCCAGAAACAGTACCTAAAACAGCACTAAGTCGGTACCACTGCAAGAGTCACCAAGTAACTAACTAAATCAACGGTATGCCATGGAACACAGCCTGCTCGTCAATGCACTGATTTACTTAATCGCCGCGGTCGTGGCGGTGCCGATCGCGAAGCGGCTGGGTCTTGGAGCGGTGCTGGGCTATCTGTTGGCCGGCATGGCGATCGGGCCGTGGGGTTTAAAGCTGGTAACCGAAGTCGAGGATATTCTGCATTTCTCGGAATTTGGCGTGGTGTTGCTACTTTTTCTGATTGGTTTGGAGCTAGATCCGAAACGCTTGTGGGCGATGCGTAAACCGATCTTTGGCTGGGGTAGCGCGCAGGTAGCATTGGTTGCCGGGTTGCTCTTTTGCGTGGGTTTGCTGCTGGGCGTCGAGTGGCGAATCGTTTTGGTAGCAGCACTTGGTTTATCACTGTCGTCGACAGCGATCGTTCTGGCAACATTGGGCGAGCGTAATTTACTGAATACACCGGCGGGTACGGCAGGTTTCTCGATCTTGCTGTTTCAAGACATCGCCGCTATTCCAATGATCGCGCTCGTGCCGTTTCTCGGGGTGGCGGCGGTCACAACGGGCAGCGGCGTAAATGATGTTGGTGCCGCGACCGGTGCCGGCTCGGGTTGGATCGATATAGCGCTGGTGATCGGTGTAATCGCCGGCTTAATTCTTGCAGGCCGTTTTTTGATGCCGCCGATTTTGCGGATCATCGCGAAAACCGACATGCGGGAAATCTTTACCGCTTTTGCCCTGCTGTTGGTAATTGCCATCGGCTTACTTATGCAACTGGTCGGTTTGTCGATGGCGTTAGGCACTTTCATGGCTGGCGTGTTACTGGCAGATTCGGAATATCGCCATGCACTCGAATCCGATCTTGAGCCCTTCAAGGGACTATTGCTGGGATTGTTTTTCATCGCGGTGGGCATGTCCGTGGACTTTGGCATCTTGCTTAATCAACCATGGACGGTATTGGGCTTGCTGGCACTATTGCTCGTTGTAAAAATCAGTGCGCTGTATGCGCTTTCTTATTTGATCTCGATCTCGCAGCCGCAGAAAGGCCTCTTCGCTTTCATGCTGTCGCAGGGTGGTGAATTTGCTTTCGTGGTGTTCGCTGCTGCTGCTGCGGCGCAAGTATTGCCGGCCGAGGTGGCATCGATCCTGGTGCTGGTCGTGGCATTGTCGATGGTGACCACACCGTTGCTGGTGACTCTGCACGACAAATTGATCGAACCGGCGTTTCGACATGGCAGCGAGCGCCCGGACGATGCGGTCGAAGCTCAGGAAGACCACGTCATCATCGCTGGGTTCGGGCGCTTCGGCCAGATAATCGGACGTTTGCTGCATGCCAATCGAATAAAGCTGACCGTACTCGACCATGATCCGGATCAAATCGAGCTATTGCGTAAATTCGGTTTTAAAGTGTTTTACGGCGATGCGACGCGTACCGATCTGCTGCACTCCGCCGGTGCCGCCAAAGCGCGGGCGCTGGTCGTAGCTATCGACGATGTGGAAGATAGTCTGGCGCTGGTCGATGCTGTACGTCGGGAATTCCCGACGCTTACGATCATGGCCAGGGCACGCAACGTCACGCATTATTACGATCTGCTAGACCGCGGGGTTACGATACTCGAACGCGAGACATTCGAGGCGGCACTGCAACTGGGACGACAGGTGCTGCAGCATCTGGGGTTCGGCGCTTACCGCGCCAGGCAAGTGGCAATGAAATTTCGGGCACACAACCTGCAATCGGTCATGGCGGTGTATCCGTATTATCGCGATCAGCAACAACTCGTCTCGATGTCCAAGCAGGCGCGTGACGAACTTAGCGAAATGTTCGCCCGCGATGCCGAGGTGCTCTCGCGTGAGCGGCACGAGGGGTGGCAGCAATAGTTCAGATAAAAATAAGTCGTACAAAAATAAGCGGTGGATAAACCGGAAGTGCGAAGCGGAAGATCTAAAGCGAAAAATATGGCAGGGGCAACCCGGCGCTATTTCACCAAATAATTATCCGCTCCTGCGGAGCGAGATACATCTGATCGCCCTGCCGCACTTGAAAAGCGTCGTGAAATTCATGTTGATTGCGTAACGTACCGTTGCTGCGGATCTGCGCCGGCGCATGTGGATCGGTTTTTAAATATACGATCTGTTGCGCGTCGCGTACCTTGCTGCGCCACACCTGGGTCCAGCCGAAATAGAGGCGCTGCACACCTGTCATGCCATCGATAACGGGTGATACCCGGCCACCCAGGGAAAGCCGATACGCCTTAGCGGCAATTGCCAAGCCGGCGTTGTCGGCAATGTTCTCGCCTAAAGTCAGAGCACCATTGACTTGATGGCCAGGAATCGGACTATAAGCGCTGTACTGCGCAACCAACGCTCTGGTCTTGACCGAGAATTTCTCACGGTCTTCGGCAGTCCACCAGTTGCGTAAGTTTCCCAGGCCATCGAACTGGCTGCCCTGATCGTCGAAACCGTGGCTGATCTCATGACCGATGACTGCGCCAATGCCGCCATAGTTGACGGCGTCTTCCGCATTGGCGTTAAAAAATGGCGGCTGCAATATCGCTGCCGGAAATACAATTTCATTTTTTTGCGGACTGTAATAGGCATTGACGGTTTGCGGCGTCATGCTCCATTCGTCTCGATCGACCGGTTTGCCCAACTTGGCGACTTGTCGTTCGTGCTCGAAAATGGCGATACGGCGCACATTGCCTACGAGATCGTTACGGTCGATGACCAGTGCATCGTAGTTCCGCCATTTGCTCGGATATCCGATCTTGGGTTTGAATGTCGCTAATTTCGCCTGCGCTTCCTGCTTCGTCGCCAGGCTCATCCATTCGAGGGTATCGATACTTTTCCGGTAGGCCGCGAGCAGATTGGCGACCAACGTTTCCATTCGTGCCTTGTAATGCGGTGGAAAGTGTTTGTCGACATACAGCTTGCCTAAAATTTCACCGGCACCGCCTTCCACCAGACGCACACCACGTTTCCATTGCGGTTCGTTGCTAAGCACGCCACGCAGCACAGTTCCGTAAAAAGCGAAATGTCGCGCAACATCGACCTCACCAAGATATGCAGCGTAACGATTCAGCACGTGCCAGCGAAAATAGGCTTGCCAGACTGATACGGGAGTTACCTCAACGATGCGGTCGAAACCACTGAAAAACTCCGGCTGACGCACGATAAGGTAATCAACTTTGCCGGCGATTCCGGCACTGGCCTGCCATGCTTGCCAATCGAAGCCTGGTGCGAATTGCTGCAGTTCGGCCATGGTCATGGGATTGTAAGACTTGACCGGATTGCGATTTTGCACCTTGCTCCACTGATTTTTTGCCAGTGCAGTTTCCAAAGCCACCACCTGCTGGGCATTGATCGAGGCGTCCTTGTCGCCGATCGCCGAAAGGCTTGCGGCGATCAGTGCCTGATATTGCATACGTACCGTTTTTAACCGGATATCGTCGTCGTTGAGGTAATAATCGCGGTCTGGCAGGCCCAGGCCGCTCTGCACCAGCAGCACGGCATGCCGAGTGGCGTCACGCCCATCCTGACCAACCCCGAAGTCATAGGGTGAGGTGACACCGGTACGGTTGAAGTAGCCGATCATCGCCGGTAATTGTTGCTTGTCCTGCAGTGCGGCGATGCGGGCGAATTCTTGTTCCAGGGGCATACGTGCCAGCACGTCGCGCCGACTCTGATTCATGAAGCTGGCGTATAGGTCGGTAATCTTTTGTTGATCGCTGTCGGTAACCAAGTTGCTCGAATCCGGGCCAGCTGGTTTAAGCTTGCCAGCCGATGGACGTTCGATAATGTCGCGCAGTTGCGGCAATGTCTGGTCGCGCAACTCGTCGAACGCACCCCAACGGGATTTATCGGCCGGTATTTCGGTGCTGTCGAGCCAGCCACCGTTGGCATGCTGGTAAAAATCATCCTGCGGACGCATGGCAGGATCACGATGTTGAGAATTCATGCCGCTAATTGAGGCAGTAGTGTTGGCAGCAGCAGTGTTAGCAAGACTGTCAGCCGCAGTAACACCTGTAGCGTTCATGCCAGCGTCGGGCAATTTACCAGCAGGCGAGGCGCAACCTACAAGCGCGCCGACCAGCGTCGCCAGGGAAACCATTCGAATCATTTTTTAACCAGGCAGCGAAAAGCCAATGGTATCAGCGTGCGTTGGTAGATGCCACAGTCGCTTGCGGAGAACTATATTTACGAACAATGACTTGGTACAGCTCTGCCAACGGTGCGAGCCGGGGGTTGGCAGGATCGAGCCGGCGGGCGGTGGCGATGAAGGCACGCGCCTGTTCGCTGATACGCAAATCCCAACCAAGGTTTTCAAGGCACTTCAGGGCGGCGACGGCGGCATTGAATACCACCTGCGGATTATCGGGCAGCTTTTGCACCGCCTCGGTCATCAGCACGACGGCACCACGGAAATCTCCCTGCTTGGCTTTTTCTGCGCCAGACGACACCAGCGCGGCCACGCGACGCTTGCTCTCGGCGACGATACCATCGGCCAGCTCGCGGTGCCCTGCCTGCTCGAAAACCGCCATTGCCTTCGCCTGGGCTCGGGCATCGGGCGCATTGCTCATGACTTCCAGCATGACTTCACCGGCACCCGTTTCGAGATCATGCGCCAGACAACATTCAACAAGCGCGATTTTGGTTTCAGCCGATATGCCGATGCTGCCTCGGCAAGCATCTAGCGCTTTGCCCAGTTCAGCGACGGCGCGTGTGCTATCGCCCGTATGCGCGTGGACGATGGCCGCAGAGAGCGCACGACAGGTATCGCCTTTTTTCGAGCCACCCATGACTTTTGCCAAATCGCGTATGACAGCGGCTGCCTGCTGAGTATCGTCTCTGGCTACCAGGGTGCGCACCAGGCGCACGTGATCTTCGGGGTCGCGAAATTCTGAAAAACGAGCCTTGCTTACTACCTGCAGAAAAGCGCGCTCGGCTGTAACGATATCGCCGGTCTGGCTAGCGACCTCACCCAACCTGCGCAGCCGGCGCACGGCGTGCGGTGAGATGGTTGCAGCCTCTTGCAGCACGCGCTGCGCTTGCGATAATTGATTCCTCGCTTCGTGAATTCTGGCCAGCCAGTCGTACGCTTCCAAAAAATGGCGATTCTGGGCAACCAGAGAAGTCAAAACATCCTCCGCCTCTTGCAGCCGATCTTGCAGATAATAAGATTTTGCCAGACCCAAGCCAGCCCAGGCGACGGCTTGCTGCTTGAAAAGCGCTGTATAGAGTACTTCTGCGATCTTCGGCTCACCCAATGTGAAGTGCAATTCCGCGCGTAACCGCTGGAAAGCAGAGACTTGTTGCTTGTTATTTTCTTCGCCAGCGATACAAACCTCGACCGCCTGACGCAAGCTGCCCTGTTCCATTAATTGATACACCGGCATGAACGCTTCGCGCCGCTCGACAGCCCGGGTCAGCCTGCGTTGAACGGTATCCGCGGTGAACGGCTTGAGTATGTAGTCCGACGGGGTTAGCTCGGCTGCGCCGACCACTTTCTGCGGACTGGATTCGGCGGTGATAATGAAAAACATCGTCGACAACGGAATCAATTTATTGTGACGCAAGTCTTCCAGCAATTGCTGGCCGTCCTGGCCGTCGCCGATGGTGTATTCGCACATCACCAGATCGAAGGTTTTTGCCCTGATCGGTGCAATTGCCGCACCTGAACTGAGTGCGTGGTCGATTTTTGTCACGCCGCATTGGTTTAGCATATTGTGCATGCTCGCCCGCATGCCGGCATTGGGTTCGATAATCAGAGCGGTGAGATCGGCGAATGATGACATTGATGCGTGCCGCGCGTGACAGGTCACGGCACGGAAAAGTTGAGCTTGCCTATATAACGGCAAAATCTGTGACAACTTAAATGCAGCGTTCCCTCATGCCAATTCGGCAATACAGAACAAGATCAGCGATACGAGCAATACCGATCCAAAAGGCAAACATATATCGTAACGCCCGATTTTGATGTGTAGATCGCCTGGGCAACGTCCGATACCAAGTTTTTTCAGCGCCGGGAAAAGAACCGGAAAAATTGTCAGTACGACAAAAACTACCGCCACCCAACGGATCATCTAAACCACCTGAGCGCCAAAAAAATCAGTAAGGAAAGCAAAATGGTGGAGGCGAACGGCAGCAAAAATGTTTTACCCGCAATGCGCCATTGCAAATCGCCGGGAAGGCGGCCCAGTCCGAGTCTCTGTAGCCATGGCAGCATTGCAGCAAATACTGCCAAGGCAATAAAAATCGTCAGCAGCCAGCGAAACATCTAGTCTCGCCTGCTTTCGCCGAATGCCGGCGGCAAATCGATCTGCGTGCCGACGATCAGCACTTTGAATAACTCGCCCATTTCGGCAGTCGATGTCAGCCGCTGCACCGCATTGGCCCGAGGTAAATAGCGCATCGTGTCTTCGGGTGGGGTGCGCAGCAACAAGTGCCCAATACCGGCACTGATTAAAAACTGTGCCTGGCTCATGTAGGCCAGCATATCCAGCCCACCATCGACGGCCGCTTGCGCAATTGCAGAAAAATCGACGTGGGCGGTGATGTCTTGCAGACCCGGCAAATAGAACGGATCATCGTGTGCGTGATGGCGGTAATGGCACATGAGGGTGCCGCGAACCCGTTGCGGAAGGTAGTATTCATTTTCTGGAAAGCCGTAATCGATCCATACGGCAGCGCCGCCGAAACCTGTTTCACGATGCCCCGCTTTAAGCATATCCGCCACCGAGCGCATGAAGCCCACCGCTGTCGGATGCACTTCGGTCAGATATCCGATCGGTAGGGAGTCGTCAGGGTCGGCAATTTGCTGCAGCATCGCCGGATCGCAAGGCCGATCTCGATAGACGAAATTCTTGTTAGACAAACCGATGCCACGCTCTTTCCAGCCCTGGTCGGTTTTCACTACCAGATGCACCGGCATGGCATCGAGCACTTCGTTACCCAGCACGATGCCGGAGAACGCGACCGGCAAGGTGTCAATCCACCGCACCTGAGGAAAACCGTGCAGCATCTGCCGCTGCCGTGCCCGTAATTCGGCCGACACTTCAAGAATGGTATAGCGATGCAATGGCACCTTTTGTGCTGAAAGCTCGCTCAGGATATCTTTAGCCAACTTACCGGTTCCGGCACCGAATTCAAGTATTTGCGGTGAGCATTGCGCCATCAGGCTGGCGGCGACTTGGGCAACGGCTTGCCCGAATAACGGTGTCATCTCCGGGGCGGTTGTAAAATCGCCGTCTTTGCCAAGTTTTGCCGCACCGCCACTGTAATAACCGAATTCCGGTGCATACAGCGCTAGCTCCATGTAACGGGCAAAAGAAATCCAGCCGGATTTGTGGCGAATGTCGTTGGCAATCAGGGTTTGCAGGGCGCGCGATGCAATCAGCGCGTCGGCAGTGGGTTCAGGCAGGTGCAGTTGCATGGCGCTATTGTATTGAAAATCGGTATTAGTGTTAAAAACAGGATCTGACAGACCTATGACTTCAGGCCAGCAAAAAGTTGCATTGGTTACCGGCGGTGCGCGTCGCATCGGCCGCGCGATCGCGCTCGGGCTGGCACAGTCGGGATGGGATATTGCCGTGCATTATGGCAATTCTTGGCAAGAAGCCGAGGCGACGGTCGCTGCGATTCAAGCGCTCGGCCGGCAAGCGGTAGCCGTGCAATGCGATCTGGCAGATGCGGGGGCGACGTCATTATTACTGGAACGTGCTCAGACCATGCTGGGAGCAATATCCTGCTTGGTGAATAATGCTTCAATTTTTGAGTTCGACGATGCCGCCAGCTTTTCTCCAACGCTGCTGGAACGCCATATGCGCATCAACCTCAGTGCGCCGATCGTACTGGCGCGTGCGCTACATGCGAGCGTGCCTGCAGGCAGCGATGCCGTCGTGATTAATCTGCTGGATCAAAAGCTGCACAACCTGAATCCGGATTTCATGTCTTACACGCTCTCCAAAGCCGCCTTGCAATGCGCCACGACGATGCTCGCGCAGGCGCTGGCACCAACAGTGCGTGTGGTCGGCATTGCGCCCGGCATAACTCTAGTTTCCGGTGATCAAAGCGATGAAGGATTCGCTCGGGCGCATGCACGCACGCCGCTGGGGCGCTCCAGCACTGCGGAAGATATCGCATCGGCAGTATGTTTTGTGGCGGCATCAAAATCGATTACCGGTACCACGTTGATGGTCGACGGCGGGCAGCATCTACTGCCGTTATCGAGAGATGTAATGTTTCTCACTACTTGAAAAATAATTGTTTTTTTACCTAAAGCCATCCATGTCATCGCTCCTGCTCCACCCTGCGTTATCCGACTGTCGTCGTCTGTTTCTGCACAACTACGAGGTGCTGATCAATATTGGCGTCCATGAATTCGAAAAAAAAGGCGAACAGCGTATCTTGATCAACGTCGATCTGTTCATTCCTCTGGCCGTTTCCACGCCTACCGACGATGCGTTGGAAGAGGTGGTGGATTACGACTTTATCCGTACCTCGATTGCCAACCGCATGGCTAGGGGGCATATTCATTTGCAGGAAACCTTGTGTGACGATATCGTCGTCGCTATGCTTGCCCACCCGAAAGTGCGGGCTGTACGCGCGTCGACTGAAAAGCCGGACGTGTATCCCGATTGCGAAGCGGTTGGCGTGGAAGTATTTCGGATCAAGGGGATTTAAATGAACGGCACGACCTCGCGCCAGGCGGATAAAACAGCGTTCGAAGACAACAAGCTGCACAAGCGGTTGTGCCGCCAGGTCGGGCAGGCGATCGGCGACTTCAACATGATCGAAGCAGGCGACCGGGTGATGGTGTGCGTATCGGGCGGCAAGGACAGCTACGCCCTGCTCGATATCTTGATGACGTTAAAGCAGCGCGCACCGATCGATTTTGAAATCGTCGCCGTTAATCTCGATCAGAAGCAACCGAATTTTCCAGAGCATGTGTTACCCGAATATCTCCACGCGCTTGGTGTACCGTTTCATATCGAAAACCAGGATACATACAGTATTGTCAAGCGTGTGGTTGAGGAAGGAAAAACGACCTGCGCGCTATGCTCCCGACTGCGGCGCGGCATCCTGTACCGCGTCGCCGACGAATTGGGCGCGACCAAGATTGCACTCGGCCATCATCGCGACGATATCCTCGAAACTTTTTTTCTGAATATGTTTTTTGGTGGCAAGCTTAAAAGCATGCCGCCGAAGCTGCAGTCGGACGACGGCCGCCACATCGTCATTCGCCCTCTGGCCTACGTCAAGGAAGCCGATACCAGCCGCTACGCCGACATCAAACAATTTCCCATCATTCCATGCGACCTGTGCGGCAGCCAGGAAAACCTGCAGCGCAAACAGACCAAGGCGATGCTGCGCGATTGGGACAAAAAATTTCCGGGCCGCGTCGACAGCATCTTTTCGGCATTATCGACCGTTGTGCCTTCCCACCTGATGGACCGAGATCTGTTTGGCTTTCGACAACTGGCCACTACAGGCAGAGCGGTTGCCGGCGGCGACATCGCCTTCGACGACGAGCCTTGCGCAACATTACCTGGCACCGGCACCGTCGGCGTCATTGCCTTGCATCCTATGAATCTTTCAAATTCCGTGAGTTCGGCTAACGCAGATACGTAGCAGCACACGCTCGATCAGGCCTGGCCGCTCATTTTCTAGCGAGCTTATCGAGATCGGCGATCCACCGCCGCAGCCGCTCGATGGCTTTGTCGCGCTGCATTGGTGTAGCAATATTAATGATCGTCGTGACCAGTCGTGCATTGGCGTCGCTCGCCGCATCGAAATACGCTTTTTTCTCTGGCACGGCTTGACGGTGACGCTCTGTATCTAAAAACGCCGTGATCAGCTTTGAAGCCGGCTCGGTCTCCAGACGCTCCTCTTTGATTTTTTGTATCAAGCTTAACAGCGCAGCCTGCCGCTCCAGACGGTCTGCATAGACGAATTCGGGATCGAGCGGACGCGCATCGGAAGCCATGCGAATTTGCGCTTCTTGCTGGCTGGTGAAACCACCGAACCAATACTCGGCTTGCTGCAACACTTTTTTAGACCGGCGACGCTGACGGTCTTCGGCGCTGCCCCGCAAAAACTCTTTACGGTAATCGGCATTTTTCGATGCCAGTTTTTGCTTCAGAAAATCCAGCTGATCCGGCGTTAACGATCGCGCTAAGCGCGCCAGCGCGGGCGCAGCGCGCTCGGTCATCGGCGGCACGAATTTTTTGATCGTGGCGATTTCGCTGCGGACATCGGCAAGCGTCACATCCTGACGAAGTCGGTTTTCCGCGGCAGTCAACAGCAATGCATACTCCGGTAGCTGGGTTTGCCGGTGCCATGCAAAAAGCTCGGCGATATCGGCTTTTACCGGATTAATCTGCGCTGGTTCGAAATCCAGGTAACCATTGAACCACCAGTAAGACAAACTCTCTCCTTTGGTGTAGATCAAACGGGCCGTCCCGCAGCCGCTCAACATGCTACACATGCCGATAAAAAGCAGAATGCCAGCGAATTGTCGGAGCATGCCCATGCTAAACTTTTGTCTCATTTCAGATCACCACTCATGAATATAGTCATTCTCGCAGCCGGCATGGGCAAGCGCATGCAATCGGCGCTGCCGAAGGTGCTGCACCCCCTGGCTGGCAAGCCACTTCTGTGTCACGTGATCGATACTGCCCGGTCGTTATCGCCGACCAGCCTTTGCATCGTATATGGTCATGGCGGAGATGCCGTGCCGGACCGGCTGCAATCACCTGACCTCCGTTTCGCCCGCCAGGAGCCGCAACTGGGCACTGGCCATGCAGTCATGCAGGCGAATGCTCACCTGCATGATGACATGCCGACACTGGTTTTGTATGGCGATGTGCCGCTTACCCTTGCCGGCTCGCTTCAACGCCTGATTGCCAGCGCCGGCGCAGATCGCCTGTCGATTCTGACGGTGAATATGCCCGACCCTACTGGTTACGGGCGCATCGTACGCGAGCAGGGCAGGATCGTGCGCATCGTCGAACAAAAAGACGCCACTACCGCCGAGCTTGCCATCACCGAGGTTAATACCGGCATCCTGGTGGCACCCACTGCCAAACTGAAAAAATGGCTGGCGACCCTGTCGAACGACAATGCCCAGGGCGAATACTATCTGACCGATATCGTGGCACGCGCGGTGGCGGATGGCGTGGAAGTTGTAGCGGTACATCCCGAAGCGACGTGGGAAACATTGGGTGTCAACAGCAAGGTGCAACTGGCCGAGCTGGAACGGATTTATCAGCGCAATCTGGCGAATCGATTACTGGAGCAAGGCGTAACGCTGGCCGATCCGGCCCGCATCGACATACGCGGTACGCTACTCTGCGGACGCGATGTCAGCATCGACGTCGGCTGTGTATTCGAGGGCGATGTGACGCTGGCTGATGGCGTTAATGTCGGTGCGCATTGTGTAATCAGTAATGCCACTATCGCTGAGCATGTTGCAATCAAACCTTTTTGCCACATCGACGGTGCGATAGTAGGCACTCACACACACATTGGACCCTATGCCAGGTTGCGACCCGGCACCGAGCTTGCCGATCACGTACACATCGGTAATTTCGTCGAAATCAAGAACAGCAGTCTCGGTAGCGGCAGCAAGACCAATCATCTCGCCTACGTGGGCGACACGACAATGGGCGCGCGCGTCAATATCGGTGCCGGCACCATCACCTGCAATTACGACGGCAGCAATAAATTTCGTACCGTCATCGAAGACGACGTCTTTATCGGCAGCGATACGCAACTGGTCGCACCCGTAACAATCGGCGCAGGTGCCACGCTGGGCGCCGGCACCACCCTCACAAAAGATGCACCGGCCGGCAAGCTCACCGTTTCGCGCAGCCGGCAGGTCACGCTCGACAACTGGCAACGGCCGGTCAAAAAGCCGAAGTAAGTCGCCCCGAAGTCACCCCGAAATTATCCTGAAATTCACCCCGAAACATTAAGGAATTCTTATGTGCGGTATCGTCGGAGCAGTTGCGCAGCGCAATATCATTCCCGTTCTGCTGGAAGGGTTGAAACGCCTTGAATATCGGGGCTACGATTCCTGCGGTGTGGCTGTGGTGCGCGACGAAGGCTTGCAGCGCGCCAGAAGCGTCGCCCGCGTAGCGGAACTGGAAGCACAGATTGCGCAATCCGGCTTATCGGGTGGCACCGGCATTTCCCACACGCGCTGGGCGACCCACGGCGCACCGGTGACCGACAACGCGCATCCGCATTTTTCGCCCGATAAAAACGGCACCGACCGCATCGCCCTGGTACATAACGGCATCATCGAGAATTACGAAGAAATCCGCTCCGAGCTCAAGGCGCTGGGGTATGTCTTTCATTCCCAGACCGATACTGAAGCGGTTGCCCATCTCGTCAATCACCTGTACGACGGCGATTTGCTGGAAACCGTGCAAAAGGCTGTCAAACGCCTGACCGGCGCTTTCGCCATCGCCGTGTTTTGCAAGGATGAACCGCATCGGGTAGTCGGTGCTCGCCTGGGGTGCCCGCTGATCGTCGGCATCGGCAAAGGCGAAAATTTTCTGGCATCCGACGCGATGGCGCTGGCCGGGACTACCGACCAGATCATGTACCTGGAAGAAGGCGACGTGGTCGATGTGCAATGCGGTTTCGTATCGATCACTGACCGCAACGATGTAATAGTCGAGCGCAAGATGCTGACCGTGAATGCCTACTCCGGCGCGATCGAACTCGGGCCTTATCGGCATTACATGCAAAAGGAAATTTTCGAGCAGCCGCGCGCCATCACGGATACGCTCGAAGGCGTAGTCGGGTTCGATGCCGATTTGTTCGGCGCTGATGCGCATGCCGTATTCAGCCAGATCGATGCGATCCAGATTTTGGCATGCGGCACCAGCTACTACTCGGGCATGACGGCGAAATACTGGCTCGAAGCCGTTGCCGGCATCCCGACGAATGTGGAAATCGCCAGCGAATTCCGCTATCGCACACCTGCCGTGAATCCGAATGCGCTGGTGGTGGTGATCTCCCAGTCAGGCGAGACCGCCGATACGTTGGCGGCGCTGAAGTACGCAAAGGAACTGGGCCACAAGCATTCGCTGGCGATCTGCAACGTCGGCACCTCGGCCATGGTGCGCGAAACGTCCCTGTCGTACCTGACGCGCGCCGGTGTGGAAATTGGCGTGGCCTCGACTAAAGCCTTCAGCACGCAACTCACCGCCCTGTTCCTGCTGACGCTGACCCTGGCGAAACTGCGCGGCAAGCTCTCGGCAGACGACGAAAAGCAGCACCTGAAAAACCTGCGCCACCTCCCCACCGCACTGCAAAGCGTGCTAGCCCTGGAGCCGCATATCATGGCCTGGGCCGATGCTTTCGCGCAAACGGAAAACGCCCTGTTTCTCGGTCGTGGCCTGCACTACCCGATCGCTCTCGAAGGCGCGTTGAAACTGAAAGAAATTTCATACATCCATGCCGAAGCTTACCCAGCCGGCGAACTCAAGCATGGGCCCCTGGCGCTGGTGACAAAGGAAATGCCGGTCGTGACCATTGCACCCAACGATACGCTGATCGAAAAGCTTAAATCGAACATGCAGGAAGTGCGTGCGCGTGGTGGGCAGCTGTATGTATTTGCGGATGCGGATTCGCACATCACGTCGGGCGATGGCCTGCATGTGATTAGGCTGCCGGAGCACTATGGTTTGCTGTCGCCGATCTTGCATGTGGTGCCGCTGCAGTTGCTGGCGTATCACACGGCGCTGGCGCGGGGGACGGATGTGGATAAGCCGCGGAATTTGGCGAAGTCGGTGACGGTGGAGTGAGAGTTTTAATATGTCTGCTCACTATCAATAGCTTTTGGTCATGCGGCAATGTGACGGCAGACCGGCAATACTGTTTAAACAGATTTCTCTGGCTCTTCTGCATCGTCAGGTAGTCCGGCGAATTCACCAAGGCGCCGCTCCGCTAGCCAAGCCAGCCTCTTGGCTTGTGTGAGCAAAGTTTTGCGCAAGCCTTTTTGAACTTGTCGCTCACTGATGACTTTCGCTAATAGGGAAAGCGTCTCGGCTCGTCGCGCGATTCTAGTGTCTGGGTGGCTGCGAAGCTCGAACACAGCTTGGCTAACGATAGTGCCTCTGATACCCATTGGACGGACGAAAGACTTGGCTGGGAATACGAACGGGTCTTTTTCATTGAGCACAGCGTTGAAAAGCGACCTAGTTAAAAAATGTTGGAAAATGTCATACTCGAGCCAATTAAGGTGGGCTCTTGCCTCACTGTCCTTTGTTGACCGAGTATCGTATTGAGCTAAGGGCCATACCTCTACCTCATAGACCTCGAAAGGGTCTAATACTTTCATGGCAACTGCGTCGGTTCGCTGATTAGTAAGATGCCGTCCAATACGTACCTTAATGCCCTCTGCAGTTTGTCCTACGTAGATAGGCTCTTTGTCATAGTCGAAGAACGCATAAACACCAAACTTGTAAGAACCTAAGGCGCGCCGTTCACCGTTGGTGGGGTCTTCTATTTTCTGATTTAGGTATTCGAGAAGCTTGGCGCGGAGTTCACGGGTTTCGAAAGGCGGCTGTGTCATGCTGCCATCTTCATCGCGTGGCCCCCAACAAGCAATGGTTCCAGAATATTGGCAGCGATGTAACGTACGGCCGGGACCGCCAACCCGTCGCCAGCCAGATGGTAGGCGTCGTTGTAATTTGTGGGAAGCCTATAGGTTTCAGGTAACCCCATTAGCCGTGCGGCTTCTCTCGGAGATAGCAAACGCGTGCGAATTTTGGAACCTTCAACCAGCATGATGATTTGACGCGAAGAGCCACCTGATGGAGTGCGCAAGCAGCCAGCGACATTATCAAAGCGAATTTCGGCTCGGACGCCTTTGCCTCCCAGGCCGTTGGGTCGCGTTCGTCGATAAATAGCGCCAACCATGCGATGACCGGACTTCTTTGCCTTCTCCACTTTTTCGAGGTGCAAAGGTGACATTGCCGCAAGAAGCTTGCGTGTCTCATCTATCGTGTGCCACCGAACTCCGGTTGGATCCTCCTCGATCAAATCCGCAAACACCGAAATGCGAGGGGCTGGTGCCGGCATCTTCCACCACAGCCATGCATCCTTGGAAGATTTAGGCAGCCGATTAAAAGCATCAATCAAGCTTGGCGTGTGCCACTGGCCCAGGGGGTTGTCGGACAAGAGCTCATGGGGAATCAGGACATCGGCGTGTACGCCGACGAAAAAAAGCCGAGGACGCGATTGAGGAACAAAGCTCACGGCGTCAACGACGACTGCACCTACACGGTAGCCTTCTCCAGCAAGCGCTTCAGCGATAGCCGAGAAATCCTTGCCTCCGTGCGAGGTCAATGCACCACATACGTTTTCCAGTAATATCAGTCGAGGGGCCCGCCCCTCTTTGCCGAGCTTTTTCACAAGCTCCCAAAACGGCCAGAAAGTACCTGAACGACTGCCTTTGAGCCCTGCACCCGCGCCAGCGAGTGACAAATCTTGGCAGGGAAAGGAGGCCCAGATTAAGTCAGCCTCTGCGGGTAGCATCGAGCTTTCAATTTGCGCTACGTCACCCACATGTAGATGATCCGCACCCCAGTTTTCGGCGTAGCTCATGCCTTTCTTGGCATCAAAATCATTGGCGAACAAACACTTCCAACCTTTGCCGAGGCCTGCGCGGGCCATGCCTCCACCTGCAAAAAATTCATAAAAACTGTGCATCGTCATTCCTTTTGATGGCTGCCTATCAGCAGGCATATCGCCACTGCATAAATTCATTTGCTAATTGGACACATATTGTGCATTTAAATACCCTAGCATAACCAAAGGCACGGTACGCCGTGCCTGCAAAAGCTGTATATTAATACAGTACTTCAGCAATTTGTTTGTCTCCTCGCTTGGTATAAAAATTCTTCAGCTTTCTACGCGTTTTCGCCTTATTTGTAAGCTCGCATTCCTATAAAGTCAGAATCAACCAGCCAAAATATTTAAGACTGTAAAGTGCGGCTCTATCGCGATTTACGGTGCGGTCAAATTTACAAATCCAATGAAGGCTCTTCGGGAATATCCGCTTGATTGAGTCGGTAGCTAGGCATACCTAGCTTACGTCAAAGGCTCCACACAAAGAGGGAGGGCTTAGAATCTACTACAGGCCTACCAACTTCTTGGCATCCGCCAAGCCGGAATGCTCGAACGCCAGTTTGAACTCATTCAGTTCGAGCGCCGTCATTCCGACATCAGCAGACTGACCCACCGCACGCCACTGCCCCACGGCTTCAACGACCTGATGCACGACGGCCATTGACTGCTCAGCAGTCAATGCGAACTGTAAGGCTTGCCCCATCAATTGGGCCATGCTTGTTATAGGGCCGGTGTCTTCGCTTGACCATGTCTTGGATTCTCGGTCATTGTCCGGTATCGGATTGACGTCGAACGCTGGTGACAGCTGCCATTGGTTGCCGCCCATATAAAGGAATCCGATGTTTTGCAGGTGATCGTCGACGTTCGTGATGAGATGGTGAAACACCAGACGGCGCCACAGCTCTCGAGCGTCGCCTACATAGTTCGCGCAGACCCCTTTCATCACAGCGAGTAATTCGGTGTAAGCGTGTTCAGCTTGTCGACTGCCCTGGAGCAGCGTAGCGCCTGACTGCTACAGGTCTTCTCGAGTTCCAGCAATCGCGGTGTCGTACGCCGGCCGGCAGGTAGGGACTCGAGGTAAGCGCCTCGTACTTAAATACATTTCGCAAGAATGCGTAATAATTGTATTTGCTAGTGAAAAACACGTGAATTCAACAACTTACAGCATTGGTTGAAACATATGGAAAATCGAAATGCTGTTTGTTTAGTCCGCTCAATTATTGAAAAGCAGAAACCCCAGTGATTACCTATCAGCGCAATCGACCCCTAGAACCATCGAGCATCGCCCGGGTATTCGACGCCTCCGGCATCGTTCGCCCGACGCATGACCTCGCACGCATTGCCCGCATGTTCGATAACGCGAATCTGGTCATTTCCGCATGGGATGAGAGCACGCTGATCGGCGTTTGCAGGGCCCTGACCGACTATAGCTATTGCTGCTACCTTTCGGATCTGGCAGTCGACCGCGCCTACCAAAAGCAGGGCATCGGCGGCGCACTGATACGGCAGGTGCAGGAAGCAATCGGCGAGGAAGTCTCGCTGATCCTGCTCTCAGCACCTGATGCCATGGCTTACTACCCTACCCGAGGCTTTTCCGTTATAGAGAATGGATTTGTCATCAAGCGAAGTCGATGATCCAAGAGCCTATTCAAGATGAAAAAACTCGGGAGGCTGCATTACGCAGGCACCCGAGTTTGTTCTAACCCCTCAACATCACTAATTGTGACGCGTAAATCTGCGTTGCTTAATCAACCACGCGGGGTTGCACCTGCCCCCTCAAAGACAGATTGTAAAGTTTTTTTAGCCGCTTCATCTTGCGCTCTGGCCAACGCTGCCCGTCCGGCAGCCAACGCCGCCTCATTTCCTAGTGTGCCAGCAAGGGCTTCACTGGCCGTCGTATAACGAGCAGCATCGGCAGAACGTTGATCCTCTTTCTTCGCTAGGCCTTGCACATCGTCGAAGCTGATCTTTCCATCGGCTTTATTGATACCGCCGCCCTGCTTGCCAGTATCAAGCAGCAGGCTCATGTTCGGATCGTCTTTCACACGGGTCAATGCTGCCTTCAGATCAGGAGGTGTCTTTGGGTCATCGATCTTCGACTGTATATTGTTGGCAGTCAGTGGAAACGCTTCTGGATGCTGCTTCAGCGTATTCAGATCTTTCTTTTGATAGAAATCGAGCGGAACATCTTTTGCCCCCCCAGACACAGCATGCGATTGGAGCATGAAACTGCGCAAGTCAGGCGGCGCCTTTTCATCGGAGGCGATCGCCAACATTTTTTCACGACGGGCCTCCAAGCTACCATCTCTTACTTCACTGCTATTTTGCGGCATCAGTTCATTTGCTTTGGCAAAAACGCCTTCTGCGCCCAACTTCGGCACTTTAGAAAATTTGATTCCTGATTCGATTTCGTCGCGCTGACCTTGTTTCAAGCCGTCGTTACCGCGACCAATCATATTATTGAAAGCGTTCTCAGTCTGACTGTTCATTGCAGTAGTGCCGCCAGCGTTATCGAAGGCTGTCGACGAACCGTATGCACCGCCAATACCATTGGTACCGCTTTGTGAACCTACTGATCCAAGACCCATGATTTTTCCTCTTAAATAGTGTTAAACCAACAAGGTTGCAGCCTCCTCTATCCGGCTGTGCATTTTTTAGTTGTCGACATTGTTGGCAACAGCTTGATTACTTACACCCGAACATTAGCGTTGCAATTATCCCGAGCCAAAGAACGCTACGAAGTATTACTCTGAGTAACGAAAAACGCCAAGCTAAGTTCATTCAAAAAATGTCGCTTTTGTTTTTTTAAAGGGATTGCACAACTGATGTTGCAGCGGGGAAAATTGAAATTTTCGACAGCTGCAGTTCAATGCACTTTTGCATTAAAACTAGCAACTTCGCGGACGAAAAATTGTTTCGCAGATTTGTCTTTCGGTGCCTGATCTTATGATGACCCAAACCGAAGATTTTCTGTTACAAAGAATGGATTTATCATCAAGCGAAGCCGGTAGAGAAGGCAGCGTGGTTTGAGGGTTTCTCGTATTAATGTTTTGAGCGGTTATTGCATTTGCTTATCGCATCGCCCTGCTTGCAACCATACGTGGGATAAAAAAAGAAAACCTCGAGTGGCCGCTACCTTGCAGGCACCCGAGGTGTTATTTACTAAATTTCCGCTATTGCACTTAGTGACGGTAACTGGTAAGGGTTTTGATGATCCGTTTAGGTGGATCACTTACCAATTTAGCTCGTGAATCAACTTCTAAACTAACCAAAGCATCTAATAGTTTTCAGCATATGAAGGTACTGCATTAGTTACGCGGGGTTCGCCTCAGCAGCTAATCCGGCAATATAACTGTCATACGACGGCACACCAATCATGTTCTTACCAGTACTAGCCTCAGCAGCGACTGCAGCGTCGTAACTCTCCCGTGATGGTGTACCAAGCGGTAAGACTGCTGGACCCACAGCTGCGCCAGCTGCAGCAGCTAAGGCTGCTTCAGCCGCGGCGGCCTGCGCTGCGGCAGCTGCTCCTGATGCAGAACCCATAGTACTAGCTACGCCACCTCCAGCAGCTAAGGCTGCTTGACCAGCTGCGGCAGCCTGCGCCGCGGCAGCTGCTCCTGCTGCAGAACCCATGGTGGTAGCGCCAGCGCCAGTAATAACGCCACCTCCAGTAGTAGCGCCAGCGCCGGTAATAACGCCAGCACCAGTAGTAGCGCCAGCACGAGCACTAGCAGAGTTAGCAGCCAGCGCATAAGTCTGCTTCTCCGCCAAGCCTTCGACATCGCCGAACGTGATCTTGCCATCTGCTTTGTTGAGGCCGCCACCGTGCTTGCCCGTATCGAGCAAAATGCTCATGTTCGGATCGTCTTTAACGCGGGTCAGCGCTGCTTTCAAGTCTGGGGGCGTGCTAGGGTCGTCGATCTTCGACTGAATGTTTTCCGCAGTCAGCGGGAATGCATCGGGGTGTTGCTTCAGAACATTCAAATCTTTCTTTTGATAGAAATCGAGCGCAACATTTTTTTCTCCACCCGAGACCCGATATGATTGCAGCATGAAGCTGCGCAGATCCGGTGGTGCGGCTGGATCCGAGGCGATTTCCAACATTTTTTCACGACGGGCGCCTAAGCTTCCATCCCTGACTTCTTTGCCGCTTTCAGGCATCAGATCTTTTGCCCTGGCCAAAACGCCTTCGGCACCCATCTTCGGTACAGTGGATGCTTCGATACTCGCATTAATATTTGGGCGAGCAGCGACACTCGAACTGGCATTGCCTGCCATAGCCAAGCCACGTACCGCAGCTTCCGTCTGCGCAGACATTGCTGCTCCGCCCACTGCCACACCAGTGGCCGATGAAGCACCTGAATTAATTACGCCTGCTGCTGCGTTACCGACTGATCCGATGGCCATGATGTCCCTTTCGAGGAATTTGTTAAGTACACAGCGTAGTGATATTTACGATGTGGCTATCTAAGTTGCCTAAATGAAGTTATCGGAGCTGAAATTTACTACCGATGGCTGAAGACTAAACGCAAAAAACGTGTGCAACAGACAGAACTGCGAACTTTTGCGTTAGTCAACGATTAGTGCAGTACGTAATGATGGATCGTGTGTGCCAGAAAGATAGATGTCTTAGATGAACACCTAACTGAAAAATGGGTTTGTCATCATGCGGCAGTGCTAATGCTTCAATGAAATTGTGAAACGACACGTACATAAGCCTGTAACTAAAAGTGTCGAAGCATTTTACATAATTTCACAAAATCAATCATTTTTTTCAATAATACGCAGTGAAATCATCAAGTTATAAGCATGGCATATGGCTTGCTTGGGGCGCTGTAAGTCCGGCGTTAAACGATGCTGTCGTTACACCGTTTACATTTATTTTTTTAGTTATCACAAGGTATTTATATGAAGATTCGCCTGTCAGCGTTAGCTGCAACTCTGTTGGTCGGTATTACATTCGCACTGCCGGGAACCGCATCTGCCGGCTTGATTTTCCAATCGGCGATCCTCGCCTCTGCACAGGGATTCGGCAATGCACCACGCGACCTGACATTGCAATCGACTGGTAGAAGCGTGACGGAATCCGGTAGCGTTGGCGTTGCAGCCGGCGGCGGCATTACTTTTGGCACACCGATTTCGGACGCTTCAGTTTTTCTCGGAAACGGCATCAGCACATTAAGTGGCACTGCAGATATGGCCGACCCGCTGGCGGATAACCAGAAATATGGTATTCCAACCATCGGTTCGCTCGGCATCACTTCCGCAAACCAGATCGGCATTCTGTTCAACGCTACTGAACCAGGTGGCGACAGCATCAACGTCGTCGATTTGACCTTGAAATTTTATACTTCCGCCGGTACGTTCCTAGGTGCGATCGATGGGCAGCAAGATTTTCGGGGTACTAATCCGGGTAATGGCGTGGCAGGATTTACGTTCGTCGTCGATTCGGCACAGCAGTCGTTTGTAAATGGCCTGCTCGGTGTTGGCGGCGCTGGTACGACACTCGTATTGGAAGCAACGCTTGCTGACTTTGCCGGTGGCCCTGACAGTTTTCTGATTTACAACACCAACAATACCGGTGGTCCAGGCACGGGCGGCCCAGGCACTTCGGTACCTGAGCCAGGTACCGTGGCGTTGTTGGGAATGGGTTTGCTGGGAGCGCTTTTTTCACGCCGTAAGTTTAAAAACAAGGCTTGAAACGCAGCACTTCGTAATCGATCGCAGCTAAGAAACCGGGCCAGTGGCCCGGTTTTTCTTTGGTTGCTGGCTCAGCGTGTGACCTGCACTGATGTCGTAGCAATGTTGCCAGCTGCGTCCTTTGCCACCGCTTTGATTATATGCACGCCAGCGCTTACTTTACGGGTATTCCAGTTATAACTGAGCGCCCCTCCCGCCGCTTTTGCTTTGAGCGCACCATCGATATAGAGCGTTTGCACGATACCCGACAGGCTGCTGTTATCAGTTGCCTGCACATTCACAGTGACAACGCCAGCAACTTTTCCTGACACTGGATTGGCAATCGTAACGACCGGCGCCACCGTATCGGCAGCGTTGAATTGCACATTGTTGGCAACATTGACCGTGACCGGCGGCGAGGTTCCCTGCATGCCCGCTGCGTCGTAGGCGACCGTCGTCAGATCTGCTGTGCCGTTAGACAGGCTTGTTGAATCCCAGCTGAAACCGAATGGCGAGGTATTGTCGATGGCTACCGTTGCACCATTGACCCGAAGCTCAACACTAACGACGCCAACATTGTCCGTTGCTGTCAGATTTACAGGCACGATACCTGAAACGGTTACATTGGCCGAAGGCGTTGTAATCGACGTTGTCGGCGGCTGTGAGTCAGCAGCTGGCGTGGCTGCCAGCGCGGCTCTCACAGCTGCGGCGGCATTGACGCGCCCATAACCGAAATATTGATCTCGCCCTGGCGTGCCGAGGTCCGACGTTGTTGAATACAGGAGGCTTTCAATTTTTGCCGCATCCAGAGAAGGATTGGCCGCCATCATCAATGCACCGATACCCGCAGTCAGCGGGCTGGCAAACGAGGTGCCGTTCCAGGGCTGATAACCGCCGCCTTGCGAGGTGGTCCAGATGTTGACGCCTGGCGCAGAAATCGCGACAAATGTACCGAAGCTCGACCACGGCGCAAGCGTGTCATTGCTATCCGTTGCCGATACCGGAATCATGAGCGTCGTGGCAGGAAGATTTTCATTCACTCCATTATTTCCGGCTGAGACGAATACCAGGCCACCCTTATTCTTCATGTATTGCGCAGCACTTTGAATTGCCGAACTGGCGGTGACACCGCCGTAGCTGATGTTGGCGATTCGTGCCCCGTGATCTGCGGCATAAGTCAAGCCAGCTGCAACCGTACTGTAGTACGCGTAGCAACTGTTGTAAGACGTGTCGAAATACGCGATCCGTATCGGCATGATCTTTGCGCCACCCGCAATGCCGGCGACGCCAACACCGTTGTTGGATGTTGCAGCGGCGGTGCCAGCAACAGCAGTGCCGTGTCCGCAGACATCCGACGTGTCGGTATTGTTGTCGTAAGTGTTATAGCCGGGGACCAGATTGGGCGACAGATCGGGATGGTTGCGGTCGATGCCGGAGTCGAGAATGGCGATGGTCACGCCAGCGCCTTGGGTCGTATCCCAAGCGGTGTTGGTACCAGTTATCGTGTGATGATATTGACTGCCGTAGTAAGGGTCGTTCGGTACGAAATTCGATTTTACTCGCGCGTCGAGTTCAGCATATTTTACGCGCGGATCGTGCTTTAACTTTTCGACGATGCTGCGCTCTGAACCTCGATGAAACAGCGTCACGAGGTGGAGATTACTTTGGCCGAGCTTGCGCACCCGGCCACCGTGTACCGATAATAACTTGGCCAGGTCGGATGCTGACAAGCCCGGACGTGGTTCGATCAACAACCGACCTTGGGCAAACGCTTCGCCCGGTTGCATGCTAGGCGGCATCCTAGCGGGCGCTGCGTGCGCCAGGGTCGATAACATCGTCGCAACGGTAGCGATCAGCAATGCGATCGCCGTCATTTGCGGCAGAGCGTAATCGCCCCGGCCTTGCACCGTTCGAAAAACTTGCGTACTGCGATGGCTGGCGTTCATGGATGTCCCGTTTCAGTTTGTCGAAACAGGACTGCGAAGCGACGTCGGCGTACAAGCCCATGCGAAGCGGTAACACCACGTTGTCTGGCAGTCCTGCCGTCTTGGGGCGCTCGCCCGGTAGACCGATGACTTTGCGTCCTTCGCTTTCGCGAAGTTTGCCGTTTTCAGATTGCAACTTTATGTTAAACCAAAAAGTTTCCCTGGATTAATTTTTTTCAGAGCGCGTGGTGTAGCAAGCACGATTCTCACTTCAAATTTTCACGACATTGTTTAAACGGTTTGTGTGTGCGTCATGAAACTGGATTTATCAGCAGGCAAGCGGGCTGGATTGGCAGTGCGAGCTTTCCTGAAAATTGATGTAACCTACTTGTCATATTTACATTTATCTATAGGCCCACACGGCATTCGCTTCCAGAAACAAACGAAGAAAGATGGACCAATGAAATCGTCGTCAAGCGTCAAGAAATTTTTCTCGTTGCTGCATGAACCGGGCGCATCCAGCCTCTTGCTGATGGTCGTGATTGCCGATTTTTTATTTGTCGCCCTGCATCTACTGCTTTTTAAAACCACGTTGCTCAGCAATCCCTTACTGAACATCGAGATGGATAAAGGGTATGCCGAACTATTTCAGTACTTGAAATATTTATGGATCATTCTTTTGTTAAGCAGTGTTTGTTTGAAGGAGAAAGCGGTTTGCTACGTTCCTTGGGTAGTGCTATTTGCTTATTTTCTACTTGACGATGCTTTAGGTTTGCATGAGTCGGCCGGCTATCAAATCGGAACTTTTCTGTCCTTCACTCCACCTTTCGGATTACGACCCGACGATATTGGCGAATTCTTGGTGAGCGTGAGCGCCGGGCTGATCATCCTGCCGCTGATCGTCGTGGCATACCTGCGTAGCACACGCGCTTTCCGTAAGTTTTCACACGATTTGATATTGCTGGTCATGGTGCTCGTATTTTTTGGCGTAGCTGTCGATATGGTGCACATGGCATTGCACGATCATGCAACGATCGCCTTTTATCTCGGTGTACTCGAGGACGGCGGTGAGATGTTGTCGTTGAGCCTAATTCTTTGGTATGCGTTTTTGGTATTGATGCGCACGCAAAAGGCACGTGTATATCTGTCGGACCTGATTTCGATGCCGTTTTCGACACGCGCTTCGGCACACGTTTCAGCCTGATTATTTTTCGTTCAACAGCTTGCCTTCAAACGCCCTGACCCACGCCACCAGCGTGTGCGATGCCATTGGCATGGCATGCACATACCCCTGCACCAGATCGCAACCCAGATGCATGAGCTGCGCCAAGGTCGCTTCGTCTTCCGCGCCCTCGGCAACCACCTTCAAGCCAAAATTATGTGCCAGGTCGATGATGCTACGGACGATCTGGTGGTCTGGTGGGGAATGCACCATGTTATGTAAGAACATCCGGTCGATTTTCAGCTCCGTAATAGGGAACCGTCGGAGATACGCCAGGGATGAATATCCGGTGCCGAAATCGTCGATCGCCATTTCAAACCCCAGCCGCTGCAATTCCATTAGGACGCCGGTCGCTTGATCGATATCGCGGATCAGTCCGCTTTCGGTAATCTCTAGACCGATCGCCGAAGGTACCGTGTTCCAGACCTGCAAGGCTTGCAGCAGGCGCTGGGGAAATGCTTGATCTGCAAGGGATAGCGCGGAAATATTGATCCAGACTTGCATATCCAAGCCATCTTGCAGCCAGGCACTGCGCTCGCGCAGTACAGTGTTGAGTACGTGGTTGGTGAGCGCCCCGATCAGCCCGCGCCGCTCCGCAGTTTCGATCAATAGTACGGTTGGCACACAATGGCGATCCTCGGCCGGCCAGCGCACCAGTGCTTCGACCGATGCCACGCGCCCGGTCGATAGATCGATCTTCGGTTGATAAGCCACCGTCAGGTCGTTGTTCGCCAGCACTTCCTTGAGCTGCGCCTCGAGGTCGTCCGGCAAGCCGTATTTATCGACTACGGCGTCCGACACTGCGTGCGACGTGTTAGCCCGGTGAGCGGCCTGCCGTGCCTGATCGGCCGCTCGCATCAAAGGCAACGCGGCATCGGCATTCTGCGGTGCCAACGCCATGCCGATGGCAGGATGCAGAAACACCGTACGCCCTTCCTGAAAAAAAGGTTGCTGCAGCAGCGCCAGTAGCCGGTTGAGTGCCAGAGTCGCCATGGCTTGTACGCGCAGGCCGGGCAGCATCAGCCAGATTTCGTCGTCGTGCACCAGCAGGCATCGATCCGCCTCCCGCAGCATGGTTCGCACGCGGTCGAGTAGCTGACGCGTAACGGCCAGCGCAACAGGATCGTCGAGCACGCTGGCGATGCGGTCCGATCGATTCAGTGACACCACCAGCAAAGCGACTGTCCGAAATTCTCCGGCCTCTACTACTGCCTGTTGCAGAGCTTGGTTGAACAGACCGATTGCGGTGGCATCGGCGAACGGTCTGGAATCAACTTGCGGATATTGGTCCATGGTTTACTAACCGAGGTAATAATCGCGGTAGTCGATACCGTAGGCACCGTCTGCCAAGCCACGCAGAATCTTTTTATCCTCGCTGCTTTGCAGCATCAGTTCCAGAATATAAGGCGTGGTCAGCATGTTTTTGTCCGGATCGGTCAGCACCAATATTTTCGGTGCCAGGCGGCGTACCCCGTTGTGCTCCAGTACGATCGCCGCTTCGCCGCTGGCCAGCTCGATGAGAGAGCCCACCGGAAAGATGCAGATGGCTTGAACGAATTGCTCGACCAGCGGGCCGTGCAGCCGGGTTGCAGATTCTTTAAATAGCTCTTTCATGGCATCGAAAGCGGAATGTGTCACGTCGTAAGGGCGGGCTGTTGTCATTGCAGCGAAGGTATCGGCGATTGCCGCCATGCGTCCATAGACACTGATGTCCGTACCCGCTAGGCCGCTTGGGTAACCGCTGCCATCGATGCGCTCGTGATGCTCCTGAATGCCCCGCGCAACATAGCGCGGCAAAGGCTCGCCCTGTTCCAGCGCCTGAATGCTGTATTGCACGTGTTGCATCAATTGCACCGCTTCCTCCGGCGTGAGTTCACCGGTTTTTTCGACAAGCTCGGCAGGCACTTTCAGCATACCTATGTCGAGCAACAACCCGATGCTACCCAATTCCGACAATTGCTCTTTCGGAAAACCCAAATGACGTCCGAGCACCATCAGATAAATCGCGACTTTTAGACCATGCAGGTAGGTTTTCTTATTTTCGTCGCGCATCCGCGCCGACCACATGAGTGCCGCAGGGTTGCGTACGACACTATCGACCAGCACTGTTACTACCGGCGTTACCGCCTGCACATCGATCGGCAGATCGGACTCGATATCGTCGACGATCTTTTCCAGAACCACCTCAGCCTGCTGCATGATTTCCCTGGCCCGAACGGTTTCTTCTTCAATCGAAGCACTGTCTTGGTAATTCACCAAAGGCATATTCGCCGGCAAGAAATCGGGGCGGTCTTTTTGTGGTTTAGGCGCTGGCACCGCGCCGCGCCGCGCCCAAAGACTGCCGCTTCTGGTGCTGCGTCGGTTGCTGAACCAAAACGCAATCTTTTCCAGAAGACCGATGGAAAGTTTTGTATCGCGTGGGTAGAGCGCTTGAATGTAACGGCTGAACTGCATCGTGGAAGGTGGCGTCAACTCGCCCGGGCGTTTCTCTTCCGCATAATGCAAATAATACTGGCGCGGCTGCGCGTTATCGTCCTGATGCGGCGTGATTCGGAGCAGGCGCTTAAGCGCTGCAAGACAGCGCGCCATGAATGAGCCGTGCGAAGTTGTCGCATCGCTTTGATAAGGCGAAGAAACCGGTTGCTCCACCGGTGCAACGCGCTCAAAGAGAAGAGAGCCACCCAGAAGCGGCGCAACATCGTCGATTACGGTGTGCAGTGCGTCCCATGGCAGGTGTCGCAGCGAATCGGTGGTGCTGCGGGTCGGGTCGATGGTCACTTCGGCGACAAACTTACGTAGCGTGTCGAGCTGCGTGGCCTCATCCAGCAAGAAGCCCTGAATCAAAAATGGGGTGTCGGTCCAGGGGCGGTCCAGTTCGGCGATGAACATGCCGAGACGGATATCCCGTACGTTGATACGCAGGCTGTTACACAACGGCTGCTGCGGCAACTTCATGCAGTAGCGACGCGCTGCCGGCGCCGGGTGACGAGGGGATGATCGAAAAGTGGATTGCGGCAGACACGCATCTGATGGATGACACCGGGTTCGATGCAATCCAGTATAAAGGAAAAACTTTTCTTTTATGAAAGTAAATACGCGAGCCGGCCGCTACCGTTTGTGAGCTTCCGCCAGCTTGGAGGACAATTCCGCGGCGCGCCAGATCCATTGCATCAACAGCAGCTGTAAAGGCAGACGCAGCACCAGCAGCAAAATGACCCAGCCTGCCTTGTTTTGGGCAACGGCGTCGATCAGCATTTGCACATTGGCCGGCAAGACTGCCACGCATAGCGCCATCAAACCCCAGCCGGCATAGCGCCGGGCCGGGGCCCACAACATGCCGACGCCACCGGCGCATTCGGCAATGCCGCTAATTAATACGAGCATCGCATGCCAACCCAGCCAGGGCGGCATGATGCTGATGTAGGCCTGCGGGAAAATGAAATGCATGATGCCGGCACCGATGAAAAACAGCGCCAGCAGCCATTGCGAAAATGTAGGGCCTGCGGTTCGATGTGATTTCGACGCATCATGACGCTCGGTGTGATCCATGCTTTTTCCGTGCCTTTTATTGAAAGCGGTAATGGCTCAGCGTAGCATGGCGTGACGCCTCAACTCTCGCACTGCAGATGAAAGGTTTCGACATGCCGCCGTTCTCCTTACTTTTGTTATTTTCGGCATTTTTGTCGCGCGCAGCTGCTCTCGCGGTTGCTCGCTCAGTTGCTCTATCGCCTGCTCGACCGCTTCAGGATGCCACGCGATGCTGAGCTGGCAATGGGATGCGTGGCATCAACTGAAGGCAGACGATGTACATGCCATGCTGGCATTGCGGCAGACTGTATTCATTGTCGAGCAACAATGCTTTTATCTGGACATCGATGATGCGGATCAGCGAGCGTTTCATTTGCTTGGGTGGCAAAACCATGCGTGCGAGTCTGCGCCTGGTGGCCAGCGCCGTGTACTCGCAGCCTACCTGCGGGTGCTGCCACCAGGCGTGAAATATATCGAGTGTGCGCTCGGCCGCGTGGTAACCGCACCGAGCGTGCGTGGCACCGGTCTCGGGCGACTGTTGATGGCGGAAGGCTTGCGTTGGGCCAGCGAGCAATTCGCCGGCCTGCCAATAAAAATTAGTGCACAACTGCGGCTGCAACGGTTCTACGAACATTTCGGCTTCGCAATCGTGTCGATGCCTTACGACGAAGACGGCATCGTTCATGTCGAGATGCTGCGAGAACCGGGATTGCTCATCGAGGACCGCAAAGCATTGAGTGCTTGATAACGCTGGTTCGGTTCTATAATCGCCTATTGCTTTCCATCACTTGGAGACCGTCATGGCATTGCCTGCCGTATTGCAGAACCTGAGCATTCCGGTCATCGGTGCGCCGCTTTTCATCGCCAGCGGACCGGCGCTGGTGGTTGCGCAATGCAAAGCCGGCATCGTCGGCGCGTTTCCGGCGTTGAACGCCCGGCCGCCTGCATTGCTCGATACCTGGCTGACCGACATGCAAGCCGAACTCGCCGACCACCAAGCGCGAAACCCGCATGCTAGAACCGGGCCGATCGCCGTCAATCAAATTGTTCATCAATCCAACGACCGGCTGGCGCAGGATCTAGAGGTATGTGTCAAACACCGCGTGCCGATCGTTATTTCCTCCTTACGCGCACCGCCGGCAGAGATGATGGCTGCCATTCATGGCTATGGCGGTATCGTATTGCACGACGTGATCTCCCTGCGCCACGCAGAGAAAGCGCTCGAAGCCGGCGTGGATGGGTTAATTTTGGTGGCAGCCGGCGCGGGTGGCCATGCCGGGGGGTTGTCACCTTTTGCGCTGGTGGGTGAAGTACGCCGGATGTTTGCCGGACCTTTGGCGCTGTCGGGTGCAATCGCCACCGGCGACGCCGTGCTGGCGGCCCAGGCAATGGGTGCCGACTTCGCCTACATCGGCTCGCGCTGGCTGGCCAGCAAGGAAGCCAATGTCGATCAGGCCTACCGCGAGGCATTGATCGAGGCGACAGCTGCCGACATCGTCTATACGAATCTGTTTACCGGTGTGCACGGCAATTACCTGAAAAAATCGATCGTCACCGCCGGGCTGGACCCGGATAACCTGCCGCAGGCCGATAAAAGCACCATGAATTTTGGCTCCGGCGGCACGGCGGCAAAAGCCTGGCGCGATATATGGGGCGCCGGACAAGGCGTGGGCATGATCGACGATGCGCCGACGGTTGCCGAGATCGTCACGCGACTCAAAAGCGAGTATCAGGTAGCGCGCGCCCGTCTTGGGGTGTAACGGTAAAATCGGCATACTTACATCGGTAACCGACCACTTGCCGAAACCGAAATTTGACCTTGAGGAATGCCATGCATCAAATAAATCAGCCTGACCAACACAACACGGGCGAAGAAAAGATTACCACTACCGAACCCGTCGGAAAGAGTCGCTCGGCGCGCCAGCCAAACGAACGTGACGAATCGCCGGATAGCCAGGCCAGCGAACCACGCGCGAAGATCGAGCAAGCGGCTGCCGACATCGCCAGCGGCCAAGAAAATACCGACCGTTACGGGCAACCGGAAAAAAATCCGAAGAACAACGCACCAGCTACGCCGTCACCTAAAGATAAGCAGATATTGCCGGACGGACGGCAGAAGTAGCATGCTCGACGACGGTTGTATGAAATCGGACCCGCCTGCCGATACGCTGGCAATCGTCGGGCGTCTGGCATCGGTGCGTGCCGCCATGGCGGAGCAATCCATCGATGCTTACGTGGTGCCCTCGTCAGACCCGCACCTGTCCGAATACTTGCCAGCCCATTGGCAAGCACGTCAATGGCTTTCCGGCTTCACTGGCTCGGCCGGCACGCTGGTGGTCACATCTGATTTCGCCGGGCTATGGTGCGACGCACGCTATTGGGCACAGGCCGAAAACCAACTAGCGCAAACCGGTATCGCCTTGATGAAGATGTCATCCGGTGCCGGTACGCCGTATATCGAATGGCTGGCCACACATCTGACCCGCGGCCAGACCGTGGCAATCGATGGCATGGTATTGGCGCTGGCTACCGCACATGCCTTGCAACAGGCGCTGGACGCCAAGCAGATACGACTACGCACCGATCGCGATCTGATCGAGACGGTCTGGCCCGATCGAGCACCGTTGCCCGCACAGCCAGTGTATGAACACACGGCACCCCACGCTACACGCAGTCGCACCGATAAACTCGCCGATTTGCGTGCAGCCATGGCGGCTCTGGGGGCGGATGCCCATTGCATTTCCACACTCGACGACATCGCCTATCTATTGAATCTGCGCGGTGCAGATGTCAGTTTCAATCCGGTGTTCGTGGCGCACCTGTTGCTGGCCGACCAGCGTACGACGCTCTTCATCGGCGAAGGCAAAGTGCCGGATTCGGTGCGGGAAGCACTCGCCGACGATGGGGTACAGATCGGGCCTTATTCAGAGGCGCAAGCAGCACTCGGCAGGCTTCGCCCCGGTGCGCGTTTGTTGCTCGATCCACGCCGGACCACGCTCGGGTTACGGCAGGCGGTTGCGCCGGTTGTTGCCATCATCGAAGCGATCAACCCCACCACTTTGGCAAAATCCCGAAAGACCGACGCCGACATCGACCAGGTGCGCGTCACCATGGAGCAGGATGGCGCAGCGCTGTGCGAGTTTTTTGCCTGGTTGGAATCGGCATTGCCTACCCAAACGATTACCGAACATGAGATCGATGCGCGAATCACGTCGTGCCGGGCCGCTCGCCCGAATTTTGTGGGGGCGAGCTTCGGTACCATCGCCGGTTTTAATGCCAACGGAGCCATGCCGCATTACCGTGCCACGGCGCAATCGCATGCCGTTATAGGCGGCGATGGCTTGCTTCTGATCGATTCCGGTGGCCAGTATCTCGGCGGAACGACCGACATTACTCGCGTCGTACCGGTCGGTACCCCCTCGGCATTACAAAAACGTGATTTCACGTTGGTGTTGAAGGGCTTGATCGCTTTATCGAGTACCCGCTTCCCACGCGGCACCCGGTCGCCGATGCTGGATGCTATCGCCCGTGCGCCGATCTGGGCTGCCGGCCTAGATTACGGCCACGGTACGGGTCACGGCGTCGGTTATTTTTTAAATGTGCACGAGGGTCCACAAGTCATTTCCAGTACTGCCATGCCGGAACCGCACACGGCTATGGAGCCGGGCATGATCACTTCTATCGAGCCGGGAATCTATCGCCCAGGCAAGTGGGGGGTGCGCATCGAGAATTTGGTCGCAAACCAGGATGCCGGGACGACCGAATTCGGACAATACCTACGCTTCGAGACCCTAACCCTGTGCCCGATCGATGCGCGTTGCATAGATCTGGCTTTGCTGCGCTCCGACGAGCGCGATTGGATCGACACCTATCATGGCACGGTGCGCAAACGCTTGATACCACACGTGAGCGGTGCGGCGCGCGAGTGGCTGGAGCAGCACACCGAGAAACTTTGACGAAAAAAATGCGCACGCCGTTTCCGGGTGCGCATCGCGTTACAACGCGTTGCAACAAGCTGGTTGTTATTGCCCAGTTGTCAGGTTGTCGCCTTTTTGCTTATGTACTTCTTTTTGGGCTTGCACTTTTGCACCGGCCTTGACTTCGGCACGGGATTTATCAGACATCGGTTTTTTGTTTGCACTGGCTGGCATAGCGGAATCGCCGGTTGGCAGTTCGCCTGCTTTTGCAGCAGCTTTGGTGGAGTCCTTGACTTCCATGCGGCTCTTGACGCCATCGCCTTTGGCTTTAGGCATTGGCATCGGCGAACCGACTTCGCCGGTCTTGGCTGCGTCGTTGGTCGACAATGCCGCTTTCGTATCAGCCTTGACTTCAGCACGGCTCTTTGTTTCGGCAGCTGGTGTGGCAGGTGCAGCTGTATGTGCGGCGGCAAACGCGTTTGTAGCAGCTAGCTGCAACAATGGCAGGGCAAGAATAAGCAGGGATTTTTTCATGTGTAATTCTCCAGAGTTTAATGATTCGTGTGGTGTTTCGACCAATTATCAGGTTAAGCCTAGGCTATGTAGCTGAGCCAGAGCAGACTATCTATTACAGTTAATTGCAACACTACAATTGTCGTGCGGTGTGATTCTAATCCAACTTCCGATGCAAGTCTCTTCAGGGACTCGAAAGCAGAAACGCTTGACGACTTCCCTAAGCCTCTAACGCGCGGCCAACGAATTGGTTACAGTTCGTTAATCAAATTCGTGTTTTTACATACGACGCTACGTTTTTGCTCCATGTACCCAGCGAAAAAATAATTTGCCACTGTGTTGAGTGATTAGCAAAATTCGGTAATGGACGGCTTTGCGCATGCTTATGAGCATATTTCATAAAATCAAAAATAAGTTGTTTATATGAAACATTTGTAGTGGCAGAGTGTCAGCACTAAGCCGTGTCGCAACCTAAATCCTGTAATCTTTGTTGCTCATAATCTATAGAAGACACGCCATGCTGCAACTCCATAAGCGTTTTGCTGGACTGCTTACCTGCCATGCTGAGGACTATGTTAATAGTCACTCAAAGGGTTCGACCAGGCTAGGTAGAGTGGATGTGATACGCCTTCTTACTAGCCTCTTTATCACAGCTGCGATCAGTGGCTGTGCCAGCCTGCCGCGTGATTTCGAAAAGCCGGTTTCCCAGGCAATCGCCGCTGCCGACCGCCGGGACAGCCCGCTCGTCAAGGCGACAGAATCGTCGCAGCCACCTGGTGAACTATCGGGCTTCAGGTTATTGCCCACCGGCGGTTATGCCTTCAATACGCGCGTTGCACTGGCTCGCCGCGCGCGCCATACACTGGATGTCCAGTATTACATCGTCGAAGACGATGAAACCGGCCGCGCGATTCTGAAGGAATTACAGAACGCCGCGAAGCGTGGCGTGCGGGTGCGGTTGCTGATGGACGATATCGGCACCGAGACGCTCGATCAGACGCTGCTGAAAATGGCATCGCAGCCAAATATCGAGGTCCGGATTTTCAATCCGTTCGCCTCGGGCCGCTCTGCCGTCTCCACGCGGTTGCTCTCATCGTTGGGCGACCTTGCGCGCGTGAACCGTCGCATGCATAACAAATCATTCGTTGCCGACAACATCATGGCCGTTACTGGAGGCCGCAATATCGGCAATGCATATTTTATGCACAGCAACGGCAGCAATTTCATAGACCTAGATGTCTTCGCCGCTGGCCCGATCGTCACAGAGCTATCGTCGGTATTCGACCGCTATTGGAACAGCAATTATGTGTATCCGATTGCATCGCTGGTGAAATTCGAGCCTGCCATGGCAGCCATGGCAGATCAAATGATGGCTGCGGTACCGGGCATGCCGGAAATGATCGGCGAAGATGGCCTAGCGCCCGCCGTGATGCGGGATTTGCTTGGTCATGCGCCGCTGGCCCAGGAAATCGATCGTGGTCAAATGAAACTGACTTGGGCGGCTGCGCGGGTGGTTGCCGACGATCCGTCCAAGGCTGCTGGCATCACGGACGCCAAGATTCCCGACACCGCCAGCGGAATGCTGGGCTCGCTGATGGGGTCGGCACAATCCGAGGTAACCGTTCTCACGCCTTACTTTGTGCCTGGCAAACCCGGGATGGCCGTGTTACGAAAGCTTAGAGCCAAAGGCGTGCGTGTAAGCGTGTTGACTAATTCGTTGGCGGCAACCGACACGCCTATCGTTCATATTGGCTACGCCGCTTATCGGCTGGAAATGCTGCGGCTTGGTGTAGATTTGTATGAACTGAGCCCGACGCGCGGCTCGAAAACCGGCATGTTGGGCCTCTTCGGCACGTCGCGCGCGAAGCTGCATGCAAAAACCGTGGTTGTCGATAACCGCCAGTTATTCATCGGCTCGATCAATCTGGATGCGCGCTCATCGCATACCAACACCGAGCAAGGATTGATCATCGACAGCCCCGCACTGGCGGCGGAAGTATTGAATTTGCTGGCGCACGACAAGGGGGAAAGCTCCTACCACCTGCGCCTGACACCGGACCGCAACAGCATCGAGTGGGTCAGTCGCGAGCGGGGCGTTGAGACTGTTGTGGATCACGATCCCGATGCAAGTTTTCTGCTTCGGTTCGGGTTGAAGATCCTTGGGCCTTTCGCGCCCGAAGAGCTGCTGTAAAAAATGCGCACGCCGGTTTCGGGTGCGCATCGATCTACGGTCGCCTGGAACTTACTTGCCAGTTGTCAGGTTGTCACCTTTTTGCTTGTGTACTTCTTTTTGGTTTGCCACTTTTGCCTCGGCTTTGACTTCGCTTCGGCTTTTGGTACTAACCTGCTTCTGATCGACCGCTTGGGCCGCTGCAGCCTCATTCTTTTGTGTGTCGCCGACTGGCGAAGCGGCTTTGCTGCTATCTAGCGCCGCAGACGAGCCAGCTGCGCCTGTCTGGCCAGCAGGAGTGGTGGCCGCTGCTTTCGTTTCTGCCTTGACTTCAGCACGACTCTTTGTTTCAGCAGGCGTAGCAGTATGCGCTGCGGCAAACGCACTGGAGGCAGCCAGTTGTACCAACGGCAAGGCAATTATCAGCAATGATTTCTTCATAGTTATTTCTCCACGATTTACAGGGATCGGAACATCGACGAATAAGCGCGACGCGTTTAATAAGTAACGCTTCCAAGCGACTTGGGTTTACTGAGCTTACGTCATGTTACAAATAACATAACTATGAAATTATAAAGCTGACTGTAGGTCAGCGGAGAGGCAGCTCGATGCTGCCAGCTACAGCCGATCTGCTACCTTCGAGAGGCGTATTGCTGACCCCGTGGTAAGCAAACGCAATTGAAGCCTTGATTTCGTTGGAAATGTTCCGTCCTGCCGCGTGAAACAAGCCACTATGAAAAAACACGACGTCGCCGGGATGCAGGCAAAGCGGTACTGCGCCGGCTAGCAAACGGTGATTTTGCGGCATCTCGGCACGTAGAAAATCTAATGGGTCGAGCTGCTCCGGCGACATCTGCAAACGATGCGATCCGGGAATAAAGCGCAGGCCACCATTGTCGGCATTTTCCGAACCCAGGGCGAGCCAGACGCATACCAGATCGGGGCGCTCGAACGACCAATACCGCATGTCGCGATGCCAGCCGGTCGCACTGCCGAATTCCGGATGCTTGGTCATCACGCAATTATGATGCGCCAGCGTCAGACAGATCGGCTCTCCCAACAATTGCTGCACTGCAGTGACAACGCCCGGATCGCCGGCCCAGGCACTGAAGCACCGATGCCGCCGGTAAGCATTGCGCAGACGACGTACCGTGCGACCGCCAGGTGCATGTAGGGAAGTCGGCGCTCCGGGGTAGCCAACTTCTGATTCGTATTCCAGCGGCTCGACCGCTGCATCGAGATGGGCGAAAGTAATCAGGCGCATCACGTCGCACATGGACTTGGGCACTAATGCTGGCAGCACCAGGTATCCGTCACCGTGAAACTGGTCGATCTGGGTTGCCGAAAATTTCAACATTGTCGTCTCCGGATGAACGCCTGCTTGGTGCGTGCTTGGTACGTGCTTAGGCATATACGGCCGCGTGGCGTTTCTGTGCCAAAGATAATACTCCGGGCATCGAGTGTTGTCTAAAAGATGGCGACCTTGCAGTATCATTATGCGAAAGTGGAACGGCACGTGCCATAGCTAAATTTTTTAGGACGACTCGAACATGAACCCGACCATGCCTGCGTATTTTTGGACTGCCTGGGTCACACTGGCGGCATTGCTCGTATATTTTTGGATTACCTTCAATGTCGGGCGTGCTCGCGGAAAATTCGGCATCGATGCACCGGTCATGGATGGGCCGTTGCCATTCTTGAGTGTGCTGCGTGTGCATGCCAACACGGTCGAGCAAATAGTGATGTTCTTGCCGGCGTTATGGTTATGTGCGGTCTACCGCGGCGATTACTTCGCTGCTGCAGGTGGCGCGGTATGGATCGTCGGACGTATTGTTTTCGCGTTGGCGTATTACCGCGATCCGGCCAAGCGCGGCCCTGGATTCGTCATGACTATTCTGGCAACTCTAGGTCTGATGATCGCTGCTGCAAGCGGCCTGCTGCAGCGGTGATGTCGACTAAGGCCATCTATCTCGCTCCGGAACAGCTTTGTATCGGCATCTACGTACACCTAGATCTGAACTGGCTGGAACATGATTTTGCCCGCAACAGTTTTAAAATTAAAACGGCCGAGCAACTGGCGCAGTTAAAGCGCCTGGGCTTGAAGCGCATCCGCGTGGACCCGGTTCGTAGCGATGCGAGACCGCTACCGGCAATTTCCACCGGCAACGGCGCATCGTCGATGAATGCGGATGGCACGGTCAAAAACCAGTCAGAAATTGAAGCAGAGATCGAAGCAGAAAGCGCCATTGCTGGGCAAGCGGTGGAGGAAAGCCCGGCGATGCTGGCCAAGCGCGAACGCATCGACAGAATCGCAAAGCAACGCGCGGCAGTGGCGCAATGCGAAGCGCAATTTCTGAAAGCCGCAACGGCGCTAAAAAGCATCAACACCAACTTGTTTTCGCGGCCGGCAGCGGCCTTGGAGAGCGCAGAACAACTAATTCAGCAGATGCTCGATTCGATCCTGACCGACAAAGATATCGCGATCCATCTGATGAACGACAAAGTGGCCGGCGAGGAAATGTATTTTCATTCCCTCAACGTGGCGGTGCTGGCGATGATGCTGGCACGCCAGCTTGCGATGCCCGCCGAAGATATCAAACAGCTAGGTGTCGGTTGTCTGTTCCACGATATCGGCAAGCTCGACATACCCGACCGGGTGCGCATGAAGACCGAGCCCCACACGCGCGCCGAGCGCAACTTGATGCAGCAGCATCCGCAGTACGGGTTGGGCATGGCCGCCAAATTAGGATTGTCACGCGAAGCCGCCGATATCGTCGCTCAGCATCATGAGCATATCGATGGCAGCGGCTATCCGCATCAATTGAAGGGCAGTCAGATTTCACCCCTGGCGCGTGTGGTCGCCATCGTCAACACCTACGACAATTTATGTAATCAACCCAACTTCGCTGATTCCGTCAGCCCTTACGAAGCGTTGTCACAAATGTTTGCGCAGCAGCGTCAGCATTTCGATGCCGGGCCGCTGACGACTTTTATTCACTGCATGGGAGTTTACCCACCCGGAACCATCGTCCGATTATCCGACGACACGTTGGGCATGGTGGTGTCGGTGAATGCTTCAAAGCCACTGAGGCCAAGCATCTTGATCTACGATGCGGCGGTGCCGAAAAGCGAAGCGATCATCATCGATCTCATGACCGAGCCGGAAGTCAATGTCGCCGCGAGCTTGAAGCCGGCGCAATTGCCACGCGAAGTCTATGACTATCTGAGCCCGCGCAAGCGCACGACCTATTATCTCGACGCACCGAAAAAAGGCCAAACGGCCCGGTCGTGAGCGTAGCCGCAACCGCAATACATATAAACACTAATTGCGGCGCCCGGGGTAAGCCATTGCCGGCACTTCGAGCAAATCATCATGCCGACGTTTGGCCGACAGGTTCAACAGCACGCGCATGATGACATCCACATCGACGTTTTTTTCTCGTAGGAACTGGGCCGCATATTCGGTGCCATGAATCTGTTGCAGCGTGATGCCCTTGCGAACGATTTCCGCCGTACTACGGTCGGCACGCGAGATTTGCGGCTTGGGAGCGATACCGCCAGCCTTGAAAGATTGTTTATGCTGATCCATGATGTACTCCTGAAAATTATCAAACCGCTTCTTTAAAACAGTCACTACGCAGGCAATATTCGCGCATGAAGCAAGTCTAATTAATTCCCAAGAGAAAGTGTTGCTTTACATTAAATTTTGAGGAATTTTGAAACAATTTCTCAAAAAATTTCGTTACGCACGATCCGCTTCGATTTCCTATACAAACGACTGCCTAGACGGATAATGGCTTGTAACGAATTCGCTTGGGCTTGGCACCCTCTTCACCCAAACGCTTGCGTTTATCCGCTTCATATTCTTGATAGTTTCCATCAAAAAAACCGACCTGCGAATTGCCTTCAAATGCCAGGATATGTGTAGCGATGCGGTCCAGAAACCAGCGATCGTGAGAAATCACCAGCACGCTGCCGGCAAATTCCAACAGAGCATCTTCTAGCGCGCGCAGAGTTTCAACGTCCAAGTCGTTCGACGGCTCATCGAGCAGCAGCACATTGCCGCCTTTGAGCAGGGTTTTTGCCAAGTGCAGGCGTCCGCGCTCGCCGCCGGACAAATTACCCACCAGCTTTTGCTGGTCGCCACCCTTAAAGTTGAAACGCCCGAGGTAAGCGCGCGAGGGCATCTCGAAGCGGCCGACGGTCAGGATGTCGGCACCGCCGGTGACGTCGTCGAACACGGTTTTGCCATCGCTGAGCGTATCGCGTGACTGATCGACGATCGATACCCGCGCTGTGGTACCGATGACGACCTCGCCGCTATCGGGCTGCTCGACGCCGGTGATCATCTTGAACAGCGTCGATTTACCCGCACCGTTGGGGCCGATGATGCCGACGATCGCACCGGCTGGAATGCGCAGGCTGAGATTGTCGATCAACAGCCGGTCGCCGAACGCTTTCGAAACATTTTTGAACTCGATGACTTCGTTACCCAGCCGCTCGGCCACGGGAATGAAAATTTCCTGCGTTTCATTGCGCTTTTGATATTCATGCTCGGACAGCTCGTTGAAGCGAGCTAGGCGTGCCTTACTTTTTGCCTGCCGACCTTTCGGATTTTGACGCACCCATTCGAGTTCCTTGGCAATATTCTTCTGACGCGCCGATTCGGACGATTCTTCCTGCTTCAGCCGGTTGCCCTTTTGCTCCAGCCAGGAACTGTAATTGCCTTTCCATGGAATGCCATGACCGCGATCGAGTTCGAGAATCCACTCGGCGGCGTTGTCAAGGAAATAGCGATCGTGGGTGATGCCGACCACCGTGCCGGGAAAGCGCTGCAGAAATTGCTCCAGCCAGTCGACCGATTCCGCGTCTAAATGGTTGGTCGGCTCGTCCAGCAGCAGCATGTCGGGCTTGGAAAGCAGCAGGCGGCACAGCGCTACACGCCGCTTTTCACCACCCGACAAAACGCCGATCTTCGCTTCCCACGGCGGCAGGCGCAAGGCGTCGGCAGCCATCTCCAGTTGTTGTTCCGGATTGTCGCCGGCGGCGGTGGAAATGATGGCTTCGAGCCTGCCCTGCTCGGCTGCCAGCGCATCGAAATCGGCATCCGGCTCGGCATAGGCGGCATACACCGCATCGAGCTTGGCCTTGGCTTCGAACACTTCGCCCAGACCGCCTTCGACGGCTTCGCGCACGGTCTGCTCGGGGTCGAGCTGCGGCTCTTGCGGCAAGTAACCGATATTTAAACCAGGCATCGGTACGGCATCGCCGATGATGTCTTTGTCCAGGCCGGCCATGATTTTCAACAGCGTGGATTTTCCGGAGCCGTTCAGGCCCAGCACGCCGATTTTCGCGCCGGGGAAAAACGACAGGGAAATGTCTTTTAATATCTGGCGTTTTGGCGGCACGATCTTGCCGACGCGATTCATGGTGTAGACGTAATTTGCCATGGCGATAAGAGTCCGGTTGAGTTGCAATTGCGTTGCAATTGGGTTGCGATCGTGAAGCATGGAACGCGTAAGGGGGTGGCGATGAGCGTGCACAAAAGCGCGGCGGCGTTAGGATACCTGATACGCGCTGTCTGCGTAGTTGAAACTGGCCGCGAGCAGCCGATGGCACACATAGCCAGACCGGATCCAATCGTCGCGTTTACTGGCGAAGTCAACAATCATTGAAACGCTATTTGACCAGCAACGCAGCCAGCAATGCAACCGGTGATTCAATCAACAATGTCTAGCTCACTTTTCAGCTGATTCAGTTCCGCTGCTGAAAACGACACGCCATATCTCCACATGATCGTATATCTGGCAGGATCATTCGTACGCCAGACGAATTTGACCAGGCAGGATGCCGCTTTCAAAACGCCTCCACGTGCCGGATGCGAAGAGAATGCCGCTGCCTCCAACCACGCGTCGACACCCCCCCATGTATGCGTAGGAACATCTTTCTGGCTAAGCTGATGCAACAGATTGCCCAATGCATCCGACAGCCCTTCGCCAATCGCCGATCCGAGCTTTTCTCGTATGTGAACGGACGCTGACTGCGTATGCCGGCCGATCATTAAAACCGCCGCTTTGAGAGCCGCACCGACCGGCCAGCGGCCGAATTGCTGTGGGATTGCCATGAGCACTTCGAGCCGCTGTGCATCCGGGAGATGAACGGAGCGTTCCGTCACCTTTTCCAGCAGGTCAATCAAGTTATCCTTGATCGTCAGATCCTCTGGTTTGAAATCCCTTGTCTTGAAATTTTTTGATTCGCCATTTTCGCCGATGAAATCCGCGGATGTGAAATGATGCGTTTGTTCAAGCAAAAGGCACAAATGTCGTGCGGCGTGCGGCTCACTTCGCACCAGCAAAAAGATTTGTTCGATTGCGTTACGCCGATCCTCGCCGGGTGCAACGTGGGGTAGCGCACGAATCAGATGATCGGTCATCCGGTTGCGCCCTTCGGCGTCGGCGGCGATGATGAGCGGTATCAGCAAGCCAAGATGATCGCCCCGGACTTCATGGTCTTTCACATGACTGATTGCGTCGATCAGCGCGATAGTCGGCTCGAGCACTATCTGCGCAGGCATCGTCATCAATGCGTCGGCCAACTTGGCCCAGAAAGCGTTACGCATGCCTTCATGGGGCAAGGCTTCGATGGATGAAGCCAGGCTGCAAAGATATTCGGATCTGTGCTCCGACGAAATGCGTGGCACTTCCATCCCAAGATCGTAGAAAACCGTTTCCCGCATCTCTTCCGGTATTTCGCGCAGGTTGCCTGCAAGTTCGAGCATCGCGGCATCTTTGAACTCTGCAGGCAAACTGGCGATGTGCCGCTTGACCTGGCTTAAGGAGGCTGGCCCGAAAATAACGCTAGGCGCGCACGGCAGCAGTGCCACGTCATTGCTGGTTGAAAAACCAAAACAACGATCGCGCTTTCGATCTTTATTTGTCGCCGCCGGGCCGGGGCCGGCGCATGCACCGTTGCCTGGCCGTGGCAGGCGACCCAGCACACCAACGTCATGCTTTGCACTACTGTTCTGAGCAGCGTCGGGGGAAGTCGACGGCGAGGTATCCGCATCCGATCGGGTCGGCGATTGCGATAACGCGGGAATAAAGGTTTCCTGCGCCTGTTTCAAATACTTGAGCAATTCAATTCCTTCGAGCCGATTTTTCACGGCGTTGTCATTGGCGGTAGAGATTGATCCGAAAACCGGCAAGCCGGCAAAGGACCATATGCCGGGCTACGATAGGTAGATGAAAGGAGCAGGAGGAAGCGAGGCTGCGATTGAATAGATCGACTTCATGCACCGTTTTCGGATAGCCTGCTATTTTAGCGTCATTGCCAATAATGAAAGCTCATCAAGCGTGAGCGACTTATACGAACAGATTTCCTGCAGTAATTAACTTACTGATTCGTAACGCTATTTATAGAAAAATTCTGAAATTGCTTGTTTTTGGTGCGGTTGAGCGGGCACGACTTCGTTTGGGCTACCAAAGTTTTTGAGCCTTTTTGTACTCTTTTGTCTGTACAGCCGGACTTTGTATTTGAAATCGAGGTGTTGTCGGCTGAATCGAGATTTTCCATTAGCATGCCAATAAAATTTTCCACTTCGAGTGGTTGCGAAAGGCCATTATGAGCATTAATTCGGTAAGCGGAGCGTCGACGAGCCCGTCATGTTGCTGCAAGGTCGGTGACAGCACTGTGGAATCGACGGAATCGGCAATGGTGCGCGGCCAGCGCCCGGAACTCAACGACATGGTTCGAAATTGCGGGGCTACTGCCAATAGCAACGCCGACGAGGCTGAAGAAACCGGCGGTCGTCACAGGTCGGAGGAAACGGGTGCGAATCAGACGGGCGAGCAAGAACTGCTCGATCTGTTGCAAACCGTTTTGCAGGACGGTGCCATCAGCACGGATGAAATAGCGCAACTCAGACAAGCGCTAGCCTTTGCTAATCCACCCGGCACAGGTGGCGGTGGAGGCGAAGGCGGTGGAACTAGCGGTGGCTCTCGCACTAGCGGCGGCGGTCCTACAGGTTCTTGCAGTGGTCGTGGCAGCACACCCGGCACGGGTGAAACACCGGGTGTTGACGGAACACCTGGTATAGGGCCGGACGGCAGCCTTACCTTAGGCAACACAAAAATCACGATTCAGGGCGGCACTGCCGAGGGGCGCGCCGAAACCGCAGGTTTGATTGAGCAGATGTATGAAAAAGATCCGGGCTTCAAGCAAGGGGTCGACTCGAAAGCACGCAGCGGTCTTGAGATTACCATCAGGGATCTGGCACCCGGCGTCGCCGGCCAAGCTACCCTCGGCGGCAATGAAATTTCTCTCGATACCGAGGGCTTGAATTATTCGACCAGAGAATACGCCGATACGATTGCACACGAACTGGCACATAATCTGGGCCAGCGCCATGGACCTGCGCTCGAGGCATTCGCCTCAAGCGCAGCGGCGGTAGTTGCCTGAGCGGTTTAGAATTTCTGGCCGGGTAACCCGCTGTTGCCGGCCACGGGGATGTAGTTGGGCACGTCCCCGTGGCTCTTATCGCGTAGTTGGTTACTTGCCAGCCGGCGCTTGTTTCGCGATGATCAAGTCTTTGACCGAAGCATAGGCGTCGTTGGTTAAAATTTTCTTTTGCAGCAGTTCATCCTTCGCTTTGTAAGGCCGGCCCTTGACGATCGCAGCCGCCCTCGCTTCGCCGATCTTCGGTAGCGTCGCCAGATCCGTGGCGCTGGCAGTGTTGATATCCATCGCTGCTGCTTTGGCTTTGGCAGTAACAGCCGGGGCCTCGGTTGCGGGGCTAGCGGGCTTTGGTACGTCCTTTGCCTGAACCGCGACGCAAGTCGAGAGCGCCAGACTGAAAAGTGCAATCGTCGATTTAAATGAAGTCATGCGTATCTCCTGAAGATATAAAGTGTATTGGTACGGACGCTGCTCGCCCGATATTACTCGCTTGTCTTTGCTACGGGACTTGGTTGCGCAACTTAATTACTCACCCCGGTTGCCGGTTATAAATTGTTGTTCTGGTTGCTTGCCGAATCGCTCTGTCGGCGTTGGCGAATCGCTTGCCATGTGATTCGTTTGAATTCTTCCGAAGCGGTATGCCAAGTAGTGATTTCGTTCAAAGTGCGCTGGCATCCTCCGCAAAATCCGCTCGAGGCTTCGATGCTGCAGTAGCCGTTGCAGGGCGATGGCACCGCATTTTCAACGCCGGAGAAAATTTTAGAAATCAAGATGGGCTTTCCAAATTTGCGGAACATCAAATCGACGCTTCGGCATAGTGCGATGCGAGCGGGGAGACCGTGAGTCGGAACCCCGAAGCGTCGAGCAGCTCGGTTGCATGGGCGATGAACGCAATCGCAGCAGCATCCGGCTCGAACATGGCGGTAATGTCGATAGACACCTCGCAGTCCACAGCGTGGGGGTGCTGCAGATAGATCTCGCCGCTCTCGACCCAGTGAAGGTAATAATTGATCTTGCGCTGCAATGCTTCAAGATGCGGCAGATCCCACTGCAGATGATCGACGATGGCGAGCCGGCAGATTGCAGTTGCCGCATCAATCGTTATCGAATCGATCTTGTTGGGCTGTTCAATACTCATAATGTCGCATTCGCGGCGTTTGGTGCCGCACAGGCAGGAATTACGTAATAGGATAACGGATTGAGGAATGCAACGATTTGCGGTCGCGCTTTGATTTGATGCGGTTTGTATAAAATTTTTGCAGAGTTTCTCCCAAGTACGAGGAATTTTTAATGATGGTCAAGATACAGAACAATAGCCCTGCGCATTCGAGCCCCCGCCAACACGATGAAGCAAGCATCGTGGCATCGACGCCTGCCCAGTCGACCGGGCTTACTGCGCGCAACGATACCGACGCACGTGGGAACACTCTATCGGGGTTGCCGCCCCGCGCCGGTCGCCTACCCGACGATGGTACTTCGCCGCGCAAGCGGCAAAGACTGGCTGTATTCGAGGCAGGTACCACCCCTGCTATGCAACCCACCCAAGCAAAGCAATTCGCGAACGCGACGACACCTGCAAAATTTCTCGTCGACCATCTGAAAAGTCAGGATTTGGCAGATATGCTGGGCGAATTAAATGCGCAGTTTTCCGGCAAGTGGGCATTCGGTGGAAGCGTGGCGCTGAATATTCATGCCGCAGATCTGAAAGTCGACATCGCACGGCCGTTTCACGATGCGGACATTTTTATCAACAGAGATCGTCATCAATCTTTTATCGAGGAGCAGAAAATGGGCACGCGCGCCTGTGCGTTTCTGAAGCCCGGTGCAGAAAGCGGTGACCGTAGCCATTTCAAATACAAGGGAACGCTGGTCGATTTCATACCGACCGGCTCCTATAGAAAAAAATTAGACGACCAGATAGTTTGGATTTCGGGCATTCCGGTAAGGTCCCTGAAATACCTGATCGATGCGAAAACCCACGATCAGTCCGACAGCCTGGAGCCGGAACTGGCCGCGAAAGCTACAGTGGATCTGGCGATACTGAAAAATCTACAAAAAAGACAAATCGAACGCGCTGCGCTCGACGCCACACCGACCCAGAATGCAGCGGTTGCTGTAGGGTCGCAGACCCCAGCTGTAGCAAGACGCGTATTGCGGTTTGGCGAACCTACGTGATGCGCTATGTTTGGAAATTCAGCAATTCAGCAATTTAGCGGCTTGGCCCGGACAGGTAACCCGGGAAAAACTCTTTCAGCAAAAACTGCTGCAGTTCTTCGTCGTATCCAGGGCTGGCATCGAGATTCACCAGACGCCCGGCCCGTATCGATTTCCACACGAATTTACCGGGCTTTTGCGTTCGGATCAGCGCGATCATACGCTTGACCACGGCAGTCTCGATATCCGGTTCCGACCCCTGTTCGACTTCGACGAGTTGCGCGGAATCACGCTTGAAATTCGTATTCCAGCCGCGGAACATAAACTGTGCGTTGTGTAAGCGCACACTACGCAATTGAAACACGCCGCCGCTCTGATCCCGCTGCGCGCCTTGTCCGCGCTGCTGGAAGGCGATGTTGTCCCGGGCGATACGATCGGCGCGTTGCGATTCGCTTTCGTCGGCTTCTGCCGTCTCGGGCGAATTTTGTGACGCTGCCTCGCGGCGTTTTCGCGCAGCATCCAGGCGCGCTGAAAAATCATCGTCCGGTGGCGAGGTCGATGACGGCGGCTCAGGCGTGGTTGCGCGAATCGGTTCGGGCGCGCTTTGGGGCATGGCAGGAATGGTTACCACAGCCGACGGTTCGCGCGTTCTTGCCGTTATCGCAGGTGCACGTCGGGGCTTACGTGGAGCGGGCGCTCTAGTCGCTTCCTGCGAAGCCGCTGGCGGCGGTCGAGGCGACGCGGATCGGGAAGGTAGCTGCTGCGGCTGCGGAGGTATCGGCGCAGAGGGCGGCGCAATCGCCAGCGGCGCGACATACGTCAATACCTCGTTGCCGGCCGATGGTGGCAGCAGCTCCGGTGCATCTGGCGCGAGCAACAGCCATAGCCCTAGCAGATGCAGCGACAACATCAGGCACAGACCTAGGCCACGTGACAACCGGTGCGATGCGCTAGATGTTGTGTCCGGCAAATAATGTGGCACGAGCGCGGAGGCGAATAAGAACGACATGATCAAGACAATCCGTGGAGAAGCAGCGTCGGCGTGACAGCATTCGACGCAACGTCTACCTTACAACGAATTACCGGACTTCACCCGCCGCGGGTACGCATGCCGAGCTTGTTTAACAAAGCCTGATCCTCGTCGACCTCCGGATTACCGGTCACAAGCAGCTTATCGCCGTAAAAAATCGAGTTGGCACCAGCCAGAAAACATAATGCCTGGATCGCCTCGCCCATCTGCCGGCGGCCTGCCGATAATCGCACGCGCGCTTTTGGCATCGTGATGCGGGCGACCGCCACGGTACGTACAAACTCCAACGGATCGAGTACTTCGGTGCCATGCAGAGGCGTGCCCTCGACCTGCACTAGATGATTGACCGGCACCGATTCCGGATACGGTTGCAAATTGGCCAATTGCGCTACCAGCCCCGCACGCTGCAGGCGCGATTCGCCCATGCCGACGATGCCGCCGCAACAAACCTTGATGCCGGCACCTCGCACGCGGCCCAGAGTATCGAGCCGGTTTTGGTAATCACGGGTGGAAATGACGTTGGCATAGAATTCCGGTGCCGTGTCGAGATTGTGATTGTAGTAGTCCAGCCCCGCATCCTTCAACCGCTCAGCCTGACCGGTTCCCAGCATGCCCAGCGTTGCGCAAGTTTCCAAGCCAAGCGCCTTGACCTCCCGAACCATTTCCTCGACGTGATCCAGATCCCGGTCTTTCGGCTCGCGCCAGGCCGCGCCCATGCAGAACCGGGTGGCACCGTGTGCCTTGGCCTCTCGCGCAGCCGCCAGCACCGTTGCCAGCGGCAGGATCTTTTGCGCCGTCACGCCGGTATCGTAGCGTGCGGCCTGCGGACAGTAGCCGCAATCCTCGGGACAACCACCGGTCTTGATCGATAGCAACGTCGCTAGCTCGACCTCGCCGGCATCGAAATGTTCGCGGTGCACCTGCTGCGCCTTGAAGAGCAAGTCGTTGAAGGGCATATCGAACAGCGCCAGCACATCGGCGACCGGCCAAATGTCAGCGGTGATCGCGGCAGTGACTGGCGCGACGGCGGCGTGGAAAGCAATCGGATGCGACGACATAAATATTCCTAAAGGGAGGGTGTAGTAAAACCGCTGGCCGGCCAGTGCGGAATGCGGGAAACGTCCAGATAACCGGCCGCCGTTGCCGCGTCCGGTGTCGCCAGACGCGGCACCACGCCCAGCAGCGGTGCCGGTAGCAGGGCGGTGAGGGCGGCAATGCTGGCCTCGGCATGCGCCATGTCCGGATCGACCACATTACAGACCCAGGCTGCAAGCGTCAACCCGCGGGCGGCAATGGCTTCGGCAGTCAGTAATGCATGATTCAGGCAACCCAGGCGCAGACCCACCACCAGGATTACCGGCAGGCCCAGTTGCTGCGCCAGATCTGCGGTATCGACCTTGCCCGACAACGGCACCCTGAAGCCACCCACGCCTTCGACCACGACTGCCTGGGCCAGCGTGGTGATGCGCTCGAAACAGGTCTGCACATGCTGCACGTCGATCTCGATGTTTTCCAGGGCGGCGGCGGCATGCGGCGCGATTGCGGCGCGCAGCAGGTATGGCGTAGCCAGCGCCTGGGGCAACACCACGCTCGCAGCCGCGGCGAGCTGTACAGCATCCTCGTTGTGCAGCACGCCTTGGTGCATGATTGCACCCGCGGCGATCGGTTTCATGCCGGCGGCCTTCACACCAGCCTTGCGCAGGCTATGCAACAGTGCAGCCGATACCAGCGTCTTGCCGATCTCGGTGTCGGTACCAGTGACGAACCAGCAGGGTCTGGCGCTCATGGTCACGCCTCCAGGGTAGGCAGGATCTGGATCAACCGTGCCAGGTCCGAAGTTGTGTGGGCGGCCGACACGGTAACACGCAGCCTGGCGCTGCCGCGCGGTACCGTCGGAGGGCGAATCGCCGGAATCCAGATTCCCTCGGCATCGAGTGCTGCGGCAGCGGCGAGGGCAGCGGCGTTGCTGCCGATAACGATTGGTTGAATGGGCGTGATGGAAGGCAGAAGCTGCCACTGCCGCAACGTCAATGCCGTACTGAATTCTTCGATCAGGCAGTCGAGGTGGGCGCGGCGCTGCCTGCCCTCCGCACCGGCAATGAGTTCGAGACTGGTCAGCAAAGCATAGGCGAGTGCCGGCGGCGCTGCAGTGGTGTAGATATAGGGCCGGGCGCGCTGTATTAATGTCTCGATGACGGTTTCATGCGCTGCCACGAAGGCACCGGCCACGCCTGCAGCCTTGCCCAGCGTACCCATGCAGATCACTTGCGACGAACGCAGGCCGAAATGCTCGAGCGTGCCACGCCCGCCCTTGCCCAGTACGCCGAAGCCGTGGGCGTCGTCTACTACCAGCCAGGCACCGTATTGCTCGCACAAGGCCAACAAAGCCGGCAACGGTGCCAGGTCGCCATCCATCGAAAATACGCCGTCGGTCACGACCAGACGAGTGGCGGCCGTGCTGGCTTGCAGAAGCATTTCCAACGACGCCGTGTCGCCGTGCGGATAGACGTTGACCTTGGAGCGCGACAGCCGCGCGCCGTCGATCAGTGAAGCATGGTTGGTAGCTTCGCAAAATAACTCCGCCGCCGGGCCGCCGAGCGCCGACAGCAATGCCAGATTTGCCATGTAGCCGGTAGAAAACGTCAGGGCACGCCCCGAGACGAGGTGCGGCGACAGAAAATCGGCCAGACGTTCTTCCAACAGGACATGGGCCGCGGAATGGCCGCTGATCAGATGCGACGCACCGCTGCCGGCCCCATACCGCAACGCGCCCTCCCGCAAGGCAGCGACGACTTGCGGATGTGCTGCCAGCCCAAGGTAATCGTTGCTGCAGAAAGCCAGCAGGTCGCGGCCATCTACCCGAACGTGGGGCGCGCAAGGCGTTTCGATGCTGCGGCGCTGGCGACGCAAGCCGTTTGTCTCCAGCGTGGCAAGCTGATCTTGCAAGGGGTGTAACAAAGCGAGCGACGCAGCCGGCTCGGCAACCTGCAATGCCGAATGCCGTTTCGGGTCCAACATCGACTGTGGCGACGGCAGGATCATGGGGCAACTCTACTGAATAAATCTGCCGTTGCTTCCATCGAAATCTTCACCGACCCTTGAGCGCTTGGTTGATCCAGCACTTTCTCCAATACCCGTTGCGTGGTATCGCACATGAATGCCATCTCTTGCGGCTCAAGTATGTAAGGCGGCATCAGATACACCGTGCGTCCGATCGGGCGCAGCAGCAGTTCATGCTGGAGTGCGGCGGTGAAAAATTTTCTGGAAAACCCGGCAGCCTGCACGGCATCCTCGATCACGATGTCGCATGCCCAGATCATGCCGCACTGACGGATGTTCTCCACCCGACAATCGCCCGCGAGCGGCGCCATGGCAGCGCTCATTTGCGCGGCACGGAGGCGATTGCGGGCCAGTACGTCGTCCTCCCGAAAGATTTCCAGCGTTGCCAGTGCGGCCCGGCACGCCAGGGGGTTTCCGGTATACGAATGCGAGTGGAGGAAGCCGCGGGCAATATCGCGGTCATAGAACGCCTGATAGATTTCATGGCGCGTCATCACCAGCGACAGAGGCAGATAGCCACCGCTGATGCCCTTGGAAAGACACAGGAAATCGGGCCACACGGCCGCTTGTTCGCAGGCGAAGAAACTACCGGTACGGCCACAGCCGACAGCGATCTCGTCGGCGATCATGTGCACCTGATAACGGTCGCACAGCGCCCGCACCTGCCGCAGGTACGCCGAGTCGTGCATGGCCATGCCGGCAGCACACTGCACCAGCGGCTCGATGATGACCGCCGCAATGTGGCCGCTGCGCCGCTCAAGCAATTGCTCCAGCTCGGCCGCGGCACGCAAAGCAACGTCTTGCGCCGATTCACCCGGCTCGGCACGCCTTGCATCAGGGCTGGCGACCACGTGCACATTTTGCAGTAGCGCACCATAAGCGGCACGGAAGAGCGGTACGTCCGTTACCGCCAGTGCACCCAGGGTTTCGCCGTGATAGCTGCCTGCAAGGCAAACGAATTCGCACTTGTCGGCATGGCCGGCATTACGCCATGCGTGTGCGCTCATCTTCAATGCGATTTCCACAGCGGAGGCGCCATCGGAGGCATAGAAACAGTGGCCGAGCACATTGCCGGTCAGGTCCGAGAGCGCTTCCGAAAGCCGCACGACCGGCTCATGCGTAAAGCCGGCCAGCATCGCATGTTCGAGCCGGTCCAGCTGCTCTTTCAGGGCGGCATTGATACGTGGATTGGCATGACCGAAGAGGTTGACCCACCAGGAGCTGATGGCATCCAGGTAACGCTTGCCCTCAGTATCGTAGAGCCAGGCGCCACGGCCATGACTGACCGGTACCAGCGGCACCGTTTCATGATGCTGCATCTGGGTACACGGATGCCAGACGCTCTTGAGGCTGCGGGCAACCCAATCGTTCTTGTCATTCAATGGCACAACGGCTCCGAGGCAGCAAACAAATGGTTCGGGAAAGTGAAGACGCCATCTTACAGAAGCCGACCGTCACGGGTATCGGAAACGCCTGATGGCTCAAGCGTGCGCGCCGGGAAAACTGCCGTCCACATATAGCCACGCCATCTCGCCGCTGGCAGTCGGCTTTCGGACGAACCGGCTGACTTCATACAACCGATGTGCCCGGCCACCGATCTTGTATCGAGCGATGAATTCGACCGTGGCCGCATCGCCTTCCTCTCGGTGCGAGAGTACCTGTAAGGCGATCCATTTCGGCGCGGGCTGCTCGACCAATCCGCCGACCGGACAGGTCTTGGGATCCCAAGTCGCCCGCAGATAAGTGTCGTTATGCCGTACATAAGCGACATAGCGGGAGCGCATCAGGGCTTCGGCATCCGGTGCAAGCGCAATGCCGTCGAGATAACGGCCGCAGCAGGTGGCGTAGCGTTTTCCGCCGCACGGACATTCCACTATCTTCATTGCGAAATATTGGGTTGCGTCGGCAAAGCTTTAGCTCGATGCACGAACCGAATGACTTGAGGGTATGGAAACACCTCTTCGATCGACCCCTGCTCGATCTGCTGCTTGCGCAATTGCCAGTACTGCGGTGTCAGCAGGTCGGCGTGATGCTTCATGAAATGCCGACGCACCGCCGGATTGCCGAGCAGAAAAGTGCCAAATTGCTCCGGAAAGACATCGTATTTGCCGACGGCATACCAGGTCTCCGCAGATAATTCGTCTTCCTCGTTACGTGCTGCCGGAATGGCGCGGAAATGGCAATCGGTCATGTGTTCGATTTCATCGTAATCGTAAAACACCACGCGGCCGTGGCGAGTGACGCCAAAGTTTTTATACAGCATGTCGCCAGGGAAAATGTTAGCGGCAACCAGTTCCTTGATGGCGTTGCCGTATTCGAGAACCCCATGTTCGATCGCGGTATCGTCGCCATCTTTTTCAGCCTGCTGTAGATAAAGGTTGAGCGGCATCATGCGTCGCTCGATATAGACATGCTTGATGATTACCTGGCCGTTTTCTTCTTCGACCATGGACGGTGCGGAAGTTTTCAGATCCAGTAACAATTCATCGTCGAAGCGCTCGCGTGGAAAGGCGACACTGGAATATTCGAGTGTGTCAGCCATGCGGCCGACGCGGTCGTGGTTTTTAACCAGCAAATATTTTGCGGTCACCAGCGCCCGAGTGGTCTCCTTCGGCGGTGGGAAGTGATCCTTGATCACTTTGAATACATACGGTAGCGATGCCAAGGCGAACACCACCATCACCAGGCCGCGAATGCCGGGCGCGGCTTCGAAACGGTCCGATGAATGCCGCAGGTGATGCAGAAAATCTCGGTAGAAGAGCGTCTTGCCATGCTTTTGCAAGCCGAACATCGTATAGATTTCGCTACGCGGTTTGGTCGGCAACAAGGTGCGCACGAATTGCACGTAGGCCGAGGCGACTTCGAAGTCGACCATGAAATATGCACGGGTAAATGAAAACAGTACCGTGATCGTACCGATATCACACAGCACGGCATCGAGTTCCAGCAAGCCCTCGGCATTGTGCAAAATCGGCACTACGAACGGATATTCCCGGTTGCCGTTGATACCTTTGCCGACCAGGTACGCACCCTTATTGCGATAGAACAGGCTCGACAGCACGCGTATCTGATGATCGGCCTCCGGCGCTGTATTGCCGAACAAAATTTGCAGACGGGCAGCGACTAGCGCAGCATCGCGCTTCAAGTCGGCGAAAGGCCGTTGCAGATCGAAGCTGGCGACGATGTATTCGATCGAATCCTGCAATCCATCCCTGGCAGGGTACGCCACGCGATATGTCGGTACCGGCTCGGCCGTATCGATGTAATCGGTGGAAATAGCAGGCCGCACAAAGATAAAATCGTTATGAAAATAGGTCCGGTGCAGAATCTTGCAGCACACCGAGTTGAAAAACGTTTCGGCCAGTTCCGGTTGCTTGTGATCGGTCAATAGCCCGATGGTATGCAGCTTGACTTCGCGCCAGACCTCGTCGGTCAATTCGTCTGCGGCGTAATCGTCTTCCAGCTGGATCACGCATTCGTCTACGCGCCGGTCGTAATACGAGATGCGTTCACGGAGTTCGGTTTGCGCCAGTTGCCATTGCGCCGCCTCGAAGTGCTGCTTGGCGCGTCGGCTGGTTTCGCGAAACAGCCGGTAGTGCTTGTCGAAACCATCGACGATGGTGCGAGCGATGTCGAAAGCGATCTGCGACGACAGCAGTTTGGGGAAACGCGCGCCGCTGGATGCGTTCATCGCCCTGATGCGATGGAGTCGGAAACGGGCATGACCAGTTTGGCAACACGCGCCTTGTGCGGTGCCTTCGAAAGCGCCCAATCGTAGAGAAAGTTCGGCAGCATGCGCAAAAGTCTGGCGACCAAGCCCATCTGCCACGGAATCACACGGTAGCTACGGCCCGCTCTGATCACATCGATGGCACGGGCAGCAAAACGTTCGCTGCGCATCAAAAACGGCATCCTGTAGGTATTGACCCGCGTCATCGGCGTGTCGATATACCCTGGAACAATCGTTACCACATCAATGCCGGTGCCGCGCAATTCGACCCGCAACGACTCGCAATAACTAATTACAGCCGCCTTCGATGCGCTATAAGCGCTGGCGCCAGGCAAGCCGCGAATGCCGGCAACGCTGGCAATGCCGACCAGGCGTGTCGGATGCGTCGGCGGCCGTATCTGCAGTTGCTGCTGCCTCATGGTTGCAATGAACGGCGCGAAGGTGGCGACCACGGCATTGAGGTTGATGGCGAGGATACGCTCGAATACTGCCAGATCCTCTGCGTATTCGGTCAAGGTACCTTGGGAAATGCCAGCGTTGGCAATGACGACATCGATACCGTCGTAGGTCGACATGAAATCTTCGGCAGCACTTGCCAGCGCTGCATGATCGGTAACGTCCAGCACGTAGATACGATGCTGCGGAGCATTGCGCATCGACGCCTGTAATGCCTGTAATTCAGGTAAGCGCCGCCCGACCAGCGCTACGCAAGCATCCTCGTCGGCATAGCGTTTGGCCAGGGCAGCACCGATGCCGCTGGAAGCACCGGTGATGAATACACGTTGCATGATGATCCAATGAAAAGTCCGCGCTGTGGCCAGGCGGACGATGAATAGCCTATCGGCAACTTACTAGCGGTGGCTACGAATGGCCAACTAGCCCGCTATTTACTTGCAGGCGCTGCAGCTGCCTTGCGATCGTTTATGGATTTGGCTAACAACCAATCCATTACCTGAAGCGTCGACGACTGCAAGACGTTTTCTGGCTGGCGCCCCAACGAAGCGCCGAGTATCGACGGCGAGGTCAGATAGCGACCGTCGACGGCGATGAGTGGTACGCCATCGATCTTGTAAGCGTCTTGCAATTGCGTGGCCCGGCGCAGCTTTGCCTGCACGCCGAAAGAGTTATAGGTTTCAACGAACTTCTTGCGATCGACACCTTGCGCCGCGATAAAGTCGGCGATGGCGGCATCCGTGTCGAGCGGCTTACGCTCGACATGGATAGCTTGGAACACTTTCTTCTGCAGATCGTCGACACGGCCCATGGCCTCGAGCGCGTAATACAGGCGCTGCTGTGGCTGGAACGATTCGCGGAATGCCACTGGCACCCGTTTAAAGCTGATGGCGTCACCCTGCTTTTTTACCCACTCGGCCAGAGCCGGTTCAAAAAAATGACAATGAGGGCACGAATACCAAAAAAATTCAGTGACTTCGATCTTGTTGTCCGATTCCGTCGCCTGCGCCTTTTCAAGCGTGCGGTATTCCACACCATTGACCGGCGCAGTAGGCGTAGCTTGCACACATGCAGAGACCATACCGAGCGAGATGGCAAAGCCAAAGGCTGAAGCAAATTTTTGCAAAACACTACGTCGGGTGATTACAAAAGCATTTTGAAGGTTGTGCATGCGATTCCTTTCGGTGGTTCCTCTAAATTTAACGGGCACTACGTACGACTGCAACATCGACGCCGTTGTCCGAGAGCTTGCTGCGTGCACGGGTCATGACCTCGAGTTGCCGAAACGGGCCGACACGTACGCGGTATAGCGGCCCGCTATCGGAGGGACGTTCCGTAACATTGGCTTCGAAACCCATCAAAGCCAGCTTGGCTTTGGCGCTTTCGGCATCTGCAGGCTCACGAAACGCGCCGGCTTGCAAAAAGTAAATCCATTTTTCATCGATGCTGTCGGCTTTATCAGCGGCCGGTTTTTCAGCGGATTTGTCGCCTGTTGTTTCGGGTGTTTTGACCGCCGCTTTCTCAGTGCCCTGGGCTGCAAGCCGTGCATCGGCTACGGCCTTCTCGGTAGCCTTGGTTTTTTCGCCAGCCGATTTTTCAACCACGGGTGGCTTGGCATCTGTGATCAAGGCATTTTCCGGCGGTTTTTCAGGCGCGTAATTCTTGGCAGCTTGACGGGCCGGTTCCTTGTTGCCGTACAGCGGCTTATTGGGATCGGCAATTTGCCCGCTACCGGCGGCACGCTCCGGCTGGGCTTGCTTGTTTGTGAAAGGAAGCGTGCTTTTAGTAATCATCACCGCCACCACCACGGCGATGCCCAAGCCGATGATCAGGCCGACAATCACGCCCAGCACCGTACCGCCGCGCTGGCGCTGCAGAGAGGGCAACAAGGCATTCCTGAAATTAAGCATACTTTTCCGTTACATTCTTGAAGGTGCCGACACGCCGAGCAGTGCCAATCCGTTACGCAAAACCTGCCGTGTCGCACACATTAACGCCAGCCGGGCCATTTTGGTCGACATGTCGTCCACCAAAACGCGCTCTGCATTGTAGTAGCTATGCAGCTCACCCGCCAGATCGCGCAGGTAAAAGGCGACCTGATGCGGCCCCAGCTCTTCCAGCGCATGTTCGAGCGCCGACGGATAGTGCGCCAGTTGCGCCAGCAGGGTCGTTTCCCGTGGTGCCACCAGCGGCGTCAGATCGACGCCTTGCAAAGTTGCCTGGTCACCGCCCCACTGTGCCAGCACCGAGCAGATCCGGGCATGCGCATATTGCACGTAATACACCGGATTTTCGTCCGACTGCGCCTGTGCCAGATCGACGTCGAAGGTAAATTCGGTGTCGGCCTTGCGTGAAATCAGAAAAAACCGTACGGCATCGCGGCCTCGGGTCAGATCGACGACACCGCTGTCGCTGGTGTCGGTGTTGTCGATACTGCCGCCCTCGCCATTGGACCATTCGATCAGGTCGCGCAAGGTAACGTAGGAACCGGCACGCTTGGAAATCTTGACCTCTTCGCCATTTTTCATGACGGTGACCATCTTGTGCAGTACATAGTCCGGGTAGCCGGTCGGAATGCCGCCGTCCACCGCCTGCAGCCCGGCCCGCACCCGTGCGATCGTGCCGTGATGATCGCTGCCCTGCACATTGATGGCTTTGCCATAACCCCGTTGCCATTTGTTGATGTGGTACGCCACATCCGGCACAAAATAGGTAAAGCTGCCGTCGGATTTACGCATGACACGATCTTTATCGTCGCCGTAATCGGTACTACGCAACCAGAGCGCACCCTCCTGCTCGTAGGTTTTGCCGGCTCCTATCAATGCATCCACCGCTGCCGCGACCTTGCCATCGCCGTACAAAGAAGATTCCAGATAGTAATGATCGAAACGCACGCCGAATGCCTGCAAGTCCAGATCCTGTTCGCGGCGCAGGTAGGCAACGGCAAACTGGCGAATCGATTCGAGATCATCGACATCGCCGCTGGCGGTAACGGCAGTGCCGTCGCTACCGATAACCGTTTTTTTTGCCAAAAAATCGATGGCGATCTCACCGATATAGTCGCCGTTGTAAGCCGTAGCCGGCCATGCCGGATCGCCGGGAACGATCCCTTGCGCACGCGCGTGTACCGACGATGCCAGATTGGCGATCTGCACCCCGGCATCGTTGTAGTAAAACTCCCTTGTGACTGCATAGCCCTGCGCTTCGAATAACGCCGACATGGCGTCGCCCAAGGCACCTTGCCGGCCGTGGCCGACATGCAGCGGCCCGGTGGGATTGGCCGAAACGAATTCAACCAGCACTTTTTGTCCTGCACCTTGCTCGCTGCGCCCGAAGCGCTCGCCTTGCACCAACACGATTTTCACGACTTCTTGACGTGCGGCAGCCGACAGGCGCAGGTTGATAAAACCCGGCCCGGCAATATCGATAGAGTCGATCAGTGCGGTGCGCGCACGGTTTTTCAATACCGCCGTCACCAGAGCCTGCGCCAATTCGCGTGGATTTTTCTTCAGGCGCTTGGCAAGCTGCATGGCGATATTGCAGGCCACATCGCCATGGGAAGAATCGCGCGGACGTTCGAGCACGACCTCGGCGACGATGTCGGTGCCAGCCAAATGTGGCTGTAGCGCGGCGTCGAACAATGCAGCGATTTGTCGTTTTTGCGAAAGGAGCATGGGTAATTGACCAGATGAAGTAAAACAGGAATGAAAGCCGTTGAAATTATACTGGCATGGTCAGGGACAAACACAGCACCGCTACCGGACTTTCGACTACGGGCAATAGTTGCTTAGAAAGCGGTCTAACGCGAACGTTTCGGGATTCCAGGGTTGGTTCGACAAACGGTGTTGGGGCAAAAACAGATAAGTTTCCGCCAAGATTTTTCCTGACACGCCAGTATCGACCTGGACGCTGCAGCGCCGATATTCGCTTCCTTCAAACATATCAAGCGCATGTAAGTCAGCGGTGCCTACATCGCGGTACACGATGCCGGTGACCATTTGATCCTGTGCTGCGACCATGCCAGGATAAGTGTCGTCTTTAAGCGCAAAGCGGGCGTAGCCTGCAAGCGTGGCTGCGGTGTTTAAATAGTGACCACTCACTACCCGCTGCCAGACTTGTGGAAACATCAATGATCCGTAAGTGAAGACGTGTTTAGGCACTAGCAACGACTTTCACCAAGCGACGCACATTTACGCATCGAAATTGTCCACAGGCTCCGTGCAATATGCCCGCAATTGTAAAACCGGGTCAGCAATCAAACAGGCGACCGGACCGGCTTCTAGCAACGTTTTACTACCGTCAATTCCCTGCGCAGCCGCCTCACTGCACACTTGCCGAAGCCGTGTCAACGTCAAGAGCTTGTCGGCTCCGACCGCCCACAGATAACAACGCTTTTGCTGACGCAGCGCCTTCAGTGACAAACTTACTCTGGCATGCGGTGCCTGAGTCGGTTGCAATGCAACGTAACGTGCCTCAGTTTCGGCAGCATGCGGCCATTGCAAGGCATCCGGAAACAGCGATGCGGTATGACCATCGTTACCCAGACCCAGAATCGTCGCCGCCGGAGTTGCCAATGCCGATTCGCTATTGGCAAGCGATGCCGCCTGCTGCGCAGCCTGCCAGGGGTCGGCCGCGGCGGCGAATACCTCAGTGGTCATCAAAGGAATCCAGCGCGCAGCGCTGGCTGCACCCACCATCAAGCTATTGCGTACCAGGCCCGCATTTGCTGCATCGGCGTTAGTCGGCATGCTACGCTCATCGGCCAAAGAAATGTCGATGCGCTGCCACTGCAACGGCTGTTGCGCCAAGGCTGCAAACAACGATATCGGGCTACGCCCACCGGATACCAGCAACAATGCCCGCTCCTGCATCGTCAGCGCTGCCTCTAAATCTGCGGCAACGGCTTGCGCAAGCGCCCGCGCTGCAAGATCGGTCGTGGGAAAACGATGTAATTCAAGGCCCATGCAAGCTTTCTGTCGGTTAGGTTTTTACGGTTAGCCGAAGTATGATGCCCGCCTCCCGCAGCAATGCCAAGCTCTGCATCGGCATCGGCAAGCATAACTCGGTAAATCTTCATTGGGATTGCGAGAAAAATTGTAAGCCGGCATTGATAACGCCTCGTTTCAGAATCCAACTCTTCGGCCTCCCACCAGTTCAGTTCGCTCCTAGGCCGACAATCGTGAATTATTGAGGACACGCCGCATTGATCCCGACAACGATTGAGCAGAAGGAACACCACCGATGACCAGCCCGAAGATAACAACACCGTTACTCGATCCGCAACGCCATGCTTTTAGTAATGAAGAATCCCCATCTTCGGAGCAAAGCTCATCGCCCACTCCCGCAAAATATTTTAGAACCCATCGCTTGGAGCTGGCAAAAAAAATTGCCGAAGAAAAGAACCAGCACTCGCCGGGCTCGGGCACGGTCAAGTCGGCGTTTTCTCAATCCGTGTCTGCGGCCTATGCGCCACCGGTTGTCACACCAGCACAGGAGAACGCTGCAGCAAGTTTGTCGGGCAAGCTTTTGATTTCACAACTTTCACAAGACAATGCATCGTTTAAAAACCACCTTTTTCAGGTGCTGGAAAATTTGCACATACTGCCGGAGCAGGCACATTTTGAAGCCGTGCGCGATCTGTCGAACGTCTTCGTGGAACTGCCGCTCACCCGCCGCATGCAGGCGTTCGACGAGCTGGTCAAGAGTCAGAATACGCTTTCACACGCACGACAGACCCAACTCCATGCGGAGATTGCGGTATTGCTGGCACCGCAGTTGCGCGGCAAAAACCAGGAAATCGTATCGAGCACCCTGTATGAAATATTCACCGCAGTTCCCGTAGAACAGAAAGTTCAGGCCCAAGTCCGCCTCCTGATGGCGATTACAACGCTGCCTGCCGGTGTCGCTCGTCAGCTAGCTGTTTCAGATGGGGTGCAATTCTGTCGCGATGTATCAGAGCCGCTGATTCAGGCAAAAGTAATCAGGGCGTTAAAAGATGCCGTCCCCAGTCTGCATGGCGCTAATGCGCAGCTTTGCGGATATTGCGACATCGTTCTCGCGCTATCTCGTGATATGCCAGATATGGAACGCAAGACGCTCCTTAATGCCATCGAACGGTGCCTTTCTGAAATGTCGGCAGCACCTGGCAGCGCTTTTCACCAGGATATTCAGAATCTTCGCTCGACAATAACGATGTTCCAGCAATCGCGTGCAGCGAGAGAAAAGCCGGCCCTGACGCAACCGCCACTCGCACCACAGTCAAGCATTGTCGGCGCGCTTGCCAGTGCCATGTCGGGCCCTGAAAAATTATTGCATAAATCAATCTCTGCAAACACGATCCAAGCGGTGAAGACGTGTAGTTCGATCGACGAGAAACAAGCGCGTTACGCAGAGTTTCTCGGTCAAATTTTTCACGAACCTTCATTTCTGAGAAAGATTTCACTTGATGCGCTGGCAGGCCAATCAAGCTACGCAGGGCCGGTGGAAAGCAATGCCGTTTCTGGCGTCAGTGCCCGTCTTTTAATTTACATGAGTCAAAAGACACCTGATAATCAGCCGGTACTTTTGAAATGGCTGGCGAATGCGGTCGCCACCGGTACCATCGCACCATGTGAGAAAGTGAGCCTGTTGGACTACATGGATCATGTGGCGTCGGAGCGTCCAGTACCGGAACGTAACGCGTATCTGAAATTATCTGCGGGCAATTTGGACATCGTCTTGTCAGGCGCTAGCGAAATAAACAGGCGCCGGTTGAAATCCCTGATATCACGGGTTCGAGCGTTTCCCGATTCCGAGCGGGATAATGCAATGAAAAATCTCAGCGACGGCTTCAGGATAAAAATCGACCAACTCCGTATGGCTATGGACGATAAGACAGACACGCAGGCATGTGCGGACGCCCTGCAGGGGGCGTTTGCTTTCTCAGGCGAATTTCCTGAATCGATCTGGCATCCTTTGCTCATAGACCTCGTATCATTAATTAATCGTTTGCCACCCGTTTATCGGGACGAAGCGAGGAAAAACGTACTACCCTATTTGTAGGATTTGCCACCGGCAGGTAAACACTTGTTTGGACATTGACAGCTACTCTCACGAAAGACGCGTGTTATATTTACTCAAGGAAACAACTTGCACGTTTGTAGACAATCACCCATGACCAAATCGGTTCCCGGAGGTCCACGCGCTACGAATCGTTTACGCAAGATCCTGCGTAGTCGTGCGGAAATCTGCGTGGATGCCGAGACGGTATTCCATGCTCGCACAATCGATATTTCACTAGTCGGCATGAGTTTGATGTCGCCGCAGGAACTGGGCGACGGTGCCAGCCTGACGGTGGTTTTTCAGATACCGACCCAGGGCAAGCTGGAAACCATCCGTGCCGCGGCGAGCGTGCTTTACCGCACGCCGGATGGTGACGAAGGCTTTCGCCTGGGCCTGCGTTTTAGCGAGCCGGACGCTCGCCGTAGTGACCTAATTAATAGCCTGCTCTAAATACGGCTCACGGTCGCTGCAGTGAGTCGCAAATTGCAGATGCCTGCGATAACATACAGGCGTGTCTTACTTACTTGATTCTCACACCGTCGATTTCAGTGCGTCTGCGCCAATCGTCGCCGAACGTTTGATCGGAACCATTCTGTTGGTCGATGGCGTCGGCGGACGCATCGTCGAAACTGAAGCCTACGACCGCGACGATCCTGCCTCACACAGCCACACCGGACCGACCGTGCGCAACAACGCCATGTTCGGCGAACCCGGCCATGCATATGTCTACCGCTCTTATGGGCTGCACTGGTGCCTGAATTTCGTCTGCCGTGAAAAAGGCCACGGCGCAGCGGTTTTACTCAGAGCATTAGAGCCTTTGGAAGGGCTCGATCTGATGCGTGCACGCCGCAGCCTCGACTCCCCATTACTTTTGTGCGCCGGCCCAGGCCGGTTGGCGCAGGCATTAGGCATTACCAATGCCCACAACGAAATGGCGCTGGACTTGCCACCTTTTCGATTACTGCCTGGACAAACACCGGTGGTAACGATTTCCGGACCCCGAATCGGTATTTCGAAAGCTATCGACGTGCCTTGGCGATTCGGCCTGGCCGGAACGAAGTACCTGAGTCGAGCGTTCAAACGGTGACTGGCAGGCATCGTTATAATTAATGCATCAGTCCACTGTGAAAAGATTAAGCCGGCTGATTCCGACTATTTTCAACCATTTCAAGCAAAGAAAACGATCATGACAACCAAACTCGATAACATTCTTTACACCGCTCACGCGCACACCACTGGTGGCCGCGACGGCCGATCGGTCTCCGACGATGGCTTGCTGGACGTCAAGCTTTCTCCTCCGAAGGCGATGGGCGGCGCCGGTACGGCAACCAACCCCGAGCAACTGTTTGCCGCCGGTTATTCAGCATGCTTCATGGGCGCGCTGAAACACGTTGCTGGCATGAAGAAAATTACCGTTCCCGCGGATGCGTCGATCGATGCCAGCGTCGACATCGGCCCGATTCCAGCAGGCTTCGGCATCGCCGCCAAGCTCGTAATCAACCTGCCGGGCCTGGACCGTGCGGTAGCACAGGATCTGGTCGATACCGCGCACAAAGTTTGCCCTTACTCAAACGCCACGCGTGGCAATATCGACGTCGATCTGGTACTCGCTTAAATTAGACGTTCATAGAAATTTTACGTTTGGCTTCACGTCTAGCCTTGTGCTAAGTTTTCTCGGCTGATCCAAACGCTTAATTTCGACACTGCGGTGCGTCGGTACCTCACCAGCGCATCGCTTTTCATCCTCCGGTCACTTCCACGCATCATTTCATCGGGAAACCTCGTCATGCCTAAACTACGCGTTGGTACAGAAGTCGATACACCGATTGAATTGCATTATGAAGATTACGGTGTCGGCAAGCCGGTCGTGCTCATTCACGGCTGGCCGTTGAGCGGCCGGTCTTGGGAAGCGCAGGTGCCGGCGCTGATAGCCGCCGGCCATCGTGTCATCGCCTACGACCGACGCGGCTTCGGGCAATCGTCCCAGCCCTGGAACGGTTACGACTACGATACTTTCGCTGCCGACTTAAACGCTTTGATGACTCATTTAAATTTAACCGATGCGTCGCTGGTCGGATTTTCGATGGGCGGGGGCGAAGTCGCGCGCTATATCAGCATCTACGGCACCCAGCGCGTAGCGAAGGCAGTGTTCGCCGGTGCGGTACCTCCGTATTTATACAAGAGTAGCGACAATCCCGAAGGCGGCCTTGACGATACGACCATCGATGAATTTAAGGCCGGCGTCACCTCCGACCGCATGGCTTTTCTCGATACCTTCACCGAGAATTTTTTCAGCGTTGACGGCAAACTCATGGTGAGCCAATCGCAGCGCGTCTATGCGCGCAACATCGCTGCCATCGCCTCGCCGAAAGGCACACTCGATTGCATTCACGCCTTCGCTTACACCGACTTTCGCGCCGACCTGCCTAAAGTTACGGTGCCGACCCTCGTCATCCACGGCGACTCGGACGCCATCGTACCGCTCGAAGTCAGCGGCGCGCGCATTCACAAAGCGATTCCAGGCAGCCAGTTGTCAGTTATCAAGGGCGCGCCGCATGGATTCAACCTCTCGCATGCAAAAGAGTTCAATGCGACGCTGGTCGAATTCTTGAACGCCTGATGTTCGGAGGGGGCCGGTCGATCATGGGAGTAGCAACGATCGACCGGCTCCCATGATCGACCATGCAATACGGAGTGAATACATGAACAACAAGGACTTCGGCATTTTCGAAAAAGAAGCGCGCGCTGCCGGTTTCGATGAAGTGCTGGAACGCAACTGGCCGCCCAACACACAACTGGCTGTGCATAGCCACCCCTTCGACGCTTCAGCCGTAATCGTGCAAGGTGAGATGTGGCTGAGTTTCGAAGGCGTGACCCGCCACCTGCGATCGGGCGACACGTTCGATCTGCCGCGTGGTACGACGCACGAAGAGCGGTATGGCGACGAAGGCGCGAAGTATTGGGTGGCGCGGCGGAGTGCCGGGTTGTAAAAATTTTCAGCCTACGCTGGATTTACATAACATTATGTGCAGCTTGAGCCAACGGGGTAATTGCTCGGGAAGCGTAGCAATGTAAGGCTTCTCCGCGACTTTGAAGACAGGCTGAGCGGGAAACAATAATTTATATCAGCCCAGTACAATTCGAAAATCTACAGTGCGTTTAAAGAGTGTGTCTGTAGCATCGGGGGAAGCGCAGTCAGCACTGTTGAGGTTCAGGAAAAACTTGAGATCTACTGGTGCGGCTGGCTGGAATCGAACCAGCGACCCTTGGCTTCGGAGGCCAATACTC
>JAZKGZ010000012.1:0-196079 GCA_040385645.1 Pseudomonadota bacterium
AAGTCATCGCATTCGCACGCAATCTGCAGGGGACCGGAGCGAGCCGCCGCCTGCGTATTGCCGGCCAAACCCCGGGTATTTTATATGGCGGCACGGCAGCACCGGTCGCCATTGCACTAGACCACAATGCTCTGTACCACGCCTTGAAAAAAGAGACCTTCCATTCATCGATTCTCGATCTCGAAGTCGATGGCAAAGTGGAGCAGGTCTTGTTGCGTGATTTTCAAATGCACGCGTTCAAACAACTCGTGCTGCACGCGGATTTTCAGCGTGTCGACGCCAAGTCCAAGATTCACGTCAAGGTGCCGCTGCATTTCATCAATGAAGATATTTCCCCGGCAGTGAAATTGTCGGCCGGCATCATCAGCCACGTTGCAACCGATCTGGACATCACTTGCCTGCCAGCCGATCTACCGGAATTCATCGATGTCGATCTGGCAACCCTGGAAGTCGGCAATTCGGTTCACTTGTCCGATCTGCAATTGCCTGCAGGCGTCACCGTGGTTATTCACGGCGGTGACGACAATCCGACGATTGCTACCGCATCCATTCCAACCAACAAGGTCGAGGCTGAGGGCGAAGCAACAGCGTCCGAAGCTGCGGCAGCCGCTGCAGCAGCCGCCGCACCACCTGCCGAGAAGAAGTAATACATCGCTGTAATACATAGCTGTAATACATCGCTTCCGGTTGCACCGATGTCGTTGTAACCGCAAGCGTGTGGCAATTGTTGAATTTTTTATGGTGATACGCTTGATCGTGGGCCTGGGCAATCCCGGGCCGGAGTATGCAGAAACCCGGCACAACGCCGGTTTTTGGCTTGTCGACCGGCTTGCGCAAAACCTGGGCGTGCGCCTGGCACGCGAAAATCGTTATCAGGCGCTCGTTACTCGAACCATGATCGGTGGTTCGGAAACGTGGCTGCTTGAGCCGCAGACATTTATGAACCGCTCCGGTCAATCAGTCGGCGCATTAGCGAATTTTTATAAAATTGCTGCAGGCGAAGTACTAGTAGTGCATGACGAGCTAGACCTCGCGCCGGGCGTGGCCCGACTTAAGCGAAGCGGGTCTTCCGGAGGACACAACGGCTTAAAAGACATCACAGCCGTGCTCGGCACTCAAGATTACTGGCGTCTGCGGATCGGTATCGGCCACCCGCGTGCGCTCGGCCTTCAACAACCGGTCGTAGATTTCGTACTCCATCGTCCGCGCAAAGACGAACAATGCCTGATCGACGACTCCATTGACCAAGCTCTGACAGCCATTCCACTTCTTTGTCACGGCGACAGTGCCGGGGCAATGCTGCAATTACACACCGCGAAATAATTCTGATCTTCGTTGTTGCAACGTTTTGCAATGTTCAACGATCCGTTTTTTGAAAAAATCCGCAAGTCACGGCATTTTTTCGCCTATTGAACCAGGAAACGATGCATTAAATTTTTGCTTTCACCGACAAACCCTTACATTTTTTCATAATTTGTGATCATTTTGAAATATAGATTTTTATATAAGTCAATTGAAATTTATCGCACCGTTTTTTGCGGAAATTTGAAAATTCGTTATTAATTAGTTACTTAGATGAATTTTTAATCCCACCTTTATTGATTTAATCGTACATCTGTGTGTGCTACCTCACTCAAAATGTAGCGCGCTCACGACACATCGTGCAGCAAATAAAATATTTCTTAACAGTAATTAACACTCCGGTGTTTATCTATGCAAACATTGCTCTATATAAATATTCTTTGTGTTTGCGACCATCGACAGGAGATCTAATGTCTTATTTTTTCACCCTCGCGCCCAGCGCCCGTCTTTCACACACCGTAGCCACCGTCGCCCTGACATTGCTCGGTACCACTGCTCTAAATGCCACCGCTGCCATTCGTTCGGTCGGGCCAGGCAAAAGCTTTTCCACACCTTGCAGTGCCATTTCCGGTGCCGCCAACGGCGACATCATCGAAATCACAGGTAACAACACCTACTCCGGCGATGTCTGCGGCATCTATGCAAACAACCTGACGATTCGTGGCGTGAACGGTCGCCCGAAAATCGACGCTGCCGGTCGCAATGCAATGGGCAAAGGTACCTGGGTCGTGATCGGCAATGACGTCGTGATCGAAAACGTCGAGATGTACGGTGCGCGTGTGCCCGATAAGAACGGTGCCGCACTTCGCTTGGAGGGCACCAACTTCACTTTGCGTGGCAGCTTCTTGCACGACAATGAAAACGGCATTCTCAGCGGCGTCAATACCAACAGCAACATCCTGATCGAAACTTCGGAATTCGGTTATAACGGTCTAGGGACCGGCTTTACCCATAATGTTTATATCGGTCAGACCGGAAGCCTGACGTTTCGCTATAACTACTCGCACGATGCCAACGTTGGGCATAATTTAAAGACCCGCGCCATCCGCAACATGATTGCCTACAACCGCTTCTCTAGCACACCGTCCGGCCAGCCCAACACGACTTCCAACGGTCAGCCGAGCTATGAAGTCGATATTCCCAATGCTGGTACTGCAGTAGTGATCGGCAACATCATTCAGCAACACGCTGGCAATTCCAATCCGGCACTGTTGGCCTTCGGCGAAGAGGGTGCTAACAATCCCGGCCAAGATTTATACGTGATCAATAATACGTTTCTCAACGACGACAGTTCGCGCGGTACCTTTATATTTATCGGCGGCGGCGTCACTACACCGGTATTGATGCAAAACAACATCTTCGGCGGCGTCGGTACGGTTAATACGCAGGGTAACGCCATCGACCGCAACAATTTCCGATCGTTGACACCTTCTTTCGTCAATCGCCTGCAATACAATCTGTTACCTGGAACGAGTGCGCCGTTTATCAACGGCGGCGCATCGGCGGGCCAGACAGCTGCTGGCGTTTCTCTGACACCGACGGCGCATTACCGTCATCCTGCAGGTGGCGAGGCTCGTCCTGGCAATGGCAATCTGGATATCGGTGCCTATGAATCTGGCGCATCGGCCGCACCAACACCGGCTTCACAACCTGCGCCACAGTCGACAACCCCACAGCAGACGGGCAGTACATGGACCACCTGCGCCACCGAAAACGGCACCTGTAACTTTAGCGGCACGCGCCAGGTTCGTTATGGTGCCAACAATTCTTACGCGACACGTACCGCAACGGGCTCGGTTGCCTGCACAAACCAAGTGTTTGGCGATCCGGCTTATGGCATCTTTAAATCTTGCCAGTTTTCAAGCGAGACCGTCGCCCCGGCGCAAGAAACATGGACATATTGCAGCGGTGAATATGCCAACTGCTCGTTTCCCGGCACTCGTCAAGTGCGGTACGGTGCCAACGGCGTCTTCGCCTACACCACTGCATCTGGTTTCGTCGCTTGCAGCAACAATGTCTTTGGCGATCCGGTATACGGCACCGTGAAATCTTGCTCGTACTCCAGCATCGCACGGTAAATACAAGCAGCTGTCGAATCGGACGGCGTCATCGTTGCATCACTTAATAGTCCGCCTTGTGCGGACTTTTTTTATACGATGTTACGGTACGATACTTCGATGCATCGCTGAATATTCTGGCCGATACGTGCGACGGTATCAGTAGCAGCCGCTGAGAGAGTTACAATCTCGGTCTTCCCGATTCAACACTGTCGTCGCTTCCGTTTTAAAGGAATTTCATGAGCTTGAAATGCGGCATCGTCGGCTTGCCCAACGTCGGCAAGTCTACCCTCTTCAATGCCTTGACCAAGGCCGGCATACCGGCAGAGAACTACCCGTTCTGTACCATCGAGCCCAATGTCGGCATGGTCGAGGTCCCGGACCCGCGTCTGAATGCGCTATCTGCAATCGTCAAACCCCAGAAAATCGTGCCGACAACCGTCGAATTCGTCGACATCGCCGGCCTAGTCGCCGGCGCATCCAAAGGCGAAGGCCTCGGTAACCAGTTTCTGGCGCATATTCGCGAGACGGACGCCATTGTCAACGTCGTGCGTTGTTTCGAAGACGATAACGTCATCCACGTCGCCGGCCGGATCGATCCGCTCGACGATATCGAAGTCATCCAGACCGAACTGGCGTTGGCCGACATGGCCGCGGTCGAAAAAGCGGTGCATCGCGAAAATAAGAAAGCACGATCCGGCGACAAAGACGCGGCCAAGCTGGTCGCCATTTTGGAACGCATCATGCCGCATCTTAATGATGCCCAGCCGGTGCGGGCAATGGGCCTGAGCGTCGACGAGATGGCACTGCTCAAACCGCTTTGCCTGATTACGGCAAAACCCGCTATGTATGTCGGCAATGTCTCGGACACCGGCTTTACCGACAACCCTCTGTTGGACAAGCTGACGGCTTACGCCAAGGCGCAGAACGCCCCGGTGGTGGCGATTTGCGCGGCCATCGAAGCTGAAATTGCCGACCTCGACGATGCCGATAAAACCGAATTTTTAGCCGACATGGGCATGGCCGAGCCAGGGCTGGACCGCTTGATCCGCGCCGGTTATACATTGCTGGGTTTGCAGACTTACTTTACTGCAGGCGTGAAAGAAGTACGGGCCTGGACCATTCACCAGGGCGACACCGCGCCACAAGCCGCTGGCGTGATTCATACCGATTTCGAACGCGGCTTCATCCGCGCGCAAACCATTGCCTACGACGATTTCATTCAATATAAAGGTGAAGGCGGTGCGAAGGATGCCGGTAAGATGCGCGCCGAGGGCAAGGAATATGTAGTCAAGGACGGGGATGTGCTGAATTTTTTGTTTAATGTTTAAAACAAAGGTTTAAAACAAAGGTTTAAAACAAAGAATGATCTCGTTAAAGCATGCAATTTCTTCGCGTTGACTGCAATTTTCAAGTTGAAGTGCAAACGATCGATTAGCTTGATCGCCATCATTTACAATGACGAAAAATTGGCGTTCGAAGATTAGCAGGACGCAGGTATCTAACAAAGTAAAATAGCCTGCAATAAAGGTGTCACCACCGTATAGAGATTTTAAAAGCGGACAAAAATACTCCGTGAAATGAAAGAACTTTGCGCTGCCGCACTCTGTCATTGCGTACAAAGCGCAACATCGACGTTAAATCTTTCTTGTTCACATTTCCTCTTTAACTCTCTTCATGTCGCGATGCCAGTAACCAATCACATGCCCAGTCCCCTGCACCGCGAAAACCAGCAGCTGCGCGAACAACTTGCGCTGCTGCTGGGCCAGGCACGTGCGAACCAGCAGATCATGCGACGCTATCAGGAATTCGATCTCGAATTCATCAGCGCCGACACGTTCCTCGATCTGGTCGAACGTATTTTCGAGAGTCTGTGCAACTCGTCCGAGCTCGACGTGGTAACGCTCACGCTGTTCGATCCGGCACATGAAATCCGTGGCATTTTAAATGATCTACGCATCGATCTCAGCAGTTTTCCAAACCTGGTTTTTTTGGAAAAAAGTCAGGAACTGGGATGGCTGCACACACGTCTGCAGGCACCCTTGCTGGGACGCTTTCATGCCGGCGATTACGATCAGTGTTTTCCTCCACAAGCCTTGACGCCGGCCAGCATCGCCATCGTGCCACTGCACCGCAATCGTAAGCTCATCGGCGTGCTGTGCCTGGGCAGTCTCGATGTCGGTCGTTTCGCTGCCGATATGGCGACCGATTTCATCGAGCATATGGGCGCAATCATCGCCATTTGCCTTGAAAACGTCATCAACACAGAGCGCTTGAAGCATATCGGCCTGACTGACCGTTTGACCGGCGTTAATAATCGCCGCTACATCGAGCAGCGGCTGGTCGAAGAAGTCGACCGTACCCGTCGACAGGGCTATGCCCTGACCTGCTTGTATCTCGACATCGATCATTTCAAAAAAATTAACGACCGCGCCGGGCACCACGGTGGCGATCAGGTGTTGCGTGAAGTCGCTGGCCGCATCAAGGCTGAACTGCGGTTGTCGGACGCATTAGGCCGGTTCGGCGGCGAGGAATTCGTCGTACTGCTGATTAATGCACCGCAGGCAGACGCTATGGTAGTTGCCGAGCGTATTCGGGCCAGTGTCGCCGACACGCCGTTCATCCTGGCGGATAAAAGTGCGTTATCGGTGACGATCTCCATCGGCGTGGCAACACTGACGACACCCGAGCGTGCGCTGTCGCTGGAAGCTATGGGCGAGCGCCTGATTTCGCACGCCGACGGTGCTTTGTATCAGGCCAAAGAAGAAGGACGCAACCGAGTGATCGGCGCTTTCTGATCAAAGGCTCGGCGGGGTTTTATAAGCCAGATTGCGAAGCCGCCTGCAAGCGCTCGTATTTCGCCTGCAATTGTTCGGGTGTTTCCCGCCATGCGGGATCGAACGGAATGCAGGCGACCGGGCACACCTGCTGACACTGCGGCTCGTTGAAATGGCCCACGCATTCGGTGCACTTTTGTGGATCGATTTCATAAATCTCCGCGCCCATAGTGATCGCGCCGTTCGGGCATTCCGGTTCGCATACATCGCAATTGATGCAGTCGTCGGTGATCAGCAGAGCCATGTCGAGTCTTTCACGTAATGCCGTTGCAAGCGGGTGTAGGTTATTACTGCGGTGGCATCGCCGCGATTTTTTGTTTCAGCCACGCTTCTACAGAGGGAAACACGAATTTCGATACGTCGCCGCCGAGGATGGCAATCTCACGAACGATCGTGCCGGAGATGAATTGATATTGATCCGATGGCGTCAAAAACAAGGTTTCCACGTCGGGCAGCAAATACCGGTTCATGCCGGCCATTTGAAATTCATATTCGAAGTCCGACACGGCACGCAAGCCTCGCACGATCACTCGCGCATCGTGACGGCGCACGAAATCTTTGAGCAAACCCGAAAAACTTTCGACCTGTACATTGGGATAGTGCCCCAGCACTTCATGGGCAATGGTCAGACGTTCATCGAGTGAAAAAAACGGCTTCTTGTTCCTGCTGTCGGCCACGCCCACCACCAGTTTGTCGAACAGGCCGGAGGCGCGTCTGACCAGATCTTCGTGCCCACGCGTCAATGGGTCGAACGTTCCTGGATAAATTCCTGTGACCATCGTCGCTCCTCCGCCCCGCCACCGATAAATAATGGCGCATTATGCCTCAAGGCCACCAGCTTTTACGCGCTGTAGCAAATGGTAAAACACCATGCCCGCACGGTCTGCACGTACTACGGTCCAGCCTTGATACCAATTGTTCGTCGCTTCCGATTCGCCCTCGCCGAGCGGCGCTTCCGTTTCCACATATAAATATCCGCCATGTGCCAACAAGCCTGCGCACAATGGCAACATCTTTTCCAGCCAACCCTGGCAATAGGGTGGATCGAGAAATACCAGATCGAAGCGCGATTGTGTTCCTTCGGCGATCAGGCTTTTTGCAAGGGCCTGTGCATCGCCACGCACGATCGTGATTTCTGCAGCACCGAGCCGGTCGCGCACTGTCTCGAGCTGACGCACGGCAGGCGTATGTGCATCGATCATCGTGACGGCGGCGGCACCACGGCTGGCAGCCTCGAAACCGAGCGCGCCGCTGCCGGCGAACAGATCCAGGCAGCGCAGGTGTTGCCAGTCGTTATCGAACAGATGCGTCAGCCAGTTGAATACCGTTTCCCGCACCCGGTCGGGTGTAGGGCGCAGCCCCAGCGCCGCGACTACCGGCAACAGCGTGCGCTTCCAACGCCCACCGATAATACGCACCTGATGGCTCGATGGCGCTCGGGCACGCGCCGAGCGAGTTTTATGCGATTTTGCGGCTTTATCGCCGGCAGCGAGTCGACGGTCGGTATCGGGCATAGCGATTTTGCGTGAACTGTGAATGGTGGAGGCTCTGTTAGAATGCGCAGATTGTACGGCCAACACTGCCGCAACCGATTCTGCGACGCATTTCCCCGCTCGACTGCCGCTCTTCACCAGATTACCGATGTTTAGTTTTTTCAAGAAAAAACCCAAGGATACGCCGGCTGTAGAGGAACCCGCGCCTCCGGTCGCGACGGACCTAGCTGTCCCTGTTAGCGCTATTGCGCCTGCTCCTGCCACGATTGCCAACTCCGCTTCGACACCAACACGCGCGTTGCCCAGCCGCTTTTCTGCCAAGCCGATAGCGCAGCCGACAATCGAAGAACCGACGCCTGCTACCCCGCTTTTGACAACGATGAAGCAGGTGCTGATTCGACCCTTCAGCGCGGCACCGTCACTACCGTCACCGCTGCCATCACCGCCACCATCGCCCTTGCCGCCGCTAGCAATCGAGGTGAGTGTGGAAGCGGATGGCATCGTCGTACGCGAGCCGGTACCGGAAGCGAAACGGCAACATTGGCTATCTCGCTTGAAAACAGGGTTGTCGAAAACCTCTTCCGGCCTGACGACCCTGTTCGTCGGAGCCCGCATCGACGATGCGCTGTATGAAGAACTCGAATCCGCCTTGCTGATGGCCGATGCCGGCGTCGAGGCCACGCAATATTTGCTGGACGCTCTGCGCCGCAAGGTCAGAGAAGAGAAACTTACCGATGCGGCCCAGGTAAAGGTTGCCCTGCGAGTGATATTGACCAGGTTGCTGCAACCGTTGCAAAAACCTTTGGTTTTGGGCCGGCATCAGCCGCTGGTCATGATGGTGGCAGGCGTCAACGGTGCCGGCAAAACCACGACCATCGGCAAGCTGGCCAAGCACTTACAAGCGCATGAGCAATCGGTATTGCTGGCCGCTGGCGACACGTTTCGCGCCGCGGCCCGCGAACAACTGACCATCTGGGGCGAGCGCAACAACGTCGCTGTCATTGCCCAGGCATCCGGCGATCCGGCAGCCGTGGCCTTCGATGCAGTGCACTCCGCCCAGGCGCGTGGCACCGACGTGGTCATGATCGATACCGCAGGCCGGCTGCCGACGCAGCTGCACCTGATGGAAGAGCTCAAAAAAATCAAGCGCGTGGTGACCAAGGGCATGGCCTCTGCACCGCATGAAATTTTACTGATCATCGACGGCAATACCGGCCAGAATGCGCTGGCACAAGTCAAAGCCTTCGACGACGCCCTGGGCCTGACCGGCCTGGTGGTGACCAAGCTCGACGGTACGGCCAAAGGCGGTGTGCTGGCAGCGATTGCAAAATCGCGGCCGATACCGGTATATTTTATCGGCGTGGGCGAGCAGATCGAGGATTTGCAACCCTTCGATGCACAAGAATTCGTCGATGCCCTGCTCGGTTGATACGTTGACGAACTCTCTATGGCACTGATCGAATTTCACGAAGTCGCTAAACATTACGGTGCCGGGGTGACGGCCTTGTCCGGATTGAATTTGTCGATCGACAAGGGTGAACTGATTTTTCTGGCGGGGCCTTCCGGTGCCGGTAAATCCACTGTACTAAAACTGATCGCGGCCATCGAGCGGCCCAGCCTGGGCATGGTACGGGTCAATGGCCACGACATCGGACGGCTTAGCGCTGCAGGATTGCCTTACCTGAGACGCAATCTTGGCCTGATCCTGCAGCAGCAGAGCCTGTTGCAGGACCGTACCGTATTGGCAAATGTGACCTTGCCCCTGGCGGTGTGCGGCGCAACCCGTAGCGATGCTGAAAAACGTGCGCGTGCCGCTCTCGACCGGGTCGGCCTGTTGGATCGAGAGAAAGCACTGCCGCAAAGTCTGTCCGGCGGCGAGCAGCAGCGTGTTGCCATCGCCCGGGCGATCGTCAACCGGCCGCAAATCATCTTGGCCGACGAGCCCACCGCCAATCTCGATCGCGTGAGTGCCACGCGTGTCATCGATGCCTTGAAGGCATTTCATGCGGCTGGCGTCACTTGCCTGATTTCCACGCACGACGAACAAATTCTGGAACAGGCCGCACGGGTGATTCGCCTGGCACACGGCCATGTGGTGGAGCCCACAAAAATTACCGGTGGTGCCACATGACCGCTTGGCTGCGTCACCATCTAGCGGCATTGGCCGATGCCTTGCAGCACATACGGCGCGCGAAGGGCAGTTTCGCGTTGAACGTACTGGTAATCGCTATCGCCCTGGCGTTACCTTTTGCCGGCCTGACATTGACCAGCAATTTGCAATCGGTCGGCGGCCGGCTGATCGTCGAACCGTCGATCAGTGTGTTCCTGCGTGCCGATACGCCGCGTGTCGCGGCACAGGCCCTGGCACCGACCTTGACCAGAATCGTTCGCCCATACTTACCTGCACCTGCACCGCAAGGCAGCCTCGTATTCGTCCCACGTGAAGCGGCGCTAGCCACTTTGCAGCAAAAAACCGGTATTGCCGACGCCGTTGCCGCACTCGGCGAAAACCCCTTGCCCGACGCTTACATTATTACCTTGGATGCCTTGGATACGCCCGCTAGCGCAGCCCGTGTCGATACGCTCGTCACGCAGTTGTCGGCCTTGCCGGAGGTGGAGCAGGTGCAGGTCGATTCCGCATGGGTCAAACGGCTGGCGGCGATGCTCGACATATTGCGCCTGCTGGTGACACTGCTTGCCTCCACGCTGGCCCTGGTAGTCGTGGTAGTTGCCTTCAACACGATTCGCTTGCAGGTGATGACGCAGCATGCCGAGATTCGCGTGGCACGACTAGTCGGTGCCACGGATCGATTCATCTACCGGCCGTTCTATTATCTCGGAGCACTGCTGGGGACAAGCTCCGGCATCCTGGCGCTGGGTGCCGTGGCACTGGCGTTACAGCCTTTGAACCAGGCGATTGCTCAGTTTGCCAAACTCTACGCCACCCAATTTCAACTGACGGTATTGAGCTGGCAAGAATCGCTGCTGCTGCTAGTGGCGAGCGCGGTGCTCGGTTTGGTCGGTTCGGCGATATCGATTCGCCGGCACCTGACCAAATCGCTCTAGATTATGCGAATCGTCGTCGGCTAACGTTGTTTAGCGCGCGTCCGGCAACACTACGTTGACATCCAGCACTTCCAGATTGCCCTGTCGGTCGAGCGAGATCTTGATGTCGTCCGGATTGACGTTGGTGTATTTGGAAATCACCGCAATCAATTCTTTATGCAACGCCGGCAAGAAATCAGGCCCGGCACGGCCGTTACGCTCACGAGCGATGATGATCTGCAAACGCTCCTTGGCAGCCGTTGCAGTCTTTGGTTTCGTATTGAAGAGAAAGGATAGGAGCGCCATCTTACCTTCCCTTAAAAAAGCGCTGGAACAAGTTCGGCTTTTCATAGGTCGCGAAGCGCAATGGCACTTCTTCGCCGAGAAACCTTGATACGACGTCTTTGTAAGCCTCGGACACTTCGCTGCCTGCTACGTGAATGGCAGGATTGCCTTGATTGGAAGCGTGCAGCACCGCTTCCGACTCGGGAATGATACCCACCAAAGGAATTCGCAAAATTTCCTGCACATCGGTGTAAGACAGCATTTCACCCAGCTCAACCCGCTTGGGTGAGTAGCGGGTAATCAAAAGATGTTCTTTCACTGGCGCGCCGCCATTTTGCGCACGTTTGGATTTCGCTTGAATAATACCCAGGATACGATCCGAATCTCGTACCGACGACACTTCCGGATTGGTCACGATTACCGCTTCGTCGGCAAAGGTTAGCGCCATTACGGCACCGCGTTCGATACCGGCCGGGGAATCGCAGATGATGTACTCGAAACCCATTGCGTCGAGATCTTTTAATACGCGCTCGACGCCTTCCTCGCTCAAGGCATCTTTATCGCGCGTTTGGGAAGCCGGTAACACGAACAGATTGTCGCAATGCTTATCTTTGATCAGTGCCTGCGTCAGCGTGGCTTCGCCATTGATGACGTTGATCAGGTCGTAGACCACCCGGCGCTCGCAACCCATGATGAGATCGAGGTTGCGCAAGCCGACGTCGAAATCCAGGACCGCGGTCTTATGCCCGCGCAACGCCAGGCCGGATGCGAAACTGGCGCTGGAGGTGGTCTTGCCGACGCCACCCTTGCCAGACGTTACCACGATGATTTTTGCCACAAAAAACTCCTGTGAGAGTGGAAAGGTGTAGTAAGGGAAACTCAGGAACGTGTCACTGCCTGCAACCCGACGATGTCGAGTCGGTCGCCAGCCAGTCGAATCTGCACCGGCTGCAAGCCGACGCCATCGGGATAGCCATCGTCGAAAGTGCGGTACACACCGGCGATCGACACCAGTTCCGCTTCCATGCTCAAGGCAAAAATACGGGCCTCGACATTGCCACTGGCACCGGCCAGGGCGCGGCCGCGCATCGGGGCATACACATGAATACTGCCGTCGGCAATTAATTCCGCACCGTTATTCACCGCTGCTGTCACGATCAAGTCGGTGTTGCGGGCATAGATGCGTTGCCCGGCGCGCACTGGCATGTCGACGATCATCGGCAGGCCGGCATTGCTATTGACCATTGCATTGCTGGCTGCGCCCGCTGCTGTGGATGTCGCTACAGGGGCTACTTCAGCAGCAGCATCGGCACGAGGTTTGATGATGCTATTGTCCAGGCTCAGACCATATGCCAGTATCCCTGCCTGCATCGCAGGTGCGGCGTTACGCACCGCGACAGGATTGAGGCCATGATGACGAAACAACTCGACCATGGCAGCCCAGTCGATTGTCTGTGCCGCGGGCAAGGCAACGATCGAGGCAACATCGACGACAGCAAATTCGCCATCGAAAAAGCCGCTGTCGCCAGAGGTCATATGCCGCAGGGCAGCGTCGAGTGCAGTCAGATCGGCAGTATGAAGCGTCGCAGCAACTGCCACGACCGTGGCGATCTTGACTTCAAGGGCGCCGGGTGCAGGAAGTTTTGACATTGTGAAATGGGAATCGATCCGGGAACCGTCTACTTGAGAAAATTTGCTGAAACGATAGAGCAACCACAAACCTGAATCAGGATCGTCATGCTGCCGAAAAACAAATATTATAACCGGTGCCGCAGTGAATATTCACTATCGACGTGGCCGGCGTCGAGAAATTTGGTTTCGCCAGCAGGTATCGCGTAGTCTATTTTGTGGAGGCACAAGTTGCCACGCGCCCTTCAGCGTATCTGCCGCTGCAGCCTAGACGATCAGAGCAATGTGCGTCGTAGTACAGACTGACACGGGTACTACATTTAACGTAACCCGCAAATACCTCTGGATGGCATTTCCACTATGTACTTATCTCTCGAAGGCATTTTCATGCTCAAAGCGAGGTTTGTCCGATAGGACAAATGCTATCGATCCGGTTGAAAACCACGATTAGCACTCATTTGCTGGGAGTGCTAATATTGCCGTCGATAGTGGCGTAGCTTGCAATACAGCGTGCGGTTCGGTATGCCGTATTGAAATTGGTGCCCGATGCAGTATTGAGCCTAACACCACACATATTCACCATCGTTTCATTACTTTGGAAGGCGACGAAAAAGCATGAGCGTTTCAACTGGGCAGTTTGCATTAAGTCCGGCGAATGCCGCACTCACACTCGGATTTTCGGGCAATCTAGGTAATATCGACGCCTATATTTCGGCGGTCAATCGTCTGCCGTTATTAACGCACGAGGAAGAGATGTCGTTTGCGCGAAAGTTGCGCGATTCGAACGACCTCGGTGCCGCGCAGTCGCTGGTGCTATCGCATCTGCGGCTCGTGGTGTCGATCGCTCGCGGCTACCTCGGATACGGCTTGCCGCACGCAGACCTTATTCAAGAAGGAAATATTGGGCTGATGAAAGCGGTGAAGCGCTTCGATCCAGACCAAAACGTACGGCTGGTGTCCTATGCCATGCACTGGATCAAAGCTGAGATGCATGAATACATTTTAAAGAATTGGCGTTTGGTCAAGGTCGCCACGACTAAAGCGCAGCGTAAGTTGTTTTTCAATCTGCGCAGCCACAAAACCGGCCTGGATTCCATGACACCGGCGCAAGTCGATGCATTGGCTAAAAACCTAAATGTCAAACGCGAAGAAGTCATCGAGATGGAAACGCGATTGTCCGGGCGCGACATCGCCATGGAATCGTCGAGCGATGATGAAGACGACCGGTTTTCACCAATCGCCTACTTGTCTTCGGACCGCAACGAGCCGACCAAGGTGCTCGAGGCACAGCAATACGACCGATTGCAAAGTGAAGGCTTGGAAAGCGCACTCAGCAAACTCGACGAGCGCTCGCGTCGTATCGTCGAAGCTAGATGGCTTGCCAACGATGACGGTTCGGGTGCGACGCTGCACATGCTAGCTGACGAATTCGGCGTTTCCGCAGAACGCATTCGACAAATCGAAGCGGTGGCACTGAAAAAAATGAAAAGCTCGTTGGCAGCCTTCGCTTGAAATTATGCTAAACAAGCATGTGTTACTTCAACAAAAGCTTTATATCGCTGACAATTGGCGCAGCACCCTGACCATGCCTGACGTATAAGCGGATACGCCCCTGCGGGTCATACACATAACTGCCGGATGTGTGATCGATCGTATAGCTACCGGGCTGCTTGCCCGGTACTTTTTGATAGAACACTTTGAACTCTTTGGCAACTGTCGCCGTTGCGGCATTGTCACCGTAGAGTCCCAGAAAACGAGAATCGAACGCTGGCACGTATTGCGCCAGCAATTGTTGGGTATCGCGCTCGGGGTCCAGGGTAATAAACAGCACTTGCAGCCGTTGCGCCTGCGGACCAAGCTGCTGCATCACGCTTGCCATTTCAGCCATGGTTGTCGGGCAAATGTCGGGACACTGGGTAAAACCGAAAAATACCAGCACTGCTTTGCCTTTGAAATCTTTTAGCGACCGTTCTTTGCCGGTGTGATCCGTTAGCTTAAAATCTCTGGCATAACCCAAGCCGGTCAGATCGGTGTTGCTGAAGGCTGGCTTCTCTGCGCAGGCGACCAAGCCTGACAAGCAAAAAGTTATCAAAAGCCATCTGAAAATCGATTTGTACTGATATTTCAACATAATTAAAACTTCAGATAATGATCCACGAGCAATGCGACGAATAGCAACGACAGGTAAATGATGGAGTAGGCAAATGTCTTGCGGGCGATTTGATCGGTATAGCGCCGGTAAATTTGCCAGGCGTACCACAGAAAAATTGCATCCAGCACTACGGCCGTAGCGAGATAGATCAAGCCGCTCATGCCGACGGCGAATGGCATGATTGTGGTGGCTGTCAAAGCAATCGTGTACAGCCACACATGAAATTGCGTGAACTGCATGCCGTGCGTAATCGGTAGCATCGGCAAGCCGGATTTTGCATAATCGTCCCGACGATACAGCGCCAGTGCCCAAAAATGTGGCGGCGTCCATACGAAAATAATCAATACCAGTATCCACGCCTGCATCGGTACGTCGTTGGCAATAGCTGCCCAACCGAGCGCAGGCGGCATCGCACCCGCTAAGCCACCGATCACGATGTTTTGCGGCGTAGCCGGCTTCAAAATGATCGTGTAGATAAACGCATAGCCGACGAAAGTGGCGAAGGTAAGCCACATGGTCAGTGGATTGACGTAATTAAACAGCACCCACATACCCGCTCCGCCGATCACGCCTGAAAAAATCAGCGTCTGCAGTACGGTGATTTCGCCACGCGCCATGGGCCTGCGGGCTGTACGCAACATGCGCGAATCGATTTCTCGCTCGACCAGACAATTGATGGCGAAGGCCGCACCTGCAAGCAGCCAGATACCGGCCGTGGCAGCGATCACGATCCGCCAGTCGGGCAAGCTCGGCGTCGCCAGAAACATGCCGATGACTGCACAAAACACAGCCAGCTGCGTCACGCGCGGCTTGGTCAGGGCCCAATACTGGGCAATGCGGCTGGGAAGCGAGACGGAGGTCAGAGAAGTCACGAATCTAAGAGGTGGAAAAGACTTGCCCGGTTAGGTAATCCGGGGCTGTAGTCCGGAGCGGTAGCCCGAAGTTGTATTCAGAGTAAGGTGGGCGGCAAAGGTCCGGTAGTTTAACATGGTCAATAACAGCACAAGCAGAGCTGCACCGGCGTTGTGCGCTACTGCGAGGGCAAGTGGCCATTCGAGATAAACGGTTGCCACACCGGTGGCGAATTGTGTGCCCAGCCCGACGAGCAGCCATGTGCCGGTACGCCGAAGACTTGGAATGGCGAGAGCGCGCCAGCCGACCCACCCGAGCACTGCCACTACCACGAATGCACTGTTGCGATGCACCCAGTGAATGGCCGTCAATGCCGGAAACGGCAGGTATTCACCGCTGGCCGTCATGCCAAGCTTACGCCAAAGAGTGAAGCCCTCGGCATAATCCATCGGCGGCACGAGAGTGCCCTGGCACAGCGGAAAATCCGTGCATGCCAGGGTCGCATAGTTGGTGCTGACCCAGCCGCCGAGTGCGATTTGAACCGCCAACAGTACCGCCGCCAACAGTGCCGGCCAACGCAGAGCGGCAGCGCCTTCGTCTGGCAGTGCTTGCCCGAGGCGATGTTGGGCGTGCAACCAGGCCAGCAAGCCGAGCAGACCCATGCCCATCAAGAGATGAACGGTGACGATCAGAGGCTGCAATTTGAGGGTAACGGTCCAGGCACCGAACGCACCTTGCAAGCAGACGAAACCGAACAACATTGTCGCAAACCAGGGTTGTCCGCTTTCAACAGTTGTAGTGGACTTAGCAGCTGCCGTGGAGGCGGGCTGGTTACCATCGCCGTCGATATGCTGCTGAAGTTGCTGCCGCTGTTGCCACCACCGACGCCAAGCTAGCACCATCAGCGAGACGATCAACACCCCGACCGCCATCGCCATGTAGCGGTGGATCATTTCTATCCAGGCCTTGGCAACCGTTACCGGCCCGGTTGGCATGGCGGTTTGCGCCGCCAAAATTTCGGCGTGCGCCTGCAATGGATTCGCCTGACCGTAGCAACCAGGCCAGTCGGGGCAACCGAGGCCGGAGTCCGTCAGACGGGTGAATGCACCGAAAACGATTAGATCGAATGTCAGAAAAACCGTGACCGCGATGAGCTTGCGGTAGCGGTCTTTATCGGCGGCTGCCCATACCAGCGAAAGCGGCAACATCGCCACGATCAAGGCCAAAATTGCCAGTTGCAGAGTGAGTCCAAGCGACATGGCGATTAACCGATACTCGAAGCGCGCAACAACTTACCCAAGTCTTTCTTGACCTTATTGGGATCGGCCTGCTTCGGAAAACGCATCATGAGATTACCCAGCGGATCGATCAGATAAAGATGGTCGGTGACCGCTGCACCAGCCGCCACCGGCAGCCATTTTTCAAGCAATGCCGGTTGCACGCGCAACATCCGGGTGCCATCGTATTCACGCATCAAGGCCGTATCCAGTGGCTGCGAATCGGGAATTAACCACACTCGCTCGATCCGGCTCATCGCCTTGCCTTGGGCCAGACGCAACTGACGCATTTCGTACAGCCGAGTCTTACAGGCCTCATTGCAATCCGAGCCACCTACCTGCAGCATAATCCACTTGCCTTTATAGGCCGTAAGCTCAGTCGGCGAGCCGTCAAGCGCTGCACCTTTGAGCATTGGCAAGGGATACAGCCGGGGATCGAGAATCTCGCCATAATTGGTACGGCCTTCGGGCTTGATCACGTAATAAGAGAGATACGACGCCAGCAGTGGCGAGGCGCACACGAGCAGGATCGCCAACAACTTCCAGCGTCCCATCGTTCTTTGTTTACTCGGTTGCAGGTTTTGCAGGTTTTGCACGTTTGAATCCTGTGACGATGAAAAAAATACCGGCCACCGCTGCCAGCGCGTACCACTGAAAGGCATACCCGAGGTGGCGGTCGATGCCGCTCGATGGCAGTGGCCAGCCCCGTGTCAACCCGTCGCCAATGTCGCCCGTCTGCTGCACCATGAATGGCTGGATCGGCAAGCCGCTGGTCCGCGCCAATTCGACCAAATCCAGATTTTGCAGGATCGCTCCAGGCATTAGGGCCGGGGCCTGCCCCATCTTCATTACGTTGCCCGGTGCCCGCCGAACCTGCCCTTCGATCGTCAAGGTACCCGCTGGTGTGGCCAACGGCGGCAACCGTGCCCGGTCCTGCGGATTTCTCGGTATCCAGCCGCGCTGTATCAGCGTCACGCTACTGCTGTTCAAGCTACGAAAAGGCATCAGTACATAGAAACCAGCACGTCCCATATGAGGGCGATTGTCCAAATATAACGGCCAGTCTTTTATGAATTCACCGGTCAGACGCACCTTCCGATATTCCAATTCATCCACACTTGCGCTAATGCCGTCGAGGGGCAACGCCGGGCCGGAGGACCGCTCGCTTAATTTTACTTCGATCGAACGTTTTGCGTCGGCGCGGTCGAGCTGCCACTGCCCTAGCGCTGCACCGATCGCTATTACGATCATGGTCGAGATGAATGGAATAAGCCTGAAGTGGAACCGTGAGCCAAAGCCAAATCGCATTACAATGCCAAAACGTCAAGCCGGCCGACCGTTTTCCAAGCAAGACCGGATATTTTTATCTTATTCACTTTTAATTCCATGAAAATTCTCGTTGCCCTCGCTTTTTTACTCATCATCGGCAGCCTGGTTTCCGCATTCGTATTTCTGATGAAAGACAAAGGTAGAAGCAACCGGACAGTACGGGCTCTGGCATTTCGCGTCGGGTTTTCGATCTTGCTGTTCGCACTGCTGCTCTTGGCCAACCAAATGGGTTGGATCATGCCTACCGGCATTCGCTGAAGTTTGCCAATCCGACGTAAAAAAGCGGCCCGACCCATGAAAAAAGCCGCACAGCATGCGGCTTTTTCGTCTACGACTTTCTAAGACTTGACCGCAACACCGGCATCAAAGCCAGTACACCACCACATACAGACCCAGCCAGACCACGTCGACGAAATGCCAATACCAGGCTGCACCCTCAAAGGCGAAGTGTTGGTCCGGCGTGAAATGCCCTTTCATCAATCTGTATAGCACCACGGCCAACATAATCGCGCCGAGCGTCACATGGAAACCATGAAAACCTGTGAGCATGAAGAATGTTGAGCCGTAGATACCGGAGTCGAGCCGGAGGTTCAAATCCGAATAGGCGTGCATGTATTCATAAACTTGAAAGCCCATGAAGATTGCACCCAACAGTACGGTCGCTGCCAACCAGAACGCGGTCTTGCCACGCTGCCCCATACGTAAGGCATGGTGCGAAATGGTGAGCGTGACACCGGAGGCCAGAAGAATTGCAGTATTGATCGTCGGAATCGGAAAAGGCCCCATTGTCCGGAACGGCTCGACAATGCCGCCTGGCCCGCCAGTACCCCAAACCGCACCGAAATCGGGCCAGAGCAACTTATGATCGAGGTCGCCTAACCACGGCATCGTAATGCTGCGTGCATAGAATAGAGCTCCGAAAAAGCCTGCAAAAAACATCACTTCGGAAAAGATGAACCAGCCCATGCTCCAGCGATACGATACATCGATGCGGCTGTTGTACAAACCGCCTTCGGATTCGGCAATCGCGTCACCAAACCAGTAGTACAGCACCACCAGAAATCCGAAAAGCCCGAGCAGGTTGGCATACATGCCCCAGGAGATGCTGTTGACCCACGCAGCGGCACCGGCCATCATCACCAGCAGCGAAACGCCAGCCAGCATCGGCCATTGCGAGGGACCGGGTACAAAATAATGGGGGACGTTTGCTTGCGGCGTACTCATGTGATCTCCTGATACCAATTTTCAAAAAACAATAACGATTACGAACCGCGCCGGATATTCATTATTGCCGGCACTACGTACGGATATACCGCCGGTCGGGCGACAAACCCTATTTCGATACGACGATTTTTACAACAGCCACTAAAAATCCGACAAAAAACATGGCACCGATTACACCGGCAATCAGTACATGCACCGGATTGAGCTCTGCCGCGTCGCGCTCGTAATCGCTTTTTCGGCGTACGCCAAAAAACGACCACAACACCGCTTTCATCGTGGCCAAGAACGAGAGCTTGCGCTGCACAACCGTCTGGCCTGTCATATGCTCGCTTGATACAGGTTGATCATTCATGATTACCGACAACTATGGTTATTGGAATCGAGTCGAGTATGACCATGTTGAGTGAATCGATCACGTTTTTTTACCCGGTGTAGCGATTTCAAAAAACGTATATGACAAAGTAATCGTCTTTACATCATGCGGCAATTTCGGATCGATGAAAAACATCACTGGCATCTGCTTGGCTTCGTTCGGCTGCAACGTCTGCTGTTTAAAACAGAAACATTCGACTTTTTTAAAGTGGCCTGCTGCCTGTTGCGGTGCATAGCTGGGTATGGCTTGGGCATCGACGGCTCTGCCCTGCGCGTTGACTACCTCGTACACCACTTGCGTCATTTCACCGGGATGTACTTGCACACTGCTTGTCGTTGGCCGGAACCGCCATGGCCCATGAGAATTCGCGTCGAATTCCACCGTGACGAGCCGGCTCTTGTCGATTTGTGTATTGCCGATACCGTCGACCATACCGTCTTTCGAGCTCAATACATTGATGCCGGTAATCTCGCAGATCTTTTTGTACAACGGTACCAATGCATAGCCAAAGCCGAACATCAGGATGGCGATGACGATCAGCTTGCCAAGCATGCGGCCATTCAATTGCTGGATGAAATTCGCAGGCATCTTAAACCATCAGTTGTTTAACGATCGTCACGATGAAAAAGAGTAACGCGAACGACCCGACGATTAAAGCGGTCCTCAGATTGTTCGGTTTTTTCGGTGCGTTCATCGGTGGTTATTTCACCAGCGGTGGGACTTCGAACGTATGGAAAGGAGCAGGGCTAGGCACCGTCCATTCCAGGCCTTCTGCGCCTTCCCAAGGCTTGGCTGCAGCTTTTTCGCCACCGCGAATCGATGGAATGACAACGGCGAACAGGAAATACACCTGGCTCAGACCGAAACCGAAGGCACCGATCGATGCGACCACATTGAAATCGGTGAATTGCGTCGCATAGTCCGCGTAGCGCCTCGGCATTCCGGCCAATCCGAGAAAATGCATCGGGAAGAAAGTGATATTGAACGTAATGAGCGAAGACCAGAAATGGAATTTACCCCGACCTTCGTTGTACATATACCCCGTCCACTTCGGTGCCCAGTAATAAAAGCCGGCAAACATGGCGAACAGCGAGCCGGCAACCAGTACGTAGTGGAAGTGTGCAACGACGTAATACGTGTCGTGTACTTCGATATCGATCGGTGTCACCGCCAAAATCAGACCGGTAAAGCCACCCATGGTGAAAACGAAGATGAAACCGATAGCGAACAGCATCGGCGTCTCGAACGTCATCGAGCCGCGCCACATGGTGGCAATCCAGTTGAAAATCTTCACACCGGTCGGCACCGCGATCAACATGGTGGCGTACATGAAAAACAGTTGCCCGGTGACCGGCATGCCGCTGGTAAACATGTGATGCGCCCAAACGATGAACGACAAAATCGCGATTGAAGCCGTTGCGTACACCATCGAGGCATAACCGAACAGCGGCTTGCGGGCAAATGCCGGAATGATGTGCGAGACGATGCCGAATGCCGGCAAAATCATGATGTAGACCTCGGGATGCCCGAAGAACCAAAAAATATGTTGGTACATCACAGGATCGCCGCCGCCGGCAGCGTTGAAGAATGCAGTACCGAAATGGCGATCGGTGAGTGTCATCGTGATTGCGCCTGCCAATACCGGCATGACGGCGATGAGCAGATACGCAGTGATCAGCCAGGTCCAGCAAAACATCGGCATCTTCATCAGCGTCATGCCCGGCGCGCGCATGTTAAGGACGGTTGTGACGATATTGATCGAACCCATGATCGACGACGCACCCATGATGTGCATGGCGAAAATTGCCAAATCCATGCCGATGCCCATCTGGGTCGACAGTGGTGGATACATCGTCCAACCGCCGGCAGGTGCACCGCCAGGAACCAGAAACGACGAAATCAGCAGGATGGCAGCAGGTGGCAACAGCCAGAACGAGAAATTGTTCATACGGGCGAATGCCATGTCGGATGCGCCGATTTGCAGCGGAATCATCCAGTTGGCGAAACCAACGAAGGCCGGCATGATCGCGCCGAACACCATGATCAGGCCGTGCATTGTGGTCAGTTGATTAAAGCGCTCGGGCTGGAATAATTGCAGACCGGGCTGAAACAATTCCGCACGAATCAGCAATGCCAACACACCGCCGGTGAGCAGCATGATGAAAGAAAACCACAGGTACAAAGTACCGATGTCTTTGTGGTTCGTCGCCAGCAACCAGCGACGCCAGCCATGCGGGTGAGTGTGTGCCTCGTCGCTGTGACCATGCCCGGCGTGCCCGTGATCGACTGCAGTTGTACTCATCTCAATCTCCTAGTTCGGTGTGCTGATTTGCTATATTCGGTTGCTATGTCGGTTCGCTATCCTGATCTGCTACGCTTACTTACGCGCCGCCAGGACTTCGCTTGGCTGAATAATGTTTTCCGCAGCTTTATTCGACCAACTGTTGCGCGTGTAAGTAATGACCGCAGCGATCTCGGTATCGGAAAGCACGTCTTTCCATGCCGGCATTGCGTTTTTACCATTAAGCAGAATGTCGATATTCGGCGGCTTCGGGCCATTTACCATGGCGCTGCCGTCGAGTGCAGGAAAGGCACCGGGCACACCTTTACCGTTGGCCTGATGACAGGCGATGCAGTTGGCGGTATAGATCTTTTCACCGCGCTGCTTCAATTCATCTACCGTCCAAACCTTATTGGGATCGTCTGCCTTGGAAGCCATCTCTTTTTTCTTGCCATCCACCCACTTCGTATAGTCTTCGGCGCTGACGACATTGACGACGATCGGCATGAATGCATGTTCCTTACCGCACAACTCAGAACACTGACCACGATAGCGGCCAATTTTTTCTGCGGTGAACCAAGTGTCACGTACAAAGCCCGGAATGGCATCCTGTTTCACCCCAAAAGCCGGGATTGCCCAAGCATGAATGACGTCGTTAGCAGTGGTAACGATGCGAACCTTCTTATTGACCGGCACCACCACTTCGTTGTCGACTTCAAGCAAATACTCGGGATTTTTCGGCAAGCCTGAATCCGTTACCTGCTCACGTGGCGTAGCCAAATTGGAAAGAAACGAAATGCCCTCTCCTTCGCCTTTGAGATAATCGTACCCCCACTTCCACTGCATGCCGGTAGCTTTAATCGTCAAATCGGCATTCGAGGTGTCTTTCATGGCGACCACGGTTTTGGTTGCCGGCAACGCCATGCCGATCACGATCAGAAACGGTACGATCGTCCAGGCGATTTCGACAGTGGTGCTTTCATGAAAACTGGCCGGCTTGTGGCCCAGAGATTTACGGTGTTTTAAGATGGAATAAAACATCACACCGAATACGGCGAAAAAAATCACCAGGCAAATTATCAGCAGCAGTGTGTGCAGCGAATAGATCTGGGCGGCGATCGGCGTTACCGGAGTTTGCATATTGAGCTGCCGTACCGCCGGGCCGCCTACGCTATCGACTACCGCCCACACCGACGTGCATGCTGCCAGCAGCGATGCAGCCAGTACCGACGATTGAATCCGCTGTACAAATTTCATGATTTTTCAGTACCCTAAATTTAAAATTCTTCGATGCGATGTTTCTAGCCCGCCAAGGCAGTGCGGAGTTCGTGAGCGAACTGCTGGCGCTTCGGCGACGGCAAGAAACGCCCTATTTCCACGCGCGTGCCTCGCGCCTCGACGCCAATTAAGCAATGATAAGCAGCCGGTGCCTGGACTTTCGTCACACGGGGATCGAACCTAAATTGCCGGGCTTGCTCGGCTCGAATCAACTCGACGACTAAGCAATCGTGCTTTAGTGCCACCCGCTCCAGATCGGTGGCGTGGCGTCCGTGCAGCACGAAGGCGGTACCGACGGCGGTCATCTCGAGTAGTGCGAAACCCAGAACGTACCAAGCGCCGTGCCAGGCAAAAAAACTGCCCACCGCAAGCGATATACCGCACAGCGCGCCGTATGCCAGCAGCATCTGGCGCGGCGAAATCGAGCAATTGCGCTTCGATATCCATTCTCGCTGTTCGGTCATCGCCACCCTTTTTGCTCAAAATTACAGCAGTGCTAGCGTAGTGCAAAACCCTGTAATTATAGTTCAAATTCAATATTCGCATCAAGCATCGTTACTGCCCCGAGACCTGAGAAAAGCTGTCATTTTCGACGCTGATCGAAGCGAACAATCGATTCGCCACTGGCCGTCACCTTTGGCAAAGGCCGGAATGCGTGGCCGTAAATTATTTCAAATGTCAACGGGATAAGACCATTGCTTTCTCGCATGCCTTCGAGCGCGGCGCACAACCTGAGCCAGGTATGCCGGCCGAGTAATCCGCGTGGCCGGTTCGACAAAGGATTACCCCCCCAGGCGCGTGCGTCATCCATCAAGCGCTCCACGGTTTCGTAAGTGACGGTAATTTTTTCCATATCCATGACCGGTGTCGCGAATCCGGCACCGACCAACATATCGCCAAAGTCGTGCATATCGACGAATGGCAGAACCCGAGTCGCTGCGCCGCCTGTCGCTGCAACAAATGCGGTGCGTAGCTGTTGAAAAGTATCCGGCCCAAAACAGGAAAACATCAATAATCCGTTGGCACGCAGAAGCCGGCGCCATTCGCCGAACACCCGATCTGGCTGCGGATGCCAATGCAATGCCAGATTGGACCAGATCAAGTCGACGGCATCGGTCGCGAACGGCAGTTTGCCGAAATCCGCGCACACCAGCCGAGCATCGAGGCCGCGCGGTGTCAGCCCGGACGTTAGCCCGGATGTCAGCCGAGCTGGCAACCATTGGGCCAATAAACGATTGACTGCCGAAAGTGCAGCCTTTTGACTGCCCCGTGCGGTCTGCAACATGGCTTGCGCACCGTCGACGCCGACGATCTGCGCATCAGGATAGAGTTTTTGCAACATAGGCAAATCCGCGCCGTTGCCACAGCCGGCATCGAGTACACCGCGCGGGGACAACCGCACTAACGTCAGCCGCTCATGCATCCGCACAGCGATTTCCCGGCGCAGAAAACCGGATTCGATAATCCGCTCGGGCTTCGCGAAAAGACGGCGCACGCGCAAGTTGTCGATAGGTGCGCTCATCGGCGCGGCGGCAGGAAACTCGGTTGGCATCGATAGAGAAAGCCGTTTGCGGCAGGCTGGGTAATAGACCGTGCGTGCGGTGAGATAATGGTTTTAAGTTTACACGTTCGAAGAATTTTTCGCTCTGTATCGTCTTTCCGCAATTACCAGCTAGCTACGCATTTCTCATTACACCTTTTTATGACACCTTTGTATGCTTCGTTAATGCGATGCCGGCAACTCTTATCGAATTTGGCGAGCCTACTGCCTGGTACCTGTGCATTGTGCGCGGCCATTGGCCCTCATACGATTTGCAAAGCCTGCTGCGTGCAATTTTTTGCGGAGACTAAGCTGCGTTGCAATTGCTGCGCGTTGCCGTTGCCGTTGCCATCGACGACGATGGAACAAGCTTCGGCGGTCTGCCGGGCTTGTCGGGCTAGCCCACCTGCTTTTGATGCGACCATTGCCGCCTGCGATTATGCAGCGCCGATCGACCGGTTGGTATTGAATCTGAAGTTCGGTGCCGGTCTTCCGCTGGCACAACTTTTTGCCGACCAAATATTGGAATCGCTGTTGCGTAAGGCGGCACCTGACCTTCCCCTGCCAGATTGTCTGGCCATCGTGCCACTGGGGCCGGCTCGCCTGCAGCAGCGAGGTTTTAATCAGTCGCTGGAAATCGCCAAGCCGCTGGCAACGGCGCTCGGTGTGCAATTGGTGCCGCGCATGCTCGCGCGGGCGCGGGAAACGGTTGCGCAATCGCGCCTGTCCTTATCGGCACGAAGGCGCAATCTGCACGGTGCATTCACACTGCTGCCGCAAACGATTGCCAGTGTACGAGGCGTGCATGTCGGCGTAGTGGACGACGTGATGACAACCGGTGAAACGCTCAACGAAGTTGCGGCAACACTGAAGTTTTTCGGTGCCGCGCGGGTCACCAACCTGGTCTTTGCCCGCACTCTCTAAATTTAGCATTGAAAAAGGAAACGCCGTGTTTCACGTAGTTTTGGTCGAACCCGAAATTCCTCCTAACACCGGAAATATCATTCGGCTGTGCGCTAACACCGGTGCTCAACTACATCTGATCGAACCGCTCGGATTCCCATTGGACGACGCAAAAATGCGGCGCGCTGGGCTGGATTATCACGATTATGCGACCATGCAGGTGCACCCGAGCTGGACCGCTTTTTTGACAACGGCGACACCCGAGCTCACGCGTATGTTTGCCATGACTACCCACGGCGCGGTCGCGTTTGCGGCCGTCGCGTTTCAGCCGGGAGACGTTTTTGTCTTCGGAGCGGAAACACGTGGGTTGTCTCCGGCATTGCGTGAGAGTTTCCCGTCTGACCAACGCATTCGCCTGCCCATGCGCCCGGAAAACCGTAGCTTGAACCTTTCAAATGCCGTTGCGGTAGTAGTGTATGAAGCCTGGCGTCAGAATGGCTTTCTCGGCGGCGGCTAACTATTTACAAGGACTATATGCAATTCTCAGTATTGTTTCGACTTCTTAAAACAATCGGGCTGGCCTGCGTTTTGGGCGCTAGTGCGTCCGGCCTGGCGCACGAGTTCAAGCTCGGCCCGATCCATGTCGGCCACCCAGCCGCACCGGCTAGCTTGCCGGGGCAAACCAGTGCCGTGGTGTACCTCACGATTGAAAATCAGGGCACGAGCGTAGATCGGCTGGTGGCGCTTACATCGCCGGCAGCACAAAGCGTGATGGTGCATCGCATGACGATGAACGGCCCGGTGATGGCAATGCGCGAAGTAGAAGATTTGCCGCTGGAACCGCAAAAGAAAATGACGCTGACCGCCGGCAGTAGTTATCACATCATGATGACGGGTTTGAGAAAGCCTTTGGTATTGCAAGATAAGGTTCCGCTGGTGCTGACGTTTGAGCGTGCCGGCAAATTGGAAGTGACGGTAAATATCGAACGCAGCGCGGCGGATAAAACAACCGACCAAGCTACAGCAACGCATCAACACTGATGCAAACGTTGAAGCTAGCTCGCGTGCCGGACTTTCTGCAATAGCTTCGACGTCGAGCGATCGTGTTCGAAATCGATCGCTATCGCTTGCCCGCCATAGGACAGCACCAATTTTCCTTCCGGAATTTCGTGCATCTGATAATCCCCGCCTTTGACGTAAATCTGTGGCCGGACGACATCGACGATCTCGAGAGCGGTGTCTTGCCCGAATGCGACAACCAACGACACCGATTCCAACGCAGCCAGCAGCGCCATACGGTCTTCGCAATGATTTAATGGCCGATCATTTCCTTTGCCCAAGCGACGCACAGAATCGTCACTATTGACTGCCACGATCAGAGAAGCGCCTAGAGCGCGTGCTGTCGCCAGGTAAGTGACATGACCACGGTGCAGTATGTCGAACACGCCGTTGGTCAGCACCACCGGCTTCGGCAATTGCGCGATGCGTACTGCTAAATCGTCTGGCTTGCAAATCTTTAGTTCGAAATCCGGCATACCGACTGCTTTAAGCTGGTACCGGTGCTAGACGAGCCACGACTTCCTTGCGATAGCGATTAAGCTCTTGCACCGTAGCGAAGCTGCGGTCGAAGAGCAGCGACACGTTGTGAAGAATGCGGTCGACTACCTTTTTTTCCCATTCGCTGTCGAATTTTATTTGGCCGTCGAGCCAGGCTTCGAGCCAGTCCGGGTCGGGCAGACGCGATTGAACGGTATCGTTCGGAAACAATGCCTGGTTCACATGAAGATTGGTCGGATGCAGCGGTTTTTCGGTACGCCGTGCCGACGCCATCAAAACCCCGATTTTCGAGAACGCCGCGCGTGCAGTATCACCGACTTCGACCAGCGCTTTTTTCATATAACGCAGGTAAGCGCCACCATGACGGGCTTCGTCTTGGCTGATGATTTTGTAAATTTCCTTGATTACCGGCTCGGTATGCCATTCCGAAGCGCAGCGATACCAGTGATTCAAACGAATTTCACCGCAGAAATGCATCATCAATGTTTCGAGCGGCGGTGCCGGATCGAATTCGAACCGAACATTGTGCAATTCCTGCTCGGTGGGCACCATTTCCGGGCGAAAGCGGCGCAAATATTCCATCAATACCAACGAATGTTTCTGCTCTTCGAAAAACCATACCGACATGAATGCCGAGAAGTCACTGTCGCCTTTATTGTCTCGCAAGAACATCTCGGTAGCGGGCAGGGCCGACCATTCTGTGATGGCGTTCATACGTATGGTTTGTGCCTGCTCGTCGGTCAGCAATGCAGGGTCGAACGAATCCCATGGAATATCCGTTTCCATGTTCCAGCGTACCTGTTCGAGCGACTTGAATAATTCCGGATACAACATGCCTGATTTCATGATTCTCGATAGCTTCCATTGAATGTGTATATTTTAACGACAACGCGATAATGACAACGATAGTTACAACGCGTCATAGGGCGGCTGCAAGGCTTTGATCACGATGCCGTCGGTTTCCCCACCGCTTTCGTCGAGCGTTTTGTCGGCGAATTCGGTTGTGGCGCTTCGGCTTCGGCTTTGTGGGCTTGTTCATCGAAGCCCTCAGGGTGCACTGCACTTGCGCTGCTAAAGCCGCTCGGGCCGATGGCATCGTCCACAGCCTCCGGCGACTTCGGCGTCGGATCGGGGCTCTCGCTCGCCGGCTCAGCAGCTGCGCTGGCATCGCTTCCTCTAGCACCCGGCGATGCCGTCGCGGCAGTCACAGCCTGCTTGAATTGACCCTGCAACATGTTCCACCAAGCCGTGGGATCTGCCAGCGACGCAACCATCTCGGGGCCGGCCGGTTTCGCTGTATCTGCGTGCTGCGCCGGTCGATTTGTCGACGCCTGTGGCTCTTGCGACTGTGGTTGCGAAGGGCAAGCAAACGGAAAGGAAAAACCGGCAGTCGGCGCTGCAGTCGTTCCTGCCGCACCCGCTGCGTTTGTCGAAGCGGTGGCGGCCTTACCGGCATTTTTAAACGCTTCTCCCATCGATTTCAAAGCAGAAATCGTAGCACTCTGTACTTCAAGCGCCTGGATCGTTCCTCTAAGCATATTCATATTCAGCGTGAGCCAGGCTTCGACCGCTTTCAGATCGGCAATCTGCTTGTCGATCTCTTCGACCGACAAACTCGGCATCGTCATTCCTGGAAAGCCGATCCCCGGCGAGCCGGTACCGCCCCACATCTTACGCACCAGCTCCATGCTTTCTGCAATTGCGCCGAAGCCAGGCAGGTTTGGCATAGCCGGGTTGGTCATGGTCGTCTCCAATGAATAGTTAAGCAAAGCGTAGCAGATAACGAATTTCATGACAGGGCAGCCGGCAACGGCCCGACCCTGCAAGTACAGGCGTCCGGGCCGATAAAGCTACACTAGCGCCATGATGCCGATCGAGGTCCGCAAAGTCCGCGAAGTCAAATTTCATTTCTGCTTGTTTCGGGCTGTCGCACACATGGCACGCCCGCTATTTCTGCTGGCGCTTTCGCTTTTGCTCCATCTGATCGTATTGCAACTGGCATTATTCGGCTCGGGCGGCACATCTACAGAGCCTGCGCCGACGCCAGTGGCGGTGATGCTTCTAGCGGCTCCACCCGCACAAAAAATAGCGCCAAAGAACGAACCGATAAAAGAAACCGCAAAAGACGTATCGCGTACAGCGACGGCAAAGCCGCCGAGGGTAAAACAGCCGGCCTTACCGGCACCAGTATCAACACCGCCGCCCGCATCAGTATTCGCCGCACCACCAATTCAGCTACCGGAAGTACCAAGCTCGCCTCTGCAAACGCAGCAGATCGCCGAGCCGGATGTAGACGGTCCGGACCAGCTGGACACTACACCAGCGATTGAAAATACCGATCTGCTTTCCCCGACAGTTTCGACAGTTGCACAAACCGATATCGATTTGCCGCCATCGGCAGTGCTCTCTTACGAGGTGCGTTATGCCACCAGAGGCAGTATCACCCTTGGCACCGGTACGATCGATTGGCAGGCCAGCCAGGACGGATACGCTGTGGAGGGAGAAATAAGCAAATTTGGTTTCACCCTATCGTCGTTTCGTAGCCAAGGCAACATCGACAGAGGCGGCCTCGCACCTGCCCTGTATTTTGAAAAGAATGCCCGCCGGGCCGAAACGATCACGCGCTTCGAGCGTAATCCCGAGCCCGATACTTCACAAACGATCTTTTTTTCGGCGAACGCAGGCACTGCACCGCTGATTCCGGGTGCGCAGGATCGTGCAAGCATCTTGTGGCAACTCGCCGGCCTTGCCCGTGCCACAAACGCATCGTTCATTTCCAACGGCCGGCTCGAGATCCTGGTGGCCGGCGTGCGCGATGCGGAGCCATGGCAAATCGACGTTTTGGGCGAGGAGTGGATCGACATCGACATTGAATCGGGGCGGCAGACACGCGCCTGGCATCTGGTGCGTTCACCCCGTCCGGGTACCCGGGATAAACGCATCGATATCTGGCTGGCACCCGATCGTCAGTGGTATCCGGTAAAGTTGCGCTATACCGAAATTAATGGCGATTATCTCGACTTCTCGCTCGATGCGATTCGATGACGGGCCACCTTCACGGCTGCATCGAAACTGAAACCTGCAACAAAACCTAATCAAGCTTCACGACAAGGCATCGAATGGCATTCGTCTTACAACGGCACAGCGGATCGGCCAAAATATATGCTTTGGTACGACGTGCACTTCTGGCTGCAGTATGCGTCCTACCCGTGGCGGCCGTTGCAGCTTCGACACCGCAACCGCCGGGGAAGGTATACAAGCTCAGCCTGCCGCCTTCTGCTGATTTACGGTACCAGGTCACTGCGCGCCAGAGCGGTCTATCGATCGACGGCACGGCGCAAGTGCAATGGAAATGGGCCGACGGCAAATTTTCAGTGGACACTGAATCGCGCGCGGCGCTATTTGGCAAAGTGTTCGATGCGAAAAGCGTCGGCGACATCGATACCTTCGGCCTGGCACCGGCGACATTCGTCGATAAGCGCATGCGCAAAAGCGCCACTACCACGACTTTCGATCGCCAGAGCAAAACCATTCGTTTCTCGGCTTCATCGGCTGCCTACCCGATCAAGGGCGGAGAGCAAGACCGCAACAGCGTAGTCTGGCAATTGATCGGTGTAGCACGTGGCGCAGGCCCGACCTTCAAGGCCGGCAGCACGTGGCGGTTTTTCGTGGCCGGTCAGCGTGATGCCGAGTTATGGACATTCAATGTCGGCAAGCCGGCAAGAATTCGTACTGCCATGGGAGTGATCAATGCAATTCATGTGGTGCGTGCACCACCTGCCGACTCGAAAGGACAGAAACTCGATATCTGGCTGGCACCGACCTTGCAGTGGTATCCCGCTAAATTGCGTTTCACCGAAGCCGATGGCGACTTTATCGAGCAGACGCTCGAGACGATCGATAAATTATGAGCGAGCATACGAGCGGGCCAAGAAATGATCCTGTACGCAAGCAATCGGCGGTGCACGCCGGTCGCGCCCTGGTACTGTTTTCTGGCGGTCAGGATTCCGCGACATGCTTGGCCTGGGCATTGTCGCGGTATGGACATGTGGAAACGATTGGCTACGATTATGGGCAGCGGCATGTTATCGAATTGAGCGTACGCCCTCGCGCGCTGCAGCAAATCCTTACCGTCGATTCCGGCTGGCAGCAGCGGCTGGGTACGGATCACGTCATCGACTTGTCGGTTCTCGGAAAAATTTCCGACACTGCACTGACGCGCGCAGTCGATATCAAAATGCGGGAAGACGGTTTGCCCAACACATTCGTTCCGGGCCGCAACCTGTTATTCATGATGGTCGCCGCGACCGTGGCCTATCGCCGCGGCTTGAATGTACTCGTAGGCGGCATGTGCGAGACCGATTTTTCCGGATATCCGGATTGTCGGGACGACAGCATGAAAGCACTCCAGGTAGCGTTGAATTTGGGTATGGCAACGCGATTAAAACTGGAAACACCCCTGATGTGGCTGGATAAAGCTGCCATTTGGAGGCTGGCACACGATCTTGGTGGCGATACGCTGGTGGAATCGATTCGAATTCACACACATACGTGTTATCTCGGGGAACGCGGGACACTGCATGATTGGGGATACGGCTGTGGCGCATGCCCCGCCTGTGTACTACGGGCCCGGGGCTACAACGAATTTAGCACGCGCATCTGAGCGTTTTCATCTATACACATCGACCGCCTGCCTTTGCTCATGCCATGCCTTGCCTATACCCATGCCTTTATTCAGGCTGATTCTTGAAATCGGGCATGTTCGAAGGTATCTGTGCCAACCATTTCACCGCAGTATGGGTACTGGCGCGAATGGTGTAATCCAGGGCTGCCACCTGCTCCTCGACCGCTTCCTGCATCAGGCTGCATGAATCCGCCGGGCGAATCTTCAAGCAGGCTTCCGCTTCACCATGGGCACGATGAATTTGCATACCCGCTTTTCGTGCGATGTGAATGACGGTCTGGTTCGACGTCAGGCAATGCATGTAAAGGGTATCGATATCTTCGTTGCGGCAGTGGATGGCGGCGCGCTCGAATAATTTCGTCCCGATACCGCAGCCGCGCGCGTACGCCGAGACTGAAAGGCCGAATTCGGCGATGCGCTCCTTGGCGGTGATGGTCGAGGAAGCCGGTTTTGTGTCGCAGGGCACAAAACCGAGATGGCCTACCCCAACCAACGCTAGGTCTGCATCGAAAACACCGAACACCGCGTCGCGCGCGAAATTCAGACGTTGGACGTAACGGGTAACCAACGCATCCGAAAGGATGTTGCCGAATCGGAGCAAGCGGTCACTTTCTGGCAACTCAAGAAAATGCATCAATAGACGTCGCCGGTCGCGTTCGGATAATTCTTTCACGCGAATCGACCCGTGATTACAGTCAGGATTCCGAAATGTCTGGTCGGAGCCGGGCTGATTGCGTAACAACGTGTCAGTAGAGGCCATGACAATCCTTTCTTAACGCATTGCAACTAATTATGGTGCAATGCACAACGTATTGTAGGCCATACCTCCAGGTTATTCCAGAAGCATTATCGGTCCTAGTTTTCCAGCTAAATCTAGTAGACCAAATAATATCTAATAAGTAACTAATTATTAAATCATTAAGTATTTCAGTTATGTGAAATGTGTTACTTAATGGTGGACACGTTAGAGACTAAAAGTTCAGTCGCTGGCAGGTAAAAGCGCCAAAATTGCCGCCATCCTGGCTGCTCTGACCGCCGCATTGATGCGCAACGGCTGACCGGGGTATCGCCGCTGCACTTGTGCCGCCACAAAGCCGGTGTCAACGGCCAGCACCGCGTGGTGAAGACGTCGCCAATTAGCTACCGAACCCTCTATACGCGGGTCGTCGGTGTACAGGAAAGTAATCGCTTCTAACATCTGGTTGAATCGGGTCGGCTTTCGCAATGCATCGCAGCGCTCGAGCAGGGCGAGCGCCTGTTCAGGTATAGACGTGCTCTCGAAAAGAGCACCGCATTCGCGGCCGGTCATGCGTGCCAGATCACGGCAGTCGCTAGGGACTTTCAATCTTTTGGAGGCTGCTTCGATCGGTGCGGTATCGGCCACGTCGGTTCCGCCAACTGACTGCTCTGCCGGTAGCGCAGTCGGTTGCAGCAGAATGGCATACCGAACCGGCAATACGGCGTTCGCAATCGCTGCAGCATCCAGACTGGCCAACATGGCCTGAGCTTGCAAAGAAGTTTGGTGCCACAGTTGCGCCACGGCTGGCAGCAGCCGTGCCAAGGCACCACAGGCATGCAGTACCTCAACCATGCGCGAGGGTTTAACTTCCATCAACCCGCGTGAAAACTCTTGCCAGGCACGCTCGGGCACCAGTGCATCGACTTCCCCATTTTCGACCATGGTACGCATCAGTTCGGCCGTTGCCGGCGCGATCGAAAAATCGACGAATCTGGCACTGAAACGCGCGATCCGGAGTATGCGGACCGGGTCTTCCAGAAACGCCGGCGAGACGTGTCGCAACAGGCGCGCGCGCAAATCGGCCTGCCCGTTGAAAGGGTCGATGAGGCTACCGTCCTCGGCTTGCGCCATGGCGTTGATGGTCAGATCGCGGCGGGCGAGATCCTGTTCCAGGGTAACGTCGGCCTGCGCATGAAAAACGAATCCCTTGTAACCCGGAGCGGTCTTGCGCTCGGTGCGCGCCAGTGCATACTCTTCATGCGTCTGCGGGTGCAAAAACACCGGAAAATCCCGACCGACCGGGACGAACCCTTGTGCCAGCATCGCTTCGGGCGTGGTACCGACAACGACGAAATCACGGTCTTTTACCGGCAGTCCGAGCAGGCGGTCGCGCACGGCACCGCCAACCAGATAACGCTGCATGATTGGAGTTCTAATCCGGATAGGTATCGTAGCGGGGTGCGGTATCGGTTTCGGCCATCGCGCCGGCCATCCAGAGCGCTACGGCGGGATGCGCGGCGACGCGGTCGGCGTAGGCCTGCAGCGCCGGTGCCAGCGATACATCGTAGGTACGAAAGCGCATGACTACCGGCGCATAGTAAGCGTCGGCAATCGAAAAATCACCGAAAAGATAATCGTTCGGGCCGCTCTCGGCCATGCAGTCTTCCCATATTTCGCAGATCCGGCCGATGTCGCCTTGCGCTTCGGGAGTACGACCCTTGCCATGAAAATTGGCACGAATATTCATCCACATGGCGCTACGCAAACCGGCAAAACCGGCATGCATCTCGGCGCAGACCGAACGCGCCTGCGCGCGTTTTACCACGTCGAGCGGCCACATATTCTTTTCGCGAAATTGCTCGGCGAGATACTCGCAAATCGCCAGCGAATCCCAGATCACGGTTTCGCCGGCGATCAATACCGGCACTCTGCCCGCCGGTGAATAATGGGCGATCATGTTGGTCGTATCGGCACGATCCAGCGGCACGACGATTTCTCGAAACGGTATGTTGAAAGCGGTCATCGCTACCCAGGGGCGCATCGACCAGCTCGAGTAATTTTTGTTGCCGATGACGAGAGTCAGGCCAGCTTTTTCTGCCCGTTCCAGGGTTTCCGAGAGTGTCGGATCAAGTTCGGTGGTCTGCATAAGGTCTTGTTTAGGATATTGATGGGTCGTACTGAATAGATTAGGCGTGCCTAGCCAGATAGGCCGGCGCATGGGTTTCCAGCGCTGCGGGAACGATGCCGAGTTCGTCGGCGAGCGGCGCTCTCAGAATATTATCCTGCTTCATCGAGTCGAGGTTGTCGCGGCTCATCAACGGCCCGCCGGGCATCCATTCCAGAGCGAAAGCCTGTAATCGAGCCAGTGCCGGCGGCAAGCCGATGACTGGCCGCCGATTGCCAGACCATTGCCCAGCGAGCATGACCAGCTGGCGCAGGGTGTAGACACTCGGGCCACCCAGCTCGTAGGTTTTGCCGAACGTCGTGGGATGCTCCAATGCATTGACGAACGCCTGTGCGACATCGCCCACGTACACCGGTTGAAAACGTGCATCGGCACCGCCCAGCGGCATCACCGGAAAAAACCGCTGTAACGATGCGAACAAATTTAAAAACTGATCTTGCGGACCGAATACCACCGATGGACGAAAAATCGTCGCCGCCGGAAGCGCAGCGCGCACGGCAGCTTCGCCGTCGGCTTTCGAGCGCAGATACATCGAACTGCCCTGCGCGGAAGCGCCGAGAGCGCTCATATGTAGATAACGTTCGATGCCAGCAGCTACGCAAGCGGCCGCGATCTTTTTCGGAAGCTCCACATGGGCCCGGGCAAATGCCCGACCGTATCGGGAGCCGGCAGCACCCGAACGCGAATGCAGTATGCCTACCAGATTGATGACGGCGTCACAACGCGCCATCAAGCCGGCCAAGACCGTGGCATCGTGCACATCGGCCTGCACCACTTCGACGGTCGGCAGCACTGAAAACTTGCGCGAGTGGTTGGCAGAGCGCGTCGGCACAATGACACGCCGCCCGTCGGCAGCAAGTCGGGCAATCAGGTGTGCACCGATGAACCCCGTGCCGCCAATAACCAACACCGAGGGATAACGTCGTGCGGCGGCATTCAGATCGAGCATCGGACAAACCTTTCAGGGAAGATCGGAGGCGACAAATCCTTTCGGCGCGACCGACCCCAGACGGGCCTTCAGCGACTGCGGTTGATTGTCGAACAAGGCAGCATAATACGTCGCATTGGACAAGACGTTCTTTACATAGCCTCGGGTTTCGCTGAACGGAATCGATTCGGCAAAAATCGCCCCTTCGACCGCACGCGGCAGGGTCGCACGCCATGCCCTCGGACGGCCGGGGCCGGCATTGTAGGCTGCCGTCGCCAAGGCTTGGGAATTGTCCAGGTCACCCAGCACCATCTTTAGATAATTCGTACCCAGGCGGATATTGATCGGTATATCGTTGACCTGGCCGGCGCTAAATCCTTCCATGCCGATCTTGCGCGCGACCCAGCTGGCAGTCGCCGGCATCAGTTGCATCAGTCCGGACGCGCCCACATGCGAACGAGCATTCATGATGAATCGTGATTCCTGGCGAATCAAACCGTACACCCATGCGATATCGAGATCCAGCGGTGCGGCATTGGCGCGCATGACATCGGCATGCGGCGAGGGAAAGCGCTGCGTGAAATCGACGGCAACCTGGGTACGGTCCGAAGTATTGACCATGCGGTCGAGCAGATTGTTTTGTCGGGCGAATTCCGCAGCGGCCAGGTGCTGTCGCTCGTTCATGCGGCGCAGTTCCCAGTTCCATTCGCGGTACCCTTCGAAGCGCAGATTCAGATCGAAAAATTTCATGGCGCGTCTGAAGCCAGGGTTTTGGCCGGCAGCGGCAACTTCCTCCGGCAGTAAAGAAACGGAACGGGCCGGAAGGACGATTTTTTGGCCCAGCTCTTCCAATGCCAATTGACCGTAGAAACCAGGAATCGCACTGATCGACTGGAAATGCAGTTGCGCATCCTGCACGCGCCCTTCGACTTGCAAGGCACGGCCGTACCAATAAACCCATGCGCTATCGCTGCGTAGCGAAGGCGGCATACTATCGATTGCAGCTTTGACCAATTTCCAGTCGCCGGCGCGTAGCGCCGCGCGTACCTGCCATTGGTGCGCTTCCTGCGATAAAGGCGCACCTTGTGCCAGACGCCAGTACTGTACGGCCTCAGGTGCCAGTTTCAGCGATGCCTGATGCGCAATTTGCCCCCACCCCAGAGAGCGTTCGGAAGCGCTCAGCCGCTCGCTCGCCCCTTGCAGGACCGCGACCGCGTTCGGCAGGTTGTTGCGGGCGGCACGACCCAAGGCAATAATGAATGCTTCGCGCATCTCCGGCGTGGCACCGGCACCACGTGCTAGAACCAGTTCAGGCCGATCGATCGCCTGCTGCACTATGCTCTCCGGCACCTGGACAAGCAGCGCGATACGTCGCGCCACGCCACTGTTGCCGGTCTCGGCCGCCAGGCGCATCTGCGCCCAGACGTCGGCAGGGCTGAATTGGCCATTCTGCAATAGCGTAACGATCAAGCTCGGGCAGGCTTCGCCGTAATTCTGCGTCGAATTCAACAACGCGCGTGCTTCCTCGCCTGCTTGCTGCCCTTTCAATGCTTTCGACAATAATGCGTAACACTTTACCTGCATGTCATCGTTCAACGCATATAGAGGATGCTGCTCGTCGAACACTGCCCAATTACGCGTTCTGCCAAGTTCCAGCAGCCAGTCGTTACGCAGGCGGTCGGCGATGGCGGCACCCTCGTAACGGCCGAGAAACTCGCGCATTTCCATCGATGTGGCTTCGCGTAAGCGCGGCTTGAGCCGGTAATAATCGACGTACGAAGGAATCGTATAATTGGGTAGACGATCGGCCAGAGCATCGGCGAAGCGTGCGTCGTCTCGGCGGGCGGCATCGCGTAGCGCTAGAAAGGTGTCGTCTTGCCCGGCAAAAATGGCGACCCGTGAAGACTGTGCTTCGGCACCCAGACTGGCAGCTGCCACCAGGACCGGGATTAGGAAGCGCATGCGGTTCATGATATTCATCACTGTATTTTTTCCGAGAGCCGAATGACGACCACGCCGAGGATAGCATGTGAACCCACAGCAACTGTGGCGGAAACAACGCAAGACGGTACAGAATTTAAACGCGCGATTCGCCAGTCGATGCGGGCGACGCGTACTGCCTTGACCGCCGCACATCGCACTGCACACGATGCAGCGATTGCAGCCAATATCGAGGCTTGGCTAATGCGGCATCCGGTGCGGGAGTTGGGGGTATATTGGCCGATTCATGGCGAGCCCGACCTGCGTGTTCTCTATACCCGACTCGCTGCAAGTGGTATCCGTCTGGCCCTACCGAAGGTCGTGGGACGCGAACTGCCACTGCAATTTTTGGCATGGATGCCGGGAGACGAACTCGTCGTCGGCCGCGATGGCATTGCCGTGCCGGCTGCAGGTACGACGATTGCCGACAGTGCAACGACTACCGCCGTGGTTACCGCAGTCATACCTGGCGCGCTGTTGATTCCCTGCCTGGCATTCAACTCAGAGAATTTTCGGCTCGGTTACGGCGGCGGTTATTACGACCGCACGCTGGCAAGCATGCCTGGTGCAGTCGCCATCGGTGTCGGCTATGGCTGCACCCAGACCGAATTTCCCGCTGCCCCACACGATATCGCCATGCATGTCGTGATTACGGAAAAACCCGAGCAACACAAAAAATCAGAGGAATCCGAGATGCGGCTATCTAGGCCGGGACAAGACGACGCCAGATCGCCGTAGTCGGCGCTGCCTGGTTCAGCGTGTAGAAATGCAGCCCGGGCGCGCCGCCTGAAAGCAGCTTTTCGCACAGCTGTGTCACCACATCTAAGCCGAATGCCCGAAGAGATGGCGCATCGTCACCGAAGCCCGCCAGTTTCAGACGCAACCAGCGAGGAATCTCTGCACCGCACATGTCCGAAAAGCGAACCAGCTGCGTGTAATTGGTGATCGGCATGATTCCGGCGACGATGGGTACATCTACGCCGATGCGCCGGGCATCGTCGACGAACCGGAAATAAGCGTCCGGATTATAAAAATACTGGGTAATCGCAGCGTCGGCACCTGCTTTCACCTTGCGGGCAAAATTTTGCAGATCGTCCTGCGGCGATTTCGCCTGCGGATGCATTTCCGGGTAAGCGGCGACCTCGATATGAAACCAGTCGCCGGTTTCCGCACGCACGAACTCGACGAGTTCGCTGGCATAGCGAAATTCACCGAACTGCGAACTGGCATCGTCATCGGCACCATCGTTGGCAGCAACGGCGGTACCGCCCTCAACATTGGGTAGATCGCCGCGTAATGCGACCAGCCGTTTCACGCCCTGCTCTTGATACGACTTCAGCATTTGCCGCACGCCGTCTTTGGAACTCCCCATGCAAGACATGTGTGGCGCGGCATCTAAGCCTTCGCTGCGAATATCCCGCACGGTATCGAGTGTGCCCTGTTGGGTCGAACCGCCGGCACCGAAAGTGACTGAAAAATAATGCGGCTTCAGCGCGGCAAGCTGCGAACGCGTCGCGCGCAACTTGTCGGCGCTTTCGGCCGTTTTGGGAGGAAAAAATTCAACGCTGAAATTATGCTCAGTCATTTTTTTTTAAGACCAGCGCGGAGAGTACCCACGAGATCAGGCTGTACAACACTGCCGCCCCGATCGCCGACCAGAAACCCGCCACCTGAAAACCACCGATCAATTGCGCAACTACCCAAAACAAAACGCCATTGATAATGAAAATGAACAGGCCGAGTGTAACGACCGTGACCGGCAAAGTTAGTAGCACCAGCAACGGTCGTATCAGGGTGTTGACCAGCCCCAGCACCAGCGCCGCAATCAATGCGACGCCGATGCTGTCGACCCGCACCGATTGCATCAAGTAGGGCAGCGCCAGTAATGCCAGCGCATTGATGATCCATGTGAGTAATAAGCGCATGGCAACTCAATAACCAGTTTAATAACGATAGGTTTCAGGTTTGTACGGGCCGACCTTTTGCACACCGATGTAATCGGCCTGCTCGGTGGTGAGCTCGGTGAGCTGCGCATTAAGCTTCTTGAGCTGCAGGCGCGCCACTTTCTCGTCGAGATGCTTTGGCAGCGTATAAACACCGATTGGATAAGCCGAATTGTTCTTGAACAGTTCGATCTGTGCGATCGTCTGGTTCGCAAACGACGAACTCATTACATACGACGGGTGACCGGTGCCGCAACCGAGATTGACTAAGCGGCCTTCGGCCAACAGGATGATGCGCTTGCCATCTGGAAAAATCACATGATCGACCTGGGGCTTGATGTTTTCCCACTTGTATTGCTTCAATGCGGCGACTTCGATTTCATTATCGAAATGGCCGATATTGCAGACGATCGCCTGATCCTTCATTTTTTGCATGTGGGAATGCGTAATGACATGATAGTTGCCGGTGGCCGTGACGAAAATATCGGCATGCTCGGCGGCGTAATCCATGGTCACGACGCGATAGCCTTCCATTGCCGCCTGCAACGCGCAGATCGGGTCGACCTCGGTCACCCACACTTGTGCCGACAAGGCCCGTAATGCCTGAGCCGAACCTTTGCCGACATCGCCATAACCAGCGACGACTGCCACCTTACCGGCGATCATGACGTCGGTTGCCCGTTTGATGCCGTCCACCAACGACTCGCGGCAGCCATACAGATTATCGAACTTCGATTTCGTCACCGAATCGTTGACATTGATCGCTGGAAAAGCCAAGCGGCCTTCCTTGTGCATCTGATACAGCCGGTGCACGCCGGTCGTCGTTTCTTCAGTCACGCCCATGATTTCCGCCAGACGGGTGGAATACCAGTTGCCACCGGTGGCCAGGCGTTTCTTGATCGAATTGAATAGGCAAATCTCTTCTTCCGAACCCGGATTGTCGAGCACCGATGCATCTTTTTCGGCGCGGGTACCCAGATGCAGCAACAGCGTGGCGTCGCCACCGTCGTCGAGAATCATGTTCGCGTGACGCGGCCCGCTGGCATCGTTGGGCCATTCGAAAATACGATGGGTGAATTCCCAGTAGTCGTCCAGGCTCTCGCCTTTGAACGCGAAGACCGGCGTGCCATCGGCAGCAATGGCGGCCGCTGCATGGTCTTGCGTTGAGTAGATATTGCAGGAAGCCCAGCGCACTTGTGCGCCTAGCGCTTCCAGCGTCTGAATCAGCACCGCTGTCTGGATCGTCATGTGGATCGAGCCAGTAATGCGCGCACCTTTTAAAGGCTGACTGGCGGCAAATTCTTCGCGGATGGCGATCAACCCCGGCATTTCAGTTTCGGCAATGCTGATTTCCTTGCGGCCCCAGTCTGCAAGACTGAGATTGGCAACGTGGAAATCCTGGAAGGTGGTTCTATCGGTGTTGTAGACTGCGGCGTTCATCACGCCCTCCTTTCGTTAGAAAAAAAGAAACGTGAGCGCAGTTGCAAGATGGTGCTATCCAAGCCTGGCACCGCGACGGGTGCTGCAACGCTCCTTGGAGTTCGGATTATAGCCGAGAAATTACCCGGCTAAAACTACTTGTCAATCGTCGTGTCCGGTGTCGATTGTCAGGCATCGAGATTCAAGCAGGACGTTTGGCGACGTTGGTAGTGATCCAGTCGAGCATGTCGCTCCAGATTTTGCCGGATTCGGCTTCGGTGGGCATCGCCAGGGCGTTGGGCAACTCGATGGTGATGACAGGAATGTTTTTGAACTTGCCGCTGTAGTTACCGAGCGAGCCGGGGTAGATACCGACCGGGTTGAGCAACAACCTCCCAAAGCGCTGTGGTGCCGGAGCGGGACCGTCGAAATCGAGCACGCCGAACGGCGCGTGAACGGAGATGATGACGTGCGGCTTGAAACGTTGGATTTCGTCGTTTACCCAGCGCGACTCCGGCTCGGACAGCGGTGTTTTGCCAGGAAAGCGGCGTGGATCGCTGCCGGTTTCCTTAACCCAGTAGCGGGGTGCCTCGGTAGCCCAGTTCGGTGTCGGAAAATTACGGTTCAGATCAACACCGTTCGCATTGACGCGCGTCGGTCTTGCAGCCAGCAGGCCGTCCGGATTCAGTAGTGGCACCACTTTCCAGTCGAACTGCGGCGCAGTGTTGGTTGCTGCAACGTTCGCAGTGCTATTTACAGTGCTGGTCGCAGTTGTGTTCGCAGTTGTATTGTCGATCAACTGCATCCACTGAAAAACCACCGCGGTTGCCGTCAGCTCGTCGCCATGAATACCGCCGATAAGCAGGATTCTCGGTGGTGCAACGGCGGGACGGCTGGCGTCTTTGCTTTTTGGTGGCGAGAAGCGACGTACAAGGATTGGAAATCCATTGCGCGAGCGCCCACCGCTGGCTACCAGCGCGCTTTTGCGGCAATCCGTCGCTGCCACTAATTTAAGCCGATCGCTCACACGTTGACACGCCAGCGCCGCTTCGCCCTTTAACGCAGGTTGGGAAGCCGCTTTCGACTCCGGTTTGGCTGCCACCGCAGTCGACACCGATAACCACAGCAGCAGCCATAGCGACAACCACGGTAGCAACGCGACGACATGACGGCGGCTCGCCTGAAAACAACTGGCACGAATGGAAAAGGGTTGCATCAGAGTTGCGCCATGATGGTCATTGCCCGGCACCGGCGCGCAGGGCGGCAGCTTTATCGGTTCGCTCCCACGTGAACTCAGGCTCTTCGCGACCGAAATGTCCATAGGCCGCAGTCTTGCGATAGATCGGCCGCAGCAAATCGAGCATCTGCACGATGCCTTTCGGCCGCAGATCGAAGTGTTCCGTCACTAGTGCGGCCAGTTTTTCATCGCTGATCTTGCCGGTGCCGAAGGTCGTTACCATCACCGAGGTCGGCTTGGCGATACCGATGGCATACGAAACCTGAATCTGGCAACGCGTCGCCAGGCCGGCCGCAACGATATTTTTCGCTACGTAGCGCCCTGCGTAGGCTGCCGAACGGTCCACTTTCGAAGGATCCTTGCCGGAAAATGCGCCACCGCCGTGGGGTGCCGCACCGCCGTAGGTATCGACGATGATCTTGCGGCCGGTAAGGCCGCAATCACCCTGCGGCCCACCGATCACGAACCGACCCGTTGGGTTGACTAGATAACGAGTATTGTCGAGCCACTCCGCAGGTACCACCGGCTTGATAATCATCTCGATCACGGCTTCTTCGATGTCCTTGTGTGAGATTTCCGGTGCATGCTGTGTCGACAATACGATGGTGTCGATCGCTACCGGCTTGCCATCCACATAGCGCAGCGTGACTTGCGATTTGGCGTCGGGACGCAACCACGGAAGACGTCCATCCTTGCGTAGTTCGGACTGCCGTTCAACGATACGATGCGCATAGTGAATAGCCGCCGGCATCAACTCGGTGGTTTCGTCGCAGGCGTAGCCGAACATCAGGCCTTGGTCGCCAGCACCTTGATCCAAGTCCATGCCACTGCCTTCATTGACGCCCTGAGCAATGTCGGGTGACTGCTTGTCATAGCAGACCATCACCGCGCAACTCTTGTAGTCGATACCGAAATCGGCGTTGTCATAACCGATGCGCTTCAACGTTTCCCGAGCCACGCTGATGTAATCGACATGAGCGTGTGCGGTGATTTCACCAGCGAGAACGACCAAGCCGGTATTACACAGTGTTTCAGCAGCTACCCGCGCGTACGGATCGACAGCAAGAATGGCATCGAGAATCGCGTCGGAGATTTGGTCGGAAACCTTATCGGGGTGACCTTCGGAAACGGATTCCGAAGTAAACAGAAAATCATTGGCCATCACAGACTCCTTGTTGGTATACATGTCGCGCCCAACCACTTGAGCCTGCGACGCTTTAGCGAAATTTATATACCGCCTCGCAAGTTGTCTTTAACTCGGCGGATACAACAGCAACGCAACAACAGGGCAACGCCCAATACCTCGCTACCTTCGGTCTTCAAAGCTCTATTGCATCTGTGATATTTTACGCTGCCTGAAAACCGCAGTCAAAATAACGATCGCTTTTGCTCCACTTACCTCCTTTTTTGTTCGGCTCGCCTACTGATGCTGGTTAAGCTTTTCCGGTTGCTGTCGCACCTGCCTCTGCATTGGCTGCATCGGCTAGGTGCCGCGCTCGGTTGGCTTGTGTATCTACTCGCACCTTCCTATCGGAGACGGCTGCAGTCGAACCTGCATCGTGGTGGTTATTCGGCAGTGCGTGGCACAGCGATCGCGGAAGCCGGCAAGAGTCTACTGGAGCTGGCGTTCGTCTGGTGTGCGCCGCCACAGCGCGTTTTGCAAACCGCGCAGGTAGCGCATTGGGACCTCGCGCAAACGGCGTTAGAAAGCGGGCGCGGGGTAATTTTCCTGACACCGCATTTGGGATGCTTCGAAATCATTGCACAAGTGATCGCCGCGCGCGTACCGCTGACCGCGCTCTATCGAGCCCCTCGAAAAAATGCGCTCAAGCCGCTGATCGAAGGCGCACGATCGCGCCCCAATTTAATTCTGGCATCTGCCGACCTGCGGGGCGTACGCACTTTGCTCAAAACGTTGAAAAGCGGTGCCGCGATCGGCTTGTTGCCGGACCAGGTGCCGCAAAATGGCGAAGGCGTATGGGCCGATTTTTTCGGTACACCGGCCTACACCATGACCCTGCCGGCGAAATTGCAGCGCATGACCGGGGCCATCGTCATTCTTGCCTATGCGCAGCGTCTGGCTCGAGGTGCCGGTTTTGCGGTACGTTTCGCCGCCTGTCCGCCATTCGAAGGCGATTCGCCGCAACAACAGGCATACGCGCTGAACCAAGCCATGGAAGCATTGATCGCTCGTTGTCCGGCGCAATATTTTTGGAGCTACAACCGTTTCAAAACGCCTGCGGGTGTCTTGAAAGACACGCCATGAGAGTACTGCTGGCCCTGCTGTGGCTGCTGCACTGGCTTCCTTTGCCGATCCTTGGAAGGCTAGGCGAAGCTGTCGGCAGCCTGCTATTCATCGTCATGCGACCGCGGCGTCAAGTCACACTGATCAATTTAAATTTATGTCTGCCGACGTTGTCGGAGCGCCAGCGCCGACGCATCGCCGTGCAGCATTTCAGAGCTTACGCACGCAGCATCATCGAGCGTGGCGTACTGTGGTGGGCATCGCCAAGGCGACTGCGACGCTTGATAAAAATCGAGGCTGATGCGCCTGTAGAAACATACCTCGGCAAACCCTTGATTTTTCTTTGTCCGCATTTCGTCTGCCTGGATGTCGCCGGCGTGGCGATCGCGCTCGATCATCCGGCATGTTCGATGTACACGCCACAGCGTAACGCGATATTCGATCGGGCATTACGTCGAGGACGAGAACGCTTTCAGCCGGTGAAATTGTTTTCCAGAGCAGACGGCATCAAACCGGTAATTCGTGCGATGCGGCAGGGATTGCCATTTTTCATGCTGCCGGATATGGATTTCGGCATGCAGAACGCCGCCTTCGTCACGTTCTTCGGCCATCCTGCGGCAACGCTCACTGCCACGGCGCGTATCGCTGCAGCCACCGATGCCATCGTAGTGCCGGTAGTGGCAAGTTACCTGCCGCATTATCGCGGCTGGCAGGTACGTTTTCACCCGTGCTGGAAAGATTATCCAGGCCCGGACATACTCGCCGCGACCCAGCGCATGAACGATTTCATCGAAGCGCAGGTGCGAGCCTCCCCCGCAGAATATCTTTGGACACACAAGCGTTTCAAAACTCGTCCACCGGGCCTGCCGGACGTGTATGGCCGAACGCTATAATCTGTCGATGAAACTCAAATTCACCAAGATGCACGGTGCCGGTAACGATTTCATCGTTATCGACGCGACCAGCCAAGGCCTGACACTGTCGCCGCAGCAATGGCAACGACTGGCCGATCGCCGCTTCGGCATCGGTGCCGATCAGATACTGGTGGTGGAAGCGGCACGAACGGCCGGCGTCGATTTCCGCTACAGGATTTATAACGCCGATGGTGGCGAAGTCGAGCAATGCGGCAACGGTGCACGGGCATTCATGAAGTTCGTAACCGACCGAAAACTAACGCAAAAAACGTCGATCCGGGTCGAGACGATGGCCGGCGTCATTACACCGGTGTTGCAAGCCGACGGCCAGGTTACGGTTGATATGGGGGCACCAGTCACTGCACCGGAACTGGTTCCCTTCGATATACAACACTTGGTGCCACGCGTTGTCGGCAGTGAGCAATTGTGGCCGCTAGAAGTCGCCGGCCGTACGATCTGGATCGGCGCGCTGTCCATGGGTAACCCGCATGCGGTGCAGGAAGTCGAGAATGTAGATACGGTGCCAGTGGTGCAGGACGGTCCGTTGATCGAAAGCCATGTGCGTTTCCCGCAACGGGTCAATGCCGGATTCATGCAAATTCTCGCGCGCGACAAAATTCGCCTGCGAGTATTCGAGCGGGGTGCCGGCGAAACGCTGGCCTGCGGCACCGGTGCCTGTGCAGCAGTCGTCAGCGGCATTCGACGGGGCTTACTGGACCCCGAGGTGATCGTTGAAACCCGCGGCGGCGTCTTGACCATCGCCTGGGCTGGCGACCACGCTCCGGTACAGTTGACCGGGCCCGCAGTCACGGTATTCGAAGGCGAAATCGAACTCGCCGCTTGAAGGTATCGGTGCATTCCATGTCGTATTGCCGCAGCCGTGGCTTTTTGGCCGCTGCTCTCGGACCCGCAAGCGGTTTTTCCCGGTAATATGATGACCAAATTAGCGGCAACCAATCACTCCCGCCGACTACACCACTGATTTTTATTGACCTTCCGATGACGCTCCCTCTGGATTCAAACGATGTAGCCCAATTCCTGGCACAACATCCTAATTTTTTCGACCAGCACCCCGACTTGTTGACAAGTCTGCGACTTAACACGCCACTAGGCGGCAGAACCTTGTCGTTGCAGGAACGCCAGATGGAAGTATTGCGCGAAAAGATCAAGGTCATGGAACTGCGTCTGGCGGAACTGCTACGCATGGGGGAAGAAAATGATGCGATCTCAGCGAAATTTCAACATTGGACACGTAGTTTGCTACTGGCACGAAACGATATCGATTTGCCACACATCCTGATCACGCAATTGCAAAGCACGTTCAGCGTGCCGCATGCCACCTTGCGAATCTGGAACGTAGCGCCCAAGTTCGAGCAGGCCTGGTTCGCCCGGGAGGTATCTACCGATGCCCGCATATTCTGCAACAGCTTGAGCACACCTTTTTGCGGATTGAACAACGATTTCGAAGCTGCCTCCTGGCTCGAAGACGCACCAGCGGTGATGTCGCTGGCGATGCTTCCGCTGCGCGTGGGTGCGGCACCGGATGCGTTCGGTCTGCTGGTATTGGGGTCGGCCGATCCGCAACGTTTTGCTGCGGACCTGGCTACTGATTTTTTGATGAAAATCAGTGAAACCAGTAGCGCAGCGCTGACCTGCCTGCTCGACTGAGCAAGTGAAGTTAAAGATCGATGCGGTCGATCCGGAAGAACAGTCGGCAGTCGGCGGCAACGCTGAAAAATTGTCGGCCTACTTCGAAAGCCTACGCAGCCAGCGGCACCTGTCGCCTCATACGGTGTCGAATTATGGCCGCGATCTGGCAGAGCTGACGACCATGCTGGCCGCTGCAGAGACTAGTACCGCGGCCGATAGCAACTCGATTTTGGTACCGAGATTTGCCACTGTCACCCAAGCGCAGATCCGACGATGTGCGTCGCAGCTGCATGCACGCGGCTTGAGCGCTCGCTCGATCGCGCGCAAGCTTTCGGCCTGGCGCGGGTTCTTCGACTGGCTGGCGGAATCGACCGACCTACCGGCGAATCCGGTGGATGGCGTGAAAGCACCCAAACGCCGCAAACCTTTACCGAAAGCGCTATCGGCCGACGACGCAGTGCGACTGGTGTCGAATAAGCCGGTGCCGACCGTTCGGCGCGCGTCGGCGACGCAATCGATGCTGGCGCTCGACCGTGCGGCGGCAGCCTGCAATTACGCGATGTTCGAGTTGCTTTATTCCAGTGGCTTGCGGGTATCCGAACTGGTAGGACTGGATGTGCGCTATGCGCAGGACCACGCCGGCGCATCTGCAGGATGGATAGATTTTGCCGCACATGAAGTCATCGTCACAGGCAAGGGCGGCAAGATGCGCATGGTGCCGGTCGGCAAAGCTGCCATCGAGGCTTTGAAAAAATGGATCGCCATTCGGGAAACGATTGTCGGCCTCGACACGCAAGCATTGTTCGTCAGCGGCCGAGGCGGTCGGATGTCGGCGCGATTGGTGCAGACACGCCTGAAGGCACATGCGCAGGCGCTTGGCATCCCGGTGGATGTACATCCTCACGTGCTGCGCCATTCCTTCGCTTCGCATGTGTTGCAATCGTCTGGCGACCTGCGTGCAGTTCAAGAAATGCTGGGACACGCCTCGATCACTTCCACCCAAATCTACACTTCGCTTGATTTCCAGCGTCTGGCACAGGTGTATGATGCGGCCCACCCGCGTGCACGCAGAAAGACTTGATTAGAACAATGTTTGGTATAAACTGGCACCGCTTTTGTGGTGGCCGAGAATGCCTGCAGCGATGTCTATGATTATTGAAAACAAGATTGAAAATAAGAGGCGCTATGAACGCAACCGTTAAAAAGCCTGCAAAAGCAGCCGTTGGCAAACGCTCCGCGCAGGACGGCAAAGACGCTACCCCCACCGAAGAGGTAAGCACCGAAGAGATGCGCTCCGACGAGCAACCGGGTACCAAAAATGCCGGTGCAGAATCGCCGGATAAGATCGACAAACCCCCAAAATCAGTTTCCATTGTCGGCACCGACGGCGTTTTACTTACCGAAGCCCAGATCTTGAAGATGGGCGAAAAAGATTACATGAATCCGGCACAACTGGCATTTTTCAAGGCGCGTTTGCAGCAACTCGAACGCGATCTGCTGAGAAATGCCGGTGAAACGACCGAACATCTGAGGGAAACGGTGCTGGTTCCAGACCCGGCCGACCGGGCAACCATCGAAGAGGAACACGCACTCGAACTGCGTACGCGTGATCGCGAGCGAAAATTGCTCAAAAAAGTGCAGCAATCGATTACCAGTATCGATGGCGGCGAGTATGGTTGGTGCGAAGAAACGGGTGAACCAATCGGCATTCCCCGCCTGCTTGCACGTCCGACGGCGACGCTTTCTCTGGAAGCTCAGCAACGACGCGAGCTCAAGCAAAAGCTTTACGGCGATTGATGCGCCTGCCGGCCGTGCCGACGGCCGGTGTCGACTAATGCACAGGCATGGTCGCTGCGCATCCGGTTTTTCGATCATCGCGTCTTTGCAGACCCAAGCTTTCCCCTACCTATTGTTCGCAATTCTTTCCTGAACGTATTATCGCGCTATAATTTAGTGCTGGTTTGACCGAACCGGTGTTGGATTCGATCAGGGACTACATGGGAATTTTCTCGCTGTTTGGGAAGAAACATGGTGATCCGGCTGCCAAGCCAGCAGCCGACACACCTGCACGTGCGCAGCCCGACGAATTGGTCCGGGATAGCGAGCCCCCAAGCGGCTCTATGCGGGAAAATGCCGCGTCCGAGCGCCGTCAGGCAGCGCAGGCGACTGCGCTGAAGATCGATGCGATCGAATCCGAAATGTCGTCCGAGTTCGTGCGCCCCAATGCGCAGACAGAAAAGCCATCTTCCGCGCAACCGCCCGCACCGCCGGATATGCTGTTGTCGGCAGATACGATCTTGGCCACACCTGCCATTCAGGCAATACTCGAAGACGTACCGTTGTTCGAGGAAGCAGCGATTTTGTTTGCCAACGGTCAGACCGAGATAGTCGAGCACCTGTTGAAAGATGCGATCGACGCCGACACGCTCGGCCCGGCTAGCATTACCGCGTGGGCGATGTTATTCGACCTGCATCAAATCAGCGGCAATCAGGCCGAATTCGAGCATCTTTCGATTTTATATGCCAGTCGTTTCGAGTCTTCGCCGCCGGCATGGATGTCGCTGGCGCTACCGGAATCGGGTACCGAGCCGCTGGCGCGCGCACCTGCAGTGCCTTCAGTGGTGTTTAACGGCAAATTAGATGCCGGTATCGTAAAGTCTTTAGAAAAAGTGCGCAGTCTTGCAGAAAAGCACAGTGTGATCCGGCTAGAGTTTGGCCGAGTAGCCGAAGTCGATCCGATTGGCTGTGGCTTGTTGGTACGGGTGTTGGTGCAACTCAAAAAAACTGGCATCGATTTGGTTCTAGTCGGCGCACCGGAGTTGGTAAAAAAAATCAAAGCGATTTTAGTAGTCGGACGGCGCGACGAAACCGAAGCGCCTTGGTTGTTGCTGCTGGAGCTGCTGGCAATGATGAATCTGGAGCCTGCTTTCGAGGAAGCCAGCATCGACTATTGCGTGACCTTTGAAGTATCACCACCGGCGTTCGTAGCGCCGAAGAACAAGATCACCGCACTGATGGAAGAGCCGCACCTGCCAGCTCTGGATGCGAACGTTGATATTTTCGTCATGCCGGCGTTGATTGAAGGACGCGCCGATTCGCTGGTTTCAACGTTAGGCGACTTCGTGTCCAGGCACAATCCGGCGCGTGTAGATTGTACTGCCCTGATGCGGGTCGACGTCAATGCGGCAGGCCAGCTACAAGCAGGCTTGCTACCACTTTCCGGTGACGGCCGTCGTATCGAATTCTTCAACGTGAACCACCTGGTGGCCGCGCTGCTAAATGTGGTCGGCTTGAAAAACCTGGTGCATATCTCGACGCGCAAAATTTGAGTTGCAAGTAATTGAGTTGCGGCTAAATTAGGAAGTTTAGCTCGGTGAGTTTGACCCTGCACCTCCGCTCCTGTACTTCTATTCCTATACCTCTGACCTTGTAATTGTCAAAGTCGCCCTCATCAATCTACGAGGCAGCATAACGCGCCTGATTGCATTGCCACACCCAACCCGTCGGCATTCGCGTTAGCATTGTTGCTGCACCACCGTTGAATCTCACATTTTTTATTCGTTTTTACCTGGACACAACATGGAACAATTTCATGGCACAACCATTCTGTCCGTTCGTCGAGGCAACATGGTTGCGCTTGGCGGCGATGGGCAGGTTACGTTGGGCAATATCGTAATGAAAGGTAGTGCCCGCAAGGTACGCAAGCTGCATCAAGGCAAGGTACTCGCAGGTTTTGCCGGCGGCACGGCAGATGCTTTTACACTGTTGGAATTATTCGAAGCGAAGCTGGACAAATTTCAGGGCAACCTGATGCGTGCTTCGGTGGAATTGGCGAAGGATTGGCGTACCGACCGCATGCTGCGTCGACTGGAAGCAATGCTACTGGTTGCCGACCGTGATCTGACGTTGGTCATTACCGGCAACGGCGATGTGCTGGAACCGGAAGACGGCATCGCCGCTATCGGTTCGGGTGGCGTCTATGCACAGTCGGCAGCCAAGGCTCTGAAAGAAAATACGGATTTACCGCCACTCGACATCGTCAAGAAATCGCTGACCATCGCCGGGCAGTTGTGCATTTACACCAATATGTCGCATACGATCGAAGCGCTCGACTAATTCGTGCGATCGACTCGCTCGATCATTCGCAATCAACTATCAAACATTTAAAACTATGATGAACATGACGCCGCAGGAAATCGTGTCCGAACTGGACAAGCATGTGGTGGGCCAGGCACGGGCCAAGCGTGCCGTAGCGATCGCTCTGCGCAATCGCTGGCGACGACAGCAGGTCGCCGAACCCCTGCGCCACGAAATTACGCCGAAGAACATTCTGATGATCGGCCCGACCGGGGTCGGCAAAACCGAAATAGCACGCCGCCTAGCGCGGCTTGCGGATGCACCCTTCATCAAAATCGAGGCGACGAAATTCACCGAAGTCGGCTACGTCGGGCGCGATGTCGACACCATCATCCGCGACCTGATCGAAATCGGCATCAAACAAACACGTACCAATGAAATGCGCAAAGTGCGTGCACATGCCGTCGATGCCGCGGAAGAGCGGATACTCGATATTCTGGTGCCGCCTGCGCGCGATTTCGGTTTTTCAGCCGGCAGCGCAGAGTCCGGTGCAAGCACCGGCTCATCCGCTAATGCATCCGCATCGAGTACCGCAGAATCATCCAGCGGCGGCACGGCCCGCCAAACCTTTCGCAAGCGCTTGCGGGAAGGCGCGCTCGACGACCGGGAAGTCGAGATTGATGTTGCCGATGCCGGTCCGCAAATGGAAATCATGGCGCCTCCCGGCATGGAGGAAATGACCGAGCAGATCAAGTCGATGTTTTCTGGGGTAGGTGCCGGACGCAAGAAAAAACGTAAAGTCAGTATCCGTGAGGCGTTGAAACTGCTGACCGACGACGAGGCGGCAAAGCTGGTCAATGAAGATGAGTTGAAGCGTCAGGCAATCACCAACGTCGAACAAAACGGCATCGTGTTTTTAGACGAAATCGACAAGATCGCTAGCCGCTCGGAGAGCGGCGGTGCCGATGTCTCGCGCGCCGGTGTGCAGCGTGATTTGCTGCCGTTGGTAGAGGGTACGACGGTTAATACCAAGTACGGCATGATCCGTACGGATCATATTTTGTTCATCGCATCCGGTGCCTTTCATCTGGCGAAACCCTCCGACCTGATTCCGGAATTACAGGGCCGCTTCCCGATTCGGGTCGAGCTAGAATCGTTGTCGATTGCCGATTTCGAACGCATTTTGACCGGCACCGACGCTTGCCTGACCATTCAATATCAAGCGTTGCTGGCAACCGAAAATGTGCAGATCAGCTTCGTGCCAGAAGGCATCGAGCGCTTGGCGCAGATCGCTTTTTCAGTGAATGAAAAAACCGAGAATATCGGCGCGCGCAGGCTTTATACCGTTATGGAAAAACTGCTCGAAGAGATTTCCTTTTCCGCCGGCCAGAGCAAAGGAGAAACGCTCGTCATCGATGCTGCTTACGTAGATGAACGTTTAAATGCATTGGCAGTCAACGAAGATTTGTCGCGGTACGTGCTGTAAGAGCTTACTGCGGCGGTCGGGATGGCAGAAAAATGCCGGCACCACCTCCTGGTGCCGGATTTGTCTGCGACGCTGCCGGCTGCACAGGCATTGACATCGTCTGCCCCGGCAAGCCTTGGCCTGGCGGTACCGGCATTGCCTGACCCGGCAATTGTCCCGGCATCTGGCCCGGTAACGGATTAACCAGTTGCACCGGTGCCTGCGGTGCTAGGTAGGTTTGTGGCACGGGCTGGAATTGCGATGATGAAGAGGTCGCGGACGCAGGAGGCACCAACCCACTGGTCCCGAAATCCGTTTGCTGCACCGCTCGGCCTGGGTCGGGTAATGCCACCCGTTTGATAATGCCGCCTTCTGACAGCAATATATATTGCGCGTGTACTTCGCGCACCGTCACGCCCGGCTGAAACTCGGTATTGACGCGTACGGCTCGTGCCGGTTTGCCGTCGGCAGCAAGGATCGCCACACTTTCGCTACCGTTGTCGGCAAGTACCACGCCCCTCAGTTGATAATTGCTGGCTTCGACCGCAACCCCGGGCCGGCCACCGAATAGGCCCGAGGCCGCTTCGAGCGAAATATCGGTGGCCGGTGGTGCCGTCGGTGCCGCCATCGGTCTAACCGGCGGCCGCCAGAACTGCAGTATCCAGTAGGCAGCCGTCGCGCACAGCGCGATGAACAACAAAAAACTCAACAACGTCGGCATCCGCTTCATGACATTCCTTGACCTCGTTCATGCACCCTCGTTCGTGCACCTTCGTTGGCATACTCTGATTGGTATTCTTATTGATGCGCTACCCTCAACGCACCAACTGATTGATTTCGATGATCGGCATCAGCACCGCCAGCACGATCAATAGCACTACCACACCCATCGCCAGGATCAGTGCCGGCTCGAGCAATCCGGCAATCGTCAATGCGCGGCGTTCAAGATCGGCTTCCTGCGCATTCGATGCACGTTCCAGCATTGCCGGCAACGTGCCGGTGACTTCCCCGGCACGGATCATGTGAATCAGTATCGGCGGAAAGTGCCTGTGCGCCGCCAGAGCGCGTGCCAGACCGACACCCTCGCGCACGCTGGTAGCGGCATCGTCGACCTGCTGACGCATGGCGACATTCGATAGCGTGTCACGACTGGTTTGCAAAGCCATCAATATCGGTACGCCGGAACCGGTGGTAATTGCCAGCGTACTGGCAAAGCGGGCGGTATTGAGACTACGCTCGAATTTGCCATAAAGCGGTGCCGTCAGCAGCCATTTGTGCCAGCGCATTTTTATCTCGGAGTTCTTCAGCGCGTTGCGCCAGATAGCGTAGGCCACGACAAGTGCCGTCGCTACCATCCAGCCGTAGTTACGCACGAAATCCGAGATCGCCAGCATCAATACCGTCAGCAAGGGTAGCTTTTGCTTGGTGTTGGTAAACACCGAAACGATTTGCGGCACGACATAGGTCAACAAAAAAATCACGATGGCGAATGCCACGACGGTTACGATTGCCGGATAAGTAAACGCCAACTTGACCTTTTGTACCAACGCATTGCGGCGCTCGATGTAGTCGGCCAGCCTTGACAGCACGCGCGAAAGTTGGCCGATCTGTTCGCCTGAAGCGACCAGAGCGCGATAGATGTCGGCGAAATCGCGCGGATGGCGGCCCAACGCATCCGACAACGACGCGCCGCTCATAACTTCGGAGCGAATCGACGCCACCAGATCACGCAGATAGGGCCGCTCGGCCTGCTCCAGCAGTGCCGAAAATGCCTGCTCCAGTGGCAGCGAAGCTTCCAGCAGGCTGGCCAGCTGGCGTGTGAAAAGTGCCAGTTCATTCGTGGAAAGATGGTCGCCGAAACGGCTTTTGCGGGTCAATCCGGCATCGTCTACCTGCGTGGCGATGGCATCGACCTTGAGCGGCACCATGCCCTGCGCCCGCAGGTCGGCGCGCGCTGCGCGGGCGCTATCGGCATCGAGCACCCCTTTACGGGTGGCACCGAGCGGATCGACGGCTTCATAACGGAATGCAGTCACCGGGCATCCTCTTTCTTATTCCTTGGTCACGCGCAAGAGTTCTGCCTGGGTGGTGATGCCGGCGTCGAGCCAGCGCTCGCCATCTTCGCGCATGGTCAGCATGCCGTCGCGCTGGGCCACCGTGCGAATCTCCGCCTCCGAGGCGCGGTTGTGAATCTGGGCCCGAATCTCTTCGGTGGTGTGCAGCAGTTCGTAGACGCCCACCCGACCCTGGTAACCGGTCTGGCCACATTTGGCACAACCGACAGCTTGCCAATATTGGCCATCGTGATGGCGGCAGCTCTGGCACAGCTTTCTAACCAGCCGTTGTGCCACCACGCCCAATAGCGACGACGACAACAGAAACGGCTCGATACCCATGTCGAGCAAGCGCGTCACCGCTGCGGCCGAATCGTTGGTATGCAGCGTTGCCAACACCAGATGGCCGGTAAGCGAAGCTTGCACTGCGATCTGCGCGGTTTCGAGGTCGCGGATCTCGCCGATCATGATGACATCCGGGTCTTGCCGCAAAATCGCCCGCAAAGCTTTGGCAAAGCTCATGTCGATACGGGCATTGACCTGTGTCTGGCCGACGCCGGCAAGCTCGTATTCGATCGGGTCTTCCACGGTCAGGATATTGGTGGCCGTAGCATTTAAACGGCTAAGTGCGGCATACAGGGTGGTGGTCTTGCCGGAGCCGGTCGGGCCGGTCACGAGCACGATGCCATGCGGCTGGGCGATCAACGCATCGAACTGTGGCAGCACGGCATCGCTCATGCCCAGGTGTAGCAGGTCGAGCCGGCCGGCTTCTTTGTCCAGCAGACGCAGCACGGCGCGCTCGCCGTGGCCGGTCGGCAGGGTCGATACCCGCACATCGACCGGCTTGCCGCCCACGCGCAAGGTGATACGGCCATCCTGCGGCAGCCGTTTCTCGGCGATGTCGAGCTGGGCCATGATCTTGATGCGGGAAATCAGCGAAGCGTGAATCGCTTTTTTCGGGCGCACCACGTCGCGCAGGGTGCCGTCGATCCGGAAGCGCACTACGGAAATCTGTTCGAACGGCTCGATATGGATGTCGGACGCTTCTTCGCGTAGCGCCTGCGTAAGCAGCGCATTGATCATTCGAATCACCGGTGCGTCGTCCGCCGATTCCAGCAAGTCTTCGATGGCCGGCATGTCCATCATCAGCTTGGCCAGGTCCAGATCCGATTCATACTCGTCGATCACTTGCGCCGCATCGCCGCCAGAGCCGGCATAAGTCTTGGCAATGGCGATATCGAGCGCTTCGCGCGACATGGTCTTGAGCTTGACGCGGCCGAAGCGGCGGCTGACTTCGGCGATCGCCGTTGGCGCGGTGGCCTCCGATATCCATACTTCAATGGCATTCGCAGCGCTGTCGGTGCGGTGCGCCAGTAAGGCGAAATCGCGGGCGAACGCATACGGCAGCAGGCGGCCGTCGATCATCGAATTGCTCATGCCGGGCTCAGCCTCCGTACCCGGTAACGGGTGTTGGCGGTGTGATGAGTATTCCCTGTGCTCCCGCCGGTCCCAGCGCTTCTGGGCTTGCAGGCGATGTGCTACCAGGCTCAGGAAGTGGAGTCGGAACAACGGGTGCCGTTGGTGCCGAGGGAGCCGCTGGCAGCGGAGGTGCAGCCGATGCCGGCGCTGGCGTGCCATTCAGCGGCAACGGCGAACGCACCATATTGCCACCCACCGGCTGGCCATTCTGTAGCGGCGGCAATACCGGCGCTTGCATCGGCGGCATCAGCGGCGTCTGGTTCGGTTGCGAGTTTTGCTGGACGTTGCGAATCAGGTTGTACCGCTCGGCCGCCAGATTGATGCTCTGGTCGTTGCTGCGTACGACGGTCGGCCGCAGGAACACCATCAGGTTGGTTTTGACGCGCCGGCGATTCTGGTATTTGAACAGATTGCCCACCACCGGCAGGCTACCCAAACCGGGCACCTTTTCTTCGCCGGTCTGGACCGTATCCTCGATCAAACCACCGAGGACGATAATCTGGCCATCGTCAACCAGCACATTGGTATCGATCGAACGTTTGCTGGTGATGATGCCGGCGGCATTGGCCGTATCCTGCACCGCCGAGGTTTCCTGGTAGATCGCCATCTTCACAGTGCCGCCTTCGGATATCTGTGGCCGCACACGCAGCGACAAGCCGACATCCTTACGTTCGATGGTCTGGAATGGGTTGACGCCAGCCGCACCGCCGGAAGCCTGCGTGGTGTACTGACCGGTGATGAACGGCACGTTCTGGCCGACGATGATTTTCGCCTCTTCGTTGTCGAGCGTGATCAAATTCGGCATCGACAGGATATTGGCGTTGGCATCGGTTTCCAACGCTCGTGCCAAGGCACCCAGGCCAAGCGCACCATTGATTTGACGCACGACGCCGATAGTCAGCCCGGCGCCCGGTGCGATGTTCGGAAGCGCACCCGGCGCGGCTGCGTACAGAGCGCCTGCCACCGTCGGCAAATTGCTACCGCCGGCGGCAAACGACGTGCCTGCACCGACCCGATAACTGCTGCTGCTATCTCCCGACGCGCCGAGCCACTGCACGCCGAATTCGGCGGCCTTGCTGGCCGACACCTCGACAATCAGCGATTCGACATATACCTGCGCCCTGCGCACGTCCAGCAGATCGATCACGCTGCGCAGATTGCGGTACACCGCTTCGCTGGACGTGATGATCAAGGTATTGGTTGCCGCATCGGCCTGGATGAAGCCACCCGGCCCGCCGCTCGACAGGGTCGGCAAGGGTGCCGCCGGCGGTGGGGTGTTGAGGCCGCCGGCGCTACCCTGACCGCCCGAGTTCTGTTGTTGTTGATTGAAGTTTTGATTCGGGTTTTGGCCTGGATTCTGGCCGGGCGCATTTTGCGTAGACGCCGATGAATCGTTGGTAAACACCGCACGCAGGGTCAGTGCCAGGCGCGTAGCCTCGGCGTTTTTCAGATGCACCACATGGACGTTGCCGGGCGTGGAGCTCGGCTGATCCAGCTTGGCGATCAGGGTTTTAGCCAGATTGGCGCGTGCCGGCGATGGCGCGCGCACCACCACCGAATTGGTCCGCGAGTCCGCCAGCAGGCTCACCCGCCCGCCGTCGGCACCCGGCGCGTTGCCACCGCTTTCAAGCAACCGGTTGACCATTCCTGCGATATCGCTGGCAATTGCATGGCGAATCGGCACGACGTCGAGATCGCCGGTCGCCGGGCTGTCGAGCGCGGCGATGATCTTACCCAGACGTTGCAAATTGTCGGCGTAATCCGTGATCACCAGCGAATTGTTGCCGGGGTTGGCGTTGATGGTGTTATTGGGCGAAATCAGCGGCCGCAACACCGCCACCAAATTATTCGCCGTCTCGTAATTCAAACGAAATATTTGTGTGGCGATCTGGTCGCCCCGCATGGAACCCGAGGACGTCGGACCGGCCTGGAGCTTGGCATCGGCTTCCGGCACGACCTTGGTAAAGCCGTCGCCTGCCACTACCGTATAGCCTTGCAGGCGCAGGGCCGAAGTGAGCAGGCGAAACGCCTGCGCCTTGCTGACCGGCTTTTCCGATACCACGTTGATCGTGCCCTTGATGCGCGGATCGATAATGAAGGTGGTGCCGATGTAATGGCCGATGGCTTTGATCACCGACTCGATATCGGCACCGACGAAATTTAACGTCGCCTGGCTGGCCGATGGGCTTTGCGCCTGCGCCACGGGCGCGACGGCAATCGTCAGCGCCAGGATTGCTGCTACCGCCTGCTGAAATTTTTTCATGTGAACTATTTGAATTCCAATGCGATGTATTGTGATCCGCCGTCCTGCCGGCGTTGGCCTAGCAGATTCAAGAGGTTTGTCAGTTTTTCTTCCTGCCCCGGCGCGGCCTGCGCCCTTCCGGAAAAACGCCAGCGGCCGCTGTCGAGACCGCCAGTGCCGCTGAGCAGCAATGGGCCTTTTAAAGTCGATAATTCCAACGCCGCTTTTTGCCCCTGCCAATCCATGCGCAAACGATATGTACCTAGCGGTTTGATCGGCGAAAGACGCGACCCGATATCCAGCAGATCGAGTTGGGTTGCACCAGTCATTTCCAACAATTGCCCTTCTCTGACCAGCTGCAGTACGCCCCATGAAAGTTTCATTTCACCCTGCGGCACGATCGTATTGAGCGGTGCACCTAGGGCGACCAGGCGTTCGGCCGGCAATGTCAGCGTTGCCGGGCTAATCTGCCAACGCGACCAGGAGCCGGTTATTTGCACCGGCTGCTCCAGTACCTGAGAATTCTCTAAGGTCGCATCGACCACGCCTAACAGCACTGCCGGCGACAACCGCCATACGAATCTTCCCGGCAGCAACGGCACGATCGGATCGAAACTGCTCGCTGCAGCACCGACGAAGGCCGACCCGCGCCAGATGCTGCCCTGTGCATCGCCAAGCGTAAAACGACCACCGGTCTGACGTTCCACCACCGGTGCCAACCATGCTGCCGGGCAAAAAAAGAGCACCGTACCCATAACTGCCAACGATGCAGCGCCTAACCATATCACGACACGTCCCATCGATCGGCTGCGTGGCACCGTCGATTCCTTGATTTCCATTACGGCCTGTCGTCGGTTCGCGGTTGTCGCAGACTCATCGTCGCGTCGACGATATCAACCTGCGATTGCGCCGTGAAGCGGCTTTCCACCAGATTCAACCGTGCATTTTTCTGTATCTCGTCGAGCCATTCGACCAGCGCTGCGAACGACACGCCGTTTAGCTGTACCCGTACCAGATCGTTGGTCACCACTACGCTCTGGGCCTTTATTCCTCTGCGTGCCAGAGCCGCTTCGACGCTATCCCGGGTGCTCAGTACCGCGGGCGCTGAAGGGTTGGCACTCATTGCCAGCGCCTCGCGAGATAATGCCTGCAGGGCCAGCGCCTGCTGCCGCAATTGCGGTAAATCTTTTTGCAGACGGGTGCTGCCGTCGAGTGCCGGTGCGAACGCCACCATATACAACAGGATCACGCTCACCACTGCAGCACCGACAGAGACAGTGCGCCGCTCCCTGGCTTCGCGCTCCGACCAAAATACCCGGACCACCTCTCTGAGTTGCTGAGGCTTCACTGGACGCTCCTTATTTGCCAGATGCCAGGTGCCGATTGCGACAATGTCAAATTACGCGATGCCAGCGCAGCACGCATCTGCGCCAATGGCACATCGACCTGTGGCTTGGGTTTGACGAACAGGCTGCGGTCACGGAATTCCAAGCTCTCGATCGCAGGTTTCGCAGAATCGGCGGAAGCTTGCGCGACGATGCCGGCCCAGGCTGCGCCGAATCCGGCTGCCAGCGCCGTGAAATCGTCCGCTGCCGGCCTGCCGTTGTCGCGCTGCCCGGCGGCGATTTTCTGGCGCATCTGCGCTGCCGGATCGACGATCACCGTCTCGTTGGGATAGGCGCTGCGGTAGATCTGCACCATCGACGCCTGTAGCTGCGCTGCCTCGCGGGAGAGACGCCACCATTGAAAGTTCAGGGCACCGATATTTACGATCAGCAGCAGTGCTCCCAGCGCCATCGGCCAGCGCCAGCGCGCCCAGTCGAAATCAGCATGATTAGTACCGCGCAAGCCAGCTACCAGATCGAGGGTCGCAGCGCGTGCGCCGGGAATCCAGCATTGCCACTGGTCGGTCAATACCGTCACCCGCTGCTCGATGGGCAACAGCGCATCGACCGTCTGCTGGCAGGCGACGACATCGTCCTGCGGCACGTACAACGCCACAGAGGCGGTCGGCACGATTGCGCAGAGTGTCTGCACGACGTCGTTGAAGGCATCGGCCAGGTTGTCGGGCATCAAAGGCAAGCCCATGCCGTTCTGTTCGGACAAACGCAGGGTGACATCGATTTCAGCGCCGAATACGGTGACGGCGGCTGCCGCACTGCCGTTTGCCTGACTCAAACACAATTGTGACGGTAACGCCGCCACCTGCCTGGCACCGTATTGACCGATGGTTTGCAGCAGTATCTGCAGCCAGGCGCGCTGCACCACTGCCACCGTACGCAGACCCGATTCGCTGCCACCCGCCACAATCACGCATTCGGTGGGGTCCGACATCAATTGATCTTCCACCAGATTCGGCAAGGCCAGGCGTAATCGGGCGGGCGACATCGGTGGCACTTTCAGATGCAGGAGCGTGACATCGCTGGCAGCCAAGAGCAGCACCACGCGCTGCGCCGAACGCATCGTACCAGCCAGATCGGAGAGCCCCGCCCTGCCTTCACGTTCGACAATATCGCCGGTGCCGACCAATGCGTAGGGACATGGCAGCGTAATCCAGTGCGAGGCATTGTCGGCTACCGATCTGGACGGCAGGCGGATGTAGAGTGTGCTCAAGCGATTTGTGCTTTCATTGATTTTCGCGGATCCACAAAGTTTCTGTTGTCGCCAGGCTCGACGTAGATTCAGCAGAGCGCTTGATCAATGCCCGCACATCGAGACCAGCGCGGTTAAGTTTCACTTTGCCATCCAGCAGAAAATATTTCGAGGTGACGTTTGGTGAAGCCGGACGCCCCCCACTACCACGGCCTTCACTATCAGGTGTGTCGATCTTAACCGAATGGCGGCTCTGCATATCCACAAAGCTTTGAAATGGCGTCTTGTCTCGGTCCAGAATAATCGTTTTGGCTTGTGCTACCGGTAGATCAGTAAAGACTGCATGCAATACCTCTGCCGACGCAGTGTTGATATTGATAACCGTTGCCTCCGGTAGAAAAATTACGTACCCACGCAGTTTTCTTACGATTTCCGGTGTAAAGCCGGGTACGGATAGAAGATCCTCGATATACGTGAATTTCAACCGTGCCGACGTCGGTGTAAGCGTGGGCCCGCCGGGCACCGGCGGCAACGGCACTGGCGGCTGCCCAGCCTTGACGGCATTTACTGCCGCATCCGCCAATTTAGGCTCGAGACTTAACGCGGTGAGCAACTTTTTAAACGACAAGATCGCCAAAGGGGCCGGAACACCGTTAGTGGCAAGATTAGTAAGATTAAGTAACGACTGCGCATCGATGATCGTGCCGGTGATCGTCGCATCGCTGGCTTCGCTATCGGACCGGCCGTTTTCCACATACGAATCCAGTCGGGTTTCGGCAAGCCCGACTGCCCAAGTTTGCTGAAGATTTACTTTGTCGCCGCTACTTAGATAGCTGCCTCTTAAAATTAATTGCGCCCAATCCAGAGCGCCACGCAAAATCCATTGCTTCTGCAACTGCATGCGCTGATTTTCGATCGAGCGCACCTGCACCTGCTGCTGCCAGAATAAGCTGGCAACGATCGTTACGGCCAGCGTGGTCAGAAGCAACGCGGTAATCACCGCCACACCGCCCTGGCGAGGCCTGCTCCGACAGGGAGCGATCAGCTTTTTCACACCACCCCCAGCAAAAAAATCTTGCGCATGAACGTGCTCCGCCCACCTATCTGCAGGCTCACTTCCAATCCAGTCGGCACGCTCGCCGCGGTAACAGTAGCATCCGGCGCGGGTGGCGTGCGCCAGCCTCCGCCCTGCCAGAAGCGCATGGTGATCGCCGTGACGTCCGACTGCAATGTCAGCGCTTCGTTGTTATCGGTGATTGCACCGGCGGCTTGCCAGGCTGTCGCCAGTTCGTTCAAATCACGTGTGGGCACCGATTCCTGGCGCGACAGTGCGCCGTTGCGCAACCGATACGTCACGACTTGCAAACGGCTGGGCTGATCTTCAACGCTGACGCTGCGCACCATCGTCAAGCGATCTTGGGTGGCGATCAAGTGTGCATGACGCAGAGGTGTCGCCATGGATACGAATTTGTCGCAGTCGCTCTGCATTTGCGCAAAAGTGAGCTGCATTGCCCGGGTAAGATCGAGATTTTCGGTCAGGGCGACACGGGCACGTACGATGCCGTCAAGGCCACGCCATCCGAGCACAGCGACGACTGCCAGGATCGTGATGGCGACCAGTAATTCGATCAGCGTGAAGCCTGAGCTGATGCGGGCGCAACTGCGATCACAGCTGCGGTTACAGCCGCGATCGCAGCGACGATTATGGGTACGTGGGGAAGCCGAGTCGGTCATCGCTGATTCGTGTTCGGCACGATTTGCGCCAGCTTGATGATGCGGCGCTGGGGCTCGCGGCTATCGAATACGCTCACTTCCACCCGCCGAAAATAAGGGTTCGGCGTGGCCAGCACTTCTTCGCTGCAGGTCAGCGGCAGTTCGTCCTGCGAGCAATCGAAGGTACTGGTACCGACCTCGGGGAAAAATGCCAACAAGCGAATCTGCGACAGACGGTTTTCGGCAGACCAGGTCGCCATCATCGAAGCACGCAAGCCATTGCTATTTTGCGTCAGACTGCCGACGGCCCGCAGGCTCGCACCCAGCGCCGTGCCGACGATTACCAATGCCACCAACACTTCCAGCAGGGTAAAGCCGGCGCTGCGTGGCGCTGCAAAACCTATAAGCTGCAGCCGGTGCGTCATTTTATTCGGCGACGAAATGGCCGATACCGTCGGCCCGGATGGCAGCACTATTGTCGCCAGAGGCTAACGTCAAGAGAAACGGCCGATCCACCGGCTCGCGCCCGAACACCACCCGCAGGATCGGTTGGGTTTGCGTCGGCGAGATCGAGACGGCCACGGGCGGGCGTTGAAACGGACGCGCTCGCAACAAATCGTCTTGCGTCAGCAGTTGCCAGGCATTGTCTTGACGCATTAGAAAGCGGTAGCCCTGTTCATCGGCCTCGAAGGCGATCGGGCGGTTGCGTACGATCGCTTCATCGCGCGCCAGTTGCAGCAGTATCGCGATGCGCTGCGTTTCTTTTTGCAGTATCTGGCGCTCGCTGGGTATCGCGTTGAAAGAAACCATGCCCAGCGTCAGGCCGGCGATCACCAACACGACCAGCAGCTCCAACAGCGTGAAGCCGGATGCGTCGGGCATCCTCGGTCGGCGCATTACAATTCCCAGGAACCGATATCGGCATCGTTACCTGCACCACCGGGCTGACCGTCCGCACCGTAGGAAAAGACATCGATTTCGCCCTTGACACCAGGCGACAGATATTGATACGGGGCACCCCAAGGGTCTTTAGGTAACTTGTCGATATAACCGCCTGTTTTCCAGCCATCCGATGGCGGGCCGGAAGCGGGTTTGACAATCAACGACTGCAACCCTTGTTCGGTGGTCGGGTAGCGTTGATTATCGAGCCGATAGAGTTTCAGCGCCTGCATCACGGTAGCGATATCCTGGCGCGCAGCGATGATGCGGGCGTCGTCGGTACGGCCCATTAGTTTGGGTACCACAAGCGCGGCAAGGATACCCATGATCACCACCACGACCATGATTTCGATCAACGTGAAACCACGTTGAAGCAATCGGCTTGAGCGGCAGTGCCGCTGCAGATAGATTGGATGAATAACGTTGCGCATATAATTTATTGTCAAAAAAACAAATATTTGATCTGGAGCGCTCAGTATATAGCCGAAGCAACGCGCATCATTCCCGCGACCTTAGCATCTAAAGCGAAATGTTTAAATCGCTTCACTACGCGGGTCTCGCGAAAGCAATCGCGTCACCATCTCACTGGCGGAATCGCCGTCGAACAGCACGCCGGCCACTGCCGCCGAAATCGGCATGTCGATGCCGTGCGTTAGTGCCAGCGAGCGCACTGCCTGCGCACACCTGACACCCTCGGCCACGTGTCCGAGTTCTTCGATAATTACGGCCAACGGCTTGCCCTGCGCCAGACCGAGGCCGACCTGGCGATTACGTGACAACTCGCCGGTGCAGGTCAGAAGCAGGTCGCCCATGCCGGTCAGGCCCATGAAGGTTTCGCTGCGCCCCCCCAGCACGACACCGAGCCGGGTGATCTCGACCAAGCCACGGGTAATCAGCGCAGCGCGCGCATTGGCACCGAGACCCATGCCATCGATCACGCCGGTAGCGATGGCAAGGATATTTTTGACCGCGCCGCCGACCTCGACGCCGATTACGTCGTCGGTGGAGTAGATGCGCAAAGTGCGCGAATGCACTGCAGCCACCACTTGCTGGCAGAGTACGGCACTCGTCGATGCGACGGTGAGAGCGCAGGGCAACCCGTGCGCCACCTCTTGCGCGAAAGAGGGGCCGGACAGTACCCCGGCGGCAACCGTATCGCCCAACACCGCATTAACGATCTGATGCGGCAAGAAGCCGGTATCCTGCTCGAATCCCTTGCATAACCAGACCAGATTGGCGGGCTTAGCACAGGTCGCTCGTATCGATCGAAGCTGCAGACACAACGGGCGCAGTCCGGCTACCGAGGTGGCGACGATCATCAATTCGCCATGCCCGGCTGCTTCTTGAAGATCGGCGCTGATTCGCAACGACGCCGGCAATGAGAATCCTGGCAAATAATGCGAATTTTCCCGGCGTGCAGCGATACACTGCATCGCTTCGACGTCGCGGCCCCAGAGCAGCACATCATGCTGCCGTGTCAGAGCCAGGGCAAGCGCCGTTCCCCATGCACCGGCACCCAAAATCGACATTCTCATGGGGAGTGGTGACCTTGCTCGGGCTTCATTCGCCCCAGACGTCGGTTGCCTTGATGAACCCGACGATGCCGTCGCGATGCTTGACCCGAACCCACCCGGAAGCTACGGCGTCGCTTAATTCGAGCAGCACGCCACGCTCCGCCGTCATTACTACCGCGGCATTGTCATCTGCAGTTGCCCGTACTTTGGCATTACTCGCAGTAACTGTCAGCATGCGTCGGTTACTTAACTGCTTGGCTTCGACCCACGACAAGTCACCGCCAGAGTCGCGCACCTTCACCCATTCATTGTAAGAAAGCACTACTTCCACCGGCATTCCACGCGGCGCGACGAAGACTTTGCGCCCTTTTTCGGAAGGCGCGTCGTACAGTATCGCCGGTGCCGCACCGATGGATTTGAAATCGGCAGCATGCACATTTGCCGCAGTCCAGAGGCACGTCAGTGCCGCCAACAAATGTGCTTGTGGCAAACGCATCAGCGGTCGCTTTATTGCCTGCTTCATCGGCTACCGTTCGTTCAGTTCACCGAAGCATTGGAGCCATCGGGCATGACCAGGCCGCCGCCGTTTTGCTGTTGCGTCAGTGCCTGCAGACGCTGCTGGTAGAACACTTCAAAATTAATTTCTGCCAGGTGTACCGGCGGAAAACCTGCGCGGGTGATGGCATCGGCCAAGTTGGCACGCAGATATGGATAGACAATGTTCGGGCAACCGATGCCGAGCAAGGGATCGAGCTGCTCTGCTGGAATATTGCGCGCCTCGAAAATTCCGGCTTGCTTGCCTTCGACTAGGAATGCAACCTTGTCCTTGACCTTGGCGGTAATGGTCACGGTAACCGTAGCCTCAAAAATGCCTTCGGCCAGCGATTCGGCACCGACATCGACGGAGACTTCGATCGTCGGTGGCTCTTGCTCAAGAAAGATTGAAGGCGAATTCGGTTGTTCCAGTGACAAATCCTTCAAATAAATGCGTTGGATCTGGAATACGGGTTGCAGAGTTTCGTCGGCCATAGCGAGCTTTCAGGGTGATATTCGTTGGTGAAATGACAGGTAATAGATAAGAGACAATAAATAAAAAGGTATCGTACGGGTGTCACATGCGTTATTGCGAGTCTCTCAATAAAGCGTCGAGTTTCCCGGCTTTGTCGAGTGCGCTGAGGTCGTCGAAGCCGCCGACGTGCGTGTCGCCGATATAAATCTGCGGCACGGTACGGCGTCCGGTTTTTTCCATCATTGCCGTGCGTTGCACCGGATCGAGATCGATCCGGATTTTTTCGATCTTGGTCACACCTTTACTGGCGAGAAGCCGCTCTGCCATCGTGCAATAAGGGCAGATACCCGAGCTGTACATCAATACGTGTGCGGTCATTTTTTTCTTCCGTTGGGCGGTCAGGATACAACGGGCTGGCGCGCCACCGGCAAGCCTTGCGCCTGCCAAGCATTAAGACCGCCGCTCAAACTCATCACGGTGGCGAAACCCGCATCGCGCAGTAGACCGGTAGCGCGCGAGGACTGCAACCCCGAAGCACAGACCACGATCACGTTTTTGTTTTTAAATTTATCCAATTCAGCGAGACGGCGTGGCAATTCCTTCAACGGTATATTGCGCGCCTCCCGCACATGCCCGTTAGCGAATGCTGCGCTGTCGCGCACGTCCAGCAGCAAAGTCTTGCCCTGGTTGATCAACTGCGTCGCCTGCAGAGTCGATACCTGTTCGCCACTACGGCGCAGGCAGGGTATCAGCAATGCGGCACCCGAAGCGAGCATTACCAGCAGCAGTAGCGAGTTATAAATGTTGTCAACGAAGAAATTCACGAAGGTCCAATGGGTTTATAGAACCGCGACATTATAAAATAGAAGACCGAATAGAAGACCGAATGCAAGATTGTTCAAACATCGAATTCAAATTTCTCCCGGTTTTTCCGGACTTTTTATTCACTGCCGATATTTTCCCTAAGAGTTGCTCATGTATAAAATTGTTTTAATGCGTCACGGAGAATCCACCTGGAATCTCGATAACCGCTTCACCGGCTGGACCGACGTCGATCTTACCGAAAAAGGCCGAGCCGAAGCGCGCCATGCCGGTTTACTGCTCAAAGAAGCGGGATTTTCCTTCGATCTGGCTTATACCTCGGTATTGAAACGGGCGATCCGCACGCTATGGATCACACTCGATGAAATGGATCTGATGTGGCTACCCATCCAACACGACTGGCGTTTGAACGAGCGTCACTATGGTGCGCTGCAAGGATTGAACAAAGGTGAAACCGCAGCAACTTATGGCGACGAGCAGGTGTTAGTCTGGCGCCGTAGCTACGATACCCCACCGCCGCCGCTGGCACCCGACGACACCCGTAATGCTTTCAACGACCCGCAGTATGCCGGCCAGCCACATTCGCAGATTCCGCGCACGGAATGCCTTAAAGATACCGTCGCCCGCGTCATGCCGGCGTGGGACGACTCGATCGCGCCGGCTATTCGCGCCGGCAAGCGCATCATCATTTCGGCCCATGGCAACAGCTTGCGTGCGTTGATCAAAGCGCTCGACGGCATTAGTGACGACGACATCGTCGGCTTGAACGTTCCGAATGGTCAGCCACTGGTATATGAACTCGACGGCGATTTAAAACCGATCAAGAGCTATTACCTAGGCGACGCCAAAGCGATCGAGGCGGCCATGCAAGCCGTCGCCAGCCAGGGTAAGGCAACCTGATGCCGACGTGTCGAACGGCATGCGATGACAAGTAACATCACGCAGCCGGGCTGGAGAATCATGCGGGCGTCGCCGATGGCGATGACGATGGCACTGGTAACAGCACTGATGTTTGCCTCAGCCATGTCGGATGTTCAAGCGCAAGCTGAAACCGGACGCGCGGCACCTCGCGCCGTGCAAAAGCGTGCCGCTGAAAACGAGCGTAATCAGCTACAACAAAAGCTGAATGCGCTCAAGCGCGCGATCGAAAGCACGGAAATCGAGAAAGGTCGCGCGGCCGACGAGTTGGCAAAATCCGAATCGGCGATCTCGAAAGCCAGCCGCACTCTGCGCGAACTCAATGGCGAGCAAGCCTCGACGCAGGCACGTCTGGTGACACTGACGGCCCGGCTAGAAGAACAGAAAACGCTGCTGGCGACGCGCCAGCAGCAGCTGGCCAATTTGCTACGTCAGCAACATGTCACAAACAAAGAGGAACCGATACCGTTGTTGCTTTCCGGCGAAGAACCGGCACGCATAGGCCGTTCGTTACGCTATCTGGATTACGTGGCGCAGGCACAGGCGAAACTGCTGGCGTCGATCCGCGCCGACCTTCAGGAAATCGAAACGGACCAGGCCAGGCTGCAAGCCACCAATGACGAACTCGAAGATATCGCCAGTGAATCCAGAGTGGAGAAAGCCAGGCTGGAACAGCAGCAGTCCCAACGGGCGCAGTTGATGAGCGAGCTGGCGAAGAAATTGGCTAGCCAACGTGCCGAGGCCGGTGTATTGCAACGCGATGAAAGCCGACTTGGCGGCTTGGTCGAGCAACTCGGCAAGCTGATCGCCCAACAACAAAAAGCCGAAGCCCTGGCCGCGGAAAAGCGCCGACAGCAGGCTGTACAAAAAGCTGCACAGACAGCCGCAGCCGCAGCGCGTGCGCAGCAGGCCCGAAGTGAACAATCCCAGCGAGGAAAGCAATCACAACAGCAACAACAATCACAGCCGCCGACCGCGAAAGCGAAAATCGAACTGCGTCGCCCAGAAGTCGCATCGACATCAGTTGCCGATGCAATCGACAGCGATGCACCGACCCAAGCGGTAGAAAGTGGCCCAAAAGCAACACCCTCTGTCAATCTTTCCTCAACGTTTCCCACCCTCAAAGGTCAGCTGCGCATGCCGGTCAAAGGCGAGTTGATCAATCGTTTCGGTACGCGCCGCAACGATGGACCGAGCTGGAAAGGATTGTTCATCAGCGCGCCGGAAGGCACGCAGGTACACGCGGTCGCAGCGGGACAAGTAGTTTTTGCCGATTGGCTACGCGGCTTCGGCAATCTGCTTATTCTCGACCATGGCGGACAGTACCTGACTATTTACGGCTACAACCAGGCCGTGCTCAGACATGCCGGCGACAAGGTAAGCGCCGGAGAGGTCATTGCCAATGCCGGTAACACCGGCGGTAACGAGCAATCGGGTTTATACTTTGAAATGCGCTATCAGGGGCGTGCGTTCGACCCGTTGGGCTGGGTAACTTCTAGGTGACACGATACATGAGCATCAAACTCAAGAATGTCGGCTTAATCGGGCTGGGCATGTTGGCGGGCATCGCCGGTTCGATGCAATTCGATGCACTGGCCCAGAAAAACGGCGGAACGCCATTACCGATCGACGAGTTACGGCAGCTGGCAGATGTATTCGGGTTGATCAAATCGGATTACGTCGAGGTAGTCGAAGACAAGAAGCTGCTGACCGAAGCCATCACCGGCATGGTCGCTTCTCTGGATCCGCACTCCGCCTACCTGGACAAAAAAGCATTTAAGGAGTTGCGCGAAGGTACGCAGGGAAGATTCGTCGGCCTGGGTATCGAGGTAGGCATGGAAGATGGCTACGTGAAAGTGATTTCACCCATCGAAGAGTCTCCCGCCTATCGCGCCGGCATCAAGGCCGGTGATCTGATCACCCGGCTCGATACCACACCGGTCAAAGGCATGACACTGGATGAAGCCGTCAAGCGCATGCGCGGCGAGCCGAATACCAAGATCGTACTCACGTTAGCGCGCAAAGAAGAGGACAAGCCGATCGTCGTCACTATCGTGCGCCAAGAAATACGGGTGCAGAGTGTGAAGTCGAAGCTAGTCGAGCCGGGCTACGCCTGGGTCCGGGTTTCGCAATTCCAGGAACCGACCGTCGAGGATATGGCGCGCAAGATCACGGCCCTCTACGCCCAGGAACCGAATATGAAAGGCTTGGTTCTGGATTTGCGTAACGATCCGGGTGGCGTGTTGCCCGGCGCAATCGGTGTGTCAGCGGCTTTTTTGCCTAAGGATGCAGTGATCGTTTCGACCAACGGGCAGTTGCCGGATTCAAAAGCGACCTTCTATGCGCGGCGCGAATTCTACGGTAGCCGTACCATCGGCGACCCATTGGCGAAACTGCCCGATGCGGTGAAAAAGGTACCGATGGTGGTACTGGTCAACGCCGGATCGGCGTCGGCTTCCGAAATCGTTGCCGGTGCTTTACAGGATTACAAGCGTGCCATCATCATGGGTTCGCAAACCTTCGGTAAAGGTTCGGTTCAAACGATCCGACAACTGTCATCGGACACTGCGGTGAAATTGACCACGGCACGCTATTACACGCCGAACGGTCGCTCGATTCAGGCCAAGGGCATAGTGCCCGACATCATGGTGGATGAGTATGCCGATGGCGACGGCTTGAACGGCCTGCGCCTGCACGAAGCCGATTTGCAAAAACATTTGAGCAACGACAAAGATAAAGCGACACAAGCCGCTGCCCAGATAAAGGTCGACCAGCTCGAAGAAGAGCAACGTTTGATCGCTTTACAAAAAAAGCGCAAGCCACTCGAATTCGGTAGTAAGGAAGATTTTCAGTTGGCGCAGGCGATGAATCATCTCAAGGGATTGCCGGTGCAGGTATCGAAAATCAAGGAAGTGGTGAGCAAAGAAGAAAAGCCGAGTGCGACTAAAGAGGCACCGAAGGAAGATACCCTGGACGACGGTAAATAATAGCCGACGTACGACAGATACAACATCATCAGGGCCGCGACGTGCGGCCCTTTTCATTTCATTGCAGGTATCACGACCGCAAGACCCGGATCGTATGAACGACCAACAATTGCTGCGTTATTCGCGCCACATACTGCTCGACGAGATCAACATCGAAGGGCAGCAACGGCTGCTCGACGCGCATGTGCTGATCATCGGTGCCGGCGGCCTCGGTTCGCCGGCGGCACTTTACCTGGCGGCCGCCGGCGTTGGCCGGCTTACGCTGATCGACGACGATGATGTCGACCTGACCAACCTGCAGCGTCAGATTTTGCATACGACAGCCAACGTCGGGCAGCCTAAGGCGACTTCGGGTAAAGCCGCGCTCAACCGCATCAACCCTGATGTCGTTGTCACTGCCTTGATCGAGCGAGCCGACGAGGTCCGGCTTTCGGTACTGGTCGCAAGGGCCACGGTGGTTCTCGACTGCACCGACAACTTCGCTACCCGCCATGCTATCAACCAAGCTTGCATTGCAGCGCGCGTTCCCCTGGTATCGGGAGCGGCGACTGCATTCGACGGCCAACTGAGCGTATTCGACGCTCGCAATCCGGACTCGCCATGCTATGCCTGCCTGTTTCCCGTCGGCGCACAAACCGAAGATGCCAATTGTGCGACCATGGGCGTATTCGCACCGCTGGTAGGTATCGTCGGTGCCATGCAGGCGAGCGAAGCCTTGAAGCTGATTTGCGGCATCGGCACTTCGCTCGCAGGACGGCTTCTATTATTCGAAGCCCAACGCACAGAATGGACCAGTATCGGTGTGGCGCGCGACCCGAGCTGTGGCACTTGCGGTGCCGGCAACACTCTTCTTTAGGACAACGACAATCATGCTTCGACACTGGACGACGACCTGCTGCACGATCGTGCTCACAGCAACGCTTTCACTCAACAGCCAGAACATTAGTGCGCAAACGCTGCCGAGCAACATCACCAAAGGGCCTTCGGTGGAAGGCATCACCGAATACCGATTGCCCAACGGCTTGAAAGTACTGCTGTTTCCCGATGCCTCCAAGCCGACCGTCACCGTCAACATGACTTATCTGGTCGGCTCACGCCACGAAAATTATGGCGAAACCGGCATGGCCCATTTACTCGAACACCTGCTATTCAAGGGTTCGAAAAAAAATCCGCGTATCGATCAGGAATTCAACAATCGCGGCATGAAAGCCAACGGCACGACCTCGCTCGACCGCACCAACTATTATGAAACCTTCCAGGCCAGCGACGACAATCTGCGATGGGCACTGGAAATGGAAGCCGACCGGATGGTCAATTCCTTCGTCGCCAAGAAAGATCTCGATTCCGAAATGACGGTCGTCAGAAATGAATTCGAAAATGGTGAGAATTCACCTATCGGCGTTTTGGCAAAACGCATGCAAAGCGTAGCCTTCGATTGGCACAATTACGGCAACTCCACCATCGGCAACCGTAGCGATATCGAAAATGTCGCGATCGGCAATTTGCAGGCGTTCTACCGCACCTACTATCAACCCGACAATGCCGTACTACTGGTCGCCGGTAAGTTCGACCCGGCAAAAACCCTGGCCGTCATCGGCAATGCTTTTGGCAAGATTGCCAAGCCCAAACGTGTGCTGCCGAAGCTGTGGACGGTCGAGCCGACACAGGACGGCGAGCGTACTTTCAATGTGCGCAGAAAAGGCGATGTCCAGATCGTCAGCGTCGCCTACAAGGTACCGAGCGGCCTGCAGCCCGACAGCGATGCCATGTCGTTCGTGGCAGACATTCTGACCGATACACCGAATGGCCGTCTGCACAAGCAATTGGTAGAAACCGGCAAGGCCGCGCAAGTGTTCGATTACGGCATGATCGGCTATGCACCGGGCTTACAGATGATCGGCGCCATCGTCAAGAAAGATCAGGCGGTCGAACCGGTACGCGATGCGTTGATCGCCGGTGTAGAAAGCTTCAAGGACATACCGCCAACGAAAGAAGAGATCGAGCGCGTCAAACGCAACTATGCCAACCAGATCGAAAAGATGCTGAACGACCCGGAGCAGGTGGGCGTGATCTTGTCGGAAGCAATTGCATTAGGCGATTGGCGGCTGTTTTTTCAGGGGCGCGATGCTGCCCAACAGGTGAGCGGCGAGCAGGTGACCACGGTCGCTGGGCGTTACCTTAAGCGCGACAATCGCACCGTCGGCCTGTTCATACCGGAAGACGCAGCGCAGCGTGCCGAAATACCGGCTGCGCCGAGCGTGACCGAGGTATTAAAAGACTTTAAACCGAAGCAGGATATCGCCGCTGCGGAAGCGTTCGATCCGAGCCAGGATAATATCAACCGCCGCACCGAGCGCAAGATGATCGGCGGCTTGCAAGCAGCGTTGTTGCCTAAGAAAACCCGTGGTGAAACCGTGTCGGTGGCGATGAACCTGCACTGGGGCGACGAAAAGACCTTGTTCGGCAAGCAGACCGTAGCTAGCATGACCGGTGCCATGCTCACTCGCGGCACCAGCCGCTTCACGCGCGAGCAGCTGGCCGACGAATTCGACAAACTCAAAATTGCCGGTAGTGTCTTCCAATTCGACACCACCCGCCCGAATCTGTCAGCAGCATTGAAACTGACTGCACATGTGCTGAAAGAGCCGAGTTTTCCACCGGATCAATTTGAGCAGTTGCGCCAGCAGACGCTGGTGAGTATCGAATCGCGGCGCAATGATCCCAGTAGCCTTGCCTCCCAAGCGATGAGCGAGCATTTCAATCGTTATCCTGCCGGCGATTGGCGCTCGGTGTTGACCATTGATGAACAGATTGCCGCCGTCAAGGCAGTGACGCTGGAAGACGTGCAGCGCTTTCACCGCGAATTCTACGGCGCGTCGCAGGGCGAAATATCGATCGTCGGTGATTTCGACACTAAGGAAACCAGCGACGTCGTGGCAGCCGAATTGGGCGCCTGGAAAAGTGCTGCGCCCTACGCCCGTCTGCCGCGCAGCAATTTCGATGTTGCCCCACTACGTCGGAATTTGAATACGCCCGACAAGGAAAACGGCGTGTATGTCGGCAGGCTCAATCTCGATCTGAACGACAACGATCCGGATTTTCCGGCACTGTCGCTGGCAAATTACATTTTTGGCGGTGGCGCCGGCTTGAACTCGCGGGTGATGGAACGCATTCGCCAGAAGGACGGTTTGTCATACGGCGGTGGTTCCTCACTCAACGCCGGCTCCATCGACCGCGCCGGTAGTTTTAGTATGCGGGCCATTGCGGCACCACAAAACCTGGTAAAGATCGATGCCGCGATGAAGGCCGAACTGTCACGTGCGGTGCAAGAGGGGTTTAGCGCGGAGGAAATCAACCGAGCGAAGTCGGGGTTGATGCAGCAGCGCGTGCAAACCAGGGCACAAGACAGCGCATTGGCCACCGGCTGGGTAACCTATTTGTATTTGGGCCGTACCTACGAGTGGAGTAAACAATTTGAAAACAAGCTCAATGCGTTGACGCCCGAACAAGTCAATGCGGCGTTTCGCAAGGCGATCGATCCAGGCAAGCTGAGCGTCGTATTGGCGGGCGATGAGGCCAAAGCGAAGATGCAAACCGCTCCTTAAACCATCATCAACCGAATCTGCGCTTGGGCATTTTCAGAAGGGTTGTGCTGGAATCCGGTTTTTGCGAACCGGTGCCAGCGTCCAAGCACCAGGCTGGCGATCATATTGGCGCGAACCGTCACTTCGCCCTCATGCGCTTCACCTTGGGACACCGCCACCCGCATGGCTTGCTTGATCGACAGTTCCACTCGATCCAGAAACTGATTCATGCGTGCCTGCAAACGCGCATCTTCATTGACCAGTGCATCGCCGATGATGACCCGGGTCATACCTGGATTGCGCTCGGCAAAATTAAGCAGCATGTTGGTAATGGCCTGCACCTGCAATAAACCGTTTTCCTGCTGATCGATGATTTGGTTGATCAGGCCGAAAACGGTGGCTTCGATGAATTCGATCAAGCCTTCGAACATTTGCGCTTTGCTGGCGAAATGCCGATAGAGCGCCGCTTCAGATACTTCCAGCCGCGCAGCCAGCGCGGCAGTGGTGATCTTTTCACCCTTGGGTTGTTCCAGCATGCTGGCCAGGGTTTGCAATATCTGCAGCTTGCGTTCACCGGGTTTGGGCGCGGTCATGTTGTCGTCTTTTGTCCAAAACACAATCGATCGGCGACAGTCCGCGCCAGCGTTCAGGCAGGCTTCAAACGTTGCAGGCTGTCAAATAGTTGCTTCACGGATTGTACTTTGACATCGACGTAAGCGGGGCGCTTTCCTGTTTTTGCAACATCTGCCGCATGCTGCATTGTCAATCCGGCAATCGCCGGCGTTAAGCGAGCCTGGCGCAGATAGCCGGTCATCCACACGGTGCGCATGCCGACAGCCTTGGCAGCTTTCAGGTTCGCCAAGGTATCTTCCACAAGAATGCAGCGGTGCGCTGGTACGCCATGGCGGGCGACTAACTGCCGCAACATTGCTTTGGAAGGTTTGGGCCGCAAACGCCCATGGACGACCATCGATTCGATGGCGATATGCTGCGCAAAATGCCGCTGCAGACCCAAGTGCCGTACGACATCGCTGGAGTAGCGCAACGGGGCGTTGGTGAGCAGGATTTTTTTACCGGGTAACGCCGTTAGGTATTTGCTTAAACCTCGTTCTGCGCGCAGCATCGGTTGCAGATCGTCGAAGCGATGGGCAGCAGCGAGAAACTCGGCCGGATCGACTTGATGGTGATGCACCATGCCCAGCAGCGTGGCACCGTAACGCCGCAGATAACCGACCCTTGCCGCTTCCACAACAGCGAGATCGGCGACACCGCCTTTTTTTGCGAGTACGCCGGCGATGAAGGTATTCATGTTGGCGTTGATCGCCGGGAAAACCTGGTGCGAGGCGTCGTGCAGCGTGTTGTCGAGGTCGAAGAACCAGATCAATGTGAACGGATCATCGTGCCGAAGGCCTGCTCGGTGAGCACTTCCAGCAGCAACGAGTGCTCGATGCGGCCGTCGATGATGTGTACCGTGTTCACGCCGGATTTCGCCGCATCCAGCGCCGAGGAAATTTTTGGCAACATGCCGCCGGAGATGGTGCCGTCGGCGAACATCTCGTCGATCTCCCGGGTCGACAGGTCGGTGACGAGATCGCCATTCTTGTCCAGCACGCCGGGAATATTGGTCATCATGATCAGCTTTTCGGCTTTCAAAATTTCCGCAATCTTGCCTGCCACGACATCGGCATTGATGTTGTAGGCTTGGCCGTCGTCACCGAAGCCGATCGGCGAGATGATCGGGATGAACGCGTCGTCCTGCAGCGCCTTCACGACGGCCGGATTGATCGCTTCGATTTCGCCGACGAAACCGATGTCGAGAAACTGCCCGGGATTTTCCCGATCCGGCATGGCCATTTTGCGCGCACGGATCAGCCCGCCGTCCTTGCCGGTCAAACCCACCGCTTGCCCGCCGTAGTGATTGATCAGCATGACGATATCCTGCTGCACTTCGCCGCCCAGCACCCATTCGACGACTTCCATGGTTTCTTCGTCGGTGATGCGCATGCCTTGTACAAAGGTGCCCTGCTTGCCGATTTTTTTCAGGGCATTGTCGATTTGCGGCCCGCCACCGTGCACCACCACCGGGTTCATCCCGACCAGTTTAAGCAAAATCACATCACGGGCGAAACCGTGCTTTAGATGTTCTTCGGTCATGGCATTGCCGCCGTACTTGATGATGATCGTCTTACCGTGGAATTTACGGATGTAAGGCAGTGCTTCGGCCAAAATTTCGGCCTTGATCTGGGGCGATACGGCGCTGATGTCGGTATTGGAATCGGCAAGCGTGGTCATGGAAAACCTTGGGAATGATTTTTCGCGATTTTACAGGCAAAGCGAACATTGCCTAGTATGTATCGCGTGATGCCTCGCGCCGATCATTCATCCCGAAATGCGCCGGAATCAGCCCGAATCTTATAATGCTTCTCCAGAATGCCGATCTGTTCCTGCAACGTTGCAATCCTGCCGTGGGCATCCGGGTAATTTTGAAGAATTTCGTCAAAATGGCGGCTGGACTCTGCAAGATTTTTCGCATCAGTTGAGCCGGGGGCAAACTGTGCGCTAATGTGCAGTATCAGGTCGTTGGGAATATCCTGGAGGTCACCGGCTTTCGTCCACGCGGTTTTTGTTGGTTGCCGCGTGCGGGCAGGAAACTGTGCTGCAGGCAGTTGTCCCTGACCTTGCACAGCAACTGTCAAAGCATAAAGTTCATTTTTCCGGCTGTTGATCGTCGTTTCAAACTGGCTTTTGTCGGCACCAAGAAACTTGATACACGCGGGTATGAGCGGCAGCAATTTGGCAGGGTTATGTGCCGGCGAAAACGAAATTAATTTTGGAGGCAACACAGGAAATTCTTCCAGTAAATTATGGCTCATATCCAACTCTTCCAGCTTTTGGGGCAGCTCTGGCAGCGTCGTCAGGTGATTGTAATCTAACGCTATCCAGGTCAATGTATCGGGAAGCCTCGGTAATTTTTTCAAAGCATTGTCTGTTGCACTCAATGCGACGAGCGTAACGGGAAGTTCTGGAAGCTCCTGCAAGCCGTTACGAGACACAAATAAAGCAGAAAGCTTTGGTGGCAAAGAAGGCGGCAACGTCAGTAAATTATTACCGTCCAAGTCGAAAGTTTTAAGTGCAAGCAAATGCTCCAGACAGTTTGGAAGTGAGGTCAAATCGTGGTATGGAAGCGTCAACCCAAACTTATTCGCTTCGAATGCATTTTGAAAACATGTGGCATCGCGTTGTCGATCCATTATTTCACCGTCAGGCGAAGCTTCCACCCAGTCCGCCAACCCCTGCTCCATCAATGCGCGACGATCTATTTCGGCAACCGCTGGCGCTTGGGAGGTGGGGAACGGACGCGCAGCGATCGGCGCGAACGCTGAAACGTCCAAAGAGCCGGAACCGCTGGGTCGAGAAAGCTGGTCTGGCCGTTGTGTGCCTCGCGTGTGCGGCGTTGAGGTGTCAGGTTGTGTTGCCAATGCCTCCGGTGCCTCATCGCGAGTGCTTGGCGGGGTGAAACAACAGCTCAGTTTAGTCAGGCCGGCCATTTTTTAATCTCCAGGATATTAGGGATTAGTACGGTTCTACAGTGTGGTACATAGCCTGTACCAACTGCATTGTTCTGACGCTTCGGCCTAGATGCCACTTTAGGCTGGCCTTCACAAATGCTGGCAGGGACTACCTGCAAGGCATGCTTTCGGTCAGCCTCGCGGATTTAACTTTGCCAATTGGCTGGAGGCTTCCTGATACTGTTTAACCAGACCGGCACGATCTTGCACAATCCCGAAAAAACGAGCCGAATAGCGAAACAAGGCGTTTCATGGCCAGAATTTCCTCGTTATTGAGAGCGGTGGAAGTTGCTCCGCCAAATTGATAGGCGAAGTCGCGACATGCTGCTAGTCGAGCGTGGATTGGCCAGACTGCGCCTGAATTTTCATGTGCGTTTCCAAAATACCGATTTGCTCCTGCAATTCAGTGATCATGCCGTCGATAGCGGCACGATCGCGGAGCTTTTCGTTAACATTTCGGGTAGTGGTTGCAAGATTGGCAGTATCGGCCGAGCCAGGCACGAATTGCGCGACAATCTGCCTAAGCAAATCGCCAGGCCGGTTCCGGAGATCTCCGGTTGCCGCAAACCCGATTCGTTCCAGTTGTGGTTTGCGCCCGGTCAATCGCGCTTCCGCTAACGGCTGCTGGCTTTGCAGGGAGGTCGTTAATAGCGCAACTTCTTTTTTCAAGCTATCGATCGTCGCCTCGAACTGATCTTTGTCGGCGGCTAGCACCACGATGGATTTCGGTATTGGCGGCAATAAACGGGCGGGGTTACCTGCTGGAATAAAACGAACGAGACCCGGTGGCAGTGTGGGGAATTCTTCCAGCAGATTATTCTTCACATTCAGATAATCGAGTTTTTTCGGTAGCGAAGGTAGCTTGGACAAGCAATTGTTTGGCATGCTTAGCGATATGAGCGAATCTGGCAGCACGGGCAATTTTTCCAGTGCATTATTATCCGCAGAAAGCATTTGCAAGGAGGCAGGAAGCTCCGGAAGCCGCCGCAGCGAGTTTGACGATACGTCCAGTTCCGTCAATTCCGGCGGTAGAGACGGTGGCAATGCGGTCAGTCCGGCATTGACCATACGGAGTTCTACCAGCTTTTCAGGCAGGCAAGGCAGCACCGTAATCTGGTTTTGACCTCCATCGATGGAGGTCACCGCATGCAAATGCTCCAGGCAATTCGGAAGCGAGGTTACCTGAATGAACCGCAAATCGAGGCATCGGCTGTTTTCATCGAAAGCGGTTTGGATCGACTCGGCCATGCTGCGTTGCGCCGACATTTCGTCGGGTGGCGATGCAGTTAGCCAGTTCGCCAATTCCCGACGCATCAACGCTCCCAACGCATTATCCACAGCCACGTGAGAGTCGACAACGGCGGGCACCGACGTGCGAGCGGCACCAAAACTAAACGTCGCTGCGCCCGATGCGCTTGCGCCATCCGGGCGACGCAGGCGCTCCGGACGGTGTGTGGCGGAAACTTCAGCGGTGCGCGTATTGGCGGGTTCGGCAGTTGAGGGCGGCGCATTGTCGAGCACGGCCGGCGATGTAAAACTCTGAATTAACTTGATCAGGCGGGTCATCCGGGCACCTCAGAAACAACGTTGCATGATCAATATCTTTTTCGATAAGGCGAGTACCGAAACGACGGTATCGGTGCATTGAATACTATATTGCCATAATGAAATTTTTTTGCAACTACGGTGTTGCAACGCCGCGGTCGAATAACTCGAGCGATTGCAGACTTGCCTAGCCAAGCGAGCAGGCACGCGGTTCCTGCTTCGGAAACGCGAGTTTCAATTTTTCTAGCGCGCCTTGCGTTATTGAATCGATACCGCGCACTTGAAAAGCGGTCTTGCCGCCAGAACCGGCCCGTGGCACCACACGCGCATCCCGTACGCCCCGCCGAGTCAGACTCGCCAGGTGTTGCTGAGCTGCATCGGCGCTTTTGAACATGCCCAGCGAGATTCCGCGACGCAGATCCGAGCTGTCGTTGATGACGTAAAAATCCTCGATGCCTAACTGGCGTAACTGAGAAAGCTTTTGCGCCAGCGGTTCTTGCTCCGATGTCGGTGGTATGTAGACAATGTAACGTTCGATCTCCGACACGGTACGGCGCGAGAGGCGCGAACCCAAAGCTAGAGGCTCGACCACGGATTCGAACCGAACCGTCTCGGGCACATCGAAATTGCCGAACTCCACACATGCCTGCGTATTCGCGGCAGCAGCTGGCACCGGCACCGGGCTCGTGGCCGGCAATGCCACTCCAGGCCGCTCAATGCGTATACGTTCCGCATTAAGCTGGTTTTTCAGACGCCCCGGTTCGCGGCCCCCGCCACTGCCAGACCCCAGATACCCGACGTTGTAGACAATCAAGCCGGCATTGGCGACGAGCAGGAATCCAAGAAAAAATTTCAGCATGAGGGTCTGACTTAAAAATATGGCCTAAGGGTATAGCCTCGACGTACCGGACCTGCCGTCGGCGCGCTCGATCGCTACCGCGTGCAATCCGATCAACACCAAGTTTTCGATCAGCGTAGTGTCTAGTCGCAGGCACGGCAATACCCAGGCCGCGGCACCACCGGCGAGGATGCAACGGGCATTCGCATGTGCCGCGGCTGCCCGTTCGATCGCACCCGCCTGCGCAGCCAGACAACCACGCACGATTGCTTCTTCGGTATTGTCGGCGAACGAGGAGCCATGGTCGCTCACTTTAGCCTGCTCTGCCAAATCGGCCAAGGTCGATAACAACGGCGACACCGATGGTAATTGCGCGGTACGCTGCGCCAACGAATCAGCCATCACCCCCAGCCCCGGCAAAATCATGCCACCGATGAATTCGCCGTCTGCAGTGAGCACATCGATCGTCGTAGCGGTACCACAAGTGGCCACCAGTAGCGGTCGGCCGGGATGGAGTGACCTCGCCCCGATCATTGCCGCCAGGCGGTCGCAACCGAGCCGGTGCGGTTCACGATAGCGGTTACGCACGCCGGAAACATGGGCTTGCGAGGCGAACCAAGCTACGTCGACTGCTTTTCGGCCGACAGACAAGTCGCGAAATCGTGCATCCAGCGCCACGCGCATCGCCACGCCGGCGACATTGGAAACCAGCACAGCGTCGATGCCGAGGTTTTGCCATTCTCGGCCAAGCTGATCCAATGCCTCATGTCCGATATTGCCACTAGCCGCCCAGTTCCCTGGCGCGACCGCACCATGCGCCGTCAGCGCCCACTTCAACCGCGTGTTGCCGACGTCAATCAGCAGCAGCATGGTTTTCTTCGGGTGGATGGCTAGCTGAGTGCTGTGGCGACGATGCCGCCCGCAGGGAAACATCGCCGGCTACGATAGCGACCTGCCCGTTTTCGGTCTGCAGCAGCAGATGACCGGCAGCATCCACGCCTAATGCACAACCGTGCTGTCTGACTTGTACGCCGTCGAAAATATCGACCACTTGCCCTGCATGCGCATGCAGGGCATTCCAACGCTGCGCGAAAGCGGCGAACCCGCGTTGCTCGAAGATGCGCAGCGTCTCGGCCAGGGAGGCCAGCAACGCCGCCACAAGAACGTTACGATCCATCGACGGCAATGCAGCGCTGCGCTTGACTGCACCATGGTCGGCTGCGGTCTTTGTTAAGGAGCTGGGAGGACCCGCCATATTGATACCGATGCCGATCACTGCCCAAACCCCATCTTGCAGCAAGCCCGGCTTTTCCACGGTTTCGATCAATACACCAGCCAATTTGTTACATTTTAGCAACACATCGTTCGGCCATTTCAGTGCTACGTCGATATTCTGCGCTGCCAGTACTTCGGCAATCGCCACACCGACCGCCAATGAAAGCCCGCTTATGGCGCTTACCGGCCGACGTATCGGCCAAGCCAGAGAAAACGTCAATCCACAGCCGTCGGAATGCCATACCCGCCCGGCCCGCCCGCGGCCGGCAGTCTGTGTCAGCGCCAGTAAAAATGTCGGGACGTTGGGTGCCGATGCACGCGCCACGCGCGCCAGCAAATCCTGGTTGGTCGATCCCGTCCGCTCGACGATTTCGATAATTATCGACGAGGCTGTCGTGTCTTGGCAAAGGGCGGCAATCGCACTGCGGGTAATCGGGGCGGTCATGATCTTATTGTAAGGGAAGCCCGATGTCTCCCCGGTTTGCAGAAATTCCCTTAAACTGCAGCAATGCCCGCCCATGACCCGCCACGCCTCGGCCTCGATCCCAGCGCACCAGACGCGCTCGTTGCCACCGGTGCCTGGCAGGTGCAGGCGTTGGCACAAGCGGACATCCTGCCGGCAATCGAGCATTGCATCGAGACGCTGGTAGAACCGGCCAGCATGCGCTGGGATCTGACAGGCGTCAGCGTTCTGGATCACATCGGTGCACAGGTTTTCTGGAACGGCTGGGGCAAGGTTCGCCCGGCTAACCTGCAACTGACGCCGACTCAACAGCAAATCTTCGACCGGCTCGAAACGACTGCAATGCCCGCTTTACCGGAAACCCAGGCCGGCTCTATGTTGTCCATCGCTTCGCTGCGCCGTCGGGCAGATGTGCTGATTGACCACTTCAGCGCTGCCGTCGGATTGATCGGCCAGCTTGTGCTCGACATCGCCCGTTTCGCTATGCGGCCTCTGGAAGGCCCTTGGAAAGAAATTTCGGCCAATATCTACCATGCCGGATTTCAGGCATTAGGTATTACGGCGCTGGTTGGCTTTTTGATCGGCGTCGTACTGTCATACTTATCGGCACAGCAGTTACACACCTTCGGCGGCGATATTTATCTCGTCAATATCCTCGGCATGAGTATCATCCGCGAACTGGGCCCTTTACTCGCCGCCATTCTGGTTGCCGGGCGTTCGGGCTCTTCCATGACGGCGCAACTCGGCGTCATGCGCGTCACTGAAGAACTCGATGCGATGCTGGTTATGGGCATGCCGCACGGTTTTCGTCTGATCATGCCGAAGGTTTTGGCTCTGGCAATTGCCATGCCTTTGCTGGTGATCTGGACCGATGCCATGGCACTGATCGGCGGCATGGTGGCGGCGCTGGTGGAACTGAATCTTTCGCCGAGTTATTTTCTCCAAAAACTGCCGGATGCGGTACCGCTGGCAAATTACTGGATCGGCCTCGGTAAGGGCGTCGTGTTCGGCAGCCTGATCGCGCTGGTGGCCTGCCATTTCGGCCTGCGCATCAAAGCCAATACCGAAAGCCTTGGGCAGGGCACTACCACTTCGGTGGTGACGGCGATCACGGTCGTCATTCTGGCAGATGCGGTATTCGCCATCGTCTTCTCAGGCGTAGGCTTTTAATGGAAACCACCGGACCGATCATCGAAATTTGCGACCTGCGCTCGCAGTTCGGCGACTTCGTGGTGCATGAAGACCTGCAGTTGAGCATTGCACCGGGCGAGATCGTGTCCCTGGTGGGCGGCTCGGGTTCCGGCAAGACCACCCTGCTACGACAGATACTGGCGCTGGAAAAACCGGCGGCAGGCGTCGTCAAGGTGTTTGGTGAAGATATCAACGGCACCGATAGCGAACAATTGAAATTGTTGCGCAACCGCTGGGGCATGCTGTTTCAACAAGGTGCGCTGTTTTCAGCGATGACGGCGCTCGATAACGTCGCCCAGCCGATGCGGGAATTGCGCACGTTACCGGAAACGCTGGTACGCGACGCTGCATTACTGAAGCTGCAGATGGTCGGTATCGACGCGGCGCAAGCTACGAAAATGCCTGCCGATCTGTCCGGTGGCATGGTCAAGCGGGTGGCATTGGCGCGAGCGCTGGCGCTGGAACCGGAATTATTGTTTCTCGACGAGCCGACCGCCGGCCTCGATCCGAATTTATCGGACAGTTTTGTGGAATTGATTGCAGCGCTGCATCGGGAAATGCATCTTACCGTCGTTATGGTGACGCACGACCTCGACACCATTTTTGCACTATCGACAAAAATTGCCGTGCTGGCCGATCGCAAAGTGATTGCCTACGGCGCGCCACACGAAGTATTGAAAACCGATCATCCATTCATCAAAGAATTTTTTCTGGGCATGCGTGGCAAGCGGGCGCTGGCCGGACTGGAGCAGTAAAGACACACCATGGAAAATAAATCGCATGCACTACTCGCCGGCATCTTCACATTAGTGTTGCTGGCCGCTGCAATTCTGCTTGGACTCTGGTTCAATCGTGACCGTGTGCAATGGGTGCCTTATGAAATCGCGACCAAGCTTTCGGTGCCGGGTTTGAATCCCCAGGCCTCGGTGCGCTATCGCGGCCTGGACGTCGGCCGCGTCGACAAGATCGTGTTCGATCCGGGCGCTCCAGGGCAAATTTTGGTGCGCATCAGCGTCAAACCCGATACGCCGATCACGCAATCGACCTACGCCACGCTTGGCTACCAAGGCGTGACTGGAATCGCTTATGTACAGCTCGACGACGATGGCAGTAAACCGGTGCGGATGATCAGTAGCAAAGATCAGATAGCGCGCATATCGCTGCGACCGAGCTTGTTCGATAATCTTCAAACACGCGGGTTGGCAATCCTGGAACAGACCGAAGCGCTGACGAAACGTTTCAACACCTTGCTCGATCCACAAAACCAGAAAGCGATGCTCGCAGCCTTTACCGACGTCAGTCGGGCGGCGACGGCAATCGAGACGATTCCCAAACGCCTCGAGCCGGTGCTGGAAACGCTTCCAGCCTTGACGAAGGAAGCCCAAAAAACGCTGACCTCGGTGTCGACACTGTCGAGGGACGCCAGCCGGCTCTCCAATAATTTGAACATGTTCGCTACCAACCTGCAGGTACCTGGTGGCCCGGTGCAGGCATTGACGACCAGCGCCGAGAGGCTCGGGTCGGTGGCCAATCAGTTTGAACTCGATGTCATTCCCCTGGCGCAGGATGCGCAATCCACCCTGCGCAACATAAACCGCACGTTGGAAGGTTTCAACCAGCGACCGCAGAGTATCTTGTTCGGAACTGGCCGGGTGGCACCAGGGCCCGGAGAAACGGGTTTTACCATACCGAAACAATAATGGCCTTTATCGTTTCCCATACCGTTGCCGGTATCGTTACCGATATCATTGAATTGCTTCACTGAATTGCGTCATTCACCTGCGAGGCGACTCATGAAACGTTTTTTACTGTTGCAGTTGCCGATTACTTCGACGCTCTGCGTTTTAGCAAGCGCGGCGCTTTTGACAGCTTGCGGCACGACAGGAACCAAGCAACTGACGACCTACGACCTCGGTCCGCTCGCTCCCCCTTCTGCCTTGCCCCCCAGCTCCGCCACAGTAGTGCAGCCGCTGACGGTGGCCGAGGTTACCAGCGCCAGCTGGCTGGATAGCCAGCTGATGCTTTATCGGCTGGATTATGCGAATCAATTGCAGCCGCGTCCGTACGCCGCCAGCCGCTGGAGCATGCCGCCGCCGCAATTGCTCGGACAGCGTATCAAGGCCCGGCTGGCGCAGAACGGCGGTGTCGTGCTCTCGGGTACGGACGGTGCGGTGGACGTACCGTTACTACGGGTCGAAGCGGTCGATTTTTCCCAGCGTTTTGGTAGCCCGACACAAAGCGAGGTGTATGTTGGCCTGCGGGCGACGGTTCTCAACGGCCGCATCTTGGTAGCGCAAAAAAGTTTCGATCGACGAAAACCTGCGCTGACGCCGGATGCCGCAGGCGCTGCTCAAGCCCTGGCGGAGACGACCGATCTGGTGATCGCCGACATGATGCTGTGGCTGGCTGCACTACCCGTTAAAAAATAATGGCGTTGCCGGTACGCCTGACCGGCGCAACCCGTTCATCGGTGTTCGCCCGTATCGCCTTGCTGGTGTACGTATTGCTCATCACCTACGCCAGCTGGTTCCCCTTTTCCGGCTGGTACGTCAGCGGGCTACCGCCGTGGGCGTTCGTTACCGCGCCACTGCCGCATTACTGGACCTGGTTCGATTTCGCCACGAACGTCGTCGCTTACATACCCATTGGCATACTCGGTGTATTCGCGCTTTACCCGGTCTTGCGCAATTGGGCGGCAGTGCTGCTGACCCTTGCATGCGGCATGGCAGTATCGGCCACCATGGAGGCGTTACAGACATACCTGCCGAGCCGGGTTTCCTCTAATCTGGATTTGCTTACCAACATGATCGGCGTCGGCGTCGGCACGCTGATGGCACCGGTCATGACACGGTTTTTTTTGGAAGATAGTCAGTTCCTCCAACTGCGCAAGCGCTGGTTCACCCATGAAGCCAGTCGTGGTCTGCTGGTGCTGGGCCTGTGGCCGCTGGCACAGATTTACCCACAAGCTTATTTGTTCGGGCATGGTCAATTGCTGCCATTGATTTCCAACTGGCTCGGAAAAGCATTGTCGATGCCATTGGATCTCGGTGCCTGGTTGCGCGGCAGCAGCGATCTAAGCGCCGAACAATATTGGTTATACGAAGCCATCGTTACTGCTTGCGCGCTGATCGGCACTTTGCTGACCCTGTCGTGCATTCTTCGAAGCCGGGCACCTCGGGCAGTACTGTTAGGCCTCTTGCTAGCAGTTACGTTGTCGGTGAAATCATTGGTAAACGCGTTGCTTTACGGCCCCGATAACGCCTTCGACTGGCTTACGCCGGGTGCCAAGGGCGGCCTGTTGCTCGGGCTGATCATGCTGACCGGTTTGGTTTTCGGGCCGAGAGTAGCGCAGCGGCGGGTGGCAGTGTTAATGCTGACGATTTGCCTGCTAGCGCTCAATACTGCGCCGGCGAATCCCTATTTCACTGCGACGATGCAAAGTCTGACTCAAGGAAAATTTCTTAACTTTAACGGTGCCGCGCAATTCCTGTCTTTACTCTGGCCTTATCTCGCGTTATGGTTTTTGCTACATCGAACGCACCGTAATGCGCCTGTGTAAAAAATACCTGACAGCCCGCCATTACCGGCTGCCGATGGATTGCAGACGTATTGCCGGTGTATCATTTACTACGGTGTTACCGCGCTATTAGCGCGCAACGACTTTTCACCAATCGCATTGGCTTATTCGCCCTTACTCGTACATAACCGCCTCATGACCGATAAACCCTACTTCGAGCAACATGTGTTTTTTTGCATGAACCAACGCGACGATGGCCGCTCGTGTTGTGGCGCGCAAGATGCACAAATGGCGCAGAAGCATGCGAAAAAGCGCATCAAGCAACTCGATCTCAACGGCACCGGAAAAATTCGCATCAATCAAGCCGGTTGCCTAGACCGCTGCGAAGAAGGGCCGGTACTGGTGATTTACCCGCAAGGCACTTGGTACACCTATGTCGACACCAGCGATATTGACGACATCATCGATACGCATCTAATCGGCGGCAAAGTTGTCGACCGCTTAAAAATCTGAGGCCCGATATTTCTCACAGATGAATGTCAACACCCGACCCTTCACGCTTAGCGGTACTGCCGGCACCCTAGAATGTGCGCTCGACATGCCCGACGCAGGACACTTTGCCGCGCCACGTGGCGTCGCCCTGATCGCCCATCCGCATCCGCTGTTCGGCGGAACGATGGACAACAAGGTGGTGCATACCCTGGTGCGCGCTTTCCTGGCTTTGGGTTACGTTACGGCGCGCATGAATTTTCGAGGGGTAGGCGGGTCTGCGGGTGTGCACGACAACGGCCATGGCGAAACAGACGACATGTTGCTGATGCACGCACACATGCAAGCGCAATATCCCGCTCTACCGATTGCACTGGGCGGTTTTTCCTTTGGTACCTTCGTGCATGCACAGTTGCAGAAACGACTGGAGGCAGCCAACACACCGGCGCAACGCTTGGTTCTGGTCGGTTGCGCGGCAGGCAAATGGCCGATGCCCACGGTTCCCGCCGATACGATCCTCATTCATGGAGAAACCGACGATACGATTGCGCTATCGGCAGTGTTCGACTGGGCGCGCCCGCAGGAATTACCGGTGATCGTCATTCCCGGTGCCGATCATTTCTTTCATCGCAAGTTGCATCATATAAAAACGCTGGTCGTTGAAATGTGGCGCCAAGCATAAAACTGGCAGGCAGCAAACGGTATAATCGCCCTCCTAATCTGTCTGGCATCGTGCATTAAAATAATCCTATGAAAAAACTGATCGCAACGATCGTAATCATTGCTGCAACCATCACCTCGATGCCGATTTCCTGGGCGCAGCAGGTGCCGCCACCGACGCTCGCAGCGAAAAACTGGTTGCTGCTCGATGTCACCAGCGGCCAGGTCATTGGAGCGCAGGAACCGGATGTGCGTATCGAGCCAGCGTCGCTGACCAAAATCATGACGGCTTATCTCGCCTTCAGTGCCATCCGCGACAAGAAACTGACGCTCGACCAAATGGTGAATGTATCGGTACGTGCCTGGAAGGTCGATCCGAGCAGCTCCAAGATGTTTATCGACCCAGCCACGCCAGTATCGGTATCGGATCTGTTGCACGGCCTGATGATCCAGTCCGGCAACGACGCAGCGGTCGCACTGGCCGAAGCCGTTGCCGGTTCGGAGGAAACCTTTGTCGTACTGATGAACCGTGAAGCCGAACGTATGGGTTTGAAAAACACGCGTTTTGGCAATCCACACGGCTTGCCCAGCAAAGAAAATTACTCCACCGCTCGCGATCTGTCGGTGCTGGCTTCGCGCGTGATCGCGGATTATCCGGATTTTTATAAAATCGATTCACAGAAAAGTTTTACCTATAACAAGATTACACAGCCGAACCGCAACCGCCTGCTGTGGCTTGACCCAACGGTCGACGGCATGAAGACCGGTCATACGGAAGCTGCCGGTTACTGCATGATCGCATCGGCACGACGCCCCAACGGCAGTGGCGAACGGCGGCTGATTTCCGTCGTCATGGGTACTAGGTCGGACCAGGCGCGCACGGCAGAAAGCCAGAAATTGTTGAATTGGGGTTTTCAAAATTTCGATACGGTGAAGCTCTACGCGAAAGGGCAGGCAATCGAATCGCCCAGGGTTTGGAAAGGCACGCAAGACACCTTGAAAATCGGTTTCAATCGCGATATTTTCGTGACACTTCCGAAAGGCGTCGCGGCAAAGATGAAACCGATACTCGAGCGAACCGATCCACTAGTTGCGCCAATCATGCAAAATAATCGTGTCGGTACGATGCGCATGATGGTCGACGGCAAACCGATCACCGAGTTGCCGGTGCTGGCACTCGAACAAATTCCGCAAGCTGGCGTGATCGGTCGTGCCTGGGATTCTTTGCGGCTGATGATTCAATAATCTCTCACCGTCCGGCTCTGGAAAAGGAAACCAATGATGTCCGAACCGCTGGTCTATCTTAATGGCGCGATGACGCCTATCGCCGACGCCAAAATATCGGTGCTGGACCGTGGCTTTATTTTCGGAGACGGAATTTACGAGGTCATTCCGATCTATAACCGGCGTATGTTCCGCCCGGCGCAGCACATGGCACGGCTATTTCGCAGTCTGGCCGCGATTTCGATTCCCAACCCGCACACAGAAGCCGGATGGATGGAATTGATCAATCAGGTGGTGGCTACGCACCCTGCGCAAGATCAGATGGCGTATCTGCAAGTAACACGCGGCGTTGCGAAACGGGCGCATCCATTTCCAGCGGATGTAACGCCCACCGTTTTCATCATGACCAACCCGATCGTACTGCCGTCGCCAGCAGTGCGGGCTACCGGCGTGGCATGCGTTTCGATGGATGACAAACGCTGGCTACGTTGCGAAATCAAATCGATTTCTCTACTCGGCAATGTGCTGGCAGCCCAAAATGCCGTCGAACATGATGCGGTCGAATCGATTCAGTTTCGCGACGGCTATCTGACCGAAGCGTCGTCGTCGAATGTCTGGGTAGTCAAAAACGGCGTAGTGCTCGGTCCACCCAAGGACAATCTGATCCTGGAAGGCATTCGTTATGGTTTGATCGAAGAGCTTTGTGCCGCCAACGGTATCACTTTAGAATGCCGGCGCATCAGCCATGCCGAGGTATTCGGTGCCGATGAAATCATTCTTTCTTCGGCCACCAAAGAAGTGCTGCCGGTTGCTACGCTGGACGGGGAGCCGGTCGGCAGCGGTGCGCCCGGCCCGGTCTATGAACGCCTGTACCGTTCTTACCAGCAGGCAAAGGCGGCAGCCTGAAAGAGCTCTCGTATGAATGATTCAGCAATCCCGAACCGTGCGGAAGCTGCACCTTCTCTCATCGAGTATCCCAGCGATTTTCCGATCAAGGTTTTAGGGCCAAAGGTGGACGGCTTTGCGCAAGCGATCGTCGAAGTCGTTCAGCGTTTCGATCCTGTTTTTAATCCCGCGACCCTTGAAATGCGTACCTCGACCAAAGGAAATTATCTGGCGGTGACGGCCACGGTACGTGCCACTAGCCGTGAGCAACTTGACGACCTTTATCGCGCTCTCTCTTCGCATCCGATGGTCAAAGTGGTGTTGTAAAGGTTTCGCAAGATTGGCCATACGGAAAACATGCACAATCTGCCGGTAATTGTTGAGCGCGGCACCGAGGCATATGGGTTAACCTACGCGGCGATGCGAGCATTCACCGATGCGCGCGACGCCGAAACGCCCGACCAATTTTGGACGGTAGAACATCCGTCGGTATTTACCCTCGGTCTGGGTGCCGATCCGGCACATGTGCTGGATCCCCGTGGTATCGAGGTGATCCAGTCCGATCGTGGCGGCGAAGTGACCTATCACGGCCCCGGACAGGCAATCGTTTATCTGTTGGTCGATCTACGGCGCGCCAGATCGCACAAAAAGTTATTCGCCCGAGAGTTTGTGTACCGGATCGAACAAGCGGTGATCGAAACCCTGGCCGCGTATAATCTGGCAAGCCAGCGCCGCGCTGGGGCGCCGGGAATATATCTAGCCACCGGTGCCTGGGCCGGTGCCAAGATCGCTGCACTGGGCTTGAAGATACGCGCTAATGGCTGCACCTACCATGGCGTATCGCTTAATGTCGACATGGACCTCGAACCGTTCGGTCGAATCAATACCTGCGGCGATGCCAGGTTGCAGTCTGTCGATATGCGTTCCGCTGGCGCTACGTGCAGCATGGCTGAAGTCCGGCAGCGCCTCGCCGTAAATCTGCAATATCTGGTTTCAACACGCACTCACTCAATGGACGTTTCATGACATCCGAATCTGCTGTACCCGCTCCTTACGATCCGACCCTAAAACAAAAAGGGGCGGCGAAAACCATTCGTATCCCGATCAAGGTCGTACAAGCCGAGCGACTGCCGAAGCCCGATTGGATACGGGTACGCGCGGCGTCGCCGTCGAGCCGTTTTCATGAAATCAAAGATATTCTGCGCGCCAATCATTTGGTAACGGTATGCGAGGAAGCCAGTTGCCCGAATATCGGCGAATGCTTCGGCAAAGGCACGGCAACGTTTATGATCATGGGCGACAAATGTACCCGCCGCTGTCCGTTTTGCGATGTAGGCCATGGTCGCCCCGATCCTCTCGACCCACAAGAGCCGGAAAATCTTGCAAAAACCATTGCTGCATTGAAGTTAAATTATGTAGTGATCACGTCGGTCGATCGCGACGATTTACGCGATGGCGGTGCCGCTCATTTTGCGCGATGTATTACTCGTGTACGGGAGCTGTCTCCGAATACACGTATCGAGATCCTAACGCCTGATTTTCGGGGTCGCATGGATCGGGCGCTCGAGATTCTGACGCTGGCGCCGCCAGATGTCATGAATCATAATCTTGAAACCGTACCGCGCTTGTACAAACAGGCACGCCCCGGCTCGGACTATGCCTATTCGCTGAATCTTTTAAAACGTTTCAAGGCGCTGCATCCGGACACACCGACCAAATCAGGCATTATGGTCGGCCTTGGCGAAACCGACGAAGAGATTTTAGATGTCATGCGGGACCTACGGGCTCACGATGTCGATATGCTGACCATAGGGCAGTATTTGATGCCTAGTGGTGACCATTTGCCGGTGAGCAGGTATGTACACCCGGATGTTTTCAAAATGTTCGAATCGGAAGCGCTGAAAATGGGCTTTGCACACGCTGCTGTCGGAGCGATGGTTCGGAGCTCGTATCATGCCGATGAACAAGCACATCTTGCGGGAGTTCGATGAGTTTAGTTTTGGCCGCATAGCCGAAGGGCGTACCAAATAATCGGTACGCCCTTCGGTGTTTCAGCAAGCGCTTTTAAAAAACGAAATCAGCTTTGTGCGCGGAATTGGTTGCGCAACTGCTTGATCTGGTCGTGATTTTTCAACACACCCTGGTATTGACGTTCGACCAATGCTTGCACGTCCGAAGGCAGATTTTGGGACAATGCTTTCTTGTAGCTGGCGACCGCGACGTCTTCGCCACGCTCTACTTCATTCAAGATTGCCGTGTCGTCTTGACCCATGATGGTCGATTTTATATCGACCCAACGACGGTGCAGTGTGCCACTGATGCTGCCGGTCTGATCCGGCTCTCCACCATGTGCTCTGACGATTTGCTCCAGTTCGTTGACGGCAGAAGCGCAGCCTGCAGCCCGGTTAGACAGTAAAGATTTCAGACTAGGATCAGTCGCGTGCTCGGCCGAGGTACGAAAACCTTCCTCGCCATCCCGCGTTGTTTCTACAAGGTCGTTAAGTGTAGAGATGATGTCGTTCTTGTCCATGATGTGATCCTTTCGATTATGAATGACGCTGGAGACTGTGCTTAGAGCGATGCTCGACAACGATGTATCGGGAAACTACACGTTATCGCTCAAGTACTCGCTTAATTACTGCCGCTCAATCGTTGCTACCCAACCAGATGATCGGAAGACTAACGCAGGACGATAATGTAGCAACATAAAAGCGCGCTTCGGATAGGACATTTACCTAATTATCTGTAAGACTTTGTGAAGTTACGTCTGCATACCGATTGTAGGCGCTCGCCTACTGCTGAAGACGTTTTAAGCCGATACCTGCCGAGCCGGTATTTGCCAATAATCTACGTAAGGTTGAGAGAGGATAAAACGTCGGTCGTTCATGGTTTTTTGTAATGTCCTCTATGGGCAGACGAGATACAATCGTGGCCGCACATGCCGCGCCATGGAAAATTCATTGACGATCCACTCCTGTCCACCTTGATCGACACGCACCAGCGAAATGTTGGGGGCGTGAAAAATATGATAAAAATTCTTGTAGTTGACGACCATGCAGTAGTGCGGGCCGGCGTTCAGTATTTTATAGCCGACATACCCGAAATGCAGATTGCCGGCGAGGCTGGCACTGCAGAAGAAGCGATCCGATTGATCCGCTCCCAAGACTGGGACATTGTCCTTCTCGATATTGCGATGCCGGACAAGAGCGGTGTAGAAGTATTGAAACAAATTAAGCGTGAAAAGCCGAATTTGCCGGTATTGATTCTCAGCATGCATCCGGAAAACCGGTATGCAGTGCAAATTTTGCGTAGCGGTGCGTCGGGATATGTGCAGAAGGAAGCGCTGGCTACCGAGCTGGTCACTGCAATTCAAACGATTATGCGCGGCCACAAGTACATCAGTTATGCCGTTGCCGAATTGTTGACGATGGATCCGGACACGGATACCGATAAGCCGCTGCATGAAACGTTGTCTGCTCGGGAATATGAAATATTTTATAAATTAAGTCAGGGCGATGGTGTAACTAAGATTGCCGATGAACTCTGTTTAAGTGTCAAGACCGTTAGCACTTATCGTGCACGCGTGCTGCAAAAGATGAACATGACCAGTAACGCCGATATTATTTATTACGCAATCAAGCAAAATTTGATCGACTGACACTGTCGCCTGTCGGGGTCGGCAGCTGCGTTGCTCTTGGCTTGACTTACTTTTAGCAATGGAGACTGGCAGCTTGCCTTGAACGATTATGAGTCAACCCAATCATCAATCGACGCTCTCCGCGACGCCGATCCGGGTATTTCTCGTTGAGGATTCGCTGGCAGTGCGAAATTTGATTGTCGAAAATCTTTCCGATATTCCAGGCCTGGAATTTGCTGGATTTTCGGATTCGGAAAACGATGCTCTTACTCAACTACGCACACAGAGCTTCGACGTCGTTATCTTCGATATCGAGTTGCGATTAGGAAATGGTATAAGTCTGCTTCGCAGTCTGGCTACATCGTCGCCGTTAAAAAGTCTGAAAATAATTTTTAGCAACAACGTCAGCAGTGCCTATCGACGCATCGGGAGGGAATACGGCGTGCGTCATTTTTTCGATAAAACTTCGGAATTGCCAAAACTAAGATCGTTATTGCAAGAGTTTACAAAGGGCGTGCAGACAACTTGAGTTTATGAATCGCTCGTTGGTTAACCTGCCGAGCCTAAATCAAAAATTCAAATTCCTGTAAGCGCAATCCCACATAGGAATAAGATAATCACTGATTTGGCTATTTGCTTCCTTATGTGATGATTCACACACTAAATTTCATCGAGCTAGGAGTGTTTCATGTCATCAGCTTTAAATAACGGCATTAATACCAGTAAGCGTGTTGCGACTTCGCAAGGTGCCGTTGGCGCGATCAAGGCGAAAGCCGCTCGTGGCATGATTCAACCGAGTTCACGTCCGGTTACCCCGGTACGCCTAGCGGGTTTGTATGGGCATAACCCTCGGCAGAATCATTTACTGGCCGGGTTACCGTCTGCCGACTACGAGCGCATTCTGCCGCATCTAGAATTTGTCTCGATGCCTTTTGGCATGACGGTCTGTGAAACCGACACAGCCATGCAACACGCGTATTTTCTAACAAGCAGCATCGTCTCATTGATGTACGAGACCAGAGATGGTGCATCCTCGGAAACTGCAGTCGTCGGTAATGAAGGCGTGGTCGGCGTGGCACTGTTTATGGGCGGCGGCAATAGTTTGAATCGTGCGATTGTGAAAAGCGCGGGCTACGGCTTTCGGCTGAAAGCCAGCTTCCTCCGCGAAGAATTTAGCCGCGGCGGACCATTGCAACAGATGTTGCTGCGTTATACACAGGCACTGCTCACTCAGATGTCGCAAACTGCAGTATGTAACCGGCACCACAGCGTGGTACAGCAGTTATGCAGATGGTTGTTGCTTTCGTTGGATCGACTGCCTTCCAATGAAATGAGCATGACGCAGGGGTTGATTGCCAACATGCTCGGCGTACGGCGTGAAAGCGTTGCCGAGGCAGCCGGAAAATTGCAGGAAGAGGGTTTGATTCATTATAGCCGTGGTCACATCACTATCGTGAATCGGGCGGGACTAGAAGCACGAGTTTGTGAATGCTACGCTGGCGTTAAAAAAGAATATGATCGCCTTTTGACCGATAAAGCACAGGCATAGAAGATTCGCCGACAGCAATTGCTTTCGAAATAAAAAGGACTGCCCTCGAGGCAGTCTTTTTTATTTCCGGTGCTTTTAGCGCTCTATCTTTACCCAAGCAAGGCCATCTGCTGCGATACAAATTCCAGGAGCGCATCCGCATCGAGCGGTTTAACGAGGTGGTAGTCGAAACCAGCTGCTTTAGACCGTGTAACGTCGCTATCGTGACCGTAACCGGTAACAGCGGCAATCGTCAACTTGCGTGCCCCGGCGTGCGTACGTAATGCGGCAACCAATTCATAGCCGCTCATTCCAGGCAAGCCGATGTCGCACAAAATCAGGTGAGGTTCGAACGCAGCGGCTACCCGCAATGCCTGCGGCCCATCGATTGCCGTACTGACTGTATATCCAATGATTTCCAGCAATGCCGCCATCGATTCGTTGGCATCGACATTGTCGTCGACGAGCAGTATTCGGAAGCTGGCTAACAGCGCATCAGGCATTTAGTCTCGATTCGAATAGGTTGGAAGACATGGTTATCGGTGCGCAGTTTAGGTGCCATCGGCATGAGCTGAAAGTACCTTGCTGGATAATCCTGTCGAGCTCCATTGCCTGCAGAATATACTAGCAACCACCGGCAAAACTGTCACCGCTTCAAATTTGATTGCGGCAAGCGGCAAATGGCCTCGTGACATTTATGCAATGTAAGATAGTTAATAAAATACCGGCTAGAAATCGATAAGAAATCGGCTAGCTAGATGATGTCGGCAATTTTCTTTGTATTTCCCAACCCATCCTACACAAACATTTCAACTTATCTGTGGAGCAACATGAGAGCAGCACTTAGGAGCGAGGGACTTTCACCCATTGACACACCACGAGCTAAAGCCTTGACTCAGGCCGCGATTGCCTGGGCACAGGGCGAGATGCGCGGACCGATGCCTGTATGTATCTTTGAAGGCGATGATACGAGGCCATTGCACGCGCGTACGCCGGAAGAGCAGCAAATCCATCACAGTGCAGAGGAACAGCTACGAGCGGTTGGGCCAGGTATGTTGCTACACTACAACGAAGCATTCACCGCTACGCTGCGTAATCACACGCAGCAACCCGAACCATACCGACGCCTTGCATTCCCCGAATCACCAAGACCGACACTTCCTGCCCGGCCGCGACCACCGCATGTTGCACTCAACATCGAACAACAGACTGCACCTGCATTTCGACCGATGCCTACGATAGTGCCTGCGCCGGCCTATGTAGCAGCACCGGCGGCGGTAGCACCGTCACCACCCATTACTTACGCCGAAACCGCACAATGCAACACCAAGATGTACTTGATTATCGGTGGTACGTTTGCCTTAGTGACCGGAATCGGCCTCTCCACCTACTTCATTTACCGGCAGATTCATAACTCGACCTTAGGTCTCGGATAATCGTTGTTTTTAGATAGATGCGGTGGCTTGATCCAGTAGCCGGTGTAGCGCGTCGAAATCCGGTTCGCCAACATAACGTTTGATGATCCGGCCCTTTTTATCGATCACGAACGTGGTAGGCGTCAAGGTGACATCGCCGAACGATTTCGCCAGCGTATTTTGCGTGTCTAACGCAACGGTGAACGGTAACTTGCGCGTCTCGGTAAAATTGATCACGTAATTCGGTGGGTCGTAGCTCATGGCCACTGCGATAAAATCCAGGCCGCGACCTTTGAATTTTGTGTAGGTTTCGACCATCTGCGGCATTTCCTTTACGCAGGTCACACAACTCGTCGCCCAAAAATTCACCATCACGACCTTGCCTCGCAGGCTTTGCATGCTGATGCGTTCTCCGGCGAGCGAGGTGAACATGACGTCGGGCGCTTGATCTTTTACATTGAGCGAGCGGTACGCCAGCGCAGCAATCGCCAAGCCGATTACTGCAGCGAGGATGACGAAGCGTTTGCGTCGCGTGCTTTTTTTCAATGCCGGCGATGCAGCAGTCGCTGCTGTCGTAGAGCGACTGGAAATGGTATCGGTAGGATCGTTTTGCATTGAAATTCCGAAGTGAATCGTTAAAGCAGCAGCATAACAAGTCTTCAGGCAACACGAGGTTCCTGGCGCCTTTCGATCGGCGCGTCGTCGTTATGCCACGGCTGCCCTGGTACAAAACTAAAAAGACGGGCGATGATCGTTCCTGGAAACTGCACCAGCGCAGCGTTATATTCCATCACCGTCTGGTTGTATGCCCGCCGTCCGAAAACGATGCGATTATTCAATCTGCCGCGCTCGTCAGCGAAACGCTGCATCGACTCGGCACTCGGTGGGCTTGCGCTTCCGGCTGCGTTGGTCATGAGCTTTTCGAGCGCAGCGGTGAAAGTACGGTCTGCAATACTGAGGTCTCGCATCGCCTCGACGTTCAAAGGGCTGATCGAAAAGCGCTCACTTGCTTCGACCGCCTGTCGATGAGCGGCATGAATGCCTTGTAATGTTTCAGCGTCCACACTATGAACTTGTGCGAGTTGTTCGAACAACGCGTGCATCGCCTGATGACGTTGCTTGACCTGGGTATCGATTTGCGCGAAAGCCTGCATGAATATCCTGCGCAGGGCGGCCATGCGGCTGTAGGCACCGATTACCCAAAAGGCGACGAGTAGCAAGAGCACCAGGGCACAGATAGACCAGAGCATGGGCACGCTTTCTTGAAGAATTCGCAAAAAGGCGGTCGGCTTACATCAAGAACGTTTATCTATCTGGCGCAATTCTTCGTCGTTGATGTATTCGAATATCTTGACAACCTTTTGCACGCCAGCGACGCCGCCGGCCACGTCGCCTGCACGCTGCCCTTCGCGTTGGGTCACACGTCCCATCAGGTAGACGGTGGCTTGTTCGGTAACCACCTTGATCGCGGTCGCCGAGAGGTCGCGTGCGTCGACGAACGAAGCCTTCACCTTGCCGGTCAATAACGCATCGTTACCGCGCGCGGTGTAGTTGGAGCGGTCCGAAATCTGTAATTCATTGAAGACGCCTTCGACACCCTGAATCGTGCCGATTTCACGCTCGACCAATGTTTTGGTGGCCTGATCGCGCACTTCGCCCGTCAACAGTACCTTGCGATTGAAGCTGGCGATATTGATATGCCCGGCGTCACCGACGAGTGAGGGGATGCGCGCTTCGGCTTTGATCGCAATCGCTTTGTCGTCGGTTTGCGCACCCAAGGTGCGACGATCCGTAGCGGCGATGGCACCTACGACAGCGGTGCCGACCACCATTTCCACGCATCCCTGCAGACTGACGAGCAGCATTAACGTCAAGCCGACGCGAGCTAAGCGTGGAGGCGTCTTATGTTTGCCGCCGGTTGTTTCAATCATGTGCATCTCCTCCGAAAAGAGCGACGTCGATGCCGTCGCACAAGCAATGTATGGTCAGCAGATGAACTTCCTGAATCCTGGCGGTACGGTCGTGCGGCACGCAGATATGCACATCGGATTCAGTCATGCGTTGGGCGATCGCACCGCCGCCTTTGCCGGTCAGTGCGACGACGCGCATGTCGCGCTCCAGCGCCATGTCGACAGCGGCGACAACGTTGGAAGAATTGCCGGACGTCGACAGTGCCAGCAAAATATCGCCGGATTGGCCGAACGCCTGAATTTGTTTGCTGAAGATTTCTTGGTAGCTGTAGTCGTTGCCGATCGCTGTCAGGATCGACGTGTCGGTGGTCAGGGCGAGAGCCGGCAAAGGCAGCCGCTCGCGCTCGAACCGGCCCACCAGTTCGGCAGCGAAATGTTGGCAATCCGCAGCCGAGCCGCCGTTGCCGCAAGCCAGAATCTTGTTGCCGTTCGATAGCGCGACGAACATCAGTTCGACCGCTGCTGCAATCGGCTGCGCCAGGATGGACGCCGACTGGCTTTTCAATTCCGCACTTTCGTGAAAGTGCGCGAGGATACGTTGGTTGATCATGGTGGGGAAGTATAAAGGGGAATTTCCTACAGCCATTCATATTTTAAAATGAACGAATTATGCTTCGATCGCATTTTTCAGCCACTGCATCACACCGGCATCGATGGCGACGACATCAAAACGACACGGCGGTACTGCCCGAAAACGCTGCAGGTAGAATTGCGCAGCGCGGATCAGTCGCCGCTGCTTGGCCGGTGTCACGCTCGCGGCCGCGCCGCCGTACTGACTGCTGGCGCGAGCGCGCACCTCGATAAATACCAGCGTTTCGCCGTGGCGCATGATCAGATCGATTTCGCCGACCTTACATCGGAAATTCTGCGTCACCAGCGTCAGCCCCTGGTCCTGCAAATAACCCAGTGCCTGCGACTCGCCGGCAGCACCGATAATCTGGCGTGCAGTTTCATTGCCACTCAATCGCTCGAACCATTCCATAACGGGTATCCTGATATGCGTCGTTCATTCAAACATCACCCAAATGACCAGTAGTACTCGCCCGGACTGCCCTGCCCTCGTCGAATCCGACGACGCCACGCCTCATTCCAGTGCCGAACTGTCCCAGGAGGTAGCTCGGCAGGCCTATCCTGCCGGCGCATTATATGTGGTCGCAACACCCATCGGTAATGTCGGCGACATTACGCTGCGCGCCCTGAACGTACTGGCACTGGTGGATGCCGTGGCCTGTGAAGATACGCGCAACACCAGTCATTTGCTGCGCCGCTACGGCTTGCGCAAACCGCTGCTGGCCGCACATCAGCACAACGAGCGGGAAGTGGCACAAAAACTGATCGAGCGATTGCGCACAGGACAACGCATCGCTCTGGTGTCGGATGCCGGTACACCCGGCATTTCCGACCCCGGTGCGCGCATCGTCGAAGCGATGCATGCCGCGCAGGTGCGAGTGATACCGATTCCGGGCATCTCAGCGGCGACCGCCGCGTTATGCGCTGCGGGTCTGTTAGATACGCAATTTCATTTCGTCGGTTTTTTGCCAGCGAAATTCACCCAGCGCGACCAGATACTGATCACGCTGCGTGAGATAAAAGCTGCGCTCATATTCTACGAGGCACCGCACCGGATCGCCGAGATGGTGGCCGCACTGCAAATTCATTTCGAGCCGACTCGCGAAATCGTCTTCGCCCGTGAGCTGACAAAGTTATTCGAGGAAATCCATCGCTGCACCTTGAATCAGGCCGATGCCTGGTTAAAGACCGGCGACCATCGTGAAAAAGGCGAGTATGTCGTGATGCTGTCAGGTGCACCGGCAGACGCTGACGACGACCTGGTCGAAGCCGATCGGGTGCTTGGCATTTTGATGGCTGCCTGTCCGTTGAAGCAGGCCGCAGCACTGGCAGCGCAGATCACGGGCCAAAAAAAGAACGCTTTGTACGAACGCGCATTGCAGATTAAGTCGATTGGCAAACCGGCCGACTAATACACATAACACCCGGTACGTGTGTAAGGAGACGCCGCCAATATTCTTTCAGGGCTGAACGATCAACGGCTTCTCCAAAGACCCGTCGGCCAGCAAAGCCGCTGCGCGTAACGCATCGTCGCGTGTCGCGAAGGGTCCGCTGACGAGGCGAAAGACCGCACCGTTCGGCTGCGTCGAAAGCGTCGGCAATGTCGGCGGCCAGGCTTGCATCAGGCGCTCGCGCATCGTGTCGGCATTGGCGATTTGAGAAAAAGCACCGAACTGCAAATAAAAACCGCCGGGCAAGGTCGGTACAGCAGAGTCCGGCTGCGACGCCAGGAAATCTTCCAGCGACGATGCAACAGGCGTTGTGACGACGGAAACCGCTGCCATCGTAGACGACGGGCTAAGTCCCGGTACTGCCGCTGACGGCGCGGATGATGGTGGCGAGTTGGGAAGCGGGTTGGAAGACGGGAGCAGTGAAACCGGCAACGACACTGGCGCGTTGTTCGACTGTGTAATCGGCTTTGCGCTCGACGGTATGCTCGTTAGTGAACCGGCCATCCGAGTGACACTACCCTGCTGCCCTGAATTAATACGCGCGATTTCGTCTGGCAGCAGACGCTCCACCTCCAGCTCACTGCTGCCCCGGCTCAGGTAGCCCAATTTCAATGCGGCGGTATAGGACAGATCGATGATGCGCCCGGAATGAAAGGGTCCGCGGTCGTTGACCCGCACGATGACCTGCGCACCGTTGGCGACGTTGGTCACTCTGGCATACGAGGGTAATGGCATGGTCGGGTGGGCAGCCGTCATTTTGTACATATCGTAGAGTTCACCGGACGACGTTTTCTGACCATGAAATTTTTTGCCATACCAGCTGCCGATACCGCGTTGTTTCAAAGGCCGGTCGTCGGTGAACGGCGTGTAGGTTTTGCCGAACACGACATAGGGGCGGTTGCCGCGCTTGCCGTAAGGCTCGATCTGCGGTGTGGCATCCGGTATGGCCTGGAGGTCGGAGGGCGGTGCCTCACCCGGCCCGTCGTCCTGGTAATAACCGCCGCGCCCGGAACCTGCCGCGGGTAAAGGCGGCACGTTTATCGATGAAGAGGCACTGGGTGGGTTCATGCGCCAACCGACGTCGCCACCATTGCTCGATGCAGGTGGCCGGGTGCCGGCACATCCGACGAGTAGCACTACGGATATTGCGAGGAGGCACCGGTAGCCTAGGAACATCAGCTTTGCACCAGCTTTCGGTGTCGGTGAATGCTCATCAGGATGCCGCTACCCAGGCCCAGCGTTACCAGCGCCGTGCCGCCATAACTGAGGAACGGCAATGGCACGCCTACCACCGGCAAAATGCCACTGACCATGCCCATGTTGACGAACGCATAGGTGAAGAAAATCATCGTGATGGCACCAGCCAGCAGGCGCGTGAAAAGTGTCGCTCCGCTGGCGGCAATGAATAGACCGCGACCGATCAGCAGCAGGTACAGCACCAGCAAAACGCAGTTGCCGACCAGACCGAATTCTTCGGAAAATACCGCGAAGATAAAGTCGGTGGTGCGTTCGGGAATAAACTCCAGATGCGCCTGCGTACCTTGCAACCAACCCTTGCCGAAGATGCCACCGGAACCAACAGCGATCGTCGATTGAATGATGTGAAATCCTTTCCCCAACGGGTCGGCTGTAGGATCGATCAGCATCAAGACCCGGTTGCGCTGGTAAGTGTGCATCATGCTCCAGATGACCGGCATGCTGGCACCAAGGGCAATTACCAGTCCGAACAGAATTTTCCAGGACAGGCCGGCCAGGAAAATGACATAAAAACCCGCGGCCAGTACCAAGGTCGCCGTGCCAAGATCGGGCTGCTTTAAAATCAGCCCTACCGGAATCGACAGCAGTACCGCAGCAATCAGAAATTCAAGCCAGCCGATGCTGCCTTCGCGCTTTTGAAAGAACCAGGCGAGCATCAGCGGCATGGCGATTTTCATGATCTCGGAGGGCTGCATCACCATGCCGATATCGATCCAGCGCCGTGCGCCTTTCTTGACCAGACCGAATAACGCAACCGCCACCAGCAGTGCCACGCCCACGGCGTAGATCGGCGCGGCGAAGCGCATCAGCGTCTGTGGCGGCACGTTGGCGGCGACCCACATCACCACGAACGACACTACGATGTTGCGTAGATGATCCTCGACGCGTCCGGGAAAATCGATACCGGCTGAATACAATGTCACGATACCGGCCGACATGATCAAAAAAATAATGATTGCCAGCGGGCCGTCGAAGACCAGCACGTAAGGCTTGAGGAGTGGCCATAGACGACGCCGTTCGCTCAGTTGCATGACATTCGCCCCGCGGCATCAGCTGGGTTAGCTGCATGGGCTGCGTTGATTACATTGGCTACGTACATTAGCGGCATTTTAGCGACTCACTCCTGGTTGCCTCGCGTCTCATCTCCCGGTTTCGGGCCGCCCAGCGATTCTTCCTCGGCCTTCAATACAGCCGCTGGGGTCGCCTCGGCTCCGGCTTCCCGATCGGCCGGCACGCTGGTGGGCAACTCGCCTTTCTCTGGGGCCGGGCGCTTACCCGACAGATAATAATCGAACGCCTTGCGTACGATCGGTGCCGCCGTGACGGCACCGAAACCACCGTTTTCTACCACGATAGCGATGGCAATGCGTGGCTTGACCGCAGGTGCGAAGCCGATGTAAAGCGCATTATCGTGAAAGCGTTCGGCGATTTTTTTCGGATCGTATTTTTCGCCACGCTTCAAGCCGATCACTTGCGCCGTACCGGTCTTGCCTGCAGAAATATAATCGCTGCCTTTGAAAGCGCGCGCCGACGTTCCTTCGCGTACCACACCGGCCATGGCATCTTTGATGAAGTCGACGTTTTTTTGCTTCAGATCGATGCGGTAACTTTCTTTCGCTACCGTCTGGACTCGCTCCCGAGTAAGTCCGTCTTCCAGAATTTTCACCAGATGCGGCTTCATCACGACCCCGTCGTTTGCCAGAATGGCCGTGGCTTGTGCCATCTGCAAAGGCGTAAAGTTATTGTAGCCCTGGCCGATACCTAGAGAGATGGTTTCACCGGCGTACCATTTTTGTTGCGGCGGCGTGCGAAACGCCCCGCGTTTCCACGCGGTCGAGGGCAGCAAGCCACGCTTTTCATTTTCCAAATCGATACCGGTGAGCTGGCCGAAACCGAACGGCTTCATGAAGGCATGCATGGTGTCGACACCCATTTCGTTAGCCAGCGTGTAGTAATAGGTATCGCAGGAAACCACGATCGATTTATACATATCCACCGTGCCATGCCCGCCGGGCTTGTCGTCGTTGAAACGGTGATTGCCGAAATAGTAGTAGCCGGGGTCGGAGATCGCTGCTGCAGTGGTGCGCTTGCCAAGCTCCAGAGCGGCCAGCGCCATGAACGGCTTGTAGGTCGAGCCCGGCGGGTAGCTGCCGGAAAGCGGCCGGTTCACCAATGGTTTGTCCAGCGAGGTATTGAGCGCATCCCAGCTTTGCTGGTCGATGCCCTCGACGAACAGATTAGGGTCGTAGGTCGGCATCGATACATAAGCCAGAATATCGCCGGTGGACGGCTCGATGGCAATAAGCGCACCACGACGATTGCCAAACGCTTCTTCGACAACTTTTTGCAGTTCGATATCGATCGATAAAATCAGGTTGTTGCCAGGAACGGCAGGCGTGCGTGAAAGCGTGCGGATCGCCCGGCCTCCGGCAGTGACTTCGACTTCTTCATAGCCGGTGATGCCGTGCAGCTTTTTCTCATAGCTTTTTTCCAAGCCTTCTTTGCCGATGTAATCGGTACCGGCATAGTTGGCAGCATCTTCGCCGTCTTCGATCTTTACAGAGTCTTTCTGGCTGATGCGACCGATGTATCCGATTACATGAGCGGCCACCGATCCTAGCGGATACTGGCGAAACAATCGGGCTTGAATATCGACTCCGGGAAAGCGATAGCGTTGGGCTGTAAAGCGCGCTACCTCTTCATCCGTAAGCCGGGTTCGTACCGGTGTGCTTTCGAACTTCTTGGATTCTTCCAGCAATTTTCTAAAACGTTTCCGGTCTTTTGGTGTGATTTCGACCAATGTCGAAAGCTCGTCCATGACGGCATCGAGGTTGCCGTTGATTTTTGCCGGCGTAATTTCCAAGGTGTAGGCAGAGAAATTGCGCGCCAATACCACGCCGTTGCGGTCCAGTATCAACCCACGATTGGGTACCACCGGCACGATCGAAACACGATTGTCTTCGGCCAGCGAAGCATAAGCTTCATGTTTGTAGACCTGCAGCCAGACAAATCGCGCCAGTAACAAACCAAAGCAGATGAAAACCAATAATGCCGCCACCGACAGACGCACCCGGAAGTGATGCAGCTCGCGCTCGGTGTTCTTGAATTCGGTCATGTTTTCGCTTGCTTCAGATCGGGCGAGTTTCGTCACGATCGACGGCGCGACGTTGTGGTGCCAACAGCAAGGCGCTGACGATCGGCCACAGCAATGCCATGCTCAAACTTTCCGCGAAATAGAGCCAGCCTGGAAACCTGCCACCGACGATCATACGTACCACCAGCTGCACGATCTGCGCGATCAGCATCAACGGCAGCACGTGTAAAGCTTGCACCATACTCGGAAACCACAACACCCGACGATGGATCATGATGGCGAAATACGACAGCAGCGTATAGGCAAGGGCGTTTTCTCCAAGCAGCGCGGCGTCGTGCACATCCATGAGCAACCCCATGCAGAAGGCGACGCCGATGCCGACCTTACGCGGCTGGTGAATGCTCCAGAAAACCAATACCAATGCGACGAAATCGGGCACGCCGATCAAATGACCCCACGGCAGAAGGTTCAGCAGGAAAGCGACCGCCAGGCTGGAACCGATAAAAAACGAATTCGCCGGCAGCAGAATGTAGTGCGGATGATTCATAGCGATTGACTCATGGCTTGCTACCCTCGGCGCGCTTGGATGCGGGACTCGGATTTTCCTCGTCCCTACCCACTTTCTTCATCGTTTTCGGCTTGCGCTCACGATTTGTCTCAGGCGGTGGGCGTGGCGCGATTTTGGATTCGGAAAGTAAGATCAGCAGCTGCCGGTTGCGATTCACACCGGCAGCCGGCTCGCATACGATCTGAGCGAATGCGTCGGCGGACTTGTTGGCGATCCGTGCCACTTTGGCCACCGCCAGTCCGGGCGGATAAATACCGTCGATGCCCGAGGTCACCAGCAGATCGCCCGGCTTGATATCGGCGTTCGAGGAGATGAATCGCAGGTCGAGCAAGCCGGATTGCCCGCCGCCGTATGCAACGCTGCGCAAGCCGTTTCGCACTACCTGCACCGGAATCGCCTGATCTTTATCGGTCAACAACGTGACTTCGGAAGAGAATGGAAATACCCGCGTCACCTGCCCGACCACGCCGATATCGTCGATCACGGGTTGGCCGGGCATGACATCGTGCCGGGCACCGCGATCGAGCACGATTTTGCGGGTGAATGCGTCGCGGGTGTCGTACAGGATTTCTGCCAGCACCGCCTTGACCGGCAGGCGCTCGCTGGTGCCGAGCAATTTGCGTAACTGAGCGTTTTCAGCCTGTAAATGCTGGGTTTGCTGTAACTGCTGAGCGTTGCGCGCCTGGTCCAGTTTCGTTCGGCGATTCTGCTCCTCGACCGAAGATAGCGCAGCAAAATAGTTACCGACGCGAACCGCCAGATCCCGAGGAGCAACCGCTGCGACCTGCAAAGGGTAAAGACCTGCACCGACGGCCTGCCGGATGGCAGCAAGCTTATGAAAATGGGCATCGGCGATCAGTAATGAAAACGCGATCACCGAGAAAAACACCACTTTTACACGGGCTGAAGCACCTTGTTTGAACAGTGGCGGTGGGCTGTATTCCATGCGACGACTAGCCGACCCGGGTCAGTGAATGCCGGATCACTCGTAGGAAAAGATCGAACCCAGCTTGTCCATCCGCTCCAGTGCCATACCCGAACCCCGCACCACGCAAGTCAGGGGGTCTTCGGCCACGATAACGGGTAAACCGGTTTCTTCCATGAGCAAACGGTCCAGGTCGCGCAGCAGGGCACCGCCACCGGTGAGCATCATGCCTTTTTCTGCAATATCGGCACCGAGTTCCGGCGGTGTCTGCTCCAAGGCATTCTTGACCGCGGAGACAATATTATTGAGCGGATCGGTGAGCGCTTCTAGAATCTCGTTGCTGGAAATCGTGAACGAGCGCGGAATACCTTCGGAGAGGTTACGGCCCTTGACTTCCATTTCCTTGACTTCGGAGCCCGGAAAAGCAGAGCCGATTTCTTTCTTGATAGCTTCTGCCGTCTGCTCGCCGATCAACATGCCGTAATTGCGCCGAATGTAGTTGACGATGGCTTCATCGAACTTGTCGCCACCGACGCGCACCGAACCTTTGTAGACCATGCCGCCCAGAGAAATGATGCCGACTTCAGTGGTGCCGCCGCCGATATCGACAACCATCGAACCGGTAGCCTCCGACACCGGCAGGCCAGCACCGATCGCCGCTGCCATCGGCTCCTCGATCAGAAATACCTGCGAAGCACCGGCACCGAGCGCCGATTCCCGAATCGCCCGGCGCTCTACTTGGGTCGAGCCGCAGGGAACGCAGATGATGATGCGCGGGGACGGCCGAAACAGTTTCGAGTCGTGCACCATGCGGATGAATTGCTTGAGCATTTGCTCGGTGACCGTGAAATCGGCGATGACCCCATCCTTCATTGGACGAATCGCCTCGATGTTACCGGGTACCTTGCCGAGCATTTGTTTGGCTTCTTTACCGACCGCTTGAATGGTTTTCTTACCGTTCGGGCCGCCTTGTTGACGAATTGCAACAACTGACGGCTCGTCGAGGACGATGCCCAAGCCGCGAACATAGATCAATGTATTGGCAGTACCGAGATCAATCGCCAGATCGTTGGAAAAATAACTACGTAAAAATCCGAACATGTAGAGTCCTGGTGCGCAATGACAATGCGCTTAAGCTTTTTTAGAATGAAGAGTAAGGTACAGGCTGCCGATGGGCACCGATGCCACAATAGCTCAACATTCTACCTTATAATCTTCCTCAAATTAGCGCAAGGAAACTCCAAAAAACGCTGGTTTGTTGCGGTATTTTGCCGAATTTTGGCGCGAATTCCTTTGTTTTTTGCCAAATTAAAAACATTTCACGACGGTTTCATCGCCGACTTTTTTTCATGACCCTTGAACTTTCCGACGTCAACCGCTTGGCAATTCTTGCCCAACTCGAGCTGTCCGATGAGCAAGCTGCAGGTACGCTAGAAAAACTCAACGGCATATTTGTTCTTGTAGAGCAACTCTGTGCGGTGGATACGGAGGGTGTGCACCCACTACGCCATCCGCTTTCCTTAGTGCAACCCAGCCTTGCTATCCGTTTGCGTGAAGACGTCGTAACCGAAGCCGATCGACGTGAAGCGTTTCAGCATTGCGCGCCGATCGTGCAGGACGGGTTGTATCTGGTTCCGAAAGTTATCGATTGAAATGATTTCCACCGCCATAAAGTTGTTATGCATACCCACACCCTGAAACAACTTTCGACGCTGTTGCAAACCAGGCAAATTTCAGCCGTTGAACTTGCGCGGCATTACCTGCAACGCATCGCCGACAGTGACTTAAATGCATTCCTGCATATCGACGAAGCCCTGACGCTGCGGCAAGCAAAGCGGGCGGACGAGCGTCTGGCACTGGGCGACGCAACCGCACTGACCGGCGTGCCGATCGCCCATAAAGATATCTTCGTCACACGAGACTGGCGTTCTACAGCCGGCTCGAAAATGCTCGAGCACTACACGAGTCCGTTCGATGCGACCGTGGTGGACAAGCTCGGCGTTGCTGGCATGGTAACGCTGGGAAAGCTGAATTGCGACGAGTTCGCCATGGGTTCGTCGAATGAAAATTCTTATTTCGGCCCGGTGAAAAATCCTTGGGACCATGCCGCCATCGCCGGCGGCTCCTCGGGCGGTTCGGCCGCGGCGATAGCAGCCCGGCTAGCACCGGCGGTCACGGCTACCGATACCGGTGGCTCGATCCGCCAGCCGGCTTCGTTATGTGGCGTGACCGGCATCAAGCCGACCTATGGCAGCATTTCCCGATTCGGCATGATTGCCTTCGCTTCCTCGTTGGATCAGGCTGGCCCGATGGCTGGCAATGCCGAAGATTGTGCGCTGTTGCTCAACGCCATGGTGGGGCTGGACGAGCGCGACGCTACCAGCGTCGAGCGTCCAACGGAGGACTTCACCGCCCTAATTGCACAGCCTTTACATGGATTGCGGATCGGCATACCGAAAGAGTTTTTCGGTGCCGGCCTGGCCAGCGACGTCGCGGCTGCCGTGCGGGCCGCACTTGCCGTATTCGAACAGCAAGGTGCGGTGCTGGTAGATATCTCACTGCCAAAGACCGAATTATCGATTCCGGTGTACTACGTCATTGCAGCCGCAGAGGCCTCTTCGAACCTGTCGCGTTTCGACGGTGTGCGCTACGGCCACCGCGCAAGCCAGTATCGAGACCTGTCGGACATGTACCGCAAAACTCGTGCCGAGGGTTTTGGCGAGGAAGTCAAACGACGCATACTGATCGGCGCTTACGTGCTCTCGCACGGCTATTACGATGCTTACTACCTGCAGGCGCAAAAGATCCGACGTCTGATCGCCGAGGATTTTCTTCAGGCATTCACTCAGTGCGATGTGATCATGGGGCCGGTCTCGCCGACCGTTGCCTGGAACCTGGGCGAAAAGGCCGACGATCCCGTGGCCAATTATCTGGCGGATATTTTTACGCTCTCGACCAGCCTGGCTGGCTTGCCGGGAATGTCGATACCGTGCGGCTTCGGTCAAGGCGAAATAAATAGCCGACGTCCGGTCGGCCTGCAGCTCATCGGCAACCATTTCGGCGAATCGAGATTGTTGAACATTGCCCACCAATACCAACAGATTACCGACTGGCACCTGCGCAGTCCGGTATAAGGAAACCGCCATGCAATGGGAAGTCGTGATCGGCCTCGAGACACATACGCAACTGACGACTGCCTCCAAGATTTTCAGTGGCGCATCGACGCGCTTCGGGGCCGCGCCGAATACGCAAGCCAGTGCAGTCGACCTGGCGCTGCCGGGCGTGCTGCCGGTACTCAATCGCGGGGCTGTCGAGCGTGCCATTCAATTCGGCCTCGCTGTAGATGGCGCGATCGCAGCTGAATCCACGTTCGCTCGCAAGAATTATTTTTATCCGGACCTGCCCAAGGGGTACCAGATCAGCCAGAACGATGCGCCGGTCGTGCAGGGCGGCACCGTGACGTTCGCCATGGAACGAGATGGTGTATCGACGGTGCGCAGCGTGCAACTCACACGGGCGCATTTGGAAGAAGACGCCGGCAAATCGCTACACGAAGATTATCAAGGCATGACCGGCATCGATCTCAACCGTGCCGGCACGCCGTTGTTGGAAATCGTGACCGAGCCCGACATGCGCAGCGCGGCAGAAGCCGTGGCTTACGCCAAAGCGCTGCATTCGCTCGTGATGTGGCTGGGCATTTGCGACGGCAATATGCAGGAGGGATCGTTCCGCTGCGACGCCAACGTATCGGTGCGGCATGTCGGGCAAGAAAAATATGGCACCCGCTGCGAAATCAAGAATTTAAACTCTTTCCGTTTTCTGGAAGAGGCAATCAATTATGAAGTGCGGCGTCAGATCGAGCTGATCGAAGACGGTGGCCGTGTGGTGCAGGAAACTCGGCTGTACGATCCGGAGCGCAAGGAAACCCGGTCGATGCGCAGCAAGGAAGATGCGCAGGATTACCGTTATTTTCCAGACCCTGACCTGCCGCCGTTGGTGATCGATGCGCAATGGATCGCCCGGGTAAAAGCGGCCATGCCCGAGCTGCCGAGTGCGATGCGTCAACGCCTGGTAGACGATTTCGGCTTGTCCGGTTACGACGCTACGGTACTGACACAATCCAAAGCGATGGCGATGTATTTCGAAGCGTTGGTCGCTGCCGGTGCGCCGGCGCAATCGAAGCTTGCGGCGAATTGGGTCATGGGTGAGCTTGCATCGGCCATGAACCGTAGCGGTCTGGAGATCGATCGTGATGCTATTCCAGTGACGCCGCCGCAACTGGCCTTGCTGCTGGCGCGTATCGCCGATGGCACGATTTCCAACAAGATCGCCAAGGAAGTATTCGGCTTAATGTGGGAAACACCTACAGACTCTTCTACGCTAGCCGACGACATTATCGAAGCGCGAGGATTGCGGCAGATTTCCGATAGCGGGTCGCTCGAAACATTAATCGACGAAGTGCTGGCAGCGAATGTGAAATCGGTCGAAGAATATCGAAGCGGCAAGGAAAAAGCGTTCAACGCACTGATCGGCCAGGCGATGAAGGCGAGTAAAGGTAAGGCGAACCCGGCTCAGTTGACCGAACTGCTGAAGAAAAAGCTGGCCGACAAATCCTAGCGTGGCAGGTCTGCGGAACGCCCGGTCTCCAGCGCGGACTTGATTTCATTGAATCGTTTTACCGCGTGATCGAAGCGTTGATTGGTGCGCTCGATTTCTGCAGTACGCGATTCGATCGACGACAGTCGCAGTTCCACTACACGGGCCGCCTCTTCCAGACGTTTCTGATCGACTGGCGACACGCCGCCCTTGCGGTCTGCTGTGGCCGCAACCGCTGCCTCCGCGGTTTTCATCACTTTCATCTCGCGCTCCAGGGCGCTGGTGTCAATGCGCATCTGATCTTCCAGCAGCGAAATCGCTCGCTGACGTGCTATGGCGATGTCGGAGTTATTGCGATAGCGTGTCATTAGAGCACGATCGTACAAACGTCGCTCTTCGATTTCGGCGGCAATAGCGCGCTGTTTTTCTTCCTGCAACTGCCGCTCGCGTTTCTGCTCCGCAGACAAAGGCGGCGCGATTTCCCGGCGTGTGATGCCAGTACCGTCCAGCTCGCGTATCGACCGGTTGGCACATTCAGGCATGGGACGATCCGACGTAAGCGTACGACCGGCGGCATCTTTACAGATGTAGATCTGCGCCTGCACGATCGAGGGCGCGAGCAGCGATGCCAAAAACAGGATGCGTAAGGACGGCATCATGCGCTTACCCCTGCACGCCATAACGGGCACGGTAGGCACTGATCGCGCCGCGGCTGTCCGCCAGGCCCCTGTTTTCAGGAACGTTGGACATCTTGGAGTCATCAGACACATCAGACATGTAAGTTAGCAAGTCGTCGAGGTTGGCAATCGACACCACCGGCATAGCGAATCGGGTACTCACTTCCTGCACCGCCGAATGCGCCGAGAGCGCATGATCAGGCCCGCTGCGCTCCATTCTGTCCAAAGCGATCAATACCGCGCAGGGCTCGGCACCGGCGGCACGAATCATCGCCACCGATTCATGCACCGATGTGCCAGCAGAAATCACATCGTCGATAATTACTACGCGCCCGGTGAGATTTGCGCCGATCAGCGTGCCGCCTTCCCCATGAGATTTGATTTCCTTGCGGTTGTAGGCGAACGCCACGTTCCTGCCGCGAGCGGCGAGCGCTATTGCCGTGGCTGCAGCCAGCGTGATGCCTTTGTAAGCCGGGCCGAACAGCATGTCGAACTCGATACCGGAGTCGATCAGGGTCTGTGCATAAAATTCACCGAGCCTGCCCAAGGTCGTGCCGTCGTAGAACAGCCCGGCGTTGAAAAAATAAGGCGAGTTGCGTCCGGCCTTGGTGGTGAATTGGCCGAACCGCAGCACACCCGCATCGACGGCAAAGCCGATGAACTCCTGACGTAAATTCTGCAAATTATCCTCGTGGCATTAAACGCGTGTATTGCACCTGAGCATACCCCGTATGATAATCGGCGGGCAAGCCAGGAAAAGCGTTGCACGCGCTAATTATGTGAAATTGTGAAAAACATGAAGAATTGTGGCGATATCCGATAAATCTCGCGACACTCCACTAGCTCTACCCTCTCAATGATCACCACAATCACCGTCATTACGACACCACTGCCGATCTCAACGCCAACGCCACTTCGAGGCTAGTCTCAATGCTGAAAATTATCTCCGCCAACCTCAATGGGATTCGCTCCGCTTCGAAAAAGGGTTTTTTCGGATGGATGCATGTGCAAGATGCGGATTTCGTCTGCGTTCAGGAAATTCGTGCGCAAGCTGGCGACATGACGACGGATTTTCACAGCCCTGCCGGCTACCATGGGCACTTTCACTATGCCGAGAAGAAAGGGTATGCCGGTACCGGCATTTATAGCAAGCGGCAGCCGGATACGGTGCGCTTAGGTTTCGGTGACCCCGAATTCGATGCCGAGGGGCGGTATATCCAGTGCGATTTCGGTAATCTCTCCGTCATTTCTCTGTATTGCCCATCCGGCTCATCCAGCCCGGAACGGCAACTGGCGAAATTCCGCTTCATGGCCACGTTCTTTCCTCATCTGGCAGCGTTAAAAGCGTGCGGTAGAGAGGTCGTGATATGCGGCGATTGGAATATTGCGCACCATCCCATCGATTTGAAGAATTGGAAGGGCAATCAAAAAAATTCGGGTTTTCTGCCAGAAGAACGCGCGTGGCTGACCCGCATTTTCTCGGAAATAGAAATGGTGGACGTATTTCGCCGCATCGAACCCGGCGAGCACCATTACACCTGGTGGAGCAATCGTGGCAACGCCTGGGCCAACAACGTGGGGTGGCGCATCGATTACCACATCGCCACGCCCACCCTGGCGGGTTGCGCCTGCCTACCTGTGATTTACAAAGAACAGCGCTTCAGCGACCATGCGCCGCTGACGATCGCTTACGACTGGTCGGGGTGGGAACACGCGCCGTCTTGATGAAACATTGGTAAATCTTCCTGCTAGTAATCCATAGCCATTTCGTGCAGATCCGCACGCATTGCCCGTAGTCGTGCCGGTGCAGACGCAACCTGCTCGGCTTCGAAACGCTTTTCCTCGACCTTGTCCAGCAGATTATGTATGGTTTGATTGGCCGCACGCGCCATCAGATCCGTACTTTGCATCTTGCGCTTGGCGTAGGCACGCGCCCTCGGCAACTGGTCGATCAATGAGAATGTCTTGCGGGGAATCGATCCTTTGATTGCAATCGCAACCGGAATTGCCACGAAACTAGTTAATGTCCCGGCGATAGCACCAGTGGCCGTACCAATGCCCATGCCGGCGATGGCAGTCACCGGTTTGGCGCAGTAGACTGGAGCGCGCCAACCTTTGGAAAATCCATTAATGGCACCGCCGGCCGCACCCATGACCGGTGCGGCAACTACCATTACGCCGCTCTGAACGACTCCGGTCACCGTCGCTGCAGTGAGTGCGCCGGCACGTGCAGCCGCGCCACCACTAAGTGCGATGCCCGTTTTGAACTTGCCTCCGAGGGTGGAGGCGGGAGTTGTCGTATCGAGTCCACGTGAAGCTAGTGTAACCAACTGCTGGTTTTTCTCGATCAAACGGCTGCGCAACTGCACAATCTTTTCAACATTGCCGGTAATCAGGGGTATACGCTCGTAAGCGTCAAGATCGGCCTGCAAGCTGCTGGCGATTTCCTTGACGGCCTGACGTTGCTGATGTGCCAGAGCGGCATTGACCGAATTGTTTTGTGAATTGGTGCGCATTCTATTTCCTAGGTAGCAAAATTGATTGGAAAAGTCCGGAAGTTATCCGGTAGAGAATCGAAAAAACGGTTCCGCTGGTGGACACTGCAGAGCCAGGCATTAGAGGTTGATCGGCAGCTTGAGATAGTTGTCTCTACGACCTGATGCGGGGTTGTCAAAAATCAAACTACACGTAGGTATCTCTCAAATCTCCACAGAAGCTCAAGCGTTTTTCGTCATTGTCACGCCGCTGCCCCGCCATGGTGCAATTTTTGCCAACATCAACATGCCGGGAAAGGCCAGTGCGAAGCAGATCAAAAAGAAATAGAACCAGCCGGTCTCGGCAACGATGTACCCGGCCGAGGCATTGATGAAAGTGCGCGGCACCGCTGCCAGGCTGGAAAACAAGGCGTATTGCGTGGCCGTGTAGCGCGGGTCGGTCGCACGCGAGATGAACGCGACGAAGGCTGCCGCGCCCAGCCCATTGCTGCCGAACGCTTCGAAGGCGATTACCGCTCCCAGCAGCACTGGGTCCGGGCCAGCATAGGACAGCCATGCAAAGCCCAGAATCGAAATCGCTTGAATGCCGCCGAACACCCATAGGCCACGGTTGATGCCGAGCTTGACCATCCACACGCCACCGACGATACCGCCGGCGATGCTGGCCCAGAAACCGGTGGTTTTGGCGACCACGCCGATCTGGGTCATGCTGAAACCGAGATCGAGATAGAACTTGGTGGACAAGGCTGTGGCCATGCTGTCGCCGAGTTTGTAGAGAAAGATGAAGCCGAGTATCCAGCAAGCGTTTTGCCAGCCGCCGCGCTGGATGAACTCCGTAAACGGCAGCACCAACGCCTCACGCATGCTTTTCGGTGGCGCGCCATATACTTTCGGCTCTTTGACCAGAAGCGTGCAGATCAAGCCCGGCAGCATGAAGCAGGCGGTGATCCAGAATACCGGCTGCCATGGCATGCGGTCGGCCAGGATCAGCGATAACGCACCCGGCACCATACCCGCCACCTTATAAGCGTTGACGTGTACCGCCGCACCCAGGCCCTGTTCGTTATCGGGCAATATTTCACGCCGATAGGCATCGATCACGATATCCTGGCTGGCAGAAATGAAAGCGACGGTCACGGCCGCTATCGCCACCCATGACACCTGCGTCAACGGATCGAGCATGCCCATGCCGCCGATGGTCAGAAAAAGCAATACTTGCGTCAGTGCCATCCAACCTCGACGACGCCCTAGCCAGCGAAAGCTGAACCGATCCATCAGCGGCGACCAGAGGAATTTCCAAGTGTAGGGAAACATCACCAGGGCGAACAAACCGAGCTTCTTCACATCCAGGCCGGATTTCGCCAGCCAGGCTTGCAGCAATGACAGCAGGATGAATAACGGCAATCCGGAGCTAAAGCCCATGAACAGCAGGATCAACATGCGCCGGTTCAGGTAGCTGTGCCAGGTCGGCGCTGCGGGCAAGCCGGCAGGTGTCAGTTCCGCCGGAGAGGTGGCAGCGACGATCTTGGACGTATCGGAAGCGTTATCTGTCATAGGTCTTGTCTTTTTTCCTCAGTCGAAAAACGGCCAGGCTACCCCGCCAGTTCGGCAGAAACGATACCGGACGACCGTTCTCCAGCGCCACCCGTTCGAGCACCTCTAAGCCAACGTTTTCAGCCAGCGCTTCAAAGTCACTAATCGTCGCGCAACGCAGATTGGGGGTGTCGTACCACTCGTAGGGCAGGCTTTTGGAAACAGGCATGCGCCCACGTAAAAGCGCCAGGCGATGCGGCCAATAGGCAAAATTCGGAAACGACACGATCGCCTCCTGCCCAACCCGGGCAATGTCGCGCAGGATACCCTCGACGTTTTTCATCATCTGCAATGCCGACAGGCAAAGCACGGTGTCGAATGCGTTGTCGGCGAAGATCGCCAATCCGGCTTCCAGATCCTGCTGAATCACCTGTACGCCGCGTGCGATGCATTGCGGTAGCTGATGATCGTCGATCTCGACGCCATAACCGATGCAGTTTTTATCGGTCTGCAGATAGTCGAGCATCACGCCGTCGCCGCACCCCAGATCCAATACGTGGGATTGCGGCCTGACCCAATGGGCGATAAACGCCAGATCCGGGCGCAATACACTCAACTCGGCGAAATTCATGTTGCCGCTCCGCTGTCTGTCCCGATGTCTGCCCAAATCCGCTGGTAATAGGTGCGCACGCAGCGCATATACCGCTCGTCTTCCAACAGAAAAGCATCGTGCCCGTGCGGCGCATCGATTTCGGCGTAGGTTACACGGCGGCGATTATTTACTAGCGCCTGCACGATCTCACGGCTGCGTGCCGGTGCGAAGCGCCAGTCCGTCGAAAACGATACCACCAGAAATTGCGCGGTCGTGCCGGCCATGGCACGGGTCAGATCGCCATCGTAAGCACGGGCCGGATCGAAATAGTCCAGTGCCTTCGTAATCAACAAATAGGTGTTGGCATCGAAATATTCGGAGAATTTGTCACCCTGATAGCGCAGGTACGATTCGATCTCGAAATCGATACCGTAACCGAATTGATAGGTACCGGATCGCAGCTCGCGGCCAAATTTTTCCGCCATGTCGTCGTTGGAGAGGTAGGTGATGTGGCCCACCATACGGGCGACTCGCAAACCGTTTTTCGGCACCACGCCGTAGGCATAAAAATCCCCACCTCGATAATCGGGATCGGTCAGGATGGCCTGCCGCGCCACGTCGTTGAAAGCAATATTTTGCGCCGAAAGGCGCGGTGTTGCCGCCACGACCACGCAATGGCGCACTCGGTGCGGATACATCATGCTCCAGGCCATGGCCTGCATTCCGCCCAACGAGCCACCCATGACGGCGGCGAATCGCTCGATGCCCAATACGTCGGCCAGCCTGGCCTGGGCATACACCCAGTCTTCGACGGTCACTACCGGAAAGCTCGCACCGTAAGGTTTGCCGGTTGCGGGATTCGTATGCATCGGTCCTGTCGAGCCGAAGCAAGAACCGAGATTATTGACACCGATGACAAAAAAACGCTCGGTATCGACCGGCTTTCCAGGACCGACCATGCTGTCCCACCATCCTGGGCTGGTATCGCCGGCCTGATGGATACCGGCGACATGATGCGAGGCGTTGAGTGCGTGGCATACCAGTACGGCATTGGATCGCGTGGCATTGAGCGTGCCGTAGGTTTCATACACCAGGGTGTAATCAACAATCGAAGCACCGCTTTGCAACGCCAGAGGCGCGGCAAAATGCATCGATTGTGGTGCCACGATTCCGATGGAAGACATGAAGACCTGAGAACCTAAAAACGGTGAAGGTGAAAAATGCTGGCCGATTCTACATCGTACGTAGCTGCAGAACGGCGTCCGCGATGACGCCCGGTTCCATAGTGCGCATGATTTTTTTCACCTGTGGTGTCAATACGTTCAGGTCGCTGCCCAAGATTTCTTGCTTCACTGCCAGCAGCTGCGCTGGATGCATTGAAAACTCCCGCAGACCCATGCCTAACAACAGGCGTGTGAGTTTGGTATCGCCAGCCATTTCACCGCAAACCGAGACCGGCAGGCCGGCCTTGGCGCCGACAGCGATGATCGACGACAGCAGAAACAGAATTGCCGGATGCAGCGGATCGTATAAATGCGCGACTTCATGATCGACGCGATCGATCGCCAGTGTATATTGGATCAAATCGTTGGTGCCGATCGATAGAAAATCCATACGCTTGACGAACAGCGGCAAGGTCAGCGCGGCTGCCGGAATTTCGATCATGGCACCGATCTTGATGGCGGGATCGAAGGGTTTTCCAGCTGCTATCAATTGCGCCTTGGCTTGTTCGATCATGACCAGCGTCTGATCGATTTCGAACGCGTGCGCCAGCATCGGAATGAGCAGCTTGATTGGCCCGAAGGCCGAAGCCCGAAGGATGGCACGCAACTGTGCCAGAAACATCTGTGGCTCGGCCAGGCAGAATCGGATCGCACGCAGGCCTAGCGCCGGGTTCAATGCCGTCTGCTCGGCGGTATCGAGCGGCTTGTCGGCACCCGTATCGAGCGTGCGGATAGTGACCGGGCGACCCTTCATCGCCAGCACCGCGTTGCGGTAGGACTCGAACTGCTCTTCCTCGGTAGGCAGCTTGTTGCCGACGCTGGCGCGGTTCATGAACAAAAATTCCGAGCGAAATAATCCTACGCCGTGCGCACCGCCCTCTAGAGCGGCGACGCAATCGTCGGGAAACTCGATGTTGGCCAATAGCGTCACCGGTGTGCCGTCGCGTGTTACCGAAGGCGTTTTCTTCAGCTTGCCGAGCTTCTTACGATCCCGCGCCTGCCGGCTTTGTCGTTCGCGATACTGCTCCAACACCTGTGCACCAGGGTCGACGATAACGACACCGGCGTCGCCGTCGATAATTACCCAGTCGTCTTGTGCGATCAAAGCCGACGCATTGAACATGCCTACTGCGGCGGGTATATCGAGGCTGCGCGCAACGATGGCGGTATGGGAATTCTGACCGCCTAGATCGGTAACGAATCCGCTGAAAGCCCGATCCCGGAATTGCAGCATGTCGGCCGGCGAAATATCGTGCGCCACCACGATGAGGTTGGCAGTCGTGTTAGCGTCATCGGTGGTGCTGGGTGGCCGCGGCAGGATCGACGCCGTGCCGGTAAGTATTTTCAATACCCGCTCACCGACCTGCTGGATGTCGGCCTTGCGCTCGCGTAGGTACGTGTCGCCGATCTCGTCGAACTGCGCGGAAAGTTCATCGATCTGCGTCACCAGCGCCCACTCGGCGTTGTAATGGCGCGTGCGAATGATATCGAGCGGAATTTCCGAAATCATCGGGTCGGACAGGATCAGCGCATGCACGTCGATGAAAGCACCCAATTCTGCAGGCGAATCTTTGGGCAGTGCGCTCCAGATCGCCTGCAGTTCTTTCTGTACGGTTTTGTGCGCATCTTGCAGCCGTGCCACTTCGGCTTCTACCTGATGCTCCTCGATTAGGTAATGTTTGACATCCAGCGCAGCCGGCGTCAGAAGATGCGCGCGTCCGATTGCGATGCCGCGCGAAACCGAAATGCCGTGTAGCGTGAAAGATGCCATCGATGGATTTAGCTGAATCAGTGATCGAATCTGTGGTCGGATTCGCGGTTGACTACTCGTCTTCGCCGAATTTATTCTCGATCAGCGCCGCGATAGCGTCGAAGCAGGCCTGCTCGTCGGACCCTTCGACTTCCAGCAGCACTTTCGTACCCTTGCCGGCGGCCAGCATCATGACGCCCATAATCGATTTCGCATTGACCCGGCGCTTGTTACGCGTCATCCAGACCTCGCTCTTGAATTTTGCCGCCAGTTGCGTCAGCTTGGCCGAAGCACGGGCATGTAGTCCGAGCTTATTGACGATTTCCAATTCTTGTTCGATCATTTTTGTCTGTTAATTCGGCGAAAGGCGAACCCGGTTATCCACACGCACTGCTCCGTTCTGACCGCCGGAGAGTGCCATTTCCACTACTACATCCAGCGTATCGCTACGGTAAGTAATGGCACGCAACAGCATCGGCAAGCTGATGCCGGCAATTACCTCTACCTGACCCGGATGGCAAAGCGACAACGTGCAATTGGATGGCGTACCTCCCATGACGTCGGTAATCACTAACACGCCGGTGCCATCGTCCAAGCGGGCGATGGCAGCTTTGGCCAGCCACTTAACTTCCGCCGGGTCCTGGTCGGCGCGAACGTCGATCGCATCCAGACGATCCGGTCGTCCGCGAAACACGTGCGCAGCAGCCTCGATGAATGCCTGTCCGAGCGGTGCATGCGTCAACAAAAGTATTCCAACCATGATAACGGATCACACTGCTTTCTCTAAAGCATTCATGAACAGATGCGGTACATCGAAGCCAGTCTGTTGCGTGATTTCCTGAAAACAGGTCGGGCTGGTCACATTGATTTCAGTGAGTTTGTCTCCGATTACATCCAGGCCGACCAGCATCAAACCGCGTGACCATAGCACTGGAGCCAAGGTGTCGGCAATTCTACGGTCGCTTTCGGACAATGGCTGGGCAACGCCCACGCCACCTGCTGCCAGGTTGCCGCGCACCTCGCCGCCCTGGGGGATACGCGCCAGGCAAAACGGCACGACCGCGCCGCCGATGAGAAGAATGCGTTTGTCACCCTTGACGATCTCGGGAATATAACGCTGCACCATGATCGTCGTGCGACCATTAGCGGTCAGGCCCTCGATGGTGGCACCCAGATTCATACCGTCCTCGCGCACTCGGAACACACCTGCACCGCCCATACCGTCGAGCGGCTTGAGAATGATGTCGCGGTGCTCGGCATGAAAAGCACGAATACGCGCGGCGGCGCTGGTCACCAAGGTCGGTGCAGTCAAGTCGGAAAACTGCGTGATAGCCAGTTTCTCGTTGTGGTTACGCACCGCGTCCGGCCGGTTGAAGACCCGGGCACCCTGCTGCTGCGCCAACTCGAGCAAATGCGTCGCATACAGATATTCCATGTCGAACGGCGGGTCTTTACGCATGACCACGGCATCGAATGTGTGTAACGGTGCGGCTGCCGGCTCGGCTGCATCGAACCAGGCTGGCTGGTTACCGTTAGTGTCGTCGATGCGGCTACGGATACGGATGCGGGCGACGTTCGCCACCACGACGCTGGCTTCGATTGCCATGTCTTTTTGTTCGAAGGCGTGAAGCTCGTGGCCACGGCGCGCGGCCTCCACCATCATCGCGTAAGTCGTATCTTTGTAAATCTTGAAGCCGTCCAACGGATCGGCGCAAAAAGCTATTTTCATGAATGCGCGATCAGTAGACTTCAGGATTCGGATCGGTCTTTTCCAACTCGATCGATGCGGCCAGCGACGCCAGGCGCGCCACCACCCCGTACATATAGAAGCGATTTGGTGCTGCCGTTCCGGGTTGTGCCTTCATATCCGGCAGCGCGTGCTGCTGCGCGAACGCCAACGGCACGAAATTCGTGCCAGGAGCACCCGCGGTATCCGTGTCCCCCTCTAAACTGCCGACGACGCCAAGTTCGGCCTGCACCCGATAAAAACCACCCACGACATAACGGTCCATCATGTAGACCACCGGCTCGGCGATCGAATCGTTGATGTGCTCGAAAGTCGGTACCCCCTCCTGCACGATCAAATCGACAACCGCCGAACCGTTCTTGTTTTCGATCGAGCGATCGCGCTGCGTGCGGCAAAAATCCTTGAGCTCAGCCGCATCGCGCAAGGTCACGATCGCCATTCCGTCGGTGCCGGCATCGGCTCTAACGGTGGTGAATGGCGATTCCTTGATGCCGTATTCCTTATATTTTTTGCGGATCTTGGCTAATACCTGATCGACCGTCGCTGCAAGCTGCTCTTCGCCGGCCGGTTGCCGCAGATCGACGCCAGGGCATTTGGCAAAATACGGATTGAGCATCCAGGCGTCGACCTCCAGCAGCTTGGCGAATTTTTTCACCACGTCGTCGTAGGCCAACAGGTGATTGCTTTTACGCCGCATCGCCGAGCCAGCATGTAGCGGCGGCAGTAAGTTCTGCTCGTAAATGTTTTCCAATATTGATGGCGTACCCGCCGAGAGATCGTTATTAAGCAAAATAGTGCAAGGATCGAAATTTTTCAGGCCCAGACGCCGACCGTTTTCCGAGCGCATTAGCGGCTCCAAGACCAGGGTATTACCATCCGGTAGCTCGATCGGTGTCGGCTCGGCGATATCCTCGCCAAGCGAACCCAGCCGGACATGCAGGCCGGTCTGCCTGAAGATCTGCATCAGCCGGGCGACGTTTTGCAGGTAGAACGGATTGTCGATGTTGCGCTCTGGAATGAGCAGCAGGTTTTTAGCATCCGGACAGTACTTTTCGATCGCCGCCATCGCAGCCTGCACCGAAAGCGGCAGCATTTCTGGTGATAGGTTGTTGAACCCGCCAGGGAACAGGTCGGTATCCACGGGTGCCAGCTTAAAACCGGCGTTACGCAGATCGACCGAGCAGTAGAACGGCGGCGTGTGCTCCTGCCATTCCAGCCGAAACCAGCGCTCTATGGCAGGCGTTGCCGCCAGCACTTTCTTTTCCAGATCGAGCAAAGGCCCGCTAAGGGCTGTAACGAGATGGGGAACCATAACAAACCTTTTTTACCAAGCGCATGAGGAGAATAAGAGCGTGACGGGATTTTAACGGTTATCCATCGCCCCGACGCTACCTCGAAAAAATTGATTGGCCCGATGAGGTTGCTGCGACATGCAGATGATCGGGTGCGAAACTGGGAATAAACGGATTGAAATCAACAAAAAAAACGCCTCCGAAGAGGCGCTTGAAAATTCGTTTTTAAATGATTATGTGCGAACCGGATTTTGCGCAAACCGAAAATTCTTATGAATGGTAAGCCGTCTCCCCGTGACTGGAAATATCCAGGCCTTCGCGCTCCTCGTCTTCTGCCACGCGCATGCCGATGACGATATCGACCAATTTGTAAGCGACAAACGACACCACTGCCGACCAGACCACGGTTGTGAGCACCGCCTGAAACTGAACCCAGACTTGTGTCGTGATCGAATACTCGGTTCCAGGCTTGTTGGCGACATAATCCCAAATGCCCTGCCCGCCTAATGACGGTGCAGCGAACACGCCGGTGAGCAAAGCGCCCAAGATGCCGCCGACACCGTGCACACCGAACACGTCAAGCGAATCGTCGGCCCCGAGCATCCGCTTCAAACCGTTGACACCCCACAGGCAGATAATGCCTGCCGCCAGACCGATCACCAGCGCACCCATCGGACCGACAAAGCCACAGGCCGGCGTGATGGCGACCAAGCCCGATACGGCACCCGAAGTACCACCCAACATCGATGGCTTTCCTTTGGCCATCCATTCACCGAATACCCATGAAATCGTCGCTGCAGCAGTAGCCAGCATGGTATTCATGAACGCCAGTGCTGCGACATCGCCGGCCTCCAGGGATGAGCCGGCGTTGAAGCCGAACCAGCCTACCCACAGCAGCGAGGCACCGATCATGGTCATGGTCAGCGAGTGCGGTGCCATGGCTTCTTTGCCGTAACCGATGCGCTTGCCGATGACATAAGCACCTACCAGGCCAGCGACCGCGGCATTGATATGCACCACCGTGCCGCCGGCAAAATCGAGCGCACCCTTTTGCCACAGCCAGCCGGCCTTGGCTGTCGCGGTGACCAGGCTAGCCGCGTCGGTGATGGCGTCCGGGCCGGGCCAGAACCAGACCATGTGCGCAATCGGCAAGTAGGAAAACGTGAACCACAGTACGATAAAGGCCATTACCGCAGAAAACTTCGCGCGCTCGGCGAAGGCTCCCACGATCAAACCGCAGGTAATGGCTGCGAAGGTCGCTTGAAATGCCACGAAAATAAACTCCGGAATCACCACGCCTTTACTGAACGTTGCAGCAGCGGCGAAGGCACCTTTTTCCGGATCCCAAATTCCATTGAGCAGCAGACGATCGAACTTTCCAATGAAGGCCGTACCTTCCGTAAAGGCCAGGGAATATCCGTAGACACACCATAGAACGACGATCACGGCAAAGATCATGAACACCTGCATTAATACCGAGAGCATGTTCTTGGCGCGTACCAAACCACCGTAAAACAGCGCCAGGCCGGGTATGGTCATCAAAATCACTAGGATGGTGGCAACCATCATAAAGGCAGTATCGCCCTTGTTGGCGACCGGTGCCGGCGTGGGCGTAACGGTTGTGGGCATCGCTGCAGTGGCCGATGTGGCGGTTAATGTCGCATCTACAGCGGAGGAGTCAGCCGGCATCGCAGGTGCTGCCGCCGCCGCAGCGGCCGCATCGGCTGCCGACGTCGCCTGCGCGAGTACGATCACTGGTTGCGATGCTGGCTTTGTCTCAACGGCCACGGCCGGCAATATTGCACCGGCGGTCAGCAAAGTGAAGGCAAGGAATAAATGGTGAAAGTATTTTTTCATATCTTTGCCTTAAAGAGCGTCGTTGCCGGTTTCGCCTGTACGAATACGCAAGACCTGCTGCAATTCGTAGACGAAAATCTTGCCATCGCCGATTTTGCCGGTGCGGGCAGCCGTTTCGATCGCCTCGATCGCGCGGTCGACGATGGCGTCATCGACTGCAGCCTCGATCTTCGTTTTCGGTAGAAAATCGACGACATATTCCGCACCCCGATACAACTCGGTATGCCCTTTTTGCCGACCGAAACCCTTTACCTCAGTGACGGTGATGCCCTGCACGCCGATGGCAGACAGAGCTTCCCGTACCTCATCGAGCTTGAAGGGTTTGATGATTGCAGTGATGAGCTTCATGGCGTCCCCGCTTAGAAAGTTTTGCTGATGGTCGCGATCAGGCCGGTCTTGCCATTGTCTTTTCCAGATGGCGTCGGGTAGGCACCATTTTTGGCATCGGTGCCGATGACCGCCAGCGCGCCAGTGGCAAAACCGAAATCTTTGGTCACGCCGATCTTGTAATCGTTGTAACTATAGAAATTGTTGTTCTTGATGTATTGACGGCCAGCATGCAGATTCAGGATGAAGCCTGCGGCCATGTCGATATTGGCACCGATATCGAGGTAACCGCTACCTTTGCTGTCGGGTGTACCGAAGGCATCTGTCACAGTGCCTGAGTATTTGATGTAGACCGGGCCGTAACCGAGCTGGCCGTAGAGCTCGGTCGTATTTGCGCTGGTAGGCAAGCTATTGGAAGGGTACACATAAGTCAGTACACCAATGTCGTACGACACGTTCGGTACCAATTCACCGCGTTTGCCGCCGTAGATATCGATTTCGATATTGCCGTCGCCGCCCAGGTCTTTGGTCCATTTGATCGTCGACAACCAGGTGCCGAGATAAAAACCGGTAGGCGTGTGGGTGTAATCGGCACCGGCGGATACGGCCGGCTTCAAGCGTGACTGGGATAAACCGCGGAAACGGTAATCGCTGGTCAGCGCCGCGTTGTAAGTCATGACATGTACCGGCGCTGCCGATGCCGCCATCATGCCCTGGGCGCTGGCGAGGTTGGTGGTGAAGCTGGTTGCAAACGCGGTGGAGACTACCATGGCCATTACCAGTTTTTTCATGACGATTCCTTTAGTTATAGTTGAATGACTTTGTCGAATAAAACGTTTTTCCGATGCTGGCACGTCCCGATTGCAGGAGCACAACCCATGCCAGCGTAGAAGCCAGTTTTCTCTTATGATTTTGACCAGCAAACTGGTGTACGCTACATCCCAGCCTATTGGTACACCAGGCAAAATTAACGCGCACCATTATGATACGCACCAACATCATGCGCACCCAATCGGTGAACAATAAACAACTAAAGGCGAGGCAATTTATGGATAAACCTAACTTCTTCAACGATTTGCAGGCAAAAATCAGCCAGGCGATCGAAAATTCTCCCGCAAAAGATATTGAGAAGAACGTCAGAGCGATGATGAACCAGGGGTTTTCCAAGCTCGATCTGGTAACGCGGGAAGAGTTCGATGTTCAGACGCAGGTTCTGGCAAAAACACGCGCTAAATTGGAAGCGTTGGAGTTGCGTGTTCTGGAATTAGAAGCAGGGCGAGACCCCACGCCGCCGCGCACCGACAGCACCGTCTAGATTTTTAAAACAAGAATTCGATCGTAAATATTGGAAGGTGGGCAAAATGAAACTTCTCGCGCGCGTGAATCGGCCTATTGCTCCAATCCTGGCTGATCCACAAATGCCGGCCAGACAGACGCCTTCCAAGTTGGATCGCAAGGTTCGCTTCGACCCCGCACCTAAAACGATTGCTTCGATGGCGACTATATCCAGTCAGGGTACCGCCGCCTCGTTACCCAGCTCGGGCAATCCTCGTCGCGCAGCGCCGCTTCCAGGTCAGCATTGCAAGCCGCCACCTTCGCGCTTATGGTCGACTCTCAAAAACATGGCAGAACGCTTTCTGCAGAGCGCTAGAAAACCGGCGGCAGAAGGTATTGCGATACGACGCAGCCACTCGCCTGCTCAGGTTGAATTCACCGAAAATGGCATCGATCGCACGTACGACCTCGATGCCATCAGAATCGAGATGGACCGATCTCAAGAGCGTACGTATCTGTGCGGACGCACACAAACGGATCCGGTGCAAACGTCTTTCTTAAAACATGAACTATCTTTGTTTCAAGGTGCCCTTTCCGGCCAAGGCGTTCTGGAATTCGTTTCGCGCAAAGCACATTTCCGACCTGACGAAAGCATGTCGAGACCGCTCATCAAGGCATTACGGGAGCAGTGGCACGAACGCAAAGGAGACCCGGACGGGCTAGTGCTTGGTGGGCGCTTTAAAGTCGTCGGTGTGTACCCGGAAAACCCGCCAGCATTGCTGCCGGATGGCGTCGAGCCGCTTGCGGAACACATGCATTTTACATTTTCATTTACTGTTTTAGACCTTAAAAATCCCTACGACGCGCCTCGTGTGATCCCGGTTACGCAACTCGGTCTGGAATTTAAGGGAAAATATCTGAACGCAACGCAAATCGAGCAGGCCCACAACATTTTGTTGATGCATAAAAGAAGTTGCGCTGACGTGCAGGCGTTGGCAAGTGCTGCGCCACAATCACTGCCCTTGATAGCCAGTTCGAAGGGGCGTGGCCGGGCACCAACGCTCATTACCTACAGCGAGATCGTCAACCGCATCGATTCCGGACTCGTCGTCGATGAGGCGTCGCTGGATGCGGCCCTGATCGACGTGATCGAGCGGGGTCGCAGCGCGCGTATCTGTAACGACCTGCAAAACGACCTGCAGGCCGACATCGGCGGCTTCGTGCATTCGGATCAACAGTTGAAAGAGTTAAAGGCGGCACTTTCGACACACATGCAAAACAGGATAGCCATAGCCGCAGTTCAACGTGGCGTTGCTTCAGAATCAGCGCATGCACGCAGTCCGGCGGCGCAGGCTTTCAATGAAAATCGTTTTTCTCAGTTACAAAACAGGGGAAACGGCGATTGCCTGTTTCATTCTCTCGAAGGCACTGCAAATAGACCATCTCTTAGCGAAAGCGAAATCCTGGCAATACGAAAAAGAGTCAGTACAGTTAAAGAAAATCAGGAAGATACGGAAGTTTGCAAAAAAGCGAATGCACATGCGTTGTCGGCGGCAATGCGGCAGGTAGGTACGTCGCTAAAATCGAACAACGGAATGGTTAGCAACGCCGCCTACGCGGCGTTTCAAGCGCGTCCGGGAAACATGGCAGGTACCGATGAAGTGCGGCAATGGCTTCAACTCCCAGAAAATCGCTCCAAAACTGTCGTCATACTCGATGCGGTATTGGGCGATGAGCGAATCGATGTGCTGATACCTTCGGTGAATTCTCGAAACGGCGAAGTCGAAATTGGCACCGTCACAAGGTCATTTGCGGGCACGGCGGCGAATGGATTATCTGCAGAAGAAATCGAGCGAGCCGTTGCAGAGGCCATAACCGGAACCGAGTACGGCAACCCCCCGTATCGACAAAACGGTGCAGGCGTCATTCCGGCCGACCGAATTGTGCTGTATCGAACACCAGGGCATTTCTCTCGCATCACCGGTTTAAAAGACCATGAAACCAGAACGCAGGATGCAAACAGGAAACAGGCTGAATTGGACGAACAGCGTCGCGCTGCCGCAGACCCCAATCTTGACATTTCCAAACTGGGGTTCGAGACGCATTGATCGCGCACGATACTTTCCAACCAATTTGCTACGAAAAATACATTTTGTAGTGCTCGATCGCTCCCAATGCCATAAATGAATGCTAGGTTGCGGGTGGCCGGAAAAACCGGTTTTCTCGCGGCGTCGAAGACGCCGAGCCATCCCGCAACATTTGGAATACATCATGGCCCTTGCCGTCTTGAAAAGCCGTGCACTTGCCGGCATGCAAGCGCCGGAAGTTACCGTTGAAGTTCACCTGGCAAATGGCTTGCCAGCCTTCACCATCGTCGGCTTGCCGGACACCGAGGTAAAGGAATCGAAAGACCGGGTGCGCGCCGCTCTGCAAAACAGCGGCTTCGAATTTCTGGCCAGACGTATCACCGTCAACCTGGCACCGGCCGATCTGCCCAAAGAATCGGGGCGCTTCGACCTGCCGATCGCGCTAGGCATTTTGGCAGCGTCCGGCCAGATGCCGGATACCGAATTGGGCAAATACGAATTTGCCGGCGAGCTATCACTGTCCGGAGAATTGCGCCCGGTGCGAGGCGCGCTGGCCATGACCTTCGCCATGCATCGCAGCACCGGCACGACACGCTTCGCCGGCTTCATACTGCCGCGGGCGAATGCGGCAGAAGCGGCGCTGGTAACAGATTCGGCGATCTACCCTGCGGATTGCCTGCGCGACGTTTGCGCACATTTCACAATGCAAGATCCGGAAGCGCGGTTACAGCGGCATTGCATCGACCGGGAGGCACTCACGCCGGTCGGCATGCCCTACCCGGATTTCTCCGATGTCAAAGGACAGAATCAGGCCAAGCGTGCCTTGGAAGTGGCTGCTGCGGGTGGCCATAGCATTTTGCTCGTCGGGCCACCCGGTACCGGCAAATCGATGCTGGCGTCACGCTTCGCCGGCATTTTGCCGCCGATGTCGGATGGCGAGGCATTGGAATCGGCTGCAGTGCAGTCTTTGACAAGCGGTTTCGATGCGGGGCGCTGGAAGGTGCGGCCATATCGCGCGCCGCATCACACTGCTTCCGGTGTCGCTCTGGTGGGCGGTGGTAGCACACCCAGGCCTGGTGAGATTTCGTTGGCGCACTGCGGCGTGCTATTCCTGGACGAACTGCCGGAATTCGATCGACGGGTACTGGAAGTTTTGCGCGAACCGCTCGAATCCGGCCAGATCACTATTTCCCGCGCCGCCCGGCAAGCGGATTTTCCGGCGCGGTTTCAACTGATCGCCGCGATGAATCCCTGCCCCTGCGGCTACCTCGGCCATCCAGCCAATCGCTGTCAATGCAGCGCCGATGCAGTGCTGCGCTATCAAAGCCGCATCTCGGGCCCGCTCCTGGACCGTATCGACATGCAGATCCAGGTCGGCGCGCTAAGTCATCAAGAATTACAGCAAGCCAGCGCTGGCGAAGCATCTGCCGCAATCGCTGCGCGCGTGGCTGCCGCACGCATGCTGCAACTAGCCAGGCAAGACAAGGCAAACCACGTGCTATCGACCGTCGATATCGATAAGCATTGCAAGCCCGATGCTGCTGGTAAAGAAATTCTGCGTTTGACGATGCTGCGCCTGCATTGGTCGGCGCGGGCTTATCATCGCGTGTTAAAAGTGGCACGTACTATCGCCGATCTGGCCGGGGTAGCCACGATCAGCCAGGCGCATGTGGCTGAAGCGATTCAATATCGGCGGGCGCTGCGGGAGCAGTGAATGAAAGCCGTGAATCAAACGGTAGCTTAAATGTCACGAAGGTTTTTTGGAACACGCGGTAGTTGTCAACATAGTTGTCGCGTCAATTCTTCGGAAGCAGCCAGGCGGGCCGGCCAAGCCATCGAGCGGCAATTCCTGCTGTTGGAAACGGCCCCTGACATTGGCCTGCCGTTCCCTGAAATGCCCGAGCTGCGTGAGCTGGTGATTGCCTTCGGGGACTCTGGATATGTGACCCTATACCGCCACGAACCGGCTGACGACGCGGTCTATGTTCTGGCATTCCAACACTAGAAAGAGGCAGGTTATTGATGAAGAACCTGCATCGTGAACGGTCAAATTTACCGCAGACTCTGTGTCGGTTTCGTACTAAATTGGGGGAGCAGGTCACTCCCCCCTGAACTCCCCCTCCAATAGAAGCTCCAGCTCCAACTGGTGAAGCTCAGAATGGTTAAATGTCTAAAGGAAAATTCTGAAGCAGCACATAACGGGAGCGATAAATTCTCGTTTTATTTTCTTGCATTTCTATGGTCTAGTATATAGACTAGACCATATTAAAAATGCGGTTTTATTGGAGAGCACAATGCGCGAATACGGGGTTTATGAAGCCAAAACAAAATTGCCTGACTTGATTAGGCAGGTTCAGCAGGGTGAGCGCGTCACCATCACGAACCGAGGCGAGCCTGTTGCTGATTTGGTGCCAAGCGCTAGTCGGGCAGCGCAGCAAACCAAGGAAGCAATCGCGGCAATCAAGGCGATGCGGTTAGGTGATATCAACCAGGCTCAGTTTGACGAAATGCGCGTGCGAGGCCGTCGATAATGTCTGACGGTTTTGTTCTTGACGCATCCGTGACAATTCGTTGGGCACTCCAGGATGGGTCGGCGGCTGATCGAGCCTATGCCGACCATGTGTTGGACTCATTGGCGATCATGTCGGCTTGGGTGCCCGCGCTGTGGTACACCGAAACAATTCATGTTCTTCGCTGTGCCGAGGTTGACGGAAAATTTGGAGAATCTGCGTTGACCGGGTTCGTATATCGCTTGGGGCAATTGCCGATCCATCTTGATGCCGCTACTCCGTCTGCAATTCAATTGGCGGTAGCAGCGATTTCACGCGAGTTTAAGCTGTCTGGATATGATGCCCAATACTTGGAATTGGCTCGCCGATGCAATTTGCCTATCGCTACTCTGGACAAGGATCTTCGAAAAGCTGCGAAGAAAGCCGGGGTGCTAGTTCACCTTATTCAGTAAAGGAAAACTCGGCGCCTGATGCGCTCGTCAGTTGGCCGCCAAAGGTTCGGCATTGATCCTAGCCAGCGAGAAAAACATCGTGTACGACAACGCATATTTTCTGAGCCGCTATGCAAGCCTCGGTGTGCTTGCCTTCATCTTTATCGTCCTGGCAATCGTGTCCAGGCGAGCTATGAATGCTGCGGGCGGTGATGAGCAGTTCCGCAATACCCGCAACCAGCTCAAGCAGGTGTTTGATGCGCTTCGTGAACTCATGACCCCGCCTGATCCGCCCAACTAGCCCAGCCAATCGGGTCTTCGCTGATGAACCGACCGCAGTTCGGCGAATGATACCGTGCCAGATAGTAATACAACCCCGTACCGTCGTTTTCCCGCCCCGTGTACTGCTGGCTGTTGGTGCTTACTGCCGTGACGTTGGTCTGGGTTGTCTTGCCATAGGCGTCATACCGGTAGCTGGTGCTGGTTGCTTGCGCAGCATCGGTCGACTGCACTACGTTGTTGTTGGCGTCCGTATGAAAGTGCTCGCTGTTGGCCGCGCTATATCGGGCAAGTATCTCGTCGATGCCGCCCGTTAGTAGTTGAGCCCGTACACCGGCGGTGCTGGTGGTACCGTCCTTTTCTTGCACGAAGTTGGCACCGTCATAGAGATAACCGGTCGTGCTGCCGTTGATGGTCTTGCCGATGCGACGGTTCATGGCGTCGTACTGGAAATTAGCCGTGGCAGCACCGGTGATGCCGGTGAGCTGGTTTCTCGCATTCCAGGTGTAGCTGCGCTCACCGTCGTTGAGCAGGTTGCCATTGGCGTCGTAGCTGAAGGCTTTGCCAGCCCAGCTGGTCAAGCGGTTGTTGGCGTCATAGGCCACACCCAGTACATCGGCCGGCGGCATATCGGTTTGCGCCAGGCTACCGCTGGATTTAATACGCAAGCCTGCCTTGTCGTAGGTGTATGCCAGATCACCGATGATGGTGGCGTCGGCTTTTTCACGACGATCGATGGGATGAGTTGCTTGAATAATTGCGCTTACCTTAAGGCAATAAGGGAAACGTACCCTATAATGCCATTTCGACGTGATAGCCCAGTTTCCAATATTCGAATGCAATCACAGTTATTTCACTCACGTAATGATTTTTTTAAATCGTGCCATCCAACAGATGCAAACAACAAAGCTACTATAAAAATAAAAAATCCCATTAAAAACAAAAATATTAACGTGTAAGCAACTAAGCTATTTAGATAGATATGTAAAAATATAGCTGGCAGTGCTCCACTTAATGAAATAAGAAGTCCTAAAAAGGCCAAGCACACTGGGAAATAAATACTATCAAATAATTTTTTCATATTTATTTACATCTAAGAAGACTTTCACTCGTCCATATCCTTGTAACTGCAATTGTGAGCGAAATTTGTACATTATAATTTACTCGTAAATCTGTCATTACTCAAGGTACGCCGCAGATACCTTGGGACCCAAACTCCGTCTTCTCTAATTCCAGCGGAAGGTCCTGGGCCAGCGTTTGCATTTGACTAAATCAGCAGCAAGAAAATGTTCCAATTTGGAATCGATATTTCTTGTATCAATGCACTTTTATGAATTTCTAATGTAACGAAGGTTTCTTCACCACGATATTTCACTTAGCTCGATAGATCATTCTCCCAAAAAAACCACCGGTTTGAACTGAATAGACCCGCCATGAATTCTGCCTTAATTCCATCCAAACAAAAAATTGCTCACTTTTATTTTGACCTTTTACTTTTAAAGGAAAAAGCAAATATAAACTCGAATCGCTGTATTTAACACTAAAGCGAGAAACACCCAAATTAATTTCACTTACTGTACCAGTAGTGGCGGCTATTTCTGGTGAAGAAAATGCCCACTCTTTTGCTTTTAGTAAAGCTTCGCTTTGCCGAATACTAGTGAATGCGAAAAACCAAGCTATTACTACAACCAAAGTTATGCTTACAATTAATAAAACAAATTGTTTTGATTTTAGCAAAGACAACCTCAATTGCATCCCCCCATATGCCCTGTAACTTGAACCCCAATTGCAGCTGAAACACCAGCTCTTCCACCCCCACTCATACCCAATGGAAGTTGAAGATCAGCGTTAGCGTAGCCTCGTATTGGTGAGCTAGAGCCACCACCTTTACCGGAAATGTTAGTTGTAATTCCTGCATTTGCAGCAACACCGATGCCAACTGGACCAATACCATAGCCAGCATTCCCATATACGCCAAAGCTTGCTTCGCCTGATGGCGTATTAGGAGCGCCAGGTGCATTACCAAGTGGATCGATCGATCCTTGGAAACCTATACCTTTACCAAAGCTAAAGGTAATAGCACTAATTGTCCCTCCCCCGGTGTAAGGATTACCACACCCGTGTATCGCTATTCCACCACCTATCCCAAGATATCCCTCAAGTGACACTGTCCACAAGCCCAGCGGATCAGTAAAATTAATCGGATCCCCCCCAACATACGCATAATTATTAGCCTGCCCGCTAGCCCACCCAATCGGATCCTCACTAATGAACCGACCGCAGTTCGGCAAATAATATCGTGCCCGGTAATAGTACAACCCCGTACCATCATTTTCCCGTCCAGTGTACTGCTGGCTGTTGGTGCTCACTGCCGTGACGTTGGTCTGGGTTGTCTTGCCATAGGCGTCATACCGGTAGCTGGTGCTGGTTGCTTGCGCAGCATTGGTCAACTGCACCACGTTGTTGTTGGCATCCGTATGAAAATGTTCACTGTTGGCAGCGCTGTAGCGCGCGAGTGTCTCGTCGATGCCGCCGGTTAGCAGTTGGGCGCGTACACCGGCGGTGCTGGTAGTGCCATCCTTTTCTTGCACGAAGTTGGCACCGTCATAGAGATAGCCGGTCGTGCTGCCGTTGATAGTTTTACCAATGCGACGGTTCATGGCGTCGTATTGGAAATTAGCCGTGGCGGCTCCGGTGATACCGGTGAGCTGGTTTCTCGCATTCCAGGTATAGCTGCGCTCGCCGTCGTTGAGCAGGTTGCCATTGGCGTCGTAGCTGAAGGCTTTGCCGGCCCAGCTGGTCAAACGGTTGTTGGCATCATAAGCCGCACCCACTACGTCAATCGGTGGCATATCGGTTTGCGCCAGGCTACCGCTGGTTTTAATGCGCAAGCCTGCCTTGTCGTAGGTGTATGCCAGGTCGCCGATGATGGTAGCGTCAGCTTTTTTGTAAACCAGCGCCGTGACCTGATCTGCAGCGTCGTAAGTCGCATTGATGGTGGTGCCGTTGGCCAGTTTGGTTTGCGTACGGCGGCCTGCTGCATCGTAGGCGAAGGTAATCACCTGGGCAACATTGCCATTCAGAGCACCGGCGCCTTGTTCGATGCGGATCAGGCGATTGGCGTTGTCGTAGCCGTAGGTAACAGCCGGTTGACCCAGTACCGTCATGCCCGTACGGCGGCCACCTTTGTCGTAGGTGTAGCTGACAGTGCCTTGCGGCGTGGTTTCGCTGATCATGCGGTCCAGGGCATCGTAGCTACGGGTGATGGTGCCCGATAGACTGTCGACGATCTGCGTCAAGCGGTTACCCTTGTCCCAGGTTAGCGAAACGGTGCTTGTATAAGTGGTTGGTGCTGCTACGGTCGCGCCGAAGCCAATTGTTTTGACCCGACTCAGGCTGTCGTACGTCACACCGCTGACCTGACCTTTGCGATCGGTCTTGCGGGTGAGCTTTCCGGCAGCGTCATAGAGCATGCTTTCTGTTTTAAGCAGTGCATCTTTCATGCTGCTCACATGCCCCAGATTGGTGTAGGTATAGGTCGTGACGTTGTTTCTGGCATCGATGTGCGTCAACAGATTGCCATTGGCATCGTAACTAAACTTCAAGACGTTGCCTAGCGGGTCGGTCGTGTTGGTCACCCGGTTGAGCACGTCGTAATTATTGACCGTACGATTGCCTAGGGCATCGGTCATGCTTTTGATTCGCCCGAGTTCATCGGTGAATGCTGTAGTTTTGCGAGTCAAGGCGTCGGTCATACTGGCAAGATCGGGACCGCTGTAAGGCAGGTTGGTCGTGAAACCCATTCGCTTGAAGCATTGTTGCGCGACGATCGTTTCGCGCTTGTTGAACGTCACCTCAGACAAATCCCCATTAATCCAATGACACCACAAAGTGGCTGGGAAAGCATACGCGCTAGCGATGGCGGAATTATGGGGATTTATTCGGCCTCAAATGCTGTTCCACTTAAGCGCGCCGAGTTTGATCTGCGTTGGAAAACCTTTGAAAAAGCAAATACATATCGAGACTGGATTTTTGCATATCCACCGATAGTTTCCTCAACATCACCTTGATCCGGGCGTGCTTGGAAACAAAAGTGTCCCCCCCCCACAAATTCGCCTGAAAAAGGATCAAGCCACCGGCAGCAACTCCCGCGCCGGAGTCGCAAGCAATTCCCCATGCTTGCGCAGCTTTTTGCTCTGGAACATACGGGTATCGGCAACACGCAGTAAGGTCTTGATATCGTTGCCGTCTGCCGGAAAACTGGCCCAGCCGATGGAGGCACCGACTTGCACCAGAAGGCCGGGGCGAATTTCGTGTGGTGCCTGGATCAATGCGCAAATCTTGCGGCAAACTGCGTCCAGCTCTTCCTCGTCGTTAATGCCATGCAAATAGACGACGAATTCATCGCCACCGAAGCGCGCGACTTCGTCCGATTCCCGAATGCCTGCTTTCAATCGGCTGGCAGATTCGATCAGTACATGGTCGCCGGCGTCGTGCCCATATTGATCATTGATGGGTTTGAAGAGATCGAGATCGATAAACAGCAGCGAAAACTTCAAAGAAGCGACGCCTGCAGTATTACGCCGACGGAATTCAATGTGGGAAATCAAAGCGTCGCGATTCAACGCGCCAGTGAGTTTGTCGGTGCGCAGATTACGCTCCATCTGCAGAAAACTTTTTGCCAACAGGCCGATCTCGTCACCACGGGTGATATTCAATTGTCCCATCGGCTGGCCCAGGCCGACGCGCTCGGCTGCGCGGGTGAGCTTGCCGATATCGCGCAGCACCCACTGCAGCAATAAAAATCCCAGTACCATAACCAGAGCCACGGCGATCAGGCCGATGCCGAGACTTTCGTACATGACGCCAGTGACGTTACTGATGAAATCGGTGCGTGGGGCAGCAACGACGATGATCCACTCCAGACCGGCGGCGTCGCGCAACAGGGAAGCACCGACCTGTACTCTTCCCTGGTCACTCATGAATTCCCGCGAAACCGGCCGTTCCAGCGTTTCACCGTCACGCTGCCATTGCAATACCTGCTGAAACGATTGTCGCAGCAGCGGTGATACGCTTTGCCGCGCCATCAGCCTTACGATCGATTTTTTATCGGTGCGATAAGGTAGCTCGTTGGTGGAGGTAGCGATGATGGCACCGGTTCGCTCGACCAGATAGGCGATACCATTTTTGCTAACCGTTAGTGCACTGAAAAAATTGGTCAGCTGCGTCAGGGACAAGTCCGTCGCTACCACGCCGATGAGCTGGCGGTCGGTCCGGTAGATCGGTTTGGATAAGGTCACGACCGGTTCGAGCGTCGTGAAATCGGTATACACATCTGACCAGGTCGGCCGCGCACTCGACACCGTTTTTGTGTACCAGGGCCGGGTGCGCGGATCGTATGCATCGGTGCGCAGAAGGCCGAGTCGGCGCTCGGGCGTGGCTACGCTCAGTATCTGCCTCGGCGCATTATTGGCACCGCGAAGGCGCAATTCGATGCGACCAGGCTGCCGGTTCAAGCCGACGAAGCTGCCATCGGCACCGCCGAAATACACATAACTGTTAACCGTGGGAAAAAAGCCGGTTGCCGTCCAGAGCCGCTGCTCGATCGCTTGGGAATCAACCGGAAACGGTAGAACGTGCGTGCTGTCTTCGACTGGTGAGTAGATAGGATTCGGTGCCAGCGCGTCGATTGCCACCCGCGCACCGACCAAGTGGCCGTCCGTCGTCTGGCTGACGCGCTCGACCATATTGAGCAGAATCTTTTGTGAAAATTCATGCGCTGCGGTTTCACTTGCGCGATGCGAAGACCAATAGATCACCCCGGCTAATGCCAATACCAACAGCACTAGTGGAATCACCAGCACTCGTTGTAGGGTCGTGTTCACCAAGTTTTGCTCCCGGCGGCTGCATTGTTGTAGTGCTATCGCCGGAAAAAACGCGTGGGATTTGCTTGATGAAACAGCATCGACGGGCGGTTTTTAACGGTCGTTCTACAAGACAACAAAGGCTATCACAGGCAACTCTTCGCTTGCATTAATTCCGTCAGCGCAACGGTAGTTGTGTATCGTCACGCGCACTAATTAAGAAAATACCATTGCTCCAAGTCTAAAAATTTCTTCTTAGAAATATTTTATTGCATCATTCCACGACTTAATCGAAATCAATTGTTGAATTGCAGCCTTTAAATGTGCTTCAAGGAGAAGTTTTTGCGGACCCCATGTTTTGAAAGCATTTGCGCGTCATCGTTCATCAGTTATGCGCTTTATAATCGCTGACCTGAGTGCGGCTACATCGCAGCTATCGCGCGCTTTATAAAGTGTAAATAGCGACGTGTAATTAATTAAGGTGTGATGATTAATGTGGCTTTATATATTTATTTTTCCAAAGTTTCTAAACCGGTTTGCCTGGCGAATGCGCCGCGTTGCCTCGATGCTGCTGGCCGTTTCCTTGCTGGCTGCTTGCACACCGACCTATGATTGGCGCGACGTACGAGGCACCGAAGCCTCTTACACAGTGCTCTTGCCTTCCAAGCCTTCGACCCATGCGCGAGAAGTCAATCTCGGCGGCATTCGTACGACCATGACGATGCGAGCCGCAGCAGTCGAAAACGTTACTTTTGCTGTGGGAACTGCCGAATTAGCGGATGCGGCGCAGGCGCAGGCGGCGCTGCAGGTCATGAAAAACACAATGGTCGGCAATATTAACGGCGTTGTGCGCCAGGAAAAATCGCACCGTGAAGGTGCGCTATCTACCATTGATCTCATCGCCGGGCCAGCCGCCGGTGCCGATGGCAATGCGAAAGCCCTGCATGCCCGGTTCGTCGCGCGCGAGCGATGGGTTTATCAGGCGGTGGTGGTGGGGCGGGAAAAATCCATGCGAATCGAAGCAGTCGATACCTTCCTGGGTTCGTTTAAAACCCCGTAGCGCCTGACGTATGTTGTATTCTTCGCCGTTGCATTCTTACGGCGCACGATCCTTTTCAGGAGCACTTCATGTTGATTACGTTTACATCCAAGGCCACCGCCGACGTATTGATGTACGAAAACCATGCACGGCCGATTCTGGAATTGCTGCATAAAGATCTCAAACGCGGCGTGATTACCGCAGCCGAAACTGCTGCTGCGATCGATGTGCTCGAAGCCGAAATCGAGCGTAGCAAGAATGAGCCCAATACTGGGCCCGATACCAAGCTCGATATGGAACCGTCGGCTAATGCTGGCATGTCGGCATCGGAGCTTTCCGCCGACGAGCGGGAAGATCAACAATTGCAGTCGGTGCGTTTTTCCACACGCGCTTATCCGATCCTGGAAATGCTACGCGCAGCCCAGCGAGCCGGTAAGGATGTGATGTGGGGTGTATGAGGGGTGTACGAAAATAATGCCGGGATGTTGAAATCCGATTCTTTGGCATTCGCCATGCACGGCGCGGCGCTGGCGGTGCTGCAGGTACGTGCCGGCTCTGCCTTGCCGCAGGCGCTGTCGAATGTTTTTTCCCGGTCTGGAATCGACATGCCACCTCAGGCGCGAGGTGCCGTTCAGGATTTAAGCTATCGCACCATGCGCGCACTCGGCCGAGTCGATGCACTATTGACGCGCCTGGCACCGAAAGCGCCGACGCCGCCGGTATTGCATGCGTTGCTCTGCGTCGGACTGACGCTAATTTCCACATCTGCCAGCGCCGAATCACCCCAAGCTTATAACGCTCATACGGTGGTCGATCAGGCAGTCACGGCTGCCGCATCGGACGCCGACATGGCCCACGCCAAAGGCATGGTCAACGCTGTGTTACGGCGTTTCTTGCGGGAGCGCGACAGCCTGATGCAGGACGTCATGCGCGAACCGGCAGCGTTTTGGAATTATCCGGTCTGGTGGATCGATTCCATGAAAAGCACGTATCCAACGCATTGGCAGACGCTACTGGCAGCTGGAAACCTGCAACCGCCGATGACACTGCGGGTCAATCGCCGGCGTACGACAGTAGCGGCCTATCTGGACAAACTCTCGCAATCGAACATGCAGGCGCGCCAGGTCGGCAATGATGCCGTGATGCTGGAGGTCGCCGTGCCGGTGGTGCGCATACCCGGCTTCGCCGAAGGTCTGGCGTCGGTACAAGATGCCGGGGCGCAGCTCGCGGCATCGCTGCTGGACTTGCAAGACGGTATGCGGGTGCTGGATGCCTGTGCTGCACCGGGCGGCAAATCCGGGCATTTGCTCGAAACGGCCGATATCGACCTGACCGCTCTCGATAACGATGCCCGGCGCATAGAGCGCATCGCGGAAAACCTGCAACGGCTGCAGCTATCGGCTGCGCTGACCACCGGCGACGCGACCGACAAAGCCTGGTGGGATGGCAAGAAATTCGACCGGATCCTGGCCGACGTGCCGTGCACCGCCTCGGGTATCGTGCGCCGTCATCCGGATATTCGCTGGCTGCGCCGGAAAGCCGACTCTGCGCAACTGGCAACACTTTCGGCGCAAATTCTCGACAACCTTTGGCAGATGCTAGTTGACGATGGTAAATTATTGTTTGTGACCTGTTCGCTATGGCCACAGGAATCGGAGGCGCAGGCAGCGGCGTTCGCCAAGCGCAATCAAGCCATTCGATTGCCGGCACCCGGCCAACTGCTACCCGGCGTGGCGATGCCGGAAGGCACTTGTGCCAGCTTGCCCGAAGATCACGACGGCTTGTTCTATGCGCTGTTCCGGAAGCCGTACTGAAGCATGAACCTATGTACCGACCAACATTGCGACGGGTTCGTCTCCGTCTTGCGCTCCAGTGACGCGACGACTCATTTCTCTGCTGACGCGCTGGCTGCTGACATCGTTTCTTTTGGTGCAGGTATCGACGTCGTCTTTGGCGGCGGAAGGCATCGAGATCGTGCAGGCGCACCTGGAGAGTGCCGACGAAGGTTATCGGCTTTCGGCGACTTTCAATCTCGACCTCAACTACAACCTCGAAGAAGCATTGACGCGCGGAATCCCCCTACACTTCACCACCGATGTCGAGATGTACCGGCCCCGCTGGTACTGGTTCGATGAAGCCACCCTGAACGCCTCGCGTACCATCCGCATCGAATACAACGTATTGACGCGCCAGTATCGCGGCGGGGTCGTCGGCAGCGTGCAGCAAAGCTTCGCCACCTTCGACGATGCCATGTCGCTGGTGCGAAGGCCGAACCGCTGGCTCGTCGCCGAGCGCGGCACTTTGAAAATCGGCAATCTCTACAATGTCAGCGTGCGTATGCGTCTGAACCTCGAATACCTGGCAAAGCCGTTTCAGGTCAACGCCTTAAACAACAGTAACTGGCGTCTGTCGTCGGACTGGCACAACTTTTCTTTCCGAGCGGAATAGATGGTGAAGACAGGGGGCAGGAATAAGTACGGGAACAGGGATCAGGGCGCGAACGTAAGGGTTGTAGTGTGAGACGCGGTCTGCGTTACATGTTCGTGGTGGGTACGGCCATCGCCAGTATCCTGTTGTTTCTGCTGGCTTCGGCTTCGGAAAACTCGGCGTCGTTCGACAAGCACTACCCCTTTCTATTCGGCTTGAACGCTTTAGCGGCAGTGGCGCTGTTGATCCTGGTGTCGTTGTTGCTGGCACGCCTATACAAACGCTACAAACGTGGGGTATTCGGTTCCCGCCTGACAGCCAGACTGGTGCTGCTGTTCGCCATGGTCGGCATTTTGCCGGGCAGCGTGATCTATACCGTATCGGTACAGTTCGTCTCGCGTTCGATCGAATCCTGGTTCGACGTTCGTGTGGAATCAGCGCTGGAAGCCGGATTGAATCTCGGCCGTTCGGCCCTCGATTCGTCGCTCACCGATCTTTCTGAAAAAGCGCGCAATACGGCACTGGAATTGTCCGATCTTCCAGACGGCAATCTCATCACCGAGCTTTCACGCCTGCGCGAGCAGGGCACGACCCTGGAGGCGATCGTCACTAACGGCAATGGCAACGTAATTGCCAGCATCGGCACGCGCTTGGGTCAGCTGGTGCCGGACCTGCCGACGCCGGCGATGCTGCGCCAGGCCCGCACCAGCCGTGCCTTTGCGGCAATCGAATCCACCGGCGACGGCACCATGCTCTCGTCGTCACCGGTGGCTTCGTCTTCGGCAACACCGCCAGCAACCGCGCCACCGGCCGAAGCGCAAGGGCTGCGACTGCGGGTGGTCGTGGCGATACCGGTGCGTAGCGATGCGCTAGTGTTGCAGAACGAGGCGCGGTTCCTGCAATTTCTGCAACCGGTACCTACCTATCTTGCGATAAACGCCGAAGCGCTGCGGGAAGCGTATAGCGAATATCAAGAACGCTCGTTTGCCCGTACCGGCCTGCGTAAGATCTATCTGGTGACCCTGACACTGACTTTGCTGCTGGCTATCTTCGGTGCGATCGCCAGCGCCTTCATCATCGCCACCGACCTGGCGCAGCCCTTGCTGGTACTGGCCGAAGGTACCAAAGCCGTCGCCGAAGGCGACCTCTCGCCACGCCCGATGGTAACCAGTTCGGACGAGCTAGGAACGTTGATGAAATCCTTCAACGCCATGACACACCAGCTCTACGACGCGCGCGCTGCGGTAGAGACCAATCGCTCCGAACTCGAAAATGCCAAGGCCTATCTGGAATCGGTACTGGCCAACATGTCGGCCGGCGTGATGGTGCTCGACAGCCAGTTCCGGCTGGTGCGCTGCAACGACTCTGTCAAACGCATCCTGCACCAGGAGCTCGGGCCGCATATCGGCACGGGCTTGTCCGAAATCGCCGGTCTGCGCGGGTTTGCCGATATCATCACCAATGCCTTTTCCAGCCAAAATGCACAATCGGCGTCGGTGGGCAACGACGGCCAGCAACACTGGCAACGGCAGATCGAAATTCCCCGCAGCATCGCAGCCGCTGAAGCCGAGAGCGACATCGCATTGCTGGCGCGCGGCTCACGGCTGCCCGGCGAAACCGGTACCGACTACGTGGTCGTGTTCGACGATATATCGGACGTGATTTCTGCTCAGCGCTCGATCGCCTGGGGCGAAGTAGCCCGCCGGCTGGCGCATGAGATCAAGAATCCCTTGACACCCATCCAGCTTTCCGCGGAACGGCTGCAGATGAAACTGGAAAACAAACTTGCGGCGGCGGATGTCGCCATCCTCAACAAGAGTACGACCACCATCGTCAACCAGGTTACGGCGATGAAGCAGATGGTCGACGATTTCCGCGACTATGCGAAAACGCCGCCGGCAGTGCTGGGCGAGTTGGATCTGAATGCGTTGATCTACGAGATCCTCGGGTTGTACATCGGCGGCGACGACCGAGACATCATCCAGACGGCATTGGCAGAAGGATTGCCTGCAGTAATGGGCGACGCCACACAGCTGCGCCAGGTGATTCATAACCTGCTGCAAAACGCGCAGGACGCCGCCATGGAGCGTGCGCAAAATCAAACGGCGCAAAGCAACTCGGTCGAGCCGCACATCGATGTCGTCACAGAACAGATCAATTACCGTAGTTCGGACAACCAAGTACGTGCCGCGGTGCGTCTGACGATCAGCGATAACGGCCCCGGTTTCACACCTAAAATTCTGGCCCGCGCGTTCGAGCCGTATGTCACATCCAAGCCGCGCGGTACCGGCTTGGGGCTGGCAATGGTCAAGAAAATCATCGATGAACACGGCGGGCGCATCGATATTCAGAATCGAACCGATACGCAAGGTGCAAAAATCTCAATTTTGCTGCTAAAGTTAGCAGGCGTAAATTAATCACGTTTCGTCGCAACGATTGCACTGCATTTCGATTGATGTTCATTTAAAACAATTTTAGAAAAAAGAAGGATGCAACACATGGCTAACATCTTGGTCGTTGACGATGAAATGGGCATCCGCGAATTGTTGTCGGAAATATTGGGGGATGAAGGCCACGTTGTACTGACTGCCGAGAATGCACAGCAGGCGCGTGAAATGCGCATCGCTGCCCAGCCGGATCTGGTCTTGCTCGATATCTGGATGCCGGACACCGATGGTGTAACGTTGTTAAAGGAATGGCAACGCGACGGCATGCTGACGATGCCGGTCATCATGATGTCCGGCCATGCCACGATCGACACGGCAGTGGAAGCCACACGGATCGGTGCATTGAATTTTCTGGAAAAACCGATCTCTATGCAAAAGCTGCTCAAGGCGGTGCAGCAGGGTCTTTCACGCGGCCAGGAAGTCATTCGGCCTACACCTTTCCATGCGCGGGCAATGATGCTGCCGGTCGATACCAGTTCGGCATCCGAGCCTGGCTTTGGTGTGGTTACCAATGTCGGCCTGAGTCATTCGGCACCGGCGATGAACGGTACACCGGCCATCGAGGGCAAGGTATTTACGCTATCGTTTGAATTGCCGCTGCGGGAGGCGCGAGACGCGTTCGAGCGGGCTTATTTCGAGCATCACCTGGTGCGCGAGGGTGGCAGCATGACCCGCGTGGCCGAGAAAACCGGCCTCGAACGTACCCACCTTTACCGTAAGCTCAAACAGCTTGGCGTCGAGCCGGGCAAACTTGCCAAGCGAGGCGGATGACCGTTTGCACACTGGTGGCAGGCGGTGATGTCGTATGGCGCGTTGCTGCAATCGGCGAGTTGATCGGGCGGCTTAACAACCCATCGGCATCGACCGCAATTCTTTTCGAAGGTGTGCACACAGGTACCGACGATCTAAACAAATCTTGCCCCGCCGCTGACCTGCACATCCTCACCATTGCACCTGAATGCCCGTGCTGCAGCGATGGTTTGGTGATGCAGGTGAGTCTTAACCGTCTCTTGCATCGACGCCCCGCAAACCTGATCGTCGGCCTTGCGGACCTTGTGCATTTGTCGCATCTGCAGACATTTTTGTGCAGTGCGCCATACGCCCGGTTACTCAGCTTGGCACCGCTCGTTCTGCACGATAAGTGACCAACCCCCCTTATCTTTTGTAAACCCCGGCCGATAATTAACATAACTGCCGGCAAGTGGCTTGAAACTTTGTCGATTGGCGCCAAATCGGTGTCAAGCAGACAAGTTTTATTGCAAATTAAGGAATACGAATGCACCTCATTTATAACAGCGACCAATATAGTATTGTGGAATTCGGTATCGACAACCGCCAGGAAGCCTTGCGTTTCGGTGGTTATGAAATCATGGATAAATCCGGCAAGCGAGAGATTTTCATCGGTGGCAACTGGGCCGAAGCCTTTCGTCGGAACGTGCAAGACCTTATCGCCAGTGAACCCAGCATCGAGGACGTTGATGCGTTTCTCGGCAATTACGATGCTGTGATGGGTCAACCTGTCGTCTTTCATTAACATTCGGCTCAAGTACGTTTTTAAAACGGTTGTCGGCTTTGGATGCAAACTCTCGTACGATCCACAGTGCGCAATCTACGATTCATCGTCATCTTGCACAACGCGTTGCTCGCCATGCTGCTTCGACTTTCTTAAAACCGATTGGCCTGGTCAATCGGCAAGCTTTCGATCATAGTCTGGCAATCTGGAAACAAGCTGGTGATAAACCCCTGATACTGGACGCCGGCTGTGGCGTCGGCCTGTCTACCCATCATCTGGCCCGTTGCTTTCCTTCGCATTTTGTGATCGGCGTTGACCAATCTGCGCACCGGCTCTCGCGTGGCCTGACGTGGCCACATGAAGTGCCGGCCAATCTATTACTGGTACGCGCCGATCTGGTCGACTATTGGCGTTTGCTGCACGATGCAGGCGTACGGCTGGCTCGGCATTACATGCTGTATCCGAATCCATGGCCAAAGATCGGGCAGCTGGCGCGCCGCTGGCATGCGCATCCGGTTTTTCCGATGGTAATTGCATTAGGCGGGAATTTCGAATGCCGTAGTAATTGGTCGATCTATATCGATGAATGCGCTGCAGCGCTGTCTCAGTTGACTGGACTTTCGGTTGGGGCGCAACCTTATACGACGGAGGCACCGATCACGCCTTTCGAACGAAAATATCTCGCATCGGGCCATGGATTATGGCGCTGCGAAGCGGCACTGGCGGGCACCTGAATTATGATGATGTCCATGTTTTCTTCCGACACCCCGACATGACACTGATCCGCAACGCAAAAATCGTGACTGCCACGGAAGAATTCGCTGGCAGCATGCGCCTGGACGGCCAGTTGATCGCCGAGGTTTCCAAAGGCGAGACCAGCGCTGCCGACGCAATGGACTGGGAAGGCGATTACCTGCTGCCGGGTTTGGTCGAGCTGCATACCGATAATCTGGAAAAACATTTGATGCCCAGGCCGAAGGTGCAGTGGCCGGTAATGCCGGCCATACTCGGCCACGATGCCCAAATCGTCAGCGCCGGCATCACTACGGTGCTCGATGCGATCGCCGTCGGCGATATCGATGCCGAAAGCGTGCGCATGAAGAGTTTTGCTGCCTGCGTCAGTGGCTTACAGGAAGCGGCCGATGCCGGCTTGCTGCGTGCCGACCATTTTCTGCATCTGCGCGTGGAACTGGCCGAAGAACATTTGTTGGAACTGTTTGCACCGTTTGTCGACGATCCACGCCTGAAGCTGGTGTCGCTCATGGATCACACACCCGGTCAGCGGCAATGGAGCGATCTCTCGCACTATCGCACCTACATGACCGGTAAGCGCGGTTGGAGTATCGACAAGGTCGACTCCTTGTTCGAAACGATGTTGCGCCGTCAGCAAACTTTTGCGGCACCGAATCGACGCGAAATCGTCGCCCGTTGTACAGCGCGTGCGACACCGGTGGCGCTAGCCACCCACGACGATACGACTCTCGAGCATGTGCATGAAGGTGTGGCCGAGGGCGTGGGTATTTCAGAATTTCCCACTACCATGGCGGCGGCGCTGGCAGCACGGCAGCATGGGCAACAGATCATCATGGGTGCGCCGAACATGGTGCGTGGGGGTTCGCATTCGGGTAATGTCTCGGCAGCCGAACTGGCACAGGCTAATCTGCTCGACGTACTCTCTTCCGATTATGTACCTGCGAGCCTGCTGCATGCGGCATTCCTGCTGCGGCAAGCTGGCTATACCTTACCCAAAGCGCTGGCAACCGTCACTTGCAATCCAGCCCGCATCGTCGGCTTGCACGACCGTGGAGAAATCGCCGTGGGCCTGCGTGCGGATTTTATTCGCGTACGCTGCTTCGATGGCTTGCCGGTGGTGTTGGGCGTCTGGAAAGCCGGCCAGCGTGTCGGCTGAAGCAATGACCATCGTTCTCTCTACCCTGAATGCACGCTATGCACATGCCTCGCTCGGCCTGCGTTGCCTGCTGGCCAACATGGAAGAGCTCCAGCCGCAGACGCAGTTGGCCGAATTCGTGATCGGCACACGCACCACCGACCTGGTTGAAAAGCTGCTGGCCCTGACCCCGCGCATCATCGGCTTCGGCGTGTATATCTGGAATGTCGAGGAAACTAGCCGGCTGGTGGCCATGCTCAAGCGCGTTGCGCCGCATATCAAGATCGTGCTGGGTGGACCGGAGGTTTCGTACGAAAGTAACGAGCAACCGATCGTGGCGCTAGCCGATTTTCTGGTCACCGGGTGGGGCGACGTTACCTTTCCTCAGTTGTGCCGCCAGATACTGAACGGCCCGCAACCGTTGATGAAAGTGCATGCCGGCGTGCAGCCGCCGCTGGCCGAGCTGGCGCTGCCTTATAGCTTCTATAACGATGCTGACATCGCCCATCGCACGCTGTATGTGGAGGCTTCACGCGGCTGTCCGTTCAAATGCGAATTCTGCCTGTCGGCCCTGGACAAGACTGCCTGGCCTTTCGAAGTCGAACGATTTTTAGGGGAGATGGAAACCCTGTATCAACGCGGTGCCCGATTGTTCAAGTTCGTCGATCGTACCTTCAATCTGAATATCAAGACCAGCCTGAAGCTGATGCAGTTTTTTCTGGATAAGCTGGCAGCCCATCCGGGAGACCCGGTATATGCGCATTTCGAAGTCGTGCCCGACCACCTGCCGGATGCGTTGAAAGATGCGATCGCCCGTTTCCCGCCGGGCTCTTTGCAGTTCGAGATTGGTATCCAAAGTTTCAATCCTACGGTGCAGGCGCTGGTGAGCCGCCGACAGGATAACGACAAGGCAGCAGAAAACATTCGCTGGCTGATTGCTCATTCGAACGCCCACTTGCATGTAGATCTTATCGCCGGGCTGCCGGGCGAAGACATTGCCAGCTTCGCCCAGGGTTTCGATCGGCTGGTAGCGCTGGCGCCGCATGAAATCCAGTTCGGTATATTGAAGCGGCTGCGCGGCACGCCCATCATCCGCCATACCGAAGCCTACGGCCTGGTATTCGACCCGCACCCGCCCTACACGATTCTGGCAACCAGCCTGATCAATTTCACCGACATGCAGCGCTTGGTGCGTTTCGCCCGCTACTGGGACCTGGTGGCGAATTCCGGGCGCTTCGCCCATACCTTACCGTTAATTCTCGGATCATCGCCCTTCGCGCATTTTATGGCGCTGTCGGACTGGCTCTATGCAAAAACCGATGCTACCCACCGGATCGCGCTGGAGCGATTGGCCACACTGGTGACGCAATGGCTGCAGGAAGTTGGGCATGAAAAAACGCTCGTTGCCGCAGCTTTAGCCAACGACTTTGCCGGGCAAGCCGGCCGAGTACAAAGGAAAGCGCATGTGGACGCAAAAAGAGCTGCCGACAAAGCGGATGGGGGAGCGGTACCCGGTGTAATGCCGAACACGGCAGCAGGTGCGATCCCTAGCCGGCAGGCGAGGCATCTAACAGCGCAGTAATGTGGCGTTCAACTGCCGGGTCTAATCAACTTTTCGATTAAAAACAGAGCATGATGCGATTCGCCAGATCCAGAGCGAAATCAGGACGCAGGTAAGCCAGGAACGTCAGCCCGAGAATTGCGAACAGCGCGAATATTGCGACGAATTTCGCGGCGGATTTGGTAATGAATTTCACAATAAATCTAGCAGTAAATTTAGCAATAATCGTCGTACGGAAGTTGACGGAACGTTTTCAAGCAGGAACCGGCTGCGCTCGAAAGATCGCTGTTTCTCTGATTGGCAGATTCACCAATGCCGCTGCCACGCTCAGCACGATCGTGATGCCCCACACCGCATCGTAATTACCCTGACGAGTATAGAGATACCCGCCTAGCCAGACACCCAAAAAGCTGCCCACCTGATGCGACAAGAATACAAACCCCGACAGCATCGACAGATACCTTACCCCGAAAATGCCGGCGATCACGCCATTGGTCAATGGCACAGTCGATAGCCACAGCAGACCCATTGCGGCCGAGAATACGTACACCGACCACGGCGTAAGGGGTGCCAGCAAAAATAGCCCGATGATCACCGCACGGCTGATGTAAATACTCGATAGCAGATAGCGCTTCGGAAAAATGCCGCCCAACTTACCTGCGTAATAGGAACCGAAGATATTGAACAGCCCGATCAGCGCCAATGCCACGACTGCCACGTTGGCGTCGCTCAAACCGCGGTCTTTCAGATACGCCGGCATGTGCACGCCGATGAACACCAGCTGAAAACCGCAAACGAAATATCCGGCCAACAGCAGGCGAAACGAGGGATAGGCAAACGCCTCGCGCACCGCCTCCAGGATGCTTTGCTCCCGAGCCGATGATTTCGCCGCTACCGGCTCGCGCAAAAACAGTGCCGTCGGCGTGACCACCAGTACGATCAGAATGCCGAGCAGCCAGAAAGCATTGTCCCAGCCCGCGTAAGCAATCAGCTGCTGCTCGACCGGCATCATCAAAAACTGCCCGAACGAACCGGCTGCAGACGAGAGGCCAAATGCCCAGGAGCGCTTCGCTTCCGGCGCGATACGGCCGATGATGCCGCTTAATGCACCGAAGGTGGTGCAGGCCAGCGCCGCGCCGACGAGCACACCGGAGCCGACGACGAACAGCACGGGATGATCGATCGTGGCCATCCACACTAAGCCGGCCAGATATAGAAACGCACCGGCAACGACCACGCGCGCCGTACCGAAACGATCGGCAGCCATGCCGGCGAACGGTCCGAACACGCCCCACATCAGGTTTTGTAGCGCCAGCGCCAGGGAAAAAGTTTCGCGGGTCCAGCCTTGCGCCTGCGAAATCGGTTGCAGCCAAAAGCCGAAACCGTGGCGCACGCCCATGGCCAACGTCAATACCACGCCGCTGGCGATCAAAACGGTTTTGAGGTTTGGGGCACGGATGACGGTGGACATGAAGGCTCCCGATGAACGGTGCCTTCGAGTGTAGCGCAATGCGCCCCGGCAAGGACGATTTAAGGCGGATGCATCATGCAGACATCATGCCGAGCCCACGTTGTCGTGCTTTGCCGCTGCGCGTCGATCAGCGAGCTATGCGGTGCGCGGTGCCGAGGTGGTTGTGTTTGAATCGTCTACAAAAGACGCATGGGCTGACAACGCCGCAGGCGTTTGAGGAATAATAACGATTTCAATGTCAGGTAATGGCCCAGCCGGCCCGGCCCGTTGCCGTTCAGGCGTCGGCATACCACTCGGACTATTACTAATTGCCAATGCCACGCCGGTTGCCAAGCCGCCAAATATCATGGAACCACCGACACCCATGAACACCTTGGCTCGCTCTATTTCTTGAGCCTCTCCCGTGAGTAGATTTGTCGCCCCGTACAGGCTCATTCCCATGCCGCCAAGGATATTGCCTAAAGCGCTCACGCCGATTGCAGCTTTCGTACACTGCCGTAGGGAATGCGATTGTCTTGGTCGTGGCAACTCCGCTCGAAGGGCTGTTCTTGCCGCTTCTGCGACATCCACCGGCGGCGTCGGTGCGGCTTCGGTGCTGCTTCGCTGGGCAATGGTCACACAGGCGGATGCGACACTTCGTGCATCGCTACTACCCGGGTTGATCACGAGAATTACATTGGCAGGCTGGCGGTTGATGGGCATTGTGGCAAATCCTTTATCAATTAAACATCTGCATTGTCGAAGAACAGAATCATTGCGCCAACGCTAAAACCAGTGCCCAAGCCCTTCGGTACACGCACGCGTCAAAACATACCGAAGTATAAAAACTTCAAAAAAAATGTTTTTACGGAAACGAACTGAAAGCCGGGCCTGCGAGAAAACCTTCGTTTTGATTACGCCGAACCCGTGTTGTTGTGTTTTACCGCCGCCACATCCGGGGCAGACGCCTCCGCCGGCGTATTGGCACCCTCGACCTCGATAACGATTTCCTGCAGCTCCGCTATCGGGCCCTGAAACGGCCCCTGACTCGTCCAGGCGGGAAGCTCTAATGCCTGTGCCGGCGTCGCTCTCACAGCTTGAGTCAGCACCGCGCCGGAGGCGATCAATCCGGTGGCGGCTCCGGCCCCGAAGGCGCATGCAGCGAAGCGGCCCACCATGTTACCGGTCGCAAATTCTACGGCGTTTGCACCGACGGCACGCACGACGGTGTTGGCAAAAAAACCGAGCGTCGCAACACCTGACGCAGTTCCCACAGTAATCAGCGACGCCGCAGCGACATTGCGGTTGCGGCGCTGCCTGTTGGCCTGCTGTTGCAAGTTTTGCAGCCCGGCGGGCACCGGTGTATTCGGTGGTGCTTCGATCGCATCGACGTTGGGTGGGGTTGCAGGATCAGACGGCCGACTGGTTGCCGCTCCCTCACGCTTGCCTATATTTAAGGGTGGAAGTTCACCTGCGATACCTGGATTGAGAACGACAACGGTTGGGGGGCGTACGGTTGGCATGACGAATTCCCTGTCGAAGACGATTTATAAGCTTTTGCGTCGTGTCTAAGCCGGCGTCCGGTGATCTACGATGCAGGCATGCAAACAAAATTGTTGTCTTAAAAATTAAAAATTTGACAATATTTTGTCTGGCTGTGGAAGCTTACCGGGAGGAAAAAATCAAACAACCGCGAAAACGAACAGGAAGATAGAAAAACGTTACGACAATGACGTTTTGAGAAAATTTTAAAAACCCGCGTCGCGCACCCAAGATGGTTGCAGCGATACACCCCCGGGTTGATCAGGCGGGCCGATTGTCCGGGACTTGCGCAGAGGCTGCAGCATCTTGTGCAGTCGTCGTTCCGATCCCGGCCGCATCGGCACCGGCATCTGCACCGGCACCGATACCGTAGGCATCGAGCACGATCTCATGTAACTCTATCGGCGTGCCTGGGGTCGGATTATCTGGCACCCAAACCGTTGGCTCCAGTTCGGTAGAACGCCAAGGGTTTCGATTTGCCCTGACACTGCAGGCCAATTTCGCTCCGGCACTGATGCACCCGCTAGCGACGCTCGTCAACAAAATCATTCCGGAAAATCGACCGATCAACTCACCAGGCGACATGTCGTCTGCCCCCAAAGCGCTGGCCCTTGAGATCGTGTGGCCGATCAAGCCCAGCGTACCAGCAACTGCCACTGTACCTGCCGTAACGAACGAGGCTGCAGCCACCGCGCAGCGACGTTGTCGGCGGACGTGCTCCTGCAACGGCTGCAGTGTGGCGTGCGCGACCGTTACGGTCGATACTGATTGTGCTGCTGACGCAGAGGCTAGGGTCGGGGTGGCGATGCTAGAAGAGGCAGCGGCATTTCCGGTCCCTGCATCCCTTGCAGCGTACGGTGCACCTGAGCCAGCAGGCTCGGGAAGAGACCCGCAATTCGTATCCGGAAGTATCGCAATGGCCATCGGCGGCATCGCACCGCTAGCGCCGGGATGCAACGTGACAAAAATGGAATTTACAGCCGGCATGATGTATCTTGAGGATAAAAATATCTGAAAATCTACGGAATCGTTCAGTGCGAACGCAAGGCACCGGGCGACGCAAGCGTGCCTGCAATGTATATGCAGGGTTTTCGTTCAGGCAGGATTTTCGCTGGCGAGCACCGCCAGTTCTACGTCCCGCACAGGGAGGTTCTCCACGATATCGGTACGTTCCGGACGGGTCGCGATTTCATGTAACTGCCGGGGATGCTGATATCTGCCGGTGTTTTTTCTCATGAACATGCCCGCCTTGATGCACCCGGACGCTACGACCGCCATCGCTACGGAACCGGCGAGTTGACCAAACGCTACAGCATCGAACCCCTTGTCGCCCTCTTGCGCCCTGGCACGAGCATCGGCCTGGCTATATAGCCCCACAGCGCCTGCGGCAGACACCATGCCTGCTGCGATGACGGAATTTGCCGCAAATTTACGATTACGTTGTCGAGAGACATGATCTTGTAGCGATTGCAGCCTAGCGTGCACCGATGTCGTATTGAAGGCGACGGCATTACCGGGCTCCACGCCTTCGGGCGAAGATGAAGGCGTGATTCGGGAATCGGCAATTGTTGGAAAAGACGAACGTAAGACCGGCATGACCTACCTCGGAAAAAGATAATAAAAAGCTATTGTGCATGGTACGGCTTATAGATGGGCGACACAAGTTCGTTTGCAGATCCTGAACGCAACCGCGGCGAACGGCACCCTGAACCTACCGTTACCGTTTGTGCAAAGTCAGATAAGCCGACGCGAAACGAGTTCGACGAGCCTCCGCTCGACTTGAACCTGGCCTTTACGCGTGTTTTTTGATACCGGTTGCCTCGTCACCCTGATGGCCCGGCTCGCAGGCTGCGCTATCGCTCTCGACCTCAACGAAAACTTCGAGCAACTCTGACGTACGGGCTGGGGGGGCGGTGTCGGGCGCGCGGACGGCCATCTCCGATCCAGGCCCCTGCCGTGAAGGAGGGTTCATCAGCGTACCGTTTATGATGCGGAATCCGGTACGGATACAAACGGCCCCCGTGCCTGCCATTAAGGCCACACCCGCAAACCGACCCATCAGTTGGGGAACCGGCATGACTTCGGTGTTCGATGCCAGGACGCTGGTAACAGTGTCGCTAAATAAAGTAACGGCACCGCCTAACGTCGCCGCACTGGCAGCCGCGAGCGAGCTCAAAGCGATGTCACGGCGTAAGACACTGTTGCGTGCAACACGGCTTTGTAACGCCTGAAGCCTGGTATGGGATAGCGTCGGCGGTGCAGACGGCACATCGACGATGCAATGTTCGGTACCTGCCGGACTGACAACGGCTGGATTTTGTCGCACGCCGATCAACATGTGCGGCAATTCACCGCCAATACCTGGGTTAAGTACGACAACGGACGAACCTACGGCTGCCATGATCCACCTCGATGATAAAAATACGGCTTCAGGTCGGCGAGGATAATAAGCGAAGTAGCGGGCGAAAAGCCGTTCAAAGAAACAATCGTTGAACGGACTTCCTAAAAAAATTTACCGCAAGCGGTCAGGCGACTTTTCCAGCAGGTGCTTTCTTGCCGCTGCTTTTCTTGACGGTCGCTTTTTTTGCACTCACCTTGGTGGCAGCGATTTTTTTGAGCGCCGGCTTCTTGGCAACCTGCTTGGCTGCAGCGGCTATGACAACTCCCGCCTTCGTGGCAATCTTTTTCGCTGCAGGCTTTTTAATCGCCGCACGGGTCGAAGCCGGCTTGCGGATCACCGCTTTATCCGATACCGCAGCATCGCCGTCCTCGGCCGCTACCGTGGATGTAGATGCCTTGCCCTTGCCCGGCACCTTTTCCTTGCGCGGCTCAAACTCGAAACTGACCTTGCCATCCTTGCCCTTGGCAAGATAAGCCTTGAATGCGCGACGGGTACGTTGGCTCACGAATCCCGGCAACAGATCGGTCTTGCCCTCGTTGAGCAACTTGACCATTTGCTCGGGCAAAATTTCCTGCTGCAGAATGATCCGGCCGCTACGGAACTCGCAGGCTTTAGGCCGGGCCACATTGTTCTCGCACACATAAGCCAGCGGCATTTCAAAGACGCCAGCCTGGCATTTCGGGCATGGGCCGAGCGCAGTCTGGCCCGTGAAATCGACACCTTCACCGTTTTCACCGTCGTCGTCGTTCTGGCCGAAATCGAATTCCAGCTTGAAGTTCTTGATTTCCTCGTCACGGGAAATCTTGAGCACGGCGGCAAATGGCCGGCCCATTTTCGAGCGAAATCCCTGCAACGGGCCGATGGTACGATCGGTCAGCAACTGCTCAACTTCTGGCACTTCGAACTGGCGGCTGCCGGGCGTCTTGCTCATCGAGAATTCGCATTTGGTGCACGCGAAGCGGCGGTAGTTTTCTTTCACCACACCGGCGCAGTTTGGGCATGGCGTCGTCAGCGTCGCGTAATCGCCGGGTATGGTGTCGTTGTCGTATTCCTTGGCCCGCTTGACGATGATCTGCGTCATCTGCGCGATCTCGCGCATGAATTCCTCGCGGCTGATCTTGCCGCGCTCCATCTGCGAAAGCTTGTATTCCCACTCGCCGGTCAGCTCAGGCGCCGTCAGTTCGGACACACCCAGCCCGCGCAACAGGGTCATGAGCTGGAACGCCTTCGCCGTCGGCATCATTTCCCGACCTTCGCGCAACAGGTATTTCTCGTTCAGCAGGCCTTCGATGATTGCTGCACGCGTGGCCGGCGTACCAAGTCCCTTGCCAGCCATTGCATCGCGCAAACCCTCGTCGTCGATGAGCTTGCCGGCACCTTCCATGGCCGAGAGCAACGTCGCTTCCGAATATCTGGCAGGCGGCTTCGTCACCAGGGCATTGGCAGCAATCTTATCGGTCTGTACCCTCTCGCCTTTGACCACCGGTACCAAGGTGCCGGTACCTTCGCCCTCTTTTTCTTCGCCGACGAATTTGCCGTAGACCGCCAGCCAGCCGGGGTTGGTCATGACCTTGCCTTCGGTCTTGAACTGATGGCCCGAGACTTCGGTAAAACGCGTGGTTACCTGAAACTCGGCCGCCGGAAAAAAAATCGCCAGAAAGCGGCGGGTGACCAGATCGTAGAGTTTCTGTTCAGGCTCCGACAGGTTTTTCGGTGCCTGGGTCGTGGGAATAATGGCGAAGTGATCGCTGATCTTCGTGTTGTCGAAAATGCGCTTGTTCGGCTTTACCCAGTTATTGTTCAAGACCTGTGCAGCGAACTGGTAATAGTTATTGTTCTCGGCAACGGTTTCCAGGGTCTGCTTCACGGTCGACAGGTAGTCTTCCGGCAAATGGCGTGAATCGGTACGCGGGTAAGTCAGCACCTTGTGCTTTTCGTACAGCGCCTGCGCCAGGCCGAGCGTGTTCTTTGCCGAGAAGCCGAAGCGGGCATTGGCTTCACGCTGCAGGCTGGTCAGGTCGAACAGTGCCGGTGCCATCGACGTAGTGGGCTTGGCTTCTTCGGTAACGTTCCCTTGTTTGCCACGGCAAGCCGATACGATCGATTCGGCAGCAGCCTTGCTCCACAGGCGCTCCGGGCGTTTTTCCGGATCGACGGCTTGCTCTGGATTGGTGTCTTTCTTAAATTTGGTATCGAGCCATCGCCCTTCGTAGACACCGGCTGCGCAAACAAAGTCGGCGCGCACTTCCCAATAATCGCGCGGCACGAATTTCTTGATCTTCTCTTCACGCTCGACCACGATCGACAGAGTCGGGGTCTGCACCCGGCCGACGGTGGTGAGATAAAAGCCGCCTTCCTTCGAATTGAACGCCGTCATGGCGCGCGTGCCGTTGATGCCGATCAGCCAGTCAGCTTCGCTGCGACAACGCGCCGCATCGGCCAATGGCAGCATGTCGGCATCGTCTCGCAGATTGGTGAACGCTTCCCGGATCGCACCCGGCGTCATGGATTGCAGCCACAGCCGTTTGATCGGCTGCTTGGCTTTGGCATTCTGGGCAATCAAGCGAAAGATCAGCTCGCCTTCACGCCCGGCGTCGCAGGCATTGATCAGTGCCGTCACATCCTTGCGCTTGATTAACCGGTTCAAGACTTTCAAGCGTGATTCGGTCTTGGCGATCGGGTTCAAGGCGAAGTATGGCGGGATCATCGGCAAGTGGGTGAACGTCCATTTGCCACGCTTGACATCGAACTCTTCCGGCACCGCGATTTCCAGCAAATGACCGACTGCCGACGAAAGCACATACTCCTCGGATTCAAAATACTCATCATGTTTGGTAAAGCCGCCGAGCGTCTTTGCGATGTCGTTCGCAACAGATGGCTTCTCAGCGATGATGAGGGTTTTTGTCATAAAAAAAGTCTTTAGAGATACATGGCGATGGGCGCACTATAAAGCATAGTTCGACGCGCGGCATAGGTCTGCACATTGAGAAAGGCCACGCATACAACACATGCCGTCTCTAATAAAACATTGAAATCGTGATGTGGAAAGCAAAACGGCGCGCCAGAGAAACCGGTGCGCCGCTAGATTGAACGGGATATAAAGCCGGATAACGGTTAATGCAGTAGGCGCGGCTCCGGATCGTCATCGTCCAAGAAAAGTTCGTCGAACATCAAACCGTCCGGCTCTTTACCCTGGCTCCACAGCACCATCAGGACGATCACCTTGAGCTTATCCAAAGACAGTTGCGATTCACGCACCGCCAAGGCCCGCTCGACCACGATTTCCCGCTGAAATGGATTGAGCACCTTGGCTGCTTCCAGAAACTGGATAAAGCCGATCGCTGCCGTGCCGAGCATGTCGTACTCCTGCTCGACATAGATACGTGTACCGACTGGCGACCCGCAATGCTGCGACGACTTGTCCGACAGGTCACTGTTGGTTTCCGCAAGATCGGTCAACCAGCCAAGCGCCTTGGTGATCTCGTCTTCTTCGAAACCAACCGCCGACAGCTTTTTGGCAAGCGCAACCGAGTCCGGACAGGCGTCCGGGCGGTAATACGTTTCGTAAACATAGACGAGGACATCAAACATATATCTACTTTAGCGCTAAGACGACTTTGACACAAGCGCCGGCAATCAAGCTTGAAGTTCTCTAGTACTTTCAAGAATTTCTTATGAATTTCTTATGGATTTCTTATTAAAAACGATTTTCTGGAAGAAGTTTTTTGAGCCACGGCTTTGTCGGTCAACAAATTCGCTGGTATGCGCCGCCGGCCAGCATCTCGATTTTGCCTTCCAGCTCCAGCGTAAGCAACTGCGCTGCCAACTCTGCGCTGGTAAGACCGCAGCGACTGGCCAAGTCGTCATGGCGGACCGGATCGAAACCGATCGCATGCAGGACCGGATTTGTAGTGTTTTCGACAACAGTCAACAAGTCTGGTTCGGCAGGCACGGTCGGTTCCACATGCGTGGTCAAACGAACGCAGGGCAAGTCGACCGATTGCAGTTCCTCGAGCACATCCTGCGCTGACTCGACCAGCTTCGCCCCCTGCTTGATCAATTGGTGGCAACCCTTGGCCAAAGGCGAGTGGATCGAGCCGGGAATGGCGAACACATCTCGCCCCTGCTCGGCTGCCATGCGCGCCGTGATAAGTGACCCCGAACGAGCAGCGGCCTCCACCACCAGCACCGCTTGAGCAAGACCGCTGATGATGCGGTTTCGACGTGGAAAATTTGATGAAATTGCCGGCACGCCCAAAGGGTATTCGCTGACGATGCAACCGTACTCGGCGATTTCATGTGCAAGCGCACGGTTTCGGGCCGGATAAACGATGTCGGCACCGGTGCCGATCACGGCGATGGTCGAGCCTGCAGTAGCCGGGCTGGAAACCGCTGCACGCAGGCTGCCACGATGCGCAGCCGTATCGATGCCCAGCGCCAAACCGGAAACGATGGTCAGTCCGGACCCACCGAGCGCGGCCGAAAATTCCTCGGCATTGGCCAACCCCTGGGCCGTCGCGTTGCGACTGCCGACGACCGCCAACGACCCTTTGGCCAATAACTCAATCCGGCCTTTTACATACAACATGATCGGCGGATCGGCAATTTCCAACAAACGTGCTGGATAGGCAGGATCGCCCAACGTCAGCACATGGTTACCCGGCTCGCCAGCCCATGTCAGGGTTCGGTCGATCAATGCTTGCGTCGTGGTGGATGTGGGTGCCAGCAGCGCTTGCGCCACGCGTGCCGAAACCACTTTGGCAAGCGCAACCGTGTCGGCGCTGAAAATATTCTCCGGCAGGCCGAACGCCCCGAGCAGCTTCCGAGCGGTATCGGGCCCTACGCCGGTCGTGGCTGCCAGCCGGAGCCAGGCCGGCAGATCCTGTGCAGCGGTCACGGCAACTTATTCCGGCGAACTGGCGATATCGCCGATCTGCACCGGATTACGTACCTCCATGACCAGCCCGTAAGAAATATTTTTGAAGATCCTGAACACGAATAATTGTCCATATTTTTCATCCGGCAGCTTCACCGGCTTTTTCTCGTCGGTCGTATCCTTGATGACGGCACCCAGTCGCGACAGTTCCAGCACACTGCCAATATCCAGGCCAGCGTCTGCACCGCGATTGATCGACACCACCTGATTCTGCCCTGCCTGATTCACGCCACCGTACACCGAGACGATGCGCGCATCGATCTGCTGCACCGGCGGGTGCGGTACATAGTTGATGATCGGCTTGGCAGGCAACGGCATCAAGCGATCGCCGACACCCATTTCTTCTTTGGATGTCGTCACCGTAAAGCTGTCGGCCTCGTCCGGCGTCTTGCCGGTGCGAACCAGCTTGACATCGCCCAGATACACGGCTTCATAGCCGATGATCTGCAACGTGACCGGATCTTTCAATGGCTTGCCAGGGCGAAATACCTGAAAATCTTTTGCGTCCCCCAAGTTACCCCGCACATAAGCCCGGTCACCGGTGCCCAAAAACACGTGGCCTTCTTCGGTCGCCACGATCCGTGGCGCAGTCTTGAATGTATCTTCCTCGATAATCAAGGGTTGCGACAAAAATGGCTCGATCACGCCCGCTGGAATCGACTGGATCGCTTCGTTGTCCAATGCGGTGATCCGCACCTGCGGCGACAACCGGACGTTGGCATTGCCGCTGTTGGCCGGACGGCCCAATCGCAGCCGGCCTGCCGCCCGATCGAAATAGACGATCTGCCCCGGATAGATCCAATGTGGATTTCGGATTTCGTCACGGTTCATGCCCCAGACCTGCGGCCAGCACCAGGGATGCTGCAAGAATTTGCCGGAAATGTCCCATAAGGTGTCGCCCTTGACCACGACGTGTTGGTCGGGTGCGTTCGGCTTGAAAGCGCAGCGAGGGGTCTTTGCCGACGCCGGCGTAACGCTGGCCGCCTGCACAAACTGGGGCAACGTGGCAAACACAACGGTGGAAACAACGATGCAGGCGGCTGTGCTAAACTTTTTCATGGGTTGTCCGGTGAGTGTAGCGTCATAGTCGGCGTCGTAATTGGCGTCATGTTATGGCGTTGGGTACAACAAAATACGTAGAACGGAAACGATGCCACGATTTACAGGCACCGCACGCAGAATTGGTTTGACAACTATTGTCGAATCACATTAAATTCTGCACAGAAATCTTTGAACTGGCAAGAGAAACCACGCTCTCGCACTGTGGCTATATTGCACAAATGTCGTAATGTCATTACTCACAATTCTTCGCTATCCGGACCCTCGCCTGCATAAGGTCGCCAAAAAAGTGAGCGCATTCGACGCGCGCTTGAAGCAACTGGTGGCCGATATGGCAGAGACCATGTACGACGCACCAGGCGTTGGCTTGGCTGCTTCGCAGATCGATGTGCACGAGCGTATCATCGTTATCGACGTCTCCGACACACGCACCGAATTACGGATATTGGTCAATCCCGAGTTGCTCTGGCAAAGCGATGAGAAGTTGATGTACGACGAAGGCTGCCTATCGGTACCGGGCGTCTACGATGGCGTAGAGCGGCCCGCCCGAGTCAAGGTGCGGGCACAGGATGCCGATGGCGTTACGTTTGAAATCGAAGCCGACGGCTTGCTCGCCGTATGTATTCAGCACGAAATGGACCATCTGGCAGGCAAGGTGTTCGTCGAATATTTGTCACCGCTCAAGCGCAATCGCATCAAAGCGCGGATATTGAAGGAAGAGCGCGAGGCGAAGAAAGAACAAAAAGAACAAGCGCGGGAAAAGCTGCTGGCACAGCACGAAGTCTGATTCTGATGGTTGCTTTTGACTACTTCTGACCGCTAATTTTCTACCGCCGACGTGTTATGGCTCGCCCTAACGCCCAATTTGCAGCGTTCACTGTTACGTTCCACTCTCAACCAGCTGCATGAAAATCATCTTTGCCGGTACGCCGGAGTTCGCTGCAGTCGCATTGGCCGCACTGCACGATGCAGGCCACGAAATTACCTTGGTAATGACGCAACCCGACCGACCCGCCGGACGCGGCATGCAGTTGCACGCTTCGGCCGTAAAGCAGTTTGCACAGAACCATGCGATACCTGTGGCGCAACCGGTATCGCTGCGCCGTGATGGCAGGCATCCTGAAGAGGCCATTGCAGCCCACGCCTTGATACAAGCCACGCCCCATGATGTCATGATCGTCGCGGCATACGGCCTGATCCTGCCGCCCAGCGTGCTGGCGATACCACGTCTGGGTTGTATCAACATCCATGCATCGCTGCTGCCGCGCTGGCGTGGTGCCGCGCCGATCCATCGCGCGATCGAAGCCGGCGATACCCAGACCGGCATCACCATCATGCAAATGGATCAGGGGCTCGACACCGGGCCGATGCTGACGATGCAAGCGATACCGATATCACCCAACGACACCACCGGCTCGCTACACGACCGGCTCGCCGCTCTCGGCGGCCATTTAATTGTTGATACGCTGGCCCGGCTCGATGCACTCGAACCAACGGCGCAACCCGAAGCAGGCGTTACCTATGCCGACAAAGTGCGCAAAGAAGAGGGCGTCTTGAATTTCGATCTACCGGCAGAGTTACTGGCGCGTCGTGTCCGCGCATTCAATCCCTTTCCCGGTGCCACTGCGCAAATAGACGGTACGGTCATCAAGTTCTGGCAGGCGCATGCAATATTGGGTACCGAAGGAGAGCGCGATGCTGCCATCCCCGCCGGCAGCGTGTTGGCAGCCGATGCTCAGCATGGCATTCTGATTGCATGCGGCGAAGGTACTCCTGCCGGTGTGCTGCGCGTAACCGAACTGCAAAAACCCGGTGCACGGCGCATGCAGGACCGAGATTTCATCAAGGGTTTTGCTTTGGAAAGCCGCCGCTTCCGGTAGCGCGCCCGACCTGCCGAGCAGGGGAATTGCCGTATAATTTCCAATAGACGATTTAAGCGGCGCAGGTTGCAAAACCACCGGTTTCAGTCCCCGCCACGCCTGTTCTCGTACGTCCCTCCGATAGTCCGTGGAATGATTCGAACCAGCGCTCGAACCGGCTATGAATTACCTATGAATCAGCCATGAATCGGCACCATACAGCGCCGCATTAATTTTTTGGAAGCACCATGAAACGCCATCCCAGTGCCACCGAAACCATTCTGCGTGACCTGCTGACGCGCCGTATCCTGATTCTGGATGGCGCAATGGGTACCATGATTCAGCAATACCATCTGTCGGAAGACGATTACCGAGGCGCGCGCTTCGCCGATTTCGCACCGCCTGGTAAAGAAGTGTTCGTCAAGGGTAACAACGAATTGCTATCGCTGACGCAGCCGCACATCATCAGCGAGATTCACGAGCAGTACCTGGCGGCTGGCGCGGACCTGATCGAATCGAATACCTTCGGCGCGACCTCGGTGGCGCAGGACGACTATCAGATGGGCGAACTGGCCTATGAGATGAACGTCGCTTCTGCACGACTAGCGCGCGCCGCCTGCGACAAATATTCGACGCCGGACAAGCCGCGCTTCGTCGCCGGCGCGCTCGGGCCGACGCCGAAGACGGCATCGATTTCGCCGGATGTCAATGATCCGGCAGCGCGCAACATTACTTTCGATCAGCTAGTGGTAGCGTATCTGGAGCAGACGCGGGCATTGGTCGAAGGCGGTGCCGACGTGCTGCTGGTAGAAACAATTTTCGATACGTTGAATTGCAAGGCGGCGCTGTTCGCAATCGACCTCTATTTTGAAGAGGCCAGAGCCGCTGGCCGGGTCGACCTGCCGATCATGATTTCGGGCACCGTCACGGATGCCTCCGGTCGCATTTTGTCGGGCCAGACCGTGCCGGCGTTCTGGAACTCCATCCGCCATGCGCGCCCGCTCACCGTCGGCTTGAATTGCGCGCTGGGTGCGGCACTGATGCGCCCGTATGCAGAAGAGCTGTCGAAGATCGCCGATACGTTTGTCTGCATCTACCCGAACGCCGGCTTGCCCAACCCCATGAGCGACACGGGCTTCGACGAAACACCGGACGTGACCTCGGCGCTGCTGCGGGACTTCGCCGAGAGCGGGTTCGTCAACATCGCCGGCGGTTGCTGCGGCACCACGCCGGATCATATCCGTGCAATTGCCGAGACCGTGGCCGAGATTGCGCCGCGTGCCGTGCCACACGTTGCACCGGCCATGCGACTGTCGGGCCTAGAGCCATTCACCATCGACGAAGCCTCGCTGTTCGTCAACGTTGGCGAGCGTACCAACGTCACCGGCTCCAAGGCATTCGCCCGGCTGATTTTGAACGAGGAGTACGACGCCGCCCTGACGGTGGCGCGGCAGCAGGTCGAAAACGGTGCGCAGATCATCGATATCAACATGGATGAAGCCATGCTCGATTCGGTCGCCGCCATGACGCGTTTTTTAAACCTGATCGCCTCCGAGCCGGATATCGCGCGCGTGCCGATCATGATCGATTCGTCGAAATGGTCGGTAATCGAGGCAGGCTTGAAATGCGTGCAGGGCAAAGCCATCGTCAATTCGATTTCGATGAAAGAGGGCGAAGAAGAATTTCTGCGCCAAGCCAACTTGTGCCGACGTTACGGTGCCGCTGTGATCGTCATGGCCTTCGATGAAAAAGGCCAGGCCGATACCTACGAGCGCAAGATCGAGATTTGCGAACGTGCCTACCGGCTCCTGGTGGATCACGTGGGTTTTCCGCCGGAAGACATCATCTTCGACCCGAACATTTTTGCCATCGCCACCGGCATCGACGAGCACAACAATTACGCCGTCGATTTCATCGATGCCACCCGCTGGATTCGCGCCAATCTGCCGCATGCAAAGATCAGCGGCGGCGTCTCGAACGTGAGCTTCAGCTTCCGCGGCAACGATCCGGCGCGCGAAGCGATTCATACCGTGTTCCTGTACCACGCGATCCAGGCCGGCATGACCATGGGCATCGTCAATGCCGGCATGATGGGCGTCTATAGCGAGCTATCGCCGGCACTACGTGAGCGGGTGGAAGACGTGGTGCTGAACCGGCCCGTGTCGGGCGAAAATCCGGACAATCTCAGCACCACCGAGCACATGATCGAATTCGCCGGTACCTTGAAAGCCGGCGATAAGAAAGACGAACAGACCCTGGTCTGGCGCGAAGGCACCGTGCAGCAGCGTTTGTCGCACGCATTGGTGCATGGCATCACGCAGTGGATCGTGGAAGACACGGAAGAAGCACGGCAAGAGCTACTCGGTAACGGCGGGCGGCCGATCCATGTGATCGAAGGCCCGCTGATGGACGGCATGAATGTGGTCGGCGATCTGTTCGGGCAGGGCAAGATGTTTTTGCCACAGGTAGTGAAATCGGCGCGGGTGATGAAGCAGGCGGTGGCGCACCTCATACCGTACATCGAAGCGGAAAAACTGCTGGAAGAACAGCGCACCGGCGTGGCGGCCAAACCGAAGGGCAAGATCGTGATTGCGACCGTCAAGGGCGACGTGCACGACATCGGCAAGAATATCGTTTCCGTGGTTTTACAGTGCAATAACTTCGAAGTCGTCAATATGGGCGTGATGGTGCCCTGTGCGGAAATTCTGGCGCGCGCCAAAGCTGAAAATGCAGACATCATCGGTCTTAGCGGGCTGATTACGCCCTCATTGGAAGAGATGGCCTACGTTGCCAAGGAAATGCAGCGCGACCCGTACTTCCGCGGGTTGAAAACACCGCTTTTGATTGGCGGCGCCACCACTTCCCGTGCGCATACGGCAGTCAAAATCGCCCAGAACTACGACGGCCCTGTGGTGTACGTGGCCGATGCTTCGCGCTCGGTCTCGGTAGCCCAATCGCTGCTCACGCCGGAAGCGCGTGACCAATACATCCAAGACATCGCTACCGATTACGAACGCATCCGCGTGCAGCATGCCAGCAAAAAAGCCGTGCCGCTGTTGACGCTATCTCAGGCGCGAGCCAACAAAGCGACGTTGTCTTTCGAGGGTGCAAACGCGCCCGTCAAGCCGAAATTCATCGGTCGCCGGCTTTTCAAGAATGTCGATCTCGGCATGCTGGCGCAGTACATCGACTGGGCGCCGTTTTTCCAGACCTGGGATCTGGCCGGGCCATTCCCGGCAATTTTGACCGACCCGGTCGTAGGTGAGTCGGCCAGCAAAGTATTCGAAGAAGGGCAGGCATTGCTCAAGCGCGTCATCGACGGCCGCTGGCTGACGGCAAACGGCGTCGTCGCCATCATGCCTGCCAACAGCATCAATGACGACGATATCGAAATCTATACCGACGATACCCGCACCAATGTGGCGTTCACCTACTATGGTGTACGCCAACAGACGCCTAAACCGATTATCGACGGCGTGGCACGAGCTAATCAATGCCTGGCAGATTTCATCGCACCGAAATCCTCGGGAATCGCCGACTATATTGGCCTGTTCGCCGTCACTGCCGGTATCGGTATCGAGAAGCACGAGCAACGATTCGAAGCGGCCCACGACGACTATGCATCGATCATGCTAAAGGCATTAGCCGACCGGCTGGCCGAAGCACTCGCTGAACAATTGCACGAGCGGGTACGCACGGACCTCTGGGGATTCGTACAGAACGAAAAACTGGATAAAGCCGCCTTGATCGCCGAACGTTATCGCGGCATACGGCCGGCACCCGGATACCCGGCTTGCCCGGAGCATACGGTGAAGGCGGATATGTTCGAACTGATGCGCTGCGAAGACATCGGCATGCAACTCACCGAATCGTTTGCCATGCATCCCGGTGCCTCGGTTTCAGGATTCTATTTTGCTCATCCAGAATCGAAATACTTTAGCGTCGGCAAGATCGGCGACGACCAAGCTGTCGATATGGCACAACGACGCGGCGTACCCAAAGAACAGATCGAGCGCTGGCTGGCACCTAATATAGGCTGAGCGCTAATTTACATACTCAGGTGAGAAAGCGGCGGCGGACGCTGCAATGGACGCTGTAATGCGCGCCGCCAAATCACGCAATGCCGGGGATCGTTGAGACCGCAATGTTGCCAGTCTGTTATTCTTGCCGAAAATAACTATCTGTATCCGCCGACTGACACATTACAAGACCATCATGCGCCTGAGACTCCGTACGCCGCAGACATTTGCCGGTAAAACTTTCACGATTTTAGTCACCATCGCAGTAACAGTGCTGATCATGCTGCTATCGGCAAACTTTTCAAGTGGTGAAAAGGTCGTCAAACAGGATATTCCGCGGCTATACAACGTAGCCGAGCCGCAATTTCAACGCTCACTGGGAGTTTTGCTCGGGCCGCAAATCGTGGGCGGCAACAAGATCGATGCGCTGCTGAACGGTGACCAGATCTTCCCGGCAATGTTGAAAGCGGTTCGCGAAGCCAAGCACAGCATCAATCTCGAAACCTATATCTACTGGTCCGACGCGATCGGCGACGAGCTGGCACTAGCGCTGGCTGAGCGCGCCCGTGCCGGTGTGAAGGTGCATGTGCTGGTCGACTGGGTAGGTAGCAGCAAGATGGACGAAAAGGCGATCAGGAAAATGAAAGATGCCGGCGTTGCTTTCGAGCATTTTCACCCATTACGCTGGTACACGCTAGGGCGGATCAACAACCGCACCCACCGCAAGCTTATGATCGTGGATGGCCGCATCGGCTTTACCGGCGGGGTTGGCATCGCCGCTATATGGACCGGCAATGCCCAGGACCCGGACCACTGGCGCGACTCGCATTTCCGCTTTGAAGGGCCAGTGGTGGCGCAGATGCAGGCGGTTTTTATGGATAATTGGATCAAGACTACCGGGCGCGTCTTGCACGGCCCTGAGTATTTCCCAGCCATGCCGTCGGTCGGCACGCTTGGGGCCCAGACGTTCGCCAGTTCGCCCTCCGGCGGCACCGAAAGCATGCATCTGATGTATATGCTGGCTTTCACGGCGGCGAAAGAATCGATCTATTTGTCGAGCGCTTACTTCGTACCGGATGAGCGCACCCGCGACACGCTGATCGATGCGATGAAACGTGGTGTAAAGCTCAAGATCATCATGCCCGGCAAACATACCGATGCCGATACAGTACGCAGTGCCTCACGCGGCATGTGGGGGGAATTATTGCTGGCCGGCGCTGAGATGTACGAGTATCAGCCAACCATGTACCACTGCAAGGTGATGATCGTCGATACCTTGCTGACCTCGGTCGGCTCGACCAATTTCGATGATCGTTCCATGCGCTTGAACGACGAAGCCAATGTGAATGTCTACGACGCCGATTTTGCCCGCAGGCAGACAGAGATTTTCGAGCAGGATCTGGCAAAATCACGCCGTATAACCCACGCCATGTGGGAAAAGCGGCCTCCGCAGGAAAAACTATGGGAGCACATGCTTTCCTACCTCAGCCCGCTGCTGTAGCAGGCGAACCGTGGGAGCCGCCGGGCCGGCCATCGAGCCTGGCATGGCAAGAGCCGTTGTTCGCTCTCATGCAACGACGGCACCTTCGATGAATACCTTCAATTCTCCCGGTGCGAAGGCCTGCCAGCATTCATTGCTGGTCAAGGGCTCGGTAACGATCACGGCGACCCGGTCGCTAGGCGTAGTGACCTCTGAAAAATCGACGCTGAGCTCGTCGTCGGCGAGTCTGGCATGCGTGAAGGGATGCTGTCGCACGACGTAATGGAGGCTGGTCGAGCAATGGGCATAGAGCGCCGAACCATCGGAAAGTAACAGGTTGAAGACCCCGTAGGTAGCGATTTCTGCAACAACAGCGCGCAGTGCGGCCGTCAGCTCAGCAGGCCCGGGCATGGCGTGGCCGAATTGACGTTGCAGTTGTTGCAGCAGATAACAAAAGGCGTATTCGCTGTCGGTTGTACCCACCGGCCGGAAAGAGCCGTCCAGCACCGGCGCAAAACCTGGCAAGTCGCCATTGTGGGCAAAGACCCAGTAACGTCCCCAGCATTCGCGCACGAAGGGATGGCAGTTTTCCAGCGCCACACGGCCTTGAGTGGCTTTGCGAATATGTGCGATTACGTTTTTGGATTTGATCGGCATGCTTTTGATCAGCTTGGCCACGGGTGATGCGACGGCCGCTTCATGATCGACAAAATGACGTACACCGGCACCTTCGAAAAATGCGATGCCCCAGCCGTCGATATGGTCACCGGTGCCGCCACCGCGGGTTGCAAATCCGGTGAAGCTGAACACGATGTCGGTCGGTACGTTGCAATTCATTCCCAGCAGTTGACACATGGGTCGGCAGTATAAAAATTAGTAGAAAGCAGGACAGTAGCACGGAGGCATTAGCGCACGGCGTGCGTGTACACTCTGGCCGCGGTGCGGCTACCGGTGCACTACGTTTCAGGCATCAAAGCAGGTAATTATTTATTCATCAAAGGAAGACGCATGCTGATCAATTGCGTTGCATACGAAAGCGGCACCAAGTTAGGCGATGTTTCGGTCGAAGATATCAGCGAACTCATCAAGCGACCGAATTGCTTCGTCTGGGTCGCGTTAAAGGAAGCGAAGCCGGGTGAATTGGTGCAGATGAGCGAAGAGTTCGGCTTGCACGAATTGGCCGTGGAAGACGCAGCTAACGGCAACCAACGGCCGAAGATCGAGGAATACGGCGATTCGCTATTTGCTGTCGTGCACACGATCGAGCTGGTCGATGGCGAGATGGTGGTTGGTGAACTAGACATCTTCGTCGGCCCCAATTATGTACTGTCGACGCGTAGTAAAAGCCAGCGAGGCTTTACCCAAGTGCGCGCCCGCTGCGAGCGAGAGCCGGACCTGCTGCGTCAGGGCCCGGCCTTCGTGCTCTATGCACTGATGGACGCGGTAGTAGACCGCTACTTTCCGGTAGCCGATGCCCTGGAGTCGGAATTGGAAACCATTGAAGAACAAATCTTCAACAAAGGTTCGGAACGTGCCAACATCAAGCGGCTGTACGAACTCAAGCGTAAGGTGCTGACCCTGAAGCATGCCGTAGCACCTTTGATGGACGCTGCCGGCAAGCTGTTCGGCGGACGCGTGCCTTCGCTATGCGCAAATACGCAAGAATATTTTCGGGATGTATACGATCATTTGCATCGCCTGAACACTTCCACCGATACCATTCGCGACACCATCAGTACCGCGATTCAGGTGAATCTTTCGATGGTGGCCATCGACGAAAGCGAAGTTAATAAGCGCCTTGCAGCCTGGGCCGCGATCTTTGCGGTGGCGACGGCCTTCGCCGGTATTTGGGGCATGAATTTTGACATGATGCCGGAGTTGAAATGGAAGTATGGCTATCCGGTCGCTATCGGCATCATGGTTACGGTATGCGGGTATTTATATTACCGGTTTCGTAAATCGGGGTGGTTATAAGAATCTACCGACTCAATGCATATGTGTATGCGGTAATTTGTACGGGGCTGGATATTTTTTTATTATGAGCAAGTCGGGCCCATGCCGCGTTAAAAATTTGTTCGTTCGTGAAGAGCGGGTCTGTTTTAAGAGCGATTCGGCACTCTGCTTTCACAGAACGGTTTCCAACTGGCACGGTTGGCAGTGCCTCTGGCGTATGACCCTGGTTCTTAAGCCAATCGATGATTTTTATTTCTCTTTGCCTGGAAAGATTGCAACGAAATTTTTCGAAGTTCGAAATTTTTTTAGCTGCGACCAGACGAGTCCACGCTTTGTTAAAAATGTTGGCTGTTTTAAAAACTGCGCTTTCCTGCAAATCTTGTCGACATCTGGCTCTCGCCGTGAGATGACGGTTCACGGGAATCGGCGGCGCTTCTTGCATGTACCCTTGGTGCGCAAGCCAGTTCATGATTGCAGTTTCTTGTTGTTGTGAGCGGTAGCGGCGTTTCCTGCCTGAAGAATTGCTCGTATCGTCAAGATAATTGAGCGTGGACTTGGCCGACGCAGGGTGTAGACGGAGTACATCGACCGGTACTGCTGAAAAAAGCGCTAGTGTAGATTGAGAGGCCGGATTCGCAATCTCATAATTTACATGCTGAGAACCGTCTACGATATTCCTTTCTTCGTATTCGGCGCGCATCGATGTAGTGTGCGAATCATCTGCTGCCTGGTCTGCGAACACAGCTAAAAATTTCTGAAAATCTTCATCGCAGTTACCCTCGATACTCGGGGTGCTCGCCGAAGAGACCTCTGGAAGATTGTAGTGGAAAGACATTTGTAAAGTTTGTTTGTCACGTCCGGCACCGATCCCAGTGTTCGTAGCCGGAGCCAATAGTCGTTGACGTTTTGTTCTTTTGCCTGTCGCCCATCGAGGCAAACTATCCACCGACGCGGCGTATTCGTATAAAGACAGGTCATGCCGTGTTTGCATAGATTGCACCGGCTGATCGTGAGTTGAGTGAGTCACGCGGTCAGAAAAGACCTGGCATGCCACGGTAGGAAAGTGAGGTGATTTTAAAACGCGCATAAAAATTAGACTCTGAAAAAATGTGGGGTAGCCACATGTTATTTTTACAAATAATTTTCCTGAGAGCCTTTGCGGAAGGAATACCCTGCTGAACGAACTAATTACAGAACATTTCACAGAATTTGAGACAAAGATACGTTTGGCGTGGTGACCCTTCGCTGAAACTGGGAGTCTGGAAGAGCAGGATTACTAGCAAGTATGGTGCCCGCTTTAGATCACTAGCATGCTTAGCGCCACCGCCTCGGCCACCCGAATGCCATCGACTGCCGCCGACAGTATGCCGCCGGCATACCCCGCGCCTTCACCCGCGGGAAACAGACCTCGCGTGTTCAGGCTCTGGCAACCTTCTCCGCGGGTGATTCGAATCGGCGCCGACGTGCGGGTTTCTACACCGGTCAATACCGCATCCTGCATGGCAAAGCCTCGAATCTGTTTATCGAAGGCCGGCAATGCTTCGCGAATCGCGGCAATAACGTAATCGGGCAATGCGGTATTCAAGTCGCCCAGGGTCACGCCTGGCGTGTAAGACGGTATGACCGTGCCCAAAGTTGTAGAAGGCCGGTCCGCTATAAAATCGCCAACCAACTGGCCCGGTGCGTTGTAATTACCGCCGCCCAGCTCGAACGCCCGCGATTCCCATTGCCGCTGAAAAGCGATGCCAGCCAGCGGATGCCCTGGGTAGTCGGCCGGCGTGATGCCGACCACGATGCCGCTGTTGGCATTGCGCTCGTTGCGGGAATACTGGCTCATGCCATTGGTCACGACCCGGCCCGGCTCCGACGTGGCAGCCACGACCGTGCCGCCGGGGCACATGCAGAAACTATAGACCGAACGGCCATTGGCGCAGTGGTGCACCAGCTTATAATCCGCTGCGCCCAGAATTGGATTGCCGGCGTTCGGCCCGAACCGGGCATTGTCGATCAGCGATTGCGGATGCTCGATCCGAAAGCCGAGCGAAAACGGTTTGGCTTCCAAGAATACGCCGCGCGCATGCAGCATCTCGAAGGTGTCGCGGGCACTGTGGCCGACTGCGAGCACCACATGGTCGCTGGCGATATGTTCGCCATTTGCGAGGACCACGCCGCGCATGCGGCCATCTTCGATGTCCAGGTCTTCGACCTTGCTCTGGAACCTAAACTCGCCACCCAATGCTTCGATGGAAGCGCGCATCTTTTCCACCATCTGCACCAGTCGAAAGGTGCCTATATGGGGCTTGCTGACATACAGGATTTCCGGCGGCGCATTGGCCTTGACGAACTCCATCAGCACCTTGCGCCCGTAATGCTTCGGATCTTTTATCTGGCTCCACAGCTTGCCATCGGAAAAAGTGCCTGCACCGCCTTCGCCGTATTGCACGTTCGATTCCGGATGCAGTTCGCGCTTGCGCCACAGGCCGAAAGTATCCTTGGTCCGCTCGCGCACCGCCTTGCCGCGTTCCAGAATGATCGGCTTGAAACCCATCTGCGCCAGAATCAGGCCGGCAAATATGCCGCACGGCCCGGTACCGATCACGAGCGGGCGGCGCTGCATACCGACCGGCGCATGAGCTACGAATCGGTAGCTGGTGTCTGGCGTGATGCCGACTAGTCGATTGCCATGCAGCCGCTTCAATACTCCAGGCTCATCGTCGACTTCGACATCGATCGTATAGATCAGGACGATGGCGCTCTTCTTTCGCGCATCGTAACTACGTTTAAAAATGGTGAAGCTTTGCAAAGCGGGCGCATCGATTCCCAGGCGCGCCAGGATCGCTGCAGGCAGATCGGCTTCAGCGTGGTCGAGCGGGAGTTGTATATCGGTGAGGCGCAGCATGCTAGGAAAATCCGGGGTGAAGTAGGTGGTGGCACGCAGGTGTCAGGCGGCGCTGTATTGGGGACATTCTACCGCTGCTTGCCAGGTGTTTATTTGAAGACGGCGCGCTAGCACATCATTTTCGACAAACAAACGTGGCTAACTTGTGAAAAATTTGATTATTGCCTATTATTACAGGCATAAAAAACTACAAAGCCTGAAATAATGAGCATTTTTCTTACCCCATCACACGTTTCCGAGCAAATCATCCAACTAGGCCAGCGCATCCGCATCGCACGAATTCGCCGGGGCTGGTCGGTGCTGGATCTTGCCAACAAAGCCGGGATCAATCGCAACACGCTTACAGCTTTGGAACTAGGCAAACCCGGCACGGCTACCGGCGTGTGTTTTACCGTTTTGTGGGCGCTCGGGCTGGAACGATCCTTGGATATGGTAGCCGACCCAGACGCTGACACGCACGGCAAGGCGCTTGAAGCTTCGCGCCGCCCTATCCGAGTGGGCAAGCCACGCAAAGCTAGGGACGATTATGACTTCTGAACGCGAAGCTTACGTCTACATCCAATTACCAGGCACATTGGATACCGTCCCAGCGGCATTGCTGCGCGTGCAGACCCTGCCTGACGGTACGCAGATTGGTCGTTTTCGTTACGGCGATCGCTACCTCGAGCGTGCCGAAGCGGTAGCATTTGACCCCTACCGCTTGCCGCTCGATAAAACTGTCCATGAATTCACGCAACTCAAAGGAATTCCCGGAGCACTGCGCGATGCGAGCCCGGACGCCTGGGGACGGCGGGTTATTGAACACAAGCTTGAACGTGCTACCAATGATCTGCATGAAATAGACTATCTACTGCATGGCCCGCAGGATGGTGCCGGCTATCTAACTTTTGGCCTCAAGGCCGCGCCGCCCACGCCCACGCGTCGTTACAACCGCACCTATCAACTTGCTGAATTAATCGCCGTGACAGAGGCGATTGAAGAAGGCAAGTCCGTGTCACCGCATCTTCTTGAACAGCTCGATCCCGGTACCAGCATGGGCGGGGCACGTCCCAAGGCCACCATCGAAGATGCCAACTGCCTATGGCTAGGAAAATTTCCTGCTCAAAGCGATCGCTGCAACCTGCAGCGCATCGAGTACGCCACGCTCGACCTCGCACGCCGTTGCGGTCTGAACGTTACGCAGGCGCGGCTGCAGACCGTTGGCGACAGCGACGTGCTGATGCTGCAGCGCTTCGATCGTGACTACACCGACGAAGGTTATATGCGTTTTGGGCTAGTCAGTGGCTTGACAGTGCTGGACTGCGACGACAGCTATATGAGCCGCGAGCGCTGGTCTTACTTGCTGCTGGCAGACAACCTGCGGCGCTGGTCCGACAAGCCCGAAGCCGATTGTGCCGAACTGTTTCGTCGCATGGTCTTTAATGCTGCCGTGACTAACAACGACGACCATCCACGTAATCATGCGGTGCTGCGGCGGCCTAAAGGATGGCGCCTGTCGCCCGCCTACGATCTGGTACCCACACCGGCGATTAGCCTGGAGCGACGGGACCTTGCACTGACAGTGGGCGACTATGGACGCACCGCCAGCCTTTACAACCTGTTGTCGCAGGCTGGTCGTTTCGGCCTATCGGACGAAAACGCCCGTAAAGAAATTGATCAGATCGTCGTGATAGCGCGTCAATGGCGCGAGTGTTTCGCCGCTTGCGGTGTGTCGGCCCAGGATCTGGACTACATCGCACCAGCCATCCTGCCTGAGTGCTTTTTCTTTGAAAGACCTCCTGGCAAGTAAGCTGCCACGTCGAATGCTTCCTTTTGCCAATCCACTATTTGTCCGCTATAGATTTATCGCTCGCTGCATGTACGCACTATTGCACTTGAAGAGGTCGGTGGCGTTACGCATACAATGAGCCTTGAAGACCAGCGCCCGGCAGATGCGCGTATTCGGAACGATTGGAAGCAGGAGAATATTCTGCGCGCGGTGCGTTGGTTGAAACGGATTCGCTCGCCCGATGTTCTCAGCGAGGGATTTTGCCGAACGCTGCATTCAAAAATGTTCGATATGACTTGGGCTTGGGCTGGCACTTTTCGCAAATCGGACAAGAACATCGGCTGTGACTGGAATCAGATCGGCGTAAAGCTTGCACAGTTGTTTGGCAACACGCGCTGGTGGATAGACAACAATGTTTTCCCTTCCGACGAAATCGCGGCTCGCTTTCCACCGCGATCTGGTCTGGATTCATCTTTAACCCCAATGGCAACGGCCGGCATTCTCGGATGATGGCTGACGCGCTTCTACGTAGCATAGGCCAGCCGCTATTCTCCTGGGGTAGCGGCAGCAATTGATTAGCGCCAACGAGGTTCGAGCGCGGTATCTAGCTGCCTTACGGGCTGCTGACCAAGGCGACTACCGGTTGCTGCTGACATTTGCACGGAGTTGACAGAACGGCGTAGTACGGTCGCTGCGCTTACCAGGCATCGCCAGCTAACGGCGGGTAACTTTGCTAGCCTATAAGGCAGCGAAGCTAAATGCTTCGTGGCCGAACTGGAATCAATATCATGCGTTCTACGCACACCTGAGGTGTCGCTCACGCCTCCTTTGTAACTAGTCAACATACGTCGTACACTCGGTTTCGGCAAAGACCAACTATCGGCCATCTGCGGACATTTCCTTAACGACCCCAGCACCCACAAAACCTTGCTTATGGACTATTCAAACCGGGAAGTATCTGCATTGTTCCAAGGCCCTTTGCGTTCCACTCCTCAAGACTGGGTTGTTCTATTTTGTGCCTTCGTGTATTTGGTCTTGGCGCTGGTGCTTTATATCTTTGAGATTGCCCCGCCGTTTGGAAAGTCGGTTAGTACGGCCATCGCCATTTGCATCAGTTGGCCGCTCGTCGTTTTTCTGGTGTTTGTGAAGCAAGGCATACCGTCGTTCGCCCCCTCTTGGCGCGGTGCGGTTTATATCGGCGTTGTGTCGGCCATGCCTGTACTTCACTTCCTCTACCTCAAACTTGATTGAGGCAGAATGCAGCCAGAAACGGACATCATTTCAACAAAATACGACGAGCTTAAAACGAGATGGAAGAGTTAAAAAAATTGCGGGAAGAGATAGACCGGGTCGATGAAACACTTATTCGTACGCTTGCGATGCGGTTCCGAATAACGGAGAAGGTGGGCGCGTTAAAAAAAGCGCAAAAGCTAAGTCCGGTCGACCCTCAGCGCGAGGCCGAACAAGAGAAAAGAATACTAGAGCTTGCAAAGAAGGCAGGGCTTCGTGAGGACATAGCTCTCTCAGTCCTCCGGCTAATCATTGACACCGTTGTAGAAGACCACAAAAAAGCTTAACAAAAAGTGGGCATGCCTTTGCGGTGAATGCGGCAGTAACCTGTCATGCAAATCAGGTGAACTTTCGTTTCGGATATCTGATCTAGCAGCTATCAAAATGAAAGGAAACCAAATGAGTACTGAGAAAGAAAAGATGCTCGCGGGCGAGCTTTACAATCCCCTCGACCCCCAACTCTGTAGAGAACGTGAGCGTTGTCGAGATTTGTGCCTTTTGCTTAATGCCACGCGTGAAAATCAGAACGAAGAGCGGCAACGCCTGCTTGCTGAGCTGTTTGGCAAGAAAACCGATGTATGGATTCAGCCGCCGTTCTTTTGTGATTACGGTACTAACATCGAAGTTGGTACCAAAGTTTTTTTCAATTTCAATTGTGTAGTGCTCGATGTGGCGCGAGTAACCATAGGCAGCAATGTGCTTTTCGGGCCTGCGGTACAGATCTATACAGCGACTCATCCGATGAGCGCGGCCACGCGCCGAAAGTGGCTTGAATCAGCAAAGCCGATTACGATTGGGTCCGATGTTTGGGTGGGCGGGGGAGCAATTATTTGTCCGGGCGTCACCGTTGGCGATAGGTCCGTTATTGGTGCAGGAAGTGTGGTTACACGTGATATCCCACCAGATTCCTTTGCAGCAGGTAACCCAGCCCGCGTTATTCGGGCGATTGAGTCAGATACTGACGAATAAAATGGAATGGCAAGGCAGCGCAAAGATGAGACTCATAAGCAGAGGTCGGCATGTCCGCTAGGGGTCGAAACCGGCAGCTAAAAATTTGCAAACCAAGCCCGCGATTTTTATGCTCCCAGCTAACGTAAAGGCCGATCACGCAAACGATCGTCTTTTGCTTTTGATTCGATAGAAAACCTTTCTCAACCAAATATCTATTGATTGGGTCAAAGATTCAATAATAGCCCGCGATGGCGTGCCCATTTGCGACTGCTACGAGGCAGGTCGCTACCCGTCTGCGAACGTCCTAACTGACTTGCTCTCGAAAGTAGCGATCTAATGGTTCCGAACCGCTGTTAAACCCGATGCGGTCGTAGGCGGCATCCAGCAACGCAACATAAAACGGCGCACGGCTCATTTAGTACGCAACAATTTTTTGCGGCGAGAGAAAGCCCGTTCCAAAGCCGAGGGTGGTTCAGGCGGCGACAGCAACGCTTGTGCAAAACACGCCTGGTCAGCAGCGATAAGCGCATAACTTCGGCTTGCTCAAGAGCGTATTCAATCTTGTTTAGGTAAAGCAATTGCTGCAGTGGCCGTAGGCAAACGTCTGCCTGGTTAGCTCCGCCGGTACTATTTTTTTGGGTACAGTCACCGTCAAGCGAACCCACAGAAATTGTTTTTACGAATCTCGCGCTGGTTTGGGGTGCAGATTACCAACCTATTGACCATCGTCATTAACATATTTGCTTCGGTTTAGTGCAGCAAAAATTATTATTTTGCTGCACTATGTGCTAGCATCATAAAATCTCATGACAGCCTATAGGCTAGCAAATGTCCCCAGAACTGAACCAATTACGCGTTGATCAGCTGCAAGAATCTTTGTCGTCTTATGCAGGCTTGATAGCGCGTAAATCGCCTGCCGGCGGGTGGTTAAAGCTTATCCGCCAATCGCTTGGTCTGACGGAGCGACAACAAGCTAAACGATTGGGTATCACTGGGCCGACACTGCATAAATCAGAGCAGGCGGAGTCGGATGAGCGCATCACACTCCAGCAACTGCGAAAACTTGCCGATGGTCTCGACTGTGAGCTCGTCTATGCTTTGGTACCACGGCGACCGCTGACTGAAGTTGTCCGCGAGCGTGCTCGCACTATTGCACTTGAAGAGGTTGGTGGCGTTACGCATACGATGAGCCTTGAAGACCAGCGCCCGGCAGATGCGCGTATTCGCAAGCAGGTCGAGCGCAGGACAGAGGAGTTGCTGCGCGGTCGTTGGTCCGATCTATGGCGTTAAACTTTGTCGAGCAAGATGGGCAGACACCGCTGGACCCCGACGAAAAAACGGGGCTTTTGCCGGAACACCTGGCTACAAAAGGCGACCTGAACGATTGGGAGCAGGAGAACATTCTGCGCGCGGTGCGTTGGTTGAAACGGATTCGCTCGCCGGATGTTCTCAGCGAGGGGTTTTGCCGAACGCTGCATTCAAAAATGTTCGATATGACTTGGGCTTGGGCCGGCACTTTTCGCAAATCGGACAAGAACATAGGCTGTGACTGGAATCAGATCGGCGTAAAACTTGCGCAGTTGTTTGGCAACACGCGCTGGTGGATAGACAACAGTGTTTTCCCGCCAGACGAAATCGCGGCTCGCTTTCACCGGGACTTGGTCTGGATTCATCCTTATCCCAATGGAAACGGCCGGCATTCTCGGATGATGGCTGACGCGCTTCTACGTAGCATGGGGCAGCCAATATTCTCCTGGGGTGGCGGCAGCAATTTGACCAGCGCCAACGAGGTACGGGCGCGCTATCTGGCCGCGTTACGGGCTGCAGACCAAGGCGACTATCGGTTGCTGCTGACATTCGTACGGAGTTGACGCTCGTCGGCGACAATCTTCAGTAATTGTTTGAAGTCCCTTCGGTCGTGCAAAAAGTTAGGCAAGCATCCACTCCTGCAGTCGCTTGCGCGTGGCGACGTTGGCAAATCCTTTGACCGCCTGCCGCAATCGGGTGGCATCAAACGATTGCAACTTTCTACGTGCCTGTTTCAATACAGCGTCGCGATCCTCGGCCAATTCGCCTAAGTTGTTTAGCAAATCAACGTACAAGAATTCGAGCGTCAGCTTCTTAGGGAAACGCGGTTTCACGCGGAAATCGAATTCTCTGTTACCAAGCTTGAATATACCGTGGCGCTTGTGGTTGTACACCAGCGTGCGGTTGTACAGCTGAGTAGTACCTAACCCCACGGCGTTGTAAGCAGAGGGGGAAAATACTAGAAAGTCCGTATCGCGCAGGAAACCACTGACCAATTCTTCATCGGCGGGTGGCAGCGGTCCAAAACTAGATTGCGCTGGTACGTGGTAGAGGCCAGGAGCGAGTTTCTTTAACTTCCCACTAGCCACTAATTCACGCAAGTGCCTGTCCACTGCTGTTGATAAGGGCGCAAGATCCTCCCGCCGGTATACACGGCCAGCTTTTAATTCGTTCGCGAGGCGCTCGACTGCTCCGCGATGGGGCTCCGGGGTGTCCACAGCAGGATAAACCATGATTGATTTTTCATTGAAATTTCATGCATTTTATTACTTTTGGTATTTCTGCGGTTGTTGACGATCGTCCAGAAATGTTCCACAGGGCCAGTTTTAAACGGTTCTCAACGCCGCTGGGCTTCAAGCTTGATGATTGCCCATTAGCTGAAGGGTAGTTGCCAGGCAAGCAGTCGATGGCAGTTTGAAGGTGCTGGGCATGATCAAGCCTTGAACGGATCGTAAGCTACAGGGTTAAGCAACGATCTATTCGTGCATTGGCACGATTTGTAGAATCAGAACGAATTGGGGTAATAATCAATTTAATGGGGTAACCACTTGTAAAAATACCCCAATATGTCGTATCGTTACCCCATTTTCTTGCCCATTAGAACGAGTTATGCATTCATTACTTCCCGACTACCTTGCCAAATTGCGCTTTGATACGCAGCAACTTGCGACGATGCGGGCTTTGGGTGAGTATCGAGGTAAGCAGCAACTGTACGTTGCGCAGTCGCCAGAGGTGCTGAGCGATTTACGTCAAGTCGCTGTCGTCGAATCCACCGAGTCGTCCAACCGGCTGGAAGGTGTGGTCGTTGCGCCTAACCGGCTTAAGTCTCTGGTGCTCAAAAATGCCACACCACAGAGCCGATCCGAACAGGAGGTTGCCGGCTACCGCGATGCACTGAATCTGATACACGAAAGCGGTGAGCACATGCCGTTCTCCGAGGGGACAGTCTTGCAGTTGCACGGCCTCTTGTATCGTTATATGCCGCAGCCAGGCGGGTATTGGAAGGCGACCAACAACGACATCATCGAGCGCCACCCAGACGGAAGATCGCGCATTCGCTTTTCGCCAGTCGCTGCGCACCTGACGCCGATGGCAATGGGCGACATGATTACGCGCTATCGCCTCGCGTTGGACCAACACTTGGCCGATCCGTTGGTGCTTGTCCCACTGGTCGTCCTCGATTTCTTGTGCATCCACCCTTTCCCGGACGGCAACGGCCGCATGGCGCGACTGCTGACGCTGCAACTGCTATACCACTTCGACTATGCCGTGGGCCGCTTCATCAGCCTGGAGCGCATCTTCGAAGAATCAAAGGAAAGTTATTACGAAACGCTAGAAGCCAGTTCGCAAGGCTGGCATGAAGCTGCGCACGACATCGCCCCGTGGCTCGACTACTTCTGGGGTGCGCTGCTGCGCGCCTATAAGGAATTCGAAGCGCGCGTCGGCACCATCGAGCGCGGACGCGGCGCCAAGGGTGACCGTGTCAGGGCCGAAATCCACAAACGCAATCTTCCCTTCTCGATCTCGGAAATTGAAGAAGCCTGTCCCGGCGTCAGCCGCGACATGGTACGGCTGGTATTGCGAGCCATGAAGGGCGAAGGGCTCATCGCGCCAACGGGCAAGGGGCGCGGCGCGAAATGGATCAGCCTAATTCAGCAATTTCCTTTACAAAAATAGAAGCGAGATTTTACCGAATGCGAACATTGAACTGTATCGGCAAGGAAGCCGGGGAAGTCAGAGTTTTGCGAAGGAACCATCGGCGAAAAGCGGTCGGTTGACGCACTAGACGGTTTAATCAGGAAACACGTTACCTTCTTTCATGAACAAAACATATTCATCGGTCGAAAAACTACAAAATGTGGAAGCATTTGCCTTTGGATTCGATTAATCACTAACTCTGAATCGTGAAAAGCCGTGATCAAACCTAAGCGACACCACTGGTGGCCGATGGCCCAGTCCCGGTTCTGGACAAACAATGATGGCTATGTAACGGTAACCCGTGCGGATGGTTCGTTATTTAAAACTGATCCACTGAATATCGGTGTTGAGTCGGAGCTCTACACTCGCTTTCTTGAAGACGATTCAAAAGATACAACGGTTGAGGAGTGGTTTGCTCAGACCATCGACGGCCCGGCTACCAAGATGATCAACTATCTTTTAGATCCTGCTAACGTAATTCGCAAACTTGGGCCAAGGCATCGAAGTTATGCACTTATGCGCTTAGCAGCAATGGCTAAGGAGGCGGGATACCGCGTGCATCCTTACATGGAATTTATTTCTATCCCAGACGAAATACGGCACGCGATAGCAGATTACGTGTCAGCTTTGCTTGTTAGGCATCCCACGTACCTTGCCAAGCTTAAAAAATTTCACGTGAGATTGACTGCCTCGGACAAACAGGCAAAAAATTCAGCACTAGAGGACATGCTCAGAATGTTTGAGATTTATAAAGAGAAAATTGCGCATGCTCCGTTTGTTCTGAGCAAAACTAGCGGCTCTGCCGAGTATCTATACGCTGACGGAGGACTCCTGGTCGACGAGCCGTGGCGGGAGGATTCGCGCATTCCATTCGACATCCATGCACCGCTCACGCCTGAACTGTCCCTTCAAGTGCTCCCTATGCCACTGCAATTCGCTGACGACCTCTCCACGGCGTCGATAGGTGAACAGACAAACCAGGGGGTTGCCAGAAGTAATCGAATTATATTGGAAGGCGCAAAAAGATTTGTATTTTCCAGACAAGAAATACCTGCAACGTTCATAAAACAAAATTTTGGGAAACCGGCTCCGAGAAACACTAGCATTTGCATTGAAAACGGGGAGCTTAAAGTTTCTAATCGGCCACATTTTTAGTTGATGCATAGCGTCCAGCACCTTTACGAAGGGTGCAAGTGACTGCATTGCTTCCAATAATTCGTGAATTACAACGACAACTTAATTTGCTTAGCGATGGTTATCGCCGACTTAGAAAATCCAATTTTGGCATTTTTATCGTCTCGCGCACCAGCCTAAATCATTTTGGAAATACTTAATTCTTAACTTGCCGCTATCTACTGCATTTTTAAACAAGTTTGTCGAGCCGCGATAGAGAATATTTCAGACTATTTTTGTATGGGACCGCTCTGTCATTGGAGCAACAACGGTCGACGCTTTTTTTTGCGCGAGCAGAATATCATTAGAAACAGTGACGATGCTCCATCACAAGTTTAAATCTTTCCAAAATAAATAGTTAACAATTGTCAATTTTTAACTCGACGTAATCGTTAACATTCTCCTTCCTCGGCCCTATCCCAACCGGCAATAAGTTTCCCAGTCCGTCAACCAAACATCCGATTCGAGGTGTGCATGGACAAGCAGGTCGGCAACAAATCGGATTCGTCGGAATCGATCTTCAGCACGCAAGGTGGTCGCACAGAACCGAATGCCATCAAGGTTCCTAAGATCGAGCTGCCCAAAGGCGGCGGTGCGGTGCGTGGTATCGATGAAGAGTTCAAGGTCAATGCGGCCAATGGCACGGCCAGCTTCAGTATTCCTTTACCGGTAGCGGCCTCACGCGGCGTGGCGCCCACGCTTCGCATTGCCTATAGCTCCGGCGGGGGCAACGGCATTTTCGGCCTCGGGTGGGATCTATCCCTGCCGACGATCAAACGAAAAACAAATCAGGAACTGCCTCGCTACCTCGACGGCGCTGGCGATGCACCCGATTCCGATACCTTTCTGCTGGCCGGGTCGGAAGACCTGGTGGCTGAATTCGAAAGGGACGCAGGCGGGGCATTTATCAATAACCCGGACGGCAGCTATCGGGTGCGCGAGTATGACTCGGGCGATGGCAGTTTCAGGATCAGGCGCTACAAGCCTCGCGTGGAAGGTACCTTTTCGCGGATCGAACGCTGGACCCATAAAACCACTGGAGAGATACGTTGGCGCGTCACCAGCCCGGACAACGTCACGACTTTGCTTGGTTGGAGTAGCCAGTCACGCATCGCCGATCCTGCCGATGCACGTCGGGTGGTTGAGTGGCTGCCGGACTTTGTCTACGACGACCTTGGAAACTGTAGCCAATACCTGTACCGGTCGGAAGACGACGCGGGGTTTTCTGCAGTATTGCCGCACAATGCCAACCGCCGTCACGCGGGTCAGCTCAGCTATACCAACCGGTATCTGTCGCGGGTCTTGTATGGGAACCGCACGCCTTTCGCTTCTTCGGGAACGCTTTATGCCGATCCGTTTCCAGCCGAAAGCGATTATCTGTTCGAAACGGCATTCGATTATGGCCAATACCAGTTGACGGCGCCGTTCGAAGCGACCGACCCCTGGAACTACCGTGAAGATGCCTTTTCCGATTACAAGCCCGGTTTCGAATTGCGCTGTACCCGCCTGTGCCGGCGGGTACAGCAATGGCATTATTTTCCGGCTCTGCCCGGTGGCAAGGCACTGGTGCAGTCACTGGATCTGCACTACGACACCTCCACCGAACAGCATTTCACTTATCTGGCTTTCGTCACCACGACTGGCTACGCCAAGCTTCCCGACAGCAGCTATACCCGCAAGAGCCTGCCGCCGTTCGAGTTCCAGTATCAGCCGCACGCATGGGACAAGACCGTCAATACGGTCACGCAAGAAAACGTCGTCCACGCGCCGGTCGGCATCGCCTCGCCATACTTGTTCACCGACCTGTACAGCGAAGGTTTGTCCGGCATCCTGGCAGAACAGGCCGGGGGCTGGTATTACAAACGCAACCTGGGCGATGGAACCTTCACCGATCTGATGGGCACCGGCACAACCTGCATCGTCTGGTCCAGCCCGCTCGACCGCTCGATAAGGACCGCAACGCACCGCTGCGTTACATCGACCTGATGCGCGGCGAAAAACCGCATGTGATGGTCGGCTATCGCAACAATCTGGGTAAGGAAGTGCGCCTGCAATACACACCGTCGACGCGCTTTTATATCGAGGACGAGCAAGCAGGCCGACCCAGGGCAACCAAGCTGCATTTTCCGGTGCAGTGCCTGTCGCGGGTCGAAACGATCGACCATGTCAGCGGCCACCGGTTGGTCAATCACTACCGTTACCGCAATGGGTACTACGATCATGCCGAGCGAGAATTTCGTGGTTTCGGTTTATCTGAAAAGAGCGACGGCGAGCGATTCGAACATTGGGCATTGAGCGGCGCCACCAACATCGTCGACAAGACCTTGCACCAGGACCCGGTTGTCACGCGCTCATGGTTTCATGTACCTGGCACAAGCATTGAAAGCAACGATCGATCTCGATGGTGTTGCCACTAACCTTTCCCGCATCGATTCGTGGCGCGTTTGCAAGGCCGAAACGACTGGATTTATTCTCGACGACACGCTGCAGCTGTCGTTGCAACCTGCCGATCTAGGAAAACTCCAGGAGTTGTTGATGGTGGTGAAATATGGATTCAGTTAGTTGCTTCGAGAGCGAGGCCGGCTGCGCATCTCCGATTTCCCATGCAGCGTGGCTAATACGTTGCCGCTCGGACTGACCGTTTCTAGATGCACATCGAAGCCCCACAACCGCACGATGTGCTTCAACACTTCATCGGTTTGTCCACTTAGCGGACGACGCTGAAACTGCGTATGCCGCAACGTCAGCGAGCGGTCACCGTGGGTATTGACCGCCCAAACCTGAATGTTCGGCTCGCGACTGCCGAGGTTGTATTGCTCGGCCAATTGGGAGCGAATGTAGCGATAGCCGCCTTCGTCATGAATTGCTGAAATCGTCAGTTTGTCGACCTTGTCGTCGTCCAGCACTGCGAAGAAATGAAAGTCGCGAATCAGCTTCGGTGAAAGATACTGTGCAATGAAGCTTTCGTCCTTGAAGTTGCGCATCGCAAAATCGAGGGTTTTGCGCCAGTCGCTGCCGGCAATGTCGGGGAACCAGGCACGATCTTCTGCAGTAGGTGCCTCGCAAATGCGGCGGATGTCGCGCATCATGGCAAATCCGAGTGCGTAGGGATTAATGCCGCTGTAATGGTTGCTGCCAACTAGCGGTTGATATACGACGTTGGTGTGGCTTTGCAAAAATTCCATCATGAAACCGTCGCCCACCACACCTTCGTCGTAAAGCTGGTTGAGGATGGTGTAGTGCCAGAATGTGGCCCAGCCTTCGTTCATGACCTGCGTTTGCCGCTGCGGATAAAAGTATTGCGAGATCTTGCGTGAGATACGCACGATCTCGCGCTGCCAGGGCTCCAACAACGGAGCCGATTTTTCAATGAAGTACAGCAGGTTTTCTTGCGGCTCGGAAGGAAAACGCTCGGCTTTTTCAAGCGTTTGCGCAGCGTCACGCCGCGGCACAGTACGCCACAAATCATTGACTTGCGACTGCAAATATTGTTCGCGCTCCTTTTGCCGGGCTGTCTCTTCAGCCAGGGATAATCTAGCCGGGCGCTTGTAGCGGTCTACGCCGTAGCTTTGCAATGCATGGCAGGAATCGAGCAATAATTCGACGGCTTCAACACCATAACGCCGCTCGCAATCGGCGATATAATTTTTTGCAAATACCATGTAATCGACGATCGCCTCTGCGTCCGTCCATGCGCGAAACAGGTAATTGCCCTTGAAAAACGAGTTGTGCCCATAGGCGGCATGGGCAATGACCAATGCCTGCATCGTCAGGCTGTTTTCTTCCATCAGATAGGCGATACACGGACTGGAATTAATGACGATTTCGTAGGCCAGCCCCATCTGCCCGCGTCGGTAGCTTTTTTCAGTGGATAAAAAATGCTTGCCGAACGACCAATGGTTGTAGGACACCGGCATGCCCACTGAAGCATAGGCATCCATCATTTGCTCGGCGCTGATGATTTCCAGCTGGTTAGGATACGTATCCAGGCCGAACTGTTCGGCCACGCGCCGGATTTCCGCATGTGCCTGCTCGATCAAATCGAATGTCCACTCGGACTGGTCCGGCAAACGATTCGGCCCGTCTTCGGTCAAAGGCAATACGTTTTGCAAAGTGGGCGTCATGATGACCTCAGCGTGTTTGCTTCTTGAAAAGCTCGCGAAATACCGGATAGATATCGGCTGGTGACTCGATTTTTTGCATGGCAAAATGCTTGTGATGATCCGACACCTGCGTGTATTCCTGCCACAGGTTTTGCGGCTCGCCGTCGGTGATTTCGACATAGGCGTAGTACTGCACCGCCTGCATCACGGTGTTAATGAGTAGCTGGCGACAAATGACAGAATCGTTGTCCCAATTATCGCCGTCAGAGGCTTGGGCGACGTAGGTATTCCAATCGCTGCTGGGATACCGCTCGTGCATGATTTTCGTCAGCAGGTACAAGGCGGATGAAACGACCGTGCCACCGGATTCACGCGAATGAAAAAATTCTTCTTCGTCGACCTCGGTGGCAGACGTGTGGTGGCGAATGAAGACCACCTCGATCTTGTCGTAGGCACGCGTCAGGAACAGATACAACAGGATAAAAAACCGCTTGGCGGTTTCCTTCTTGCTCTCGTCCATCGATCCGGAGACATCCAGTATGCAAAACATGACTGCCTGACTCGACGGTTTCGGCACCTTGATACGATTGCTATAACGTAGATCGAATGGATCGATAAATGGAATGGCCAAAATGCGCGTGCGCAGGGAATGAATTTCCGCCTTTAATTTCACCACGTGAGCGTCGCCCTCGCCAAATTTCAAGAGCAAGGTAGCCAGTTCTTTTTCCGCTTCGACCAGGCGACGACGCGAGCCACTACTTACAGCGATACGCCGCCCGAGCGCGCCACGCAGCGAACGCAGTACATGAATGTTGGCGTTGGTCCCGGAAGTGTTATAGCCGGCACGCTGATTTTTATAATCGCTGGTCGTGGTCAGTTGCGTCTTGACCATGTTCGGCAGTTCCAAATCCTCGAAGAAGTAGTTCATGAATTCTTCGCGGCTCAGCTCGAAGCTGAAATCGTCCTCGCCGTTTTGATTGTTGCTCGCCTTGCCCCGCCCGCTTCCACCGCCGCCTTTAGGACGGGCGACGCGGTCGCCCTTTAGGTACTCCGAATTACCGGGTAAGACTTTTTCCCAAACACCGCCCTGGGTATGCCCGAAACTGGGCTCGTTGGTGTCCTTGACCGGTATCGACACCTTTTCGCCACCTTCGATATTGGTGATGGAGCGCCCTTTGATCGCACGTGTAACAGCCTCCTTGATCTGGCCCTTATGGCGTTGCAGGAAGCGCTCGCGATTGATCGCAGACTTGTTCTTGCCCTGCAAACGCCGATCGATAAGATAAGACAAGTTAGCTCCTCGTCAGGACGACTTTCGAACCCGCAGATACCACTCGCACAGCAGACGTACCTGCTTGGCGGTGTAACCCTTTTCCACCATGCGAGCAACGAATTCTTGATGCTTGTTAGCATCGTCGTTACTGGCTTTGGCATTGAAGGAAATAACCGGCAACAGCTCTTCCGTGTTGGAAAACATTTTCTTTTCGATGACGGTGCGCAGCTTTTCATAGCTGGTCCAGGCAGGGTTTTTCCCGGCATGGTGTGCCCGCGCGCGCAACACAAAGTTGACGATCTCGTTACGGAAATCTTTAGGATTTGAAATGCCGGCCGGCTTCTCGATTTTTTCCAGCTCATTGTTCAACGCGGTGCGGTCGAAACTCTCGCCGGTGTCCGGATCGCGGAATTCCTGATCCTGTATCCAAAAATCGGCGAAGGTAACGTAGCGGTCGAAAATGTTCTGGCCGTATTCGGAATAACTTTCCAGATACGCAGTCTGGATTTCCTTGCCGATAAATTCGATATAACGCTGCGCCAGGTATTCTTTAATGTAGGCGTAATACTTTTGCTCGGTTTCCGCCGGAAACTGCTCGCGCTCGATCTGCTGTTCCAGGACATACAACAGGTGTACGGGATTCGCCGCGACTTCGGTATTGTCGAAGTTGAACACTTTCGACAGGATCTTGAAGGCGAATCGTGTCGACAAACCATTCATCCCTTCATCGACGCCCGCATAATCGCTGTATTCGTGCATCGACTTGGCTTTAGGGTCGGTATCTTTCAGATTCTCGCCGTCGTACACCTGCATTTTGCTGAAGATGCTGGAATTTTCAGGCTCTTTCAAGCGCGACAGCACGGCGAATTGCGCCATCATCTTCATCGTGCCGGGCGCGCAAGAGGCTTGCGACAAAGATGAATTGCGCAGCAGTTTGTCATAAATTTTTATCTCGTCGGAGACACGCAGGCAATACGGCACCTTGACGATATAAATCCGGTCCAGGAACGCTTCGTTGTTCTTGTTGTTGCGGAAGGTTTTCCATTCCGATTCGTTGGAGTGCGCCAGGATTACGCCTTCGAACGGTATCGCGCCGAATCCTTCGGTGCCCTTGAAGTTACCTTCCTGCGTGGCGGTCAGTAGCGGGTGCAGCACCTTGATCGGTGCCTTGAACATCTCGACGAATTCCATCAAGCCTTGATTGGCCAGGCACAGGCCGCCGGAGTAGCTGTAAGCGTCCGGATCGTCCTGGGAATATTCTTCAAGCTTGCGAATATCGACCTTGCCGACCAGCGAAGAAATGTCCTGATTGTTTTCATCGCCGGGCTCGGTCTTGGAAATGGCAATCTGCTTCAAAATCGACGGGTAGCGTTTGACGACTCTGAACTGATTGATGTCGCCGTTGAACTCGTGCAACCGCTTGACTGCCCAGGGACTTGGAATCGTGCGCAGGTAGCGGCGCGGGATGCCGTAATCTTCTTCCAGAATATCGCCGTCTTCCAGTTCATTGAACAGCCCGAGTGGCGATTCGTTCACCGGCGAGCCTTTGATCGCATAGAACGGAATCTTTTCCATCAACGACTTGAGCTTTTCGGCGATCGACGATTTACCGCCACCTACAGGGCCGAGCAGATACAGAATTTGTTTGCGTTCTTCCAACCCCTGCGCGGCGTGCCGAAAATAAGCGACGACCTGTTCGATCACTTCTTCCGTGCCATAAAACTCACGGAAGGCAGGATAAATCTTGATGACCTTGTTGGCGAAGATGCGTGAGAGCCGCGGGTCGTGCCGGGTGTCGACTAATTCCGGGTCGCCGATGGCAGCGAGCATGCGCTCTGCCGCGCTGGCAAATGCGATGCGATCGCGTTTGCATAAATCCAGATATTCCTGAAGCGAGTATTCCTCCTCGCGGGTACGTTCATAACGTGCTGTGTAGTTGTCAAAGATCTTCATGTGAACATGTCCTTTGAATTGAACTGACGGTTGCTGGCAGCAGCATTCCTATCATGAAAATTTCTGCCACTATTTCTAGCATGCAAATAAATAATACGCTGGTTTGATTGTCATCGGTGTGCATATGTTGTTACCGAATTTTTTAAAGCATACACAAGCCACAGTGTTACAGAAAGCTTCATGCAAAACGCATCGACAAACGGCTCGACGTGGATAAGAGCGCAGAACGCAGTGCTTTGTTCATTTTGACGCACCTGCCGGCATACCGGTTGACAACGCCCAGTAAATTCAACAGCGTGTGGCAAAATGACAAGCCACTGCAATGTTGCAGCTGCGCGTTTTTACTTTCTTTCTCGCCTTGCCAATGACTTTATCCGTTTCGTCTACAGCGCACCTGTACCGTGTAAAAAACTCACCGATTCATGGCCGAGGGGTGTTTGCTTCGCGCAAGATTCGGGCCGGCGAATTGATTGTCGAATATCTTGGCGATCACATCAGTTACGACCAAGCCTGTGAAGATTTGGCGGCACGAGACGATGACTCGCATCACACGTTTTTGTTCGGCTTGGAAAACGGCAACATGATCGATGGCGGTCGTCACGGCAACGACGCGCGTTACATCAACCATTGTTGCGAACCGAATTGCGAAGCGCGCGAAGAAAACAACCGCATCTTCATTCATGCACTGCGTGACATCACTCGTGGCGAAGAATTGAATTTCGATTATGGTTTGGTATTGGAAGCGCGTTATACAGCGGCATTGAAGCGTGCGTATGCCTGTCGGTGCGGCAAACCAGGATGTCGGCAAACCATGCTTGCACCGAAGACACGCAAACGTTCGTAAAATCTTGGCGGCAAGATTCGATGTAAATTTTTGAGATTTAAACGGGGATGTAAGGGCTTCGGGAAGAGCAATGCGTTGATAGTATGTCAACCGCTAGTTTGTGCTCCAAAGTTGCAGTGAGTGATTGCTGCGCTGCGTTGCAACATGTTGCGATGTGCCGCAACGCTTCTTTCTGCTTTCTTCCATCAGGCGCCGAGCCATGCCCGTACTCCCTGTCCCTGCCCGCCGTAACTTTTTCATTATTCGTAGCCCGGTTATACAACCCATCCGCTGCATTCGATATCGTCGAAGTGCGCAACGCATCGTCATTACATTACTTACCTTGATATCGTTGGCCTTGCTGGTGCAAATGCAGCGTAGCGCCTGGGCTGCATCGCCTTTGCTGACGGAATCGGGCAGCCCATGCGGCGTGACGATGAATTGCGTGCCAGGTTCCACTGCGGGGCAGTCGGCCGTTCCGGGCACGACCTCACTATCATTCATCAATGCCGCGGCGTGCGGGCCGGCTACGGGTGGTGCCACTTGCGGCGGCGTTGGCGTTGCCAGCCAAGGCAATCAAGGTAGCGCATCTGTCGGCGCAGGCAATCCGATCAACATAATCTCCGGCAACAAATACCAGCGGGAGGACGATCTGCCGGCATTGCCCGGCGTGCTCGGTCTGGAAATCGTACGCCACTACAACAGTGCTTACAGCACGCCCAACATTACAACCGGCATTCTCGGTCGCGGCTGGAAGCTTTCGTACGAAACGGCTTTGTATGCCACCGGCACCGTCATCCAGATCGTACAAGCCGACGGTACCCGCGTCATGTTCGCGCGGGATGCCAAACAACCCGGCTTGTGCAGCAGCGACAATCCGGCAAATGGACAGTTGCGCATCACCCGCGCTACTCAGGGAGAAAACTATCTCTGGACCTGGCCCAACGGCAAGACCTTGCAATTCGACCATGGCGGAAGGTTAGTGCAGATTGCCGTGCCCACGGGAGAATTCGTCAGCCTGCAGTACGATGTGAAGGGCATGCTGGTACAGGTAACCGACCCGCAAGGGCGGCAAATGCGACTGAAGTATCCCGGTAGAACCGATAAAACCGGTGGTTTTCGTGGCGTGGCAACCATTGTCAGCCCGGTTGGTAATTTCGATTACACCTACGGCACCGCGGCACCGACCGTGGCCGGCGAAACGGCTAACACAGGCGTTGCAAAAACGGTCAATCAAGCAGCAAACCTGAGTGCAGTACGTTATCCAGGAGGTGACAGCCGGCTTTACTACTACGAAGATGCGCTGCGCCCAACGCCTCTGACTGGCATCAGCGTGCAAGAGAAAAATGCGACTGCCGCCGTCGGCACGACTTCCGCAACGCAAATAGCCGCGCCAATACCAATACCCGATCTCCAGCGTATCGGCACCTACTTGTACGATCGAAACGGTCGCGCGACATTGAGCGTAAACGGCATGCCAGCGCGGTTGCGAACCGGTACCGGTGCCGAACCACTGCAGCCGGCACGTCTCGTTCCCGGCACCGGCATCAACCAGGTAACCCTCGATTACGCCACGCCAGGCGTAACCGTGCTCACCAACAGCCTTGGCCAGCAAACCACTTACCGGCACGCCATCATCGGTGGCCAGTATCGTTTGCTGGAAGCACGCGGTGCAGGTTGTCGGCAATGTGGCGACATGAACGTGCGCTACGGCTACGACCAACTGGGCAGGCAAACAGTGCTCACCCATTTGACTCCGGCAGGCGAGCCGTTGCGCAGCCGCCGCACCGAACTCGATGCGCAGGGCAGGCCGGTCAGAGTGACCTTGACGCAGTTCGAGAACGGCAGAGCCAGAACGCCGCAATCACTCGTGCGTTATGAATATGCAGCTTTGCAAAGTTTCTCTCAGTTGCCGACGGTGATTGCCCGCCCGAGCGTCGTACCCGGCAAAGAGCACCGGCTCGACATCACCTACAACCAGCTTGGGCAAGCCACGCGCATCAAGGAAAGTGGGTTCAGGCCATCCGTAGCCGACGATGTCATCGAGCGTACCACTTCATACCGCTATCGGACGATCAACGGCAGGAGCCTGCTCGCAGAAGTCGATGGGCCATTGAAAAACGGCCCCACCCAGTCTCCAGCTGATAGCGACATCACCCGCTATACCTGGAGCGGCGACGGCTCGGCGATCGAACAGATCATGCATCCGACCGGGCGCATCGCGCGTTTCGAATACGAACACGACCGGGCTACATCGAGCAAGCGCCTGATACGAAGCATCGGTATCGATGGTGTAGTGACGACACTGATTTACAGTCCCCAAGGCGCGATTACCCAAGTTAACCGTGGCGGTGCCGTTACGCATTTCCAGCACGATGCCGGCGGTCGCACTACACAGGTGATGTCTCCCACCGGCGAGCGCCTGCAATTCGAGTTCCAGCACCGCCACGCCGTAACGGCCATCCGCGATCAACGCAACAACCGCATAGAGCTGTTGCGGGATACCGAAGGCGAGATCAAGCAGGCAAGGCTTTTCGACGCCTCCGGTGCTCTGGCGCAGCAACCGCGTCGTTTCATGTTGCCGTCAGCCGACAGACGTGACAGCGGTGTGGACGGTGATGCAGACGGCGTGCGCGCTCTGATCACTGCAGCACACACTGCCGACAAACCCGACGTTGTCCGCCCTGAACCGGTTTCCCCGTTTGCCGTCCTGCACACATTCATCGCCGCTGCTGACTCCGCATTCGACGCAAACCTCGACACTAAGCCTGATACCAATCCACGCAGCGCCGCCAGTAGCGCCAAGGATGCCAACGGCAATCTCACCACTTACCTCAGTGACGACTTCGGCAACCTCGTGCAATCGCAAAGCCCGACCACCGGCACCACGACTTACGCATACGACCTGGCTGGTCATATCCTCGGCAAAGGTCAAAGCGATGGCAGCCGCATTACTTACCAACGCGACCCGGCCGGGCGTGTAATCGGTGTGCAGGCATACGGCCCGACAAATACCCTCGACGAAAACGCCACCATCGTGTGGGGCGCGGCCAACAAACCGGTGGCAATCAACTACTTAGCTGGCGCGGAAACTTTTACCTACGACACGGCAGCCCGGCTGACCAGCCATACCCAGAATATCGGTGCGAAGAGGCTGGCACTCCACTACCGCTACAACACCGCCGGGCAACTGATCGCCAAGACGCTGCCGGATGGGCAACAGCTTCACTATCGTTATCGCGGCTCTCAACATCCACAGGCCGGCTTGCTCGAATCGGTGTGGCTGGCTGGCGTGAACAATGCTACAGCACACAAACTCAGTGCAGGCCTGCTCGATCGGCCGATCGTACGAGGCATGAATGGGGACACAGAGCGCTATGCACAACGCTCTTTTGCGTTCGGCAATGGCCTGACCAGCGAACTGGCGCTCGACCCTCAAGGGCGCATCGTCAAAGCCGGCAACGCGCAAGTCGGGCAGACCACGCTGCATTACGACCCGCTGGCAAATGTGCGCCCCGACGACCCTGCGGCAATTGCCTATGCCAAAGCCAATGCAAAGTCCGATGGTGAAGCATTGACCGATCCCACCAGGGTCGTCGCGACGCACCCGATCCTGCTCGGACAACGCGCGCAAGACCAGGCGGCACAGGCACTCATCAGCCGTCTGCACGGCAAGACCGCTGGCTGGCGAAGCTCTCTGCCGGGCCCGCCCGACAATGCTGCAAGCCCGAAAGTCTGGTCAGCCGAGATGACAAAGCGTTTCGACACACTGGGCCGGCAGGTCGAGCAGGGCGACCTGCGCTACACCTACGACAGCCTGAATCGATTGACAGGCATCGACCGCGTCGCCGGCAGTACTAAACAAGAAGTCGCCCGCTACCGCTATAACCTGTTCGGCCAGCGCATCGCCAAAACTGTTGTACAGGCCAATAGCAACAGCACCAAGACCACGCACTACTTCTACGACGGCAGCTACCTGGCATTCGAAAGTGGTGATGAACATACGCCGACCCGCCAATATGTCTGGCTCAACGACAAGCCGGTAGCGATGCTGCAGGGTGGCAGTATTCTTGCCATCCACACCGATCACCGGCATGCGCCACTGTCTGTGACCGACGAAGCCCGCCAGGTCGTCTGGCAAGCCCGCGTCGGTGATTATCTCAACAGCACGCCGGCACAGGGCACAACGTTAGGACATGTCACCCTCAACCTGCGTGGCTCAAACCAGTATTTCGATGCAGAGAGCGGCCTGCACTACAACACGCATCGATATTTCGACCCGGTATATGCCAGATACCTGACCCCCGACCCATTGGGGTTGGCGGTGGGGCCTGATCTGTATGCGTTCGGCTTAAGGCGGCCGCATACGATGAGTGACCCGCTGGGGTTGCAGCCGGTGCCAGCTACTGATTGGAGTAAAGCGAGTTACTCCGACAAACTTGCCGAGATTGTTAAGCGCGCTGCACCGCAAGTGCCAGGCGAGATCGGTGCGGCATTGCAGGAAATGGTGCAACCTGAAAACCTAGCGGTCATGGGTGCCGTCTTTGCATTGTGGACGGCAAGTCAGGCAACGCCGATCGGATGGGTTACTGATCTGGCACTACTCGGCTTCGGTATCTGGACGGCCGGCTCAGGCGTATTTCACCTGTTCCAGACATTCCTTGACCTCGACACCAACGCTAGGAACGCCAACTGCGAACCCGACATCAATGCAGCGGCAAAGGCACTGGCAAACCAATTCGTTACAAGCACAGGCGAGGTGGCCGGCGGCCTTACAGGGGCTTGGGGAATCAAAGCCAGTGGTGGGTTTAGTCGCATTGCCAAGGGTATTCGCAGCGTCGTCGATTTTGGAAAACGGCAGGTTGGTAAAGGCGGAATCGTATCAAGTGCGTCTATTGCGCGGATTAACACTGCAGAGGCACAATACAACGCCGATTGGACAGTCTACAAAAAGCCAAATGGTGATTGGAAATGGCCACCGAATGATGGGTTCGCAGGAATTAAATCCGAAATTGTATTGCCTAGGCAAACCAGGATCGATCGTCTGGGAGATGAGGGAGGCAGCTACTTATCTCCAGAGGGTACGCCACCATCGCAACGGGCACTAACACCTGACAGTTTAAAAAAACCGTATCATATTTATGAAACTGCAAAAGATTTGCCGGTGTTCGGAGGAAAAGTTGCCAGTGCATTTGATCAACCGGGCGGTGGAACGCAATATTTGATTCATTGGGCAGAAGTAGCAAATAAAGCTCAAATCTCCACAAATTCAATATTTGCCTACAAAAATTCTACCAACAACACAAGTGGAGCTATAGCGTGGCTTGTCGACAATGGTTACTTAAGGCGATTAACGCCTGTTGGAGGCCTAAAATAAAATCTAAACCTGTAGAAAAAACCGCTCAAATAGAAGCAATTTTGGCTGAGCATTTAGTAGGAAAAGATAATTGGAAAGAAAAAAATTTAGGCACCGAGAATTTAGCAATTAGGTTTGAAGATGCTTTTAATGTATCCGAAGAGGATATATACCAGCACGTAAGGCTACATGGATGGGATCAAAGAATAGTTACATTTAAAACCGAATTACCTGATCCTGATTGTAAAGAATCAATGTTTTATAACTACATCATACTTCCGCCTATAAATAATCGATTTCCCTTGGCTCATTTTTGTAGTTACGATCGGCAGCTTTGGTACAAATGGGATTTCGGCAGCCAAGAGGAGCTGTTTCGTTTTATTATAAATAAGTTGATTGAAACCCAACGCTCACTTTGGCAATATAAATATGCCAGACGATGAAGGAGCTACCATGACTAAGATTCAAATTGAACTACGCGATGCCACCGTGCGGGCAGCACAGGCTGCCGGGTTGCTCACCGGTACAACGTTGACCGGATACGGGCGCTGCAAAAGTCTCTAAACCTTCACAGCACTTAATCGAAGCATCAGCGTCATCGAATGCTGCGGCGACTCTTGAAATCCGTAATACTGATAAAACTGTTTGGCCTGATCATTAAGGGCATGAACAAGCAACGCCCGCACACCCGCCTGCTGAGAAACACTGACCGCACGACCGATTGCATCTCGCAGTAACGATGCGCCGAGTTTGATGCCTTGAGCCCGTTGGTCAACTGCTAACCGAGCCAGTACCATCACTGGAATAGGATCGGGCATGTTGCGTCGCACGTTACTGGTCGCTGCTTGCAGCGAAACTGCACCTGCGGCCATTGCGTAGTAGCCGCAGATCCGCTTCTGCTGATCGGTAACGACAAAAGTGCGGCTGGCACCGCTTACCTGGTTTGCTAGTGCCCTGCGCTTGAGCCAGTCGTCGAGGCTGGCCTCCCCACAAATGAATTCGTTCAGCAGTTGTGTTGCATCGAGAGGCTGCGGCGCGCCCAGTTGCAAACTCATGCCTTATCAATGCTCCAAGGCGCTTTTACCGCCATGAGACGTTCGAGCCCTAGATTCGGGTTGGGTGGTGTATCGAGCAAACTGGTGAACTGCTTGAATTTATCGCTATCCAGGCTGAAAAAGACTTGATCCAGCACCACAGCTTGAGCGCGGTCACAAGCCGCTTCGAGCATAAAGTCCGAACGGTTTTTGCCGAGCAAATTGGCGGCCTGATCAATCAGGTCACGTTGTGTAGGCAAGGCTCGCAGGTTGATGGGGGCGTCACGCATGGCAGCCTCACTTCGATATACGTTGGATATACAGATTATGACGCGATGTATAGCTGTTGTCAATACGTACGTATTCAAAAAATCGCCGAGCTAAGCGATGCTGTATCACGCCGCACTTGATGCGACTCACGCATTGACCTGCCCGGGGATTTCAAGACCGCGGATAATTTGAGAAGATAGCTCCTTGC